>CAWJHY010000026.1:0-7607 GCA_963842495.1 uncultured Acidobacteriota bacterium
GAAGTGCGTGGACTGCCATGTCAAGGGAAATCCCAAAGAGTTAACGGACATGGGCAAGTATTACAAGGAACATAACCATTCCTTGGAAGGGTATAAGGAAGCCAAGAAATCGTCCTAGAAGTTGCGCGTCCAGCGAATCGTAAGCAAGTTCGCGCCGAAGTTGTTTCCGGTGATGATCTGCTCGATGTAATACGTACGCTGGAGGTCTATAGATAAGCGTCCTGCCTTTGGGAAGCTCACATAAACCGTGCCGGTGACGAGCGGCCAGGTGAGGGGACCGTAAGCAGGCGGTTCGCCGCTGATCTGTCCCAAGCCTGTGGAACGATCGAAATTGCCGGTGAGGCGCAGGCCGAAACATTTGTACGGCTTGGCGTCCACGCCGGCCTGGATCACCCGGTCAACCTCCTGATCGCGCAAGAAGTCATTGAGCGGCGGCGTGCCGCGAGCGTAAACGATGTCTCCCGCCGCAAACATGCTGTCGTAGGTAAATCCGCCGAAAATCGAAAACCGGTCGTTGAGGGCATAAGATAAAGTCGTCGAGTTGGAGTGAACGTCGTCCTGGAAGCTGGCGTCGATCAGCTTGTCGTTGGCCAGATTCAGATCGTCTTCGAGTGTGACTTTCGCCACCGGCTGGTAACGGAAGATCAGATGTCCGGCCACTTCGGTGTGGGGTGTAATCGCCGTGTAGGACGAGCCGTTGTCGAAGGTGTGGAAGTCCCCCCGAACGCTGAAGGTCTTCGACGGCTGATAGCCGAAACTGAGCTCCGGCCATGCGGTCTTGGTGCGAAGGGAGGTGGCGGGATCGGCCACGCCGTCTTCGAGGGATTCCACATCCGCCTTGAGCAGCCGAATGCCGGGCCGCAAAGTAAGTGAAGGAATGGGCGTAAAAAGCATGCTGAAGTCGAAGTCGCTCAGCCCATCCCGCCAGACAAAGGAGTCGGTTCCGGAGGCAGGCGTTGTAATCGTGGTGATAGGCGTGGTCGGCGTCGGGCTGCCGATTATGTTGAATAAGCTTCCGAAATTCCCCAAGGTGCTGGTGGAAAACCGCGAGTAGCGATAGTCCACAATAATGTCCCACCAGTCTTTGGCCTTGTAGGTGAAGCTCTGATACAAAATATTGTCGGGCTCGATCACCGTAGCCCGGGCCGTCTGGCTCACCGAATAGGGCTCGAGCGTGCCGGAGCTGTTGGGGGCGGTGCCGTTGTAAGACTGGTCCAGGGTGGCCGGTCCCTGGTAGCGGTAATAGATGTAGCCGCCGCGCCACTCGAAGTTTTTGAGCGGCTTCCCCGTATAGGTAAACTCGCTGATGGGCGTGGTGAGGCGACGGTACTCGGATTGCGAAAGGTCGGTTAACGGTTCGGTGGTTGAACTGGCCACCGGATCGATGCTCAGCTCCGGCGAGCTCACATTATTCAAGCTCAGGAATTCCGTAAACGTCTGATAGCCCAGATTGTAATGAAAGGACCAGGAGCGGAGCGCATAGTCAATGCCCCCGGTGAAGCGGTTGGTGTTGTCGTCAACGGGCGCATAGAGGTAATAAGGATTGGCGCGAGCGAAGGTGCCCCAGAAGCTCGGCGAATCAAAGAAATCCAGAGACTCGGTGGTGAAGGTGGGGCCGCTGTCGGTGGTGCGATAATAGTTGAAATTGAAGCGCAGGTTGTTAGTGGCGTGCAGAGTGAAGTCTGCCGAGCCGAACTTGCGCACCGTTCCCCAGTCGTGGTTATCCGTAAGGCCCGTTGTAACTCCCACTAGAGAAGCAATTGGCAGCACCAGGTTGTCGTTCTGATTCCAGTAATAGTAGCTCTGCCGCCAGTTCGCCCGGAAGTCGTAAAGGCCGGTTTTGCCGACCGTAAGCTGACCGGTTTCGAAGGGCTCGCCGCCCAGCCCCGTCATGGAAAGCGAATAGCTATCGGCGAAGGGGTTAACCCCATTCTTAGCCTCGCCGAACATGTTGAAATCCAGCAGGCGGAAGCCCTGCCGCAGATCTGAGAGCTCCTGAAACATGGGAAGATATCCTTTAACGTCATCGAAACGGTAACCCACCGTGGCTGACCCCTGCGTGTTGAACCCTCCGAAGCTCAAGGGAGTTTCGGTGTTGTCCTGTGCCAGCAGCCTGCCGCCGCAAAACAGCAGCACCGCAAGAAAGATAGTAAAGCGATTTCCAGGTCTCATCGGGTCTCCCTTTCATCGCAAATAGTCAGGGTCAAAATTCGAGCCGTGGATGGCTACGTGGCAGCGGGTGCATTCCCCACTGGTCTGGAAGCCCAGGCGCCCGTGGGGCACGCCGGCCTGGTTGTGGAACCCGGTGTGGCATTGCAAGCAGAGTTGCCGGCCTTCGCGCCGCACCAGCATCATGCGATTGGTGCTGCCGTGGGGGTTGTGGCAGATCACGCAACCCGAAACCCTCACTGCGGGGTGCTCGTAGACGTAGGGCCCGCGCTTCTCGACGTGGCACTTGACGCACGTTTCCCAGTTGGTGTCATTCAGGCTGGCGCGGTTGATGCTGCCGTGCGGGTTGTGGCAGTCCGTGCATGTCATCAGTTGCTCGGGCACTCGGTGATGCACGGGCAGGGCAAACAGCGCCTGGATGTTGCCGTGGCAGCCGAAACAGAGTGCGGGCTGAGATTCCTTCAGCAGGCTGTTGTGCAGCCAGCGCGTCTGGTCCGGTATCTGCGGAACCTCGAAGAAGGCTGCTTGCGCGTAGCTGATTGCTCCTCGGCGGTGGGCCTCGACCTCCTTGACGAGATGCGCCACGTGGCAGTGATCGCAGGAGACTCCCGCTGACAGGTGCTGGGACTCATCGAACCTCTCCTGATGCTGGCTCGTAATGTGGCAGGTCAGGCAACGCTCCGAGTTCTCCTTGGGACTGGCGTGAAAGGAGAAGATCAGCTTGGCGCCGGCTAGCTGTTTAGCCGGGTCGCCGCCCGCGTCTTGTTCGGCCTCGGCATGAGCTTTGCCCGGCCCGTGGCACACCTCGCAGCCAGATACCCCACTGGGGTGCGGAGCGGCACTGGCGGTCGCCGCCGCGGGCTTCCCGGTCAGCGTCATCAGGTAGTCCACGAGTTGGTTGATTTGCCCGTCGGGCATGTCGGGGGGCAGGGATGGCATAATGCTGCCGGCGCGGCGCTGACGCATCCGCTCGAGAATTTGTGCGCGCGTGCGGCGTGCGCCGATGTCGTCGAGCGCTCCTCCGCTCGTTCCCCCCTGGCCGCCAATCGAGTGGCAGCCCGCGCACATCATGTCGTCGTAAATCTTTTTCCCGGCCACAGCGGAAGCGGACATTCCGGGCGTGGGGGCGAAAGAAGCAGTGGGGAGTTTCTCTCCAAAATGCGCGTGCGGGGTCTTCTCAAAAGATTGGGCTTCCGCCCGATGGCAGCCGGCGCATGTCTCCCACCCGACATAGTCGCCCGGGTTGCCTTGCATTGCGGGCTGCCAGGCTACTGACGGGCCTTTCTCTGCCTCCGGCATTCTTTGTGCAAAGCTTAGGCCGTTAAGCACGACTATGGCGAGTATCAGTCCCAGGAGCGTGAACCGCGGTCGGAGTTTGCAGTCAGTTTGGGAAAACATCAGAGCTTTACCCCCCCCCCCAGGTCCGAGCACCCCTCCCGAGAATCTTCGGAACCTCTTGGTGGAAAGACCTTGGCCGCTATGGCGGCCTAATAAAGACCCGAAATCAAGTTGAACCAGTCGCCCCAATGCAAGGCATAATTCTAGACCGTGCCCCTCAGCCAGTCAAATTGTCACTAACTCCGCAAGCCGTTCAATTCGATGGTGAGGCGGCTTTGCACCCCATAGGACGGTCCCGCAAACGCGGGGTCGCCACTACACCAAGCTGAGCCGCCGAACGCTGATACTGCACTCAGGTCACGCTTGACTTCTTATGCGCAATCTGGTCTAGTTCATGCATTGCGCGGGGAGCGCTCCGTATTTCTTGTCTCCTGGAAGGCAAGCGCGAATTCCATATCCCCTGGAGGTCGCACTGAATCCAATCAGAATTTGTCATTAGCCTCTTACGGAAAGAGCATGCCTTTCGGGTTCTGCTGATGGCGCCGATGTTCGTCTGCGCTTTCCAGAGCGTGCAGGCGAACAACAAGGAGACGGAAGTGAGCCGGCCACTCGCAGCCGGCACTAGGGAGGTGCGAAGGGAGAATTATGGAATACCTGGATCAGAACTGTATCAAGGGAATCCGCCCTGAAATATTCCAACAACAGCAACCCTACCCCTGGGTCAATATCCAGAACACGTTGACCCCCGAGGGTTTCGAGCGCTTGCGTGAAACCCTTCCGGATGTCTCGCTATTCGAACGCCAGGTTGGCAAGAAGCGGGCCTACGGCCAGGGCAGCCATGACCGTTATCTTTTGCATTACCTGCCCGGCCTCACCATGGCGGAACCATGGAAGGACTTCGTTGCGGAGCTCCACGGGGAAGCCTACATGTCGTTTCTCGGCCGGATGTTCGGTCCGGAGATCGGGAACCGTCTGATCCTGACTATGGAGTGGTACTTTGCCTGGCAAGGGTGCGCCGTCTCGCCCCACTGCGACGCGCGCCGCAAGCTGGCCACGCACATCTTCTATTTCAATACCGATGCAGATTGGGAGGCGGGCTGGGGCGGGCATATCCTGATTCTGGACGACAAAGGGCGCTTCAAGCCCCATTCCGCTCCCGCTTTTGATGACCTGAATGTCGGCGCAGAAATCGACCCGCGGGGAAACGGCAGCTTGCTTTTCCAGCGCACCGACCATTCCTGGCATGGTGTGCGCCCGCTCCAACCTCCGCCCGGCAAGTTGCGGAAGCTGTTCATCATTACGATCAACGTTCCGACCTTTCAAGTGTGGTGGCGGCGCGTGCGCGGCAAAGATCCGGACGGGTATCGCTTTAATTCAAATGGAGCAAGGCAGTAGTCAGGTGGGCAGGTAGGCAGATCGGCAGATGGGCAGATAGCCAGGTCGGCAGGTGGGCAGTGGGCCGGCAGCGCAACTCGGTTTCGGCAGCAAATGGGCTAGAATGACAGGCACTACGCACTGCTTGCCGACAGGCCCATGATCGACCTGCCCACCTGCTGATCTGCCCATCTGCCGACTGCCTCCTTGCTATTCGAGGGGTGACGATAAGTGGAGGGAAACTGGCCGCGCCTTGCCGTGCTGGGTGCGGGGGCGGTGGGTTGCTATTTTGGTGGGATGCTGGCGCGCGCCGGCGCGCCGGTGACCTTGATTGGCCGCCCTCTGCACGCGGGAGCCATCGCCCGCCACGGCTTGTTCTTTGACGGCTTGCATTTTCAACAACACATTCAAGTTGCGGCATCCACGGAGATCAGCACCGCAAGGGATGCCGAGGTCGTGCTTTTCTGTGTAAAGACGCTGAACACGGAAGAGGCCTCGAGATCCCTCGCGCCACACCTCGCCCCAGACGCCACCGTTATCAGTCTACAAAACGGAGTAGACAACGTAGAGCGCATTCGCTCCGCATCCGCCATTGACGCCTTTGCGGCCGTCGTTTATGTCGCTGCCGCCATGACTGCGCCGGGGCGGGTCAAGCATTCCGGGCGAGGCGATCTCATCCTGGGAGATCTTCCGGGGCGCGCCCACAATGACGGGCAGCGCCGGCGCCAACTGGAGCGCCTGGCGTCGCTCTTCGAGCACGCTGGCGTTCCCTGCCGCGTCTCGAACAACGTGCGGGGCGAACTCTGGTTGAAGATGATTATCAATTGCGCCTACAACGCGATTTCAGCATTGGGCCGCGCTCCGTACCATCGTGCGGGAGGAAATCGCTGGACGCGCGAGTTGATGATCAAGGTCACCGAAGAGGCCCTCGAAGTGGCACGTGCCGACGGAGTTCGGCTTCCGGACGTCGATATGGTCGAAACCGTGCTGAAGATTTCTGAAAGCATGGCCAACGCTACCTCCTCGACCGCTCAGGATCTCGCTCGCGGTAAGCCTACGGAGATTGATTCTCTGAACGGCTATCTGGTCCGGCGGGGTGCGGAACTAGGCGTGCCAACCCCCGTCAATCAGACCCTTCACGCCCTGGTCAAACTCCTCGAGGAATCTGTCCGGCCAAACCCAAAACCCTAGAGGCGACCCTGGTGGTTGCCCAGGACCGCCGCGGCGGCCACAAGATTCGTTTCAGACTCTTTCTCTCAGATCTCTGGAAGAGATGCGGCCGCAGTCCGAATGAGCGCCACCGAGCAGTTTTTTCTCCATCTATGTAGTTTTGGCTTCAACAATTTCCGACTGGTCTCCACGCCTTAGGTCGAGCCCTTGAGCCGACACCAGTTATAACGTCCTCCTTTGGCAGAGTACTTGCTCCTCTCAACTTCTATCAGTGCTATGCGAACTTGCCGTGGGAGGAGAAACATGGAAGAAAAACCAGTCAAAGAAGAAAGGTCGATTGAGTACATGTCGTCCAGCCGAGGCCACCGGATTATCACCGGTCTCGTGCTGGTGGGCTTGTGTGCGGTTCTTGTCTACGCCTTCGTGGAACATCGTTCCCTCAAGCAACTAACCGCCAGTCGTGATGAACTAGCGGCGGAGCTTAACCTCGAGCATGCCCAGATACAGAGCCTGTCGCAGAAACTCCTTGCGGCACAATCTGTGCCCGCACTGGCGGCGACGTCGACGCCTGCTCCGGCACCCCAACCGGCTGTAACGCCGGCCGAGCAGCAAGCTCCCATCGCCCAACCCGGAAAAGTCCAGAGTCATCCCCGAAAGCGCGTCGCGGTTGCTCGCGCGCACCGGTCCGAAGAGCCGTGGCGCAAGCAGATGCAGTCAGAGTTGACTCAACAGCAAAAGGAGCTAGCTGATCAACAAAGGATCATCCAGGAGACGCAAGACTCGGTTCAGAAGACCCGTGCCGACCTCGAGGGAAGTCTGCAATCAACCCGCGATAATTTGAATGGGTCCATCGCAAAGAACCATGAGGAGCTTGTAGCGCTGGAGAGGAAAGGAGAACGCAACTACTACGAATTCAATCTTCAGAAGTCCAAGGAATTTACACGAGAAGGGCCGATGAGTATTTCGTTGCGCAAATCCAACGACAAGCACAAGTACTGTGACTTGGCGATGATCGTGAACGATTCGGAAGTGAGCAAAAAGCACGTGAACCTGTACGAGCCGGTTCTGTTTTATCCCGAGGGTTATTCGCAGCCCCTGCAACTGGTCATCAACAGCATCAGCAAGGGCGATGTCAGGGGTTACGTCAGCGAGCCCAAGTACAAGTCATCCGAAATGGCAGCCACTGCCACGGCCCCTGTTGGGTCGGCTGCCGGAAACACGAGCCAGGCCGCAACCCGTTCTTCCGAGGAGGCCGCGACGCTGAAGCGCCGGCCTGCCACCCAGGAATGAGAGACGGCTGGACAAGCTCACGCGTCGGCGTGTTTTGCCGTCTGGGTCTTAATCGAGTTCCTAACAAAGGTCGAGAGGATTGCCTGTTTGTACCCCCCTGGGCCTGCCCATTGCCTTTGCGGCGATATCACAATTTAGGGCGAAACCAAAAAAGACGAGGCAGGACTGGCCTTCAGAAGTTGCCGGCACTGATTCGATGTGGAGGCGGCGAGACCTGTGCCAGCCGGCCGCAACGCCACCGAGTGCCCCTCCCGCAAAAAGGGGTC
>CAWJHY010000027.1:0-86120 GCA_963842495.1 uncultured Acidobacteriota bacterium
ACCCGTACGGAGGTACCTTGCATTGTCAAAGTCCCATCTCTATACTGGGCGGTATGCGCTGGATTGTGGGAGTCCTGATTCTGACTCTCGTCGGGCATCTGCTCCGACGTTTGCTCTGGAAGCAGTTGCCGAAGCAGCAAACCCCGCCGGGTCTGGCGCCCCTGGGATCGGATCGACGGCTAGTCTACGACGGATTTGCGCCGGAAATCGAAGCTCGCATTGCCATGTTGGGAATCTCCCTCAACGACGCTTTCGAAGAGCGCGACGCCCGCCGTTTCGACATCGCCTGGCGGTTGGTCCGGCTATCTGCCTCGGAATGGTACGGCTTGGAAAAGATCATTACCGGGCTCCTGAATACTCTGACCAAGCACCTGCCAGAGGCCCAGTTTATGGTCACGCCACGCAATATTCACACCCACCGCTTTCTCTCCAAACCCATGGTCGATTACGTGCGCGTGCACGAGATGCTCGAGCAATTCGTGTTCAGCTCGCAGCGCCGCTTCCAGCTTCAGTTACGCCTGCTGAATCGCGCCGTGGAGATCGTGACCGAGGAATTCCGCCGCACCTTCCGCCAGGCGCAGCAGGCGGGCGACAGCTCTCCGGAAGTGTGGACCGAAATCGATCTTGACTTTCACGACTTCGACCTTATCGCCAAAGAAGCCGTGCTCGCCTTTCGTGCTTTGCTGGCCTCCCTCCCCTCAACCGTCCTTCCCGGACTGGCTCTCGATCTCGAGTCCCTGCTGCGCGGAAAAGTGCGTGCACGTCCGGCGCCTACCCGCAATAAAGAGGATTTCGCCGGCAAGCAGTCCCACCCACGCCCTAATTAGCAGCCGACGAACGTCGAGCCTGCGGCTGCGCCGAAACGCTGTGAGACAAGCGTAGGAGGTGTGCAAAAATCAAAACAGCTCACGCCAAGACGCAAAGGCGCAAAGCAGCGCCACGGAGAAGCCCTCACACTTCTTTGCGAACTTTGCGTACTTTGCGGCTTCGCGTGAAACCGGTTTGCCGTTCCGTGGGCAAGCTCAACCAGCGTGGGCGAACCCTGCCGCTGTGATTACCCTTCGAATATTCGCGACATGCGGATCCAATCCTGACCCACAAGTTTCAGTTGGGTCATGGCCTCGAGCAGAGGAATGGAAGTAATCTCATTCCCCTTCAGGCAAACCATGTGGCCCAGCTTGCCCTCTTCGATCAAGTCCACGGCCTTAACTCCGTAGCGCGTGCCCAGCACCCGGTCGAACGCGGTGGGCGAACCGCCGCGCTGGATGTGGCCGAGCACGGTCGAGCGGGTTTCGCAGCCGGTCTGCTTTTCGATCAGTTTCGCCAGCCGCTCGCCGATTCCTCCCAGCAGAACGTGGCCGAACGCGTCGAGTTGCTGGTCCTTGGTCACCAGTTCGTCCTGCCCTTTGAGCTGGAAACCTTCCGACGCGCACACAATCGAAAACCTCTTGCCACGCGCCTGGCGCCGCTGGATGGTGCCACAAATGTCGTCAAGTGTTCTAGGCTCCTCGGGGATCAAAATGCAGTCCGCCCCGCCCGCGAGGCCCGAAATCATCGCGATCCATCCGGCGTGCCGGCCCATCACCTCCACCACGATCACGCGGTGGTGCGATTCTGCCGTCGTGTGCAGGCGGTCGATGTTCTCCGTGACGATGGAGACGGCCGTGTCGAACCCGAAAGTCTGGTCGGTGCCTTCCACATCGTTGTCGATGGTCTTCGGAACGCCCACCACTTTCACGTTCTCGCCGGCGAGCTTGCGCGCCACGCCCAGCGTGTCCTCGCCCCCAATGGCAATCAAGAAATCAATCCGCATCATTTTGAGATTCGCCAGAAGGGTTTTCTTGTCCTCTTCCTTCTTCAACGGATTGGTGCGCGAGGTGCCGAGGATTGTCCCGCCGCGCGGCAGGATGCCGGAAATCGAGGCCAAGGTCAGCGGCTCCGCGTCCGCCTTCAGCATTCCTTTCCACCCGTCTTTCACTCCCAGGATTTTGTATCCAAGCTGCTCGCCGCGACGCACGATCGCCCGGATCACCGCGTTCAGCCCCGGACAGTCGCCCCCTCCCGTCAGTACTCCGATTGTGCCTTTCGAATTAGTTGCCATATGAACTCTTAACTCCTTTGGATGATTGAATTGGATTTAGTGCCTGCCGGCCCGCCGCCCTGAAAGCCACCACCGCAGCAACGAAGCGACTTCTCCACACCAAGTTTGTCAATTTAGCAAGAAACCACTTGCGAGGCAATCGAATTGCGCCGCTGCCCTCGTCAAGTACGACAGCCCTCTCCCTTGGGGAGAGGGTGTCCGGCGACGGCGCCTTCTCCAGCCGCCGCCGGACGGGTGAGGGGTCTTTTCCGTTCCGCCTGGCAACTTCGGAATTTGGGTTCGATTTGCCGCATTTGGTGATCAAACTTGGCTTCATTTTGGTTCGTTTTCGCACTTTGTAACGTTCGTCTTCCTTTGTTTTCAACGACTTCTTAGCTTCGTTCCCGCGATTCTTGTATTTCGCGGATTGCCTCGGGTTCCCGAGCAAACCTCGTCAGGAGCCCTCTCCCTGGGGAGAGGGTGGCGAGAGTAGCGAGCCGGGTGAGGGGTTTCTCCCCGCCGCTCCGGGCGACTTCCTTTGTTTTCATAGATATTCTAGCTTTGTTCCCTGGATTTTTCAGTCGAGAAGCTGAGGAGTCGAGAAGTCGAGGAGTCAGCCGCTGCCTTCCGGACTGCGGCCCGGGGACGAGACTCTTGGTCGGGTCTGGGTCTTCCACTCCTCAACTTCTCGACTCCTTAACTCCTCGACTTTTTTACCTTGTCCTTTGTTTTCATATACATTCTCGCTTTGTTCCCCCGATTTTGTGATCGACAAGTGGAGCAGTCCAGAAGTCGAGGAGCCGTCCTCGTCTTCTGGCCTGCGCGGCCCGAGGGCGAGGCTCTCGGTCGGGTCTTGGTCTTCCATTCCTCAACTTCTCGACTCCTTAACTCCTCAACTTTTTGACCTTATCCTTTGTTTTCATAGAGATTCTCGCTTTGTTCCCTGGATTTTGCGGTCGACATGTGGAGGATTCGAGACGTAGGGAAACCTCCGCCACCTTCCGCGCTGCGGCCCGTGCGTGACGGTCGCGGTTGGCTCTTGGTTTCCCACTCCTCGACTCTTTGACTCCTGGACTTCTCGACTGCACTTGGAGGCAGAAACCACAGGCAGGAACTATGGACGAAAACAAAAGAGGACTTTCTGGCATAGCGTACTGGCAGGGACGAACCGCCTGCCCAACCCCACAAAACAATTCTAGCCTATTTCGTCCCATTTGTCAAGTACCAATGTAGTCAATAAAACCGACGGCACCGGCACCCGCTGGTTCGCCTCGGGCGGAACGTCTACAGGTTATCCGAAGGTGCGAAGAAATCGCGCTGTCATGCTGAGAGTTTGTGACTTTTTTGTTTTTTTGGCCGTTTAAGGGCACTTAGCTCTTTTGTTATCAGTGCCTCTTTTCAGTTAAATTCAAAAAAGTCACAAACTCTGAGCGAAGCGAAGCATCTGCATTTATCTCCTTGAAGACAAATGCAAATTCCTCGCGCAGTTTACCCTGAGCGAAGCGAACGGGCTCGGAATGACAGGGCTGGGTGATTTTTTCACACCTTCTCACCCAGGAGGAATTTTCCGCACGATTCGGAATCCCTCTTGGAACTCTGCGGGATTGGGAACAGGGCCGCTCGGAGCCCGACCAGCCGGCTAAAGCCTACCTCACCGTCATCGCGCGCGATCCCCGAGGCGTCGAGCGGGCATTGCATCCCGTGCGCGGCTAATGGACGGGTTTCCACGGTTATCGAGAATCTCTGCGCGGGTGGCGCCGACATTGCCTTTGATGTCGGCGACCCATGGGGCCAACAAAACCCTTGGACTATCGGTTGCCATGTCGACAAAGGGCGCATACATCACGACAACACGCGTCGTGACGTATGCGCCACCCGCGACTTGCCTTGTGACCCCTTTTGGTTTAGCCTCTGCCGTGTCCATTCATCACTGTGTGTAGCGCCCACAATGGGCGCTGGCGTCTCGGACGAAATCTGGTCGCTAGAACAATTGCTCCCTGAGGCCCGGCCCGCTTAACGTGGAGACAAAACATGACCTCATACGGGGAGGGGTTCAAGGCTTTGTTAGCATGGAAGACCAACCGACGCCTCACATTAACACTTGGCCATCCTCAGAACGGTCATCAGAAACACAAGGATTGCGATGAGCGCGCCAACTTGACGGAGGCGTTTCAACTGCTCTCGAATTCTCACGGCCTCGGCGCCAAGGAGGGTCACCTTGTCCGGCGCAGCTTCCTGCTCCTTGGCGTCGGCAGCATCTCGGACCTTCTTTATAGTTTCCCAGGCCTCATCGGCAGCCCATTCCGCGCCGAGCTCCTTCAAGCGCTTTGCGACCTCTGAAAGATCATCGAGCGGGAGTTTCTCATTCCAGCCGAGTCCCTCAAGAGCATCCTTGTCCTGCCCTTGGAGTAGGGCGACCATGTATGGCCTGAAGTCCTCCCCCATCCGCCTAACATCTACCTTTGAATGGGCCATCCTGCGACAATTGGATTCTGCGTCCTTCGTCCCTGCACGAATTGTTTCGGTCTCGCTGCCATCGCAACTTTCAAGAATCACTTCCCTCAAAATCGGGTCCGCGCACCCTTGATAGACCTTCGCCTTCGTTTCGTCGGTCGTTTTTACGTAGCGATAAACGCCGCCGGGGACTCGCGTCTCGGGTGGCCACTTCGATGCGAGCAGCCAGAGTTGAGAAAAGTGTTTCTCGTTGCTCCATGCACCAAAGCCGTCGTCGGGGTGAAAGTCACGCCAAGTGCGATGGCTCTTGTCCACAGACTCGCTATTGCTGAGGTACGCCAACGCCAACTCCTTGCGTTCGGCAATTCCGATTCCAAGGAACGTGTCGTCAAGGTCGAAAATGTGCTCGATTAGCTTGCTGTACACGTCTGGGTTGCGGACCAGCGCCAAGCGTTCAAGGTGTGTTGCTTCGCCGAAGAACTCCCTCCAATGAGTGATGAAAGCCATTCCCGAAAACACGTTGGGATTTTCCCGCAGGCAGGCACGTACAAAGGGGTCGGAATCATTCTTCAGCCTTTCCTCAAGATTACGCTCAGGGTGGAGGTAATGTAACTCTATGTCCTCCTGTTCAGCGTTCTGGTGTTCACCGCTGCCGGGCTCGTTTTTCGGTTCAGCCGATGGCTGCTTTGCCTGGAATACCCTCTCGCGATAGTCAAGAAGACTTCCATAGCGGGCAATCCACTGGCGGACATCCACATTCGGGTCTTGCACGGCCAGCAGAGCAAGCTCAAACGGTAGTATCCCGGCATCTGCGTACACCTTCTTGAGCAGCCGTATCGGACCCCGCCGGCGGTCGGCGGCTTGATATTCCCTTCGCAACTCTTCAAGCGTGTACGCATCTAGCACCGAATACCTGGGCAGTACTGCGGGACGCTTCTTCCTCTCTGGCTGAATTCGCATGGCTGACGATCCGACCAAGATGGTACTGCAATGAGGGCTGAGATACAATCGAGGACGCGCCCGCGAAACGGAGGCTCCCATGACACCCGAGACATCCGACATGCAAGCTGTACTTGAACGGCTGGAGAAAGTGGAGAAGCAAAACCGCAGGCTCAAGCAAGCGGACCTTACGTCACTATTTGCAGGCACTATGGCCCTGTCCTGGGGGCAGGCTCGGCACGTCGCCTTCGCTCAAGACAAGCCTGGCATAGTCTCACCGATCATCCGGTAAACAGGGCAGGGAAACGGGTCAAGATCGCAGAACGTGATACAGCACAAACAGCACAGCGAGGGCAAGCACCACCAAAAGCAGTTTCCGCATCAGACTGTGCCGGGCCCACCTGGTGATTTCGCAGTAAGGAATCCTGATCGGAGTCATCCACATTCGCAGGACGACACGAAGCGGCCTATGCGCCGTAACAAGGACCTTGTGGACGTTCGACCAGTATTCGTACGTCATAAATACTTGATCGCCGACATCAGAACTGGCGACTCTGAAGGTGCATATTACCCATTCGTCCGTGCGCGGCGAGACGGGAAATGCGCCCGAGAGTTTCAGCTTTGGTAGCAGCATCGCACCCTGCACATTGTCAGGGCGAAGCCTAGAGAAGCGTTTGCCTTCAACGTAACAAGTCACTAAAGCATCAAGGATTTTAACGTTTCGCTCGCCCACATTCTCGATAGCAAAGTGTCCTTCAGTCAAGTTCTCTGCCGAACGCGTGATGGTGAGCACGAGATTAGGGCGAAGCTGCTCCCTAACCTGCGCAGTGCTCCATCGCAGGATACGAAACGTGAGCCACAAATACACCGCGGTGATGACTACGAGGATGATGTTCGAATTGCCCCCCTGTTGAACCCACCACCAGAACCGGCCCAACTGATCAAGGATGTATTTCATATCCGAATCTTCCCCTCAAATCGAAATCCGCTCGACGATATTCCTGGTCACGCGCCGCCTGCGATCGTAAATCTGCGTGGTCCTCGGGTTCGAGTGCCCGGCGAGGTGCTGAACATCTTCGAGGGGCACGTTCTGATTGAGAAGATCGGTCACGCCCGCGACCCGGAAGCTGTGCGGGGAGAAGAGGTGCGGCAGGCCCGCATCCTCGAGCCGCCGCTTCAGCATTTGCCGGATGGAGTGCGCCTTGTATCCCGCCGCCGTCCGTTGCCTGCGCTTGCCGTCGGGCGCGCGGAAGAGGGGCAATTTGCCGTTCTGGCCGGCGACGCCGGCGGCGTCCAGGTATTCCCGCAGCCAGGCATCCAGATCGCTACGGACGGGAATCTCGCGCACCTTGCCGCCTTTTTCGCGGAAGCGCAGTTGTGACTATTGGGCTGAGTGCTCCTGCTCCAATGCCCTTACCGCCTTTGCAACCCTGCTTTTCCTCTTAGCCTCGTTCACCGTCGCCTGCCACACCGTTAGATTTGTGCCGTTGTCCTTGTCCCAGCCCGTCTTGGCGAGAATCAGGTCCAAAGCACAGCAGCAGACCTCATCTTTCCGCGTCAGGGTATAATGCCCCTCTTCTCTCAGGATCGCTTTAACGGCCAAAGGGAATGCAAAGGCTCCGATCACTAAGTGTTCGGCTGGCTGCCATCCCCATTGGCGGCATGACAGTGGCTCGCCGTGTACATACTTGCTCCGCAAATGATGAAGCTCTTCAGCCCACTTTCGGTGGACGAACCATCCCCTCTGATCTTTTTCGTGCTCTCGATCTATTCTGATCCCAGGCCGATTGGACAGGGCATTGTCAACGATTACCCCGCCGTAGTCTCGGAAAAGCTCACCAAATCCCTTCCCCAGCATATACGCCCCCTTGCAGCCAAGGAGAGTCTCAAAGGCTGATGCTAGCAGAATTGCTTCAGCTTCTGGAAGCATAACATCGGAATCCGTGGTCGCTAACGAGAAGAATGACAGGGCCGGCTTCAGGCGGTGAACTGATTTGGCACCAGCCAGCCCAGCCTGGCTGATTGCTCTAAGGAATCCGGTATCAATGCAAACTAGGTCCAACGAATCCGACTGCACGGGCACGGTGACCTTAATCTCACCGTGTCTGAAACCGCCGATTGGTAAACTACCGTTTCGTCTGCGGGCGGTCAGAGTGACGAAGTTGACAGGCTCGATGAAGCGCTGCCAGTAAAGCTCAAACATGGTCCTGTTCACGTACCGTGGAATCATCTGGAAGTAATCATTCGTTGCTGAAGCCGCGAGGTAAAGTAACGAGGTGGCCCATCGAACGGCCTCGAAATCTTCCCTGGCGAGATTCCATGGAGGTATCCGCTGATTTACAATGGTGACCGTGCACCGCTCTATCGGCCTGCCTCGCAAGTCAACGTAAGAGGAAGCGATCTTGGTCAAAGAAGGGACCAGATCCCGAAGCTCATCGCCTACCTGGACATCGCCGGGCACGAACGGAACGAAACGTATCGCATCCCCAACTGGAACTGCTTCCCTTAGCTTCAGCCAGGGGAGGAACGCGACCAATCTCTCGTTGCTTGTATGCATGTTAGGAAGTTCATTGGGGTCTGCCGGGGCCCACAGATGCTCGTCACCGCTTCTCTGGAGTGTGCTCGTAAAACCCTCGCCCTGTCTTGCCTCCCAGCCGTTCGGCGCTTAGCGTTTTCCCTGCATACGCATGGGGACTGAGGTGCGGAAACAGCCCTATACTATAACCTCGATAGCGGCCACGTGACCATCGGGATAATGCAGGTCGAACTCGTGAATACTCTCGCTCTGGTCGGAACGGTAGACCATGCGACTGCCGTGGATGACGGCCTCGACCACGACTTGGGCAACGACGTCGGCATGATTCATAACGTTCATCTCGTGCCGTCTAAGGCTCACGTTGACCGGCTACTCCGGCGCGCGCGGACAGGCCAGCGATAAGTCGAGAATAGGTTGGACATGAGGAACCTCCAAACCGGGATTTCTATTTTGGAACCCAGGTCCCGATTACTATAACACCCGAGACCAGCGCAAGCAGTATGAGTTGATGCGCATTCGCTTGCATTCAAATCGCAATCCGCTCTACCTCATCGAGCGAAATCTCATCCTGGCGCCGGTCGTAAAGCTTCGTCGTGCGCGGCGACTCGTGGTTGGCGATGTGTTGCGCCGTCTCGAGGGTGCCCTTGTTCTTCAGGTAGGCGGTGATGCCCGTCGCCCGAAAGGTGTGGTTCCCGATCTTCGTCTTGATGCCGGCGGCGGATGCGCACCGCTGAATCATGCGGTAGGCGTCCTGCTGCCACATCGGATGCTGTCTGCCCGTCTTGCGGCCCGTCGTGCGGAACAGCGGCCCGTCCGGATCGCCGGCGATGCCGGCCGCCGCGATGTATTCATCGAGATACTGTTCTAAATTGTGATGGCAGGGGACCTCGTGCTCCTTGCCGCCTTTTTCATGGAGGCGCACCCATCCCCGGCGGCCCTGCACGAAGTAGTCGCGGACCTTCATCTGCAGCACGGCGTTGATGCGCGCGAAGGTATAGACCATCACGCCGATCAATGCCCGGTCGCGCAGGCCCACGACGTGGCCCACGTCCACCGCGTGCAGGAGTTTGCGCGCCTGCTCGATGCTGATCTCGGGCGTGGCACCTTCTGAGACGCTGTGCTTGACGCCGCGCACGGAAGCAAGTAGCGCGGACCGTCGGGTTTGCGGTCCGCGGTTCTTCGATTGAAAAAGCCGCGGACGACAGAAGCGGTGGTCCGCGCTACCAGCTTCCATCACCCTGGGGATGGTGAGCGGAGTGCGCGGATAGAGAATCGCACGCCAGTGAGGAACACCCACACCGTGAGCAGGAAGCGGTGTTCTTCCCGGCGCTCCTGGATCACCCGCGCCAAGCGAGCGAATTCTGAATCGGAGAGAATCTTCCGCCCGGATAACAGGCGGCAGGCGACGAAAAACCAACGCGCTTGTCAAAATCCCCGGCGCAGCGGTTTTGGACGTTGCCGTTAAACCTCGCGTATGCCTTCGCCCTTCGCTACAATTAAGACCTCGATTGGCGGGAATGCGCTGTGGTAGGCTACTTCTTCCGGAGCTTGTTTTCCGCCAGCGCCTTTGCGGTCTCAAGCGCACCGGCAGCCACTACTTTCACATCCGGTTCCACACCCGTGCCTGCCCAGTCGGCGTTTGAGAAAGGATTGAACGCCCGTGTTTCAAGAATTCCAATTCCGAAGTGATCATCGATGCGATGGAAGACGCCGGCATGTGCGGCGCCACCCGTGGTCTCACCCACCAGCGTGGCGCGTTTCAGCATCTTCAGGTTGAAGCAGAACTGCTCGGCGCCGGAGAAGGTTCTCCCGGAAGTCAGTATATAAACCGGCTTATCGGTGAGCTGACTTCCTGGAACCGGTTGAGTCCAAGACCTCCGGCTCGTGTTTTCCCTGGGGTTGTAAATGTATTCGGGATGGTCAAAAAGGTAAGCGGCCATCAACATAACCATCGCAGGCTCACCGCCCCGGTTGTCCCGCAGATCGTAGATGATGGCATCGACGCGATCCAGCGAAGCCATCGCGGCTCTCGCCGTCGCCTCGCACACGGGTGGGTCGGGAAACGAGTTAATCTTCAGGTAGCCAATGTTATGAGCCAGAACCTCGACCTTCTCGAAGGTGCAGTTTTCGAGCTGCATCGCCCTCCGATAGCGCGCCCGATCTTCAGCCGTGAATCTCCCTGGGTTACGAGGCAGCGGCGTCTAGCTATACACCATCTCCAAATGCATGTCATGGCTGATCTCCCTGATCTGCCTGGTCAGCAGATCAGCAAGAGCCACGCCATCGGTCACCGACTCGTAAACACCCTTTTTCCTATTTGCGAGCAGCGCGTCCGCCATCTGAAGCGCGGCATTGTGGTCGATATAGTACTGCTTCAGGTTTGCGCACACGGCTTCAATCACCCGCTGCCGCTCCGCGGCTTCCAGTGTTACGTCTTCGGCCCGCGCCGGAGCCAGCGTGCAAGTTAAGAACGCGATCACTACGAGTGTCGCCCGCAAATGTTACCCCCGAGTGGTGCCGCGTGGATATGCGCCAGTTCGCCTCTTTTACGAAAAGGGCTCGATCATAACCTCGTCCACGTAACACCATCCCCAGTTCTCGCCTGATTCGTTGGAGCGCATAATGGGGTGCCGGGTCTTTCGGAAGTGCTTCGTCGCGTGTTTGTTCTTGGACGAATCGCAACACCCCACGTGACCGCACTCCGCGCAAAGGCGTAGATGGACCCACGTGTCGCCGGTTTTTATGCAGTCTTCACACACGTGCTTGTCGGTGGTCGTGATTTTGATCTGATCGAGATGCGTGCATTCCGCCGCCATGAAGTCCTCCAAAGTTGAGAGTCGAAAGGCCTGTCATTCTCGGCACTGGTAACCTCTGGCGCCGGGTCCAACGTCCAACGCACTACGGGGATTCGTCGCTTCGCTCAGAATGACAACCAGCAGCTCTCTATTTTCGACTCTCGACTCTTGACTCTCAACTGCCTTTCACGCCTCCGCCAGGGAGCGGTGAACCAAATGTACGGCGATCGCGCCTTCGCCCACGGCAGAGGCCACGCGTTTTACACTTCCCGAGCGCACATCGCCAACCGCAAAAACTCTTGGAAGGCTGGTTTCCAGCATCAGTGGGGCGCGGGCGAGAGGCCAAGGAAAGGGCGGAGCAATTTCGCCCGGCAATTCCAGGTCGCGGCCGGTGAGGATGAAGCCCTTGCTGTCCATGGCCAGGCAACCCTTCAGCCACTCGGTTCGCGGCGAAGCCCCGGTCATGATAAACACGTGGCGGATGTCGTGCGCCGAGCTTTCACCTGTGGCCTTGTCGCTCCATGCGACACGCTCGAGCTGGTGGTTGCCCTCCAGGCCGACGATTTCTGTATTGTAGTGGAGGTCGATGGCCGGGTTTTCGGTAATGCGCTGAATCAAGTAACGGGACATCGAATCTGCCAACCCTCCCGACCGCACCAGCATATGAACCTTGCGGGCGGTTTGTGAGAGGAAGACGGCCGCCTGCCCCGCGGAGTTCCCTCCCCCGACCACGACCGTGTCTTCGTTATCACAGAGTTGCGCCTCAAGATGAGTTGCACCGTAGTAGACGCCCTGACCCTCGAATTGCGACAGACTGGAAATGGCCGGCTTCTTGTACTGAGCCCCGGTGGAGATGACAATGGCCCGCGCGCGCAACACACTTCCGTCATCAAGCACGATCTCGTAGAGGGGTTTCTTGCATTCCAGGCGCACGACGCTGTGCGCCACTAGCATCTTCGCGCCAAACTTTTGCGCTTGGGTAATAGCCCGCGTTGCCAACTCCTGCCCCGACACGCCGGTGGGGAAGCCCAGATAATTCTCGATCTTGGAGCTCGAGCCCGCCTGCCCGCCGGGAGACTCGGTCTCAATCACCAGCACATCCAGGCCCTCCGAGGCAGCGTAGACAGCCGCGGCCAGACCGGCAGGCCCCCCACCTACAATGGCCAAATCCAGCACTCGCAGGTCGTCGATGTTCGCGTTGAATCCCAAGCATTCGGCAAGCTTCTGGGTGCTCGGATTGCGCAGGACTGTGCGGCCGTCGCAGATCAGAACTGGAATCTCGTCCAACTTCACGTCGAATCGGTCCAGAAGCTGCTGCGAGCCGCTGTCTGTGTCCAGATCGACGTTGGTGTAGGGGTATCCGTTCCGGCTCAGAAACTCGCGCAGCCGCAGCGTGCCCGCAGAATGGCGCGATCCCATCAGAATCACGTTGCCGTAGCCCCGAGAGATGAGAGCGAGGCGGCGCAAGATGAACGCCCGCATCAGCACTTCGCTCAACTCGGCATCTTTGGCAATGAGCGACCGCAGGCCTTCGGAACTTAGCTCGAGAAACTCACCGGGCGCGGTTACTCGGCCACGCACCAGGCACCGCTGGCCGGAAATCATGGTCATCTCGCCGGTAAACTCTCCCGGACCGTGTTTGACGATCTCTCGCTCGCCCGAAAAACTCGGCTGCAAAATCTCCATGCTGCCCGAAAGCAGGACAAAGAAGGGCATTTGAGTGTCGCCAGGCTCGAACAGGATCTCACCCGGCTTGACTTCACGCACCCTGCCGTGGGGACGGATGCGGCTGATCTGAGCCGCGGTCAGCACAGGGAAAGCCTGCGTCCGAGCATCGAGTGCGCTGGGTATAAGCGCTGAAGACATGCTCACCTCCTTCGTCGTATGCCCTGAATCTCGGCTCGTGGAGCCACTGTTTTATGAGATGTGCCAGCCCCTTAGTTCGTTGCGCCTTTCTCATACGCTTGGCGCTTGAAGTGGCTGGAAAGCCCGTGCTAGTCTTGTGCGAAGAATCTCAATACAACTGGGGTGCTAACATGGATACCAAAACCGCGGCCCGTGAGCGTTTCGAGTCCGTCCAAGATCGCTTGACTGAGCTCAGCCATCGCATCCATTCCCACCCGGAATTAGGCTTTGAGGAGGAACGAGCCTCGTCCTGGCTCTGTGAGTCGCTGGCCGATGCCGGGTTCTCAGTTCGGAAAGGGATCTGCGATCTGCCCACGGCTTTTCTCGCTCGTGCCGGCACTGGGCCTCTGCACGTCGGCATATGCGCGGAATACGATTGCCTTCCAGGGATCGGCCACGCCTGCGGACACAACATCATCGCTGCCTCGGCGGTGGGCGCAGCCTTGGCGGCCGCCAAGGTGGCAGACGAGGTGGGCCTCACCGTTAGTGTCATCGGGACGCCGGCGGAAGAAGTGGGCAATGCCAGCGGCAAGATTCTGCTGCTCGAGCGTGGCGCCTTTGCGGGCGTTCATGCGGCCATGATGGTGCATCCGGCGCCGTTTGACATGCTCCGCGCGAAGATCATTGCCGCTTCCATGTTTGAGGTTCATTACACCGGCAAGGAATCCCATGCCTCAGCGTTTCCGGAACTCGGAGTGAACGCGGCGGATGCCCTCACCGTGGCGCAAACGGCACTGGGACTGCTGCGCCAGCACATCCGCTCCACGGACCGAATCCACGGGATCGTCACCAACGGTGGCGCCGCTCCAAATGTCGTGCCCGCTCACACCTCCGCCCGATACATCGTTCGCTCTGAGACGCTCGAGCAACTGACCGATCTGCGGCCCCGGGTTTACCGCTGCTTCGAGGCCGGAGCCCTCGCCACCGGGTCGAAGATGGAGATTACCGGCGGCGATAAGCCTTACGCTGAAATGCGCCACGACGAAGCAATAGCGAGGCTCTACCGCCGGAACTCAGAATCCCTGGGGCGGCCGTTCCCTAACCTGGGCGAGTGGGAGACGCGACCCACCGGTTCAACAGACATGGGGAATGTCTCTCTGGCCATGCCCTCGATCCATCCTATGATCGGCATCCATTCCCTGCCCGCTGTCAACCACCAGCCGGAATTTGCTGCGCACTGCATTACCGCCGACGCAGACAAGGCTCTGGCGGACGGCGCGCTGGCAATGGCATGGACCTGCATCGATATGGCAACGGATCAGAGCTTGCGCGGCCGCTTAATCGCTCGCCAGTGAGGCAGGGTTTGGCGGTTCAAAATTTCAAGCCTCGGATTTTATCGCCCGTAAACCAAAACCCGAAACGTGCCCGGAACAGCCGCACGGCGAGGACCGCGCTGTCCTGACCCGGAGGAAGAAGGCTGACTGAAATCCGCCGTGTCCAGAAACACGTTGTGGGCTTTGGTGTCGAGCCCCATGGTCTTGGCGCCATATTCTGTCTTGACCGTCTCGACCTCACTGAACGCGTCCGGCGAATCCTCGTGGAAGACATGGAGCATGCCCTCGCGCGTTGAGGCGAAGATCAGGCCGGTTTCAGGGTCATAGGCGGCAGCATCTACTCCTCCGGAGATCGGAAACGACTTCAGAACCTTTCCGTTGTCGGCATCCATTACAACCAGCACCTGGGGTTCGCGCCCGGCGCTGAACAGCCGCCGGTGCTCCTTGTCCATGGCGAGGGCCGTGGGGCCTCCGGCTGGTGCAACGGGCCAGCGAGACTTGACGGTGAGCGCGTGCGAATCGAGCGCAACGAGTTCGTTCTTGCTCTCCAGATTGATGTAAACAGTCCCCCTGCCGTCAGCGATCGCAAACTCAGGAGACCCACCGAGCTGGACGGTCCCCACCACGCTCCCGCTCTTTGCATCGATCGCCGTCAGACTGTTGGGGTCGCCTTCCATAACAAAAACGCGTTTGGAGGCCGGGTCGTAAACCACGCAGTCAGCATCGTCGGCCGCTTTGGCCTCGCCGATGACCTTGAGCGTCTTCAGATCAAAAATGACCACTTTCCCCTGCGCACCGTCACTGATAAAACCCCGGCCGAATTCGTGGGCCAGAGCGACACCATGGTCTCGCTTTAGGCCGGTTATGTTGCCGATGAGAGTTCCGGAATCAGCGTCGATCACGTTGACTTCCGTGCCGCGCGACAAGTAAACCCGGCGCGCGGCGGAGTCCACCGTGATGTAGTCAAAATACTCCCGGGTACTTCCTTGCGCCGCCCCGAACGAGTATTTCTTGAGCAAGTGATAACCCCCGGTGGACGCAACCGCGACCGTAACGGCGCCGAGAAAAAGAACCGCCGCCACGAACCTGGAACGGGTGTAAAAGAAACGTGCATTCATGGGCATCCCCCTCTTCCGACGTATGCCTTGCTTCCGCTTATCAGCACATCCCCTGCTGGGTTCTCAATTATAATCTTAATCGGACCTCTAAGGACCACTGCCGCACGGCGGCGCCTGGAATTGTTAAGGAGTGATGGAGCATGGATGGAAAGAGGCATCTGCAAAGAGTCCGCAGCATCTGCCTGGCGCTGCCGGGCGTAACCGAGAAGCTTTCGCACGGTGAACCGACGTTCTTCCTCAGAAAACGCGTCTTTGCGATGTTCTCCAGCAATCACCATCACGACGGCCACATCGCGGTTTTGATACCCGCACAGCCAGGAGAACAAGAGGCTCTCATTGCAAGCAGCCCGGCGATCTACTACAGACCGCCGTATGTGGGAGTTAAGGGCTGGGTGGGAATTGAACTCGATCAAATCGGCGACGACGAACTTGGCGCGCACCTCACGGAGGCTTGGCAGTTGATCAGCAAGCCGCGGAGGTGATCGGCCGGGAAATCCAATTTATTACGCTCCAGCCCCCTGACACTGGTGTGCGGGTCCTTGGATGGCAGGCGAGGCGGCACTTTCGGCATCCCAGGCACCGTAACCGCCGGTTTTAAGCCGCGGGCGCGACCGCGGCCTTTCCCCCCAGCATCGCGGCCGCGATCGCTCCGAAAATGGAGCCCACCACAACCGTAAAACCAATCCACAAGGTCATCTGGGGAACCAACGCGGTATAGAAAAACTTGGCTGCAAACGCGTGATAAGGGAAATTGGGCGGAACGACATCATAATGCGTTCCCCATCCTTGCCCGCCGTTGGCGCTCATGGCGATGAACATGACGATCAACACCGGGATGCGTGCCGCGAAGGCATAGGCGAACAAGGTGTTCCCCAACACGCGCCAGCCGGCTCGCGCGACGAACCCTGCCACCAGTATCACCACAAACCCAACCACGGCCAGGTTGGCGTTTAGCTTGGTGGCTGCGAAATTCCCGCGGTCACGCCGCCGATCACCAGCACCGCGAGTCCCAGGAATGCAAATCCGATGGCCTTCCCGGCACCGGATGGACCGTCGCCTACTCCGGCCAGCTTCAACGCGAAGTAAGGGCCAAAAATGATCGGCAGCCAGGAAATGCCGACAATTGCGCCTCCGCCCCCCGCCGCCGCGTTAAACCACGGCTTGGGCCAGTGTTCGAGTTCACCTACCAGGCGCAGGATGGTAACGCCCAGAGTAATCAAAGCCGGAATCGTAATCAGACCGGCGATGGACGTTGGCCTTGTCTCTTCCATGCGAAACTCCTTTCGCTCTCCAAAGCGGACGGTCTTGTGACTCTGAGATTTCCGATTGGCAGCGACTCGCTACAATTGCCGACCTGCATTTCTCGTCTGTGAATAACAAGGACAACACACCGACCTTGAAGAGCAGGTCCACGCTGCCCTTGTTCTCAGGCCACGACCGGAACCGCTTGCTTTCCTCGACGTGTGATGGTGTTGGCGATGGTCCCCACGATAGCGCCCGCCACGACCGTCCAGCTGATCCAGAATCCAAGCTGGGGGAGGACGCCGGTGTGGAGGAATCGTGAGCCAAAAGACGGAAATTGCATATTGGGAGGTGCCGCGTCGTAGTGTGTTCCCCAACCCTGTCCGCCGTTGGCACTCATGGCGAGGTACATCACAACAAGCACAGGAATGCGCGCTGCGAGAGCATAAGCCAGCAGGCATTTCCCCAATGAACGCCAGCCGATTGCGGAAATAAACGCCGCGAGCCAGCAGCACGAGGTAACCGATCTCGGCCAGACTCGGATGGTTCATCTTCATGACAACTCCCATTATGACGATGCCGACGACCATCACCGCCAACCCGGCGAATGCCAGTCCGATTGATTTCCCGGCACTCGATGGCCTGTCGCCCGCTCGAGCCAGTTTCAAGGCAAAATACGGACCAAAAATGAGTGGCAGCCAGGAGATGCCAATAATGGCTCCTCCTCCACCCGCTGAAGCGTTGAACCATGGTTTGGGCCAGTGTTGGAGTTCACCCACCAGGCGCAGGATAGTAATGCCCAAGGTAATCAACGCCGGGATCGTGATCAGACTGGCGATCGACAAGGGTTTTGTCTCTTCCATTCGGTCCTCCTGTGCTTTTCGTTTGTAAGCTGATTTTTATATTCTAGCGTAACTAGCCGCGATTTGCACGGGGTTTCGAGGGCCCTAATCCGTTGATAACGACGGGCGGGACTAGCAGGGGTGGGCGGCAAGAGCCCTGCGCCAGTAAATCCAGCACCGTTATCTCTCACTCCTGCCCGGCGGATTTGAGCCTTCCCATGTAACCCGCGGCAGGATGATGTCCCGCTTAACGCGCGCGGCATGGTCCTGGACCCGCTTGAGCATGCTTTGCACTAGCTCGTCAGAGAGCAAGCAGGGCTGCAATCCCAAGTCGCTCAACTTTCTGTGAATCGGATTGTAGTAGTGCTGCTCCGCTTCCACGCGAGGGTTCTTCAGATGGTTTATCTCTACCTTGAAACCGAGTTTCTCTGACTGCCCCTTCACCATTTCCGCCAATTGCAGGACGTTGAATGTCTCCGTGAACTGGTTGAAGACCCGATATTCGCCGGCTTGCGGCGGATTCACGAGCGCGAGCTCGACACAGCGCAAAGTATCGCGGATGTTCAGGAAGCCGCGCGTCTGGCCGCCCAACCCGTAAACCGTAAGCGGAATTCCTGCGACCGCCTGCACGCAGAAGCGGTTGAGCGCAGTGCCGAACACCTCATCGTAGTGGAAACTCGTGGCCAAGCGTTCGTCCAAGAGAGTCTCGTCCGTTTCGATGCCGTAGACCACTCCCTGGTTAAGATCGGTGGAACACAACTTCCACACTTTACAGGCAAACAGGATGTTGTGGCTGTCGTGGACCTTGGTGAGGTGGTAGAAAGAGCCGGGCTGCTTCGGGAACGGAAGAACGTCCTTACGGCCCTTGTATTCAATTTCGATGAAGCCTTCCTCGATATCGATGTTGGGCGTACCGTATTCGCCCATCGTCCCCAGCTTCACAAGATGTGCGGCGGGACAACGCTCGCGCATCGCCCAGAGTACGTTGAGTGTGCCCGCCAAGTTGTTCATTTGAGTAAAAACAGCGCGGCTTTCGGTGAATCATCGAATAGGGCGCGGAAGGCTGCTCGCCGTAATGGACGATGGCCTCCGGCTTAAACGCCTCGAAGGCTTGCAAGACGAGTTCATAGTTCCGCAAGTCCCCCACGAAGAGCTCGATCTTCTGCCCCGCCACTTCGTGCCACGCCTTCACACGATCGTGCAGCGTGCGGATGGGCATCAAGGGTTCGACGTTCAGTTCCATTTCCCAGCGACGCTTGGCGAAATTGTCAATCACCCCCACCACGTGACCGTGGGTTGATAAATACATTAGCGGTCGGCCAACCCAAGTAACCGTCGCCGCCAAGTACAAGGATTCTCATATTCTGAAATAGTCCTCTAATTCATCCGAGGTTTGAACGTGCAGCAGGAGCCAGGTGCCGAAGTCCCAGGCTTTCGTAAGTAAGATGAGGGCCGCAGACTTCGGAGTTGCCAGCTGCGATGCGGACGCCTGGGGCCTCAAACCCGCCGCAGGGGACGGGCACAAACTCCTGAAACCTGCAAGTGTACAGGACGCCCAATCCGCGTAACAGGCAAATAATGTGCTAGACTTACAGCGGGGCGCCGGATTGCGAGCGACACGGGATGCCCGCGTTCTCCGGTCATCTCAAGATCTTACATGGAAACCCCCGCACGGGCACTTCAACTCGAGGAGGAACGCGCAGGGATGGCTATATATCTGGTCACTGGAGGAGCGGGCTTCATCGGCTCGCACGTGGTTGAGGAACTGGTACGTCGCGGGGAAAGTGTTCGCGTGCTGGACAACCTTGCGACCGGCAAGACGGCTAATCTGGCTCGCGTTGCGGGCCGGATTGATTTTCCGGATGCGGACATCTGCGACTTGGGAGCCATATCGCGGCATTCACGGACCCTCTCACTACGTCATCATCTCGCTGCGCTCCCCTCCGTGGTACGGTCGGTGGACGATCCGCTACGGCCAACGAAGTCAACGTCACCGGTACGTTGAATGTCTTGTTACCCGCACGCGACGCGGGTGTCGACGCCGGTGTTCGCTGCTTCCGCCGCCGCCTATGGCGACAATCCCACCATGCCTCACGTCGAGTCTTTGACCCCTGATCCGCTCTCTCCTTATGCGCTCGCCAAGGTGGGTGGAGAGTACTACTGCCGGGTGTTCACGACGATTTCGGCCTGGAAATCTTGTCGCTCCGCTTCTTCAATATTTTCGGCCCACGGCAGAATCCCGACTCGCCTACACGGGCGTTCTTTCCAAGTTCGTGCCTGCTTATGAACGGGGAAAGACCCCTGTGATCTTCGGCGACGGCGAACAATCGCGCGATTTCACCTACGTGGATAACGTCGTTGACGCGACGCTCAGAGCTTGCACGGCTCCGGCGGCCGCGGCAAGGTCATCAACGTCGGCGTGGGGCGCAGCTACACTGAATCAGACGATCGCCGTCCTCAACGGCATCTTTGGACGGAAGGTAGAACCACGCTATGGCCCCCCGCGCCAAGGCGATGCGCGCCATTCTTTGGCAGATATTTCGCTGGCCCGCCAGGTGCCTCGGATACGAACCCCTGGTTAGCTTCGAGGAGGGCCTGCGGCGGACGGTTGAGTGGTTCACGGGCCGAGGGAGCGGTTGGCTAATAGCAAATGATCGAAGATGGAAGTTATCCATAAAGGTGTTTCAGCGAAGGATGCAAAGCTCGCACTCTTCGACTTTGATGGCACGCTCTCCCTGGTTCGCGCCGGTTGGATGGATGTCATGGTCCCCATGATGGTCGAAATCCTGGCGGAACTGAAGACCGGAGAGAAGGAAGACGATTTGCGGGCGCTGGTGGATGAATCTGTGGCGCGACTCACTGGGGAACAGGCGATTTACCAGATGATCGAATTGGCTCGTCAAGTGAAAGAAAGGGGTGGCAAACCCCTGCCCCGCTGGAATACAAACGCCTGTATCACGACCGCTTGATGGATAAGATCGCCGACCGGAGAGAGGCGTTGCGCCAAGGTAAAGCCGCCCCGGACCAATACCTCGTTCCCGGCGCCCGTGCGGCGCTGGAGGATTTGCGCGCGCGCGGCTTGAAGCTTTATTGCGCGAGCGGAACCGACGAGTCCTACACCCTCGAGGAGGCCCGACTGCTGGATATTGAGCGATATTTTGAAGGCCGGATCTTTGGCGCCCGCGACGACTAGAGAGTTTTTCCAAAGAGATTCTGATCCGTGAGATGCTCTCTTCGCTGGAGGGCAGACGGAGAAACGCTGATTGGATTCGGCGACGGGTATGTTGAAATCAAGAACGTCAAAGAGGCGGGCGGCGTCGCCGTCGGCGTGGCCACGGATGAGCCTGATTGCGTGCTCGTGGACCCAGTGGAAGAGAGAGCGCCTGATCAAAGTGGGCGCGGACTTCGTCATTCCGAATTTCCTTTGCTGGAATGATCTTTCGCGCGCGCTATTTCCAGAGCATTAGCCGCTGCGTTTTACGGGTCATAGCATTCCATGAACTCAAAATACAAAACTTTCGACCGTTCACGACTTTTGATCAAGCCTTTGGGCGAGCGCGTCCATGACATGAACCTTGATTATCTTCTGCCGCTCGAGGGCCCGGCCCCACAATTCTCGCACCCCCAGCTCATCGAGGTGGCGAGAAGAATCGCCGCGGCAAAGACAAAGGGCGCCGCGCGCATCCTCATGATGGGCGCGCATGTCATCAAATCCGGCGCCAGCCGTCACATCATCGACCTGTTGGAACGAGGCTATTTAACCCACATCGCCATGAATGGCGCAGGCGCCATTCACGATTATGAGTTGGCCCGAGCCGGCGCTACCACAGAGAGCGTGGCGCGCTATATTCGCAGTGGCGAGTTCGGGTTGTGGCGCGAAACGGGAGAACTCAATGAGGTAATTCGCGAAGCCGCGGCACTCTCGCTGGGCCTGGGCGAAAATGTTGGAAGGCGGATCGAATGCAGCGATTTTCCCCACAAAGACATAAGCATCTTCGCCGCCGCTTACCGGCTTTCGATTCCGGCCACCGTACACGTGGGCATCGGATATGACATCATCCATGAGCATCCGAACTGCGATGGCGGCGCTCTGGGTTCGGCCAGCTACCGTGACTTCCTGATTTTCACAAATTCCGTCGAAAGCCTGGAAAACGGGATCATGCTTGATTTCGGCTCCGCCATCATGGCGCCCGAGGTCTATTTGAAAGCTCTTGCCATGGCTCGCAACGTGGCTCATCAGCAAGGACAGACGATCAGGAATTTCACCACGGCAGTTTTTGACTTGGTCCCTATTCAGGGCGACATCCACCACGAACTCCCGAAAACTCAACCCGGGTACTATTTCCGGCCCCACAAGACAATCCTGGTCCGGACAGTGGCCGATGGGGGCGAGAGCTTTTACCTTTGCGGCGATCACCGCGCGACCGTTCCGGCCCTGCGGCGCGCCCTCCTGGAGCTGCACATGACCATAGCGGGAACGCTGGACGCATTCAAGAAACTCAAAGCCCTAGTGGTGGGGGACATCTGCCTTGACCGCTGGTGCACTTACGATCCTGCCACTTCGGAAGCATCGCGTGAAACAGGCATTCCCCGGCTGGGCGTCGTCTCCACCGAGGTCACTCCCGGAGGCGGCGGAACGGTGGCCGAATAATCTGGCGGCCCTGGGCACCGGAGCAGTCGCCGTCCTGGGAATTCGCGGCGACGATGGCTTTGGATTCGAGTTGGTCCGCGCTTTGAACCAGCGGGGAATCACTGCGAATCTGATGGTAGAGCTGCCTGGCTGGCAAACGTTCACGTACACCAAGCTGATCAACGGCCAGACCGGCATCGAGGACCAACCTCGAGTTGATTTCATCTCCACCAAGCCGCTTCCTCCCGAGGCGGAGACGCGGGTCATCGGGAATCTCATTCCAGTGGTTGAGGCCTTCGATGTAGTCCTGGTGGCCGATCAGGCCGAAACCGCTGCCGGCGGCGTCGTGACGCCGCTGGTGGGTCAGACAATCAGCGAGCTCGCGGCCGGTACCCGAGCAAGGTGTTTCTGGTCGATTCCCGCAAACGCGTGCATCTCTTCCGGGAAGTGATGGTCAAGCCGAATCGCATGGAAGCGGAAGTCGCCTGCCAGCAACTCTTCGGGCATGTCGATTTCAGGCGGCTGCGCGAACATCTTCGAGCCCGGGCGGTGATGGTGACGCACGGGCCACAGGGCACCCTGGTGGTCGAAGAAGGTAAGGAGACTTGGGCCAAAGCACGGCCCGTGGAGAAACCGGTGGACATTTGCGGTGCCGGCGACGGCTTTGCTGCCGGCGCGGCGCTCACCATGGCGGTGACCGGCGACCCCGTCGCCGCAGCCTCGTTCGGCAATCTGGTCGCCTCGATCACCGTCATGAAGAAGGGTACGGGCACAGCTTCGCCCGCAGAGGTCATCGACGCCGCGGCGAGGGAACCCTGAATTATCATGTGGCGATTGCCGGATGTCTCGGATTACCTGCCACTGCGATGACATAATTCGGGTCCTGACACCCGACATCTGGCGCCTGATCCCTATTCCTCACACCGCGCGCAACTCGTCCTCACTGAGTCCGAAATAGTGCCCCACCTCATGCAGCAGCGTGGCGCGAATCTGACGACGCACCTCGGCCTCGTTGCGACATACCGCCTCGATGTTTCGCTGGTATAGAAAAATCCGATCCGGCGGACTGGAAGAGAATACGCTCTTCTCCGTGCGCGGGATGCCGTGAAACAGCCCCAGCAGCAGCCCTTCGCGCTTCGGTTCCTCCGGCGGTAAGTCTTCCACGATGATCGCCACGTTCTCCAGTTTTTCACGGAACGCTTCCGGCAGGTCGTCGACGGCTTGCGCAACCAGTTCCTCGAATCTCGTTTGCTCCATCCTGTTCCACCTGCAACTTGATTTCGTGGGCGCAAGAGTCTCGTAGCGGCGGCCCGCGCGGCCATCCTCAAGCCACGACCTGGAACGCCGTTTCCCAGAACACCTTCCCGGACCGCTATTCGCCGAGTTCAAGCTCCAGCAGCGTTACGGTAAACGGCGCGAAGGCATAATCAAAGTCCTTGCCGTTGGCGGTTACAGGAGTCGTGACCGGAGCGATCCTCTCAGGGTCGTCGCGGCTATTCATGACTTCAGGAGTGCCCGCCGCATCTCGGTCTCTTAAGACGTAAGCCGAGCCTCCTCGAAGGGCCCCAGGAAAATCCACGAGGTGAAACTTCAATTGCCTCGTCTCGCCGGTCGAGTTGACAGTGTAAATTCGCAGTGACTTGCCATCTTCACTGAGCGTGGCACTCAGGTCAGGCTCCTGGAGATACCACGGCAGCGAAGTTGTCCGCTCGATTCGCAGCGGGTAGGAGCCTGCCGCGCGCGTGTACAGCTTCTGCGAATAATACGTGGGTGCAAGATACAGCCAGCCCGGCCCCGGCAGTAGAACCCCGGAGCCAAAGCTGTCCACCAAGTTCGATCGGATTGCTATTTCGTCCAGATCCGCGTAGCGCTGCAACAGGTTCTGATACCGCGAGCAGCTCAGGGCGTTCCCCAGGGTCTGGAGCATTCCTCGCGTCAGCCCCATCTCGCCCGCCGTTGTATTCCATTCCGTGACGGCCACCCGCACGTTCCTTCCCGCACCGTAGCGCGCAATCTGCTCCTGAAGGAACTTCAGTTCCGCTTCTTTACCCCACAAATCTCCGCAGTCGTACTGGTGCGGGCACAGGTAATCGAGGTAACCGCCGCCTTCGCGCAGCGTGTTGGCAGAAGGAAAAGATGAAAGCACTTTGGCCATGGGATCAACTCTGCGAACCGCTTCCGCGAAGGCGCGCACGGAGGCGTCGTACTTGGGGCCGCCGATTTCATTTCCGATCTGCCAGTACTTCACTCCGTAAGGAGCCGCGTGTCCATTCTGCGCGCGCACTTTCCCCCCGCGGGTTTGCGGGCCGCCATTGAAGTATTCGACCTCAGCGGCGGCATCCGCCGGGGTCTTGCCCGTCCAACGCACGCAAACCAGAGGCTCGGCGCCAACGTACTGGCACAACTGAACGAATTCCTCGACGCCCACGAAATTGGGCTCGAGGCCGCGCCACGGAATGGTCGTGTACGGCACCCGAGTGCCCCACGAACCGATGCACTGATCCCACTCGAAGACTTCCAGCGAGCTCCCGCCAAACCTGATGACTCCAGGCGTCATCTCTTTCAACGCAGCAACGACATCCCGCCGCCAGAGTCCGAGTACGGCGTCCTCATCAATCATGTAGATCCGGTCGAGCCACAAGCTTCCCGGGCCTTCAAACTCAATGTTCAAGCTGGCGTTCTGGACGTCACGCGTTGCCCGCAGCACCGTTTCCGCGCCCTGCCAATTCTCGGAGGCGCGACCGAGCAACACAGGGCCGGCTGCACGCGCGCCGTCGCCGGAGAGCGATGCCCACACGGGAACATTCCCTTGGCCTCTCATGTGCAGTCGAAGCCGGTAGCCCATGCCTTTTCGAAGATAGAAGCCGTCTTGTGCAATCCCGGCTCGAGCCCGCGGAACGGGAAGCTCGATCTTTTGCGAGCGCTTGCCGTTGTATGGGTTCTCGGTGTCAAGCGAATACTTCGCGACGTGCACGGCTCCTTCGGGATACCACGGCCGGTGGGGTTTGTCGATTTCCCTTTTATAGCTCGGCCACCACTCCGCTTCCTCTTCAAAGCTGGTGGATTCGACCTGCTGGGCAAGCATGGAGGGCAGAAGGCGGCACAGGGGCTCAATGAATTGCCCGCACTGCTTGAGGTCGATGGGCAGCTTGCTTAGCTTCTGATGAAAAATCCGAACATCGTTCTCGACGGGCCGCGCCACCGGTTCCAAACGAAACCCGTCGAACCACACTTTGCCCGAACTGTTTTCGAAGCCGACAAGGATAATGTCCACGTCCTCGGGCGTCGGGGCCTCGAAGGTCACTTCCTCTTCCTCCCAGGGCGACGTGCCGGACCTTGGGTTACTTCTACCCAATAGACCTTCGCGTGAGTCAATTAAAATCCGCCCGCCTGCCTCGCCACTTCCTGTCGCGGACAGTCCTTCAGTCTTGATCCAGACTCGTGCCCGCCAGAGGGTTCCCACCGGAAGCACAACCCACTGATTCAGCGAATAGCGGGCGGGAGCGCGGGCTTCCATCACCAGCGATTGCTTTCCCTCTTTCTTCTCCGCGGAGTCCGCGCGCACTTCCACGCTTTTCCTGTCTTGCGCGGGTGAATCTACTGTCCAACCTCTCAGCGGCTCGGCAGCTTCAAAGCCTGGATTCTGAAGCTGCGGCGGCGCGCTCAGCGCCATTAGTAAGAAAACTCCTGGTAGCATGATACTCATACTCCTTGCGACACACACTGTCTCAAAGGATTCACCACAGAGATCACAGAAGTCACAGAGAAAGAACCTTGGACTTTCTCTGCGAACTCTGTGATCTCTGTGGTGAGTCTTTATGCCTTCTGGACAACGGGTCGGGGAAAATTGCTACCCGCCCAGCAGGCCCTGGTCGACCATGTGCTGCCGCACCTTGGCGCGTTCCGGACTGTCAAAAGAGCGGAACGGCTCAGCCATGAAATCATCCGAAATACCCAAAAGCGAAACCGCGCACTTCAGCCCTTTCAGATAGCTTGATTTGTAGCGCCCCACTCGATAGATCGTGGTGGAAATACGCATGACTCTGCTGTGCAAGATGCGAACCTGGTCGAAGTTCCTCGTCACCGCCGCCTCGTACAGGCGCACGTAGAGTTGTGGGCAGAAATTGGACCCACCGCACATCCCACCGTGTGCGCCCAGCAGGACCGCCTCCGCCAGCAGTTCTTCGGGCCCTACCAGAAGCGTAAAGTCCGGCCGCGCCTTCAGAAGCTCGACCACGGAATGAAAGTAGGTCATGTCGCCCCCGCTGTCCTTAAGCCCCATCACATTGGGAATCGCCGCGGCTCGAAGCACGGTCGAAGGCTCAAAAGTGTGGCCGGTATTTGTGGGAGCGTTATACAAAAGCAGGGGCAGAGGTACTTCCGCGGCAAGGTGCTCGACAAAATCCAGCAATTCCACCTGGCTAGCAGGAAAGTAATAGGGCGCCGACGCCACCACCGCCTGCGCGCCGAATTTCCCTGCCGCAGTGGCCAGGCTCACCGCTTCCACAAAGGCAGTGTCCGTGATGCCCACAATCACCGGTAGCCGCGCGGCCACTTGCGTGCATGTCCGCTCGATGAGCTCGGCGCGCAGCCGGTAACTCAGCCCCGGAGCTTCCCCGGTTGTTCCCAGGATAAACAGGCCATGAACGCCGCCCGCGATCAGGTGATCGACCAAGCGCTCAAGGCCGGCGTGGTCAAGCTCATCGCGGCCTCTGAGCGGCGTAATCATGGCCGTGATCACTCCACGCAGAGGCTTGTGAAGTTCCATCGTAAGCTCCACTCGTCGAGCGGGCCTTGTGGCCGCCCGGTGTCGGCTCAGCCAACCATCAGGGCGCCCACAAGGGGTGCCCCCACGACACGCAGGGGACGGCAAGCCCCCCCCTACACCTGTTCTGCCGTAATCGCGAACACCGCGAGCGCGGGCTGCCCAGCCTCCAGTTTACATTGCAGGCTCTCCACATTCCCCTGCTCCACAGGCAAACTCCAGAGCAGTACCTGATACTGCTCGCGCACCACGTCTTTCACATACTCGAGCGCCCGCTGTGCCGCGGTCGCCACCGGGTCAATGCGTGTCGCGACATGAATCCGATTCGACTGCGCGACCTCGATCCCGTTCCGGACCGGCGTCTCCCGTTGCCCTCCGTCGCCGTATCGCACTCGGTAGGTTGCCACTCGTTCGCCGCGCTTTCCAACCACCGGATAACCGACGGGAAAGGTCACCTGCCCCAGAATGTGCAGTCTCGTGCATTCGCGGTGGAGCGGGATCGTGGCCTCGGGCACATCCTGCGTCAGCACGATCGGCCGCGCAGAGCCATGGATGACCGGAAAGCGAAAAGGAACGCCGCCGATTGCCAGCTCGGACCCTTGCCACAACACGAACTTCTCCCCCATGCGCTTCCACTGGTCTTCCGCCATGGGGGCTTGGCGCCAGAACTGCCCCAAAGCGGTTTCCAAGCTGGCCCAGGCTTTCATGCCATCCGAGCTTTCGGCCAGCGCCTGAAGGTCCAGCGGTTGGAAGGAACTCTTCCGCGACCACGGCGTCCACTTTAGAGGGACAACAAGAGGCCGTGTGGCCTCAGGCTCGGCGGCATGGCGGCGCTCTCCGAATAAGCGCGATAATTCAAGGTACGGAACATCGCGCGGCTCCCGGCTTTCAGTGACAACGCCCGACTCCAGGATGCCGTCCCGCATCTCCCAGTCGATTCGGCTATACTGCCGCAGGTCCTGCCAGCTCCAGAAAACGTGGCCCGCGAGTTGCCGCGAATCGACAAGATCAAGCAGCCGGTCGACGCTATTCTGCATAACCACCTGCGATTGACCGATCGCTTTGCCGCCCCACTCCGTAAAGGTCAAGGGACGAACCGGGCCGTCGAAATCGGCTTCTCTTTTGAAGTCTTCGACGTCGTAGGTGTAAGGATGCTGATCGAAGAAGTCCATTCCGGCTGCTTCGAAAATGGGCTTCGCCTTCTCCTTGGGCATGCTGTTGGCCGCAGAAACGAAGCGTCCGATGGGATCGAGCCCATTGCAGCGCGCTTTGCCCTCGCGCAGGTATTCCACGGTGTATTCGCATTCATTGGCGAGCAGCCAGGCAAATACCGACGGCGAGTTCCAATCGCGCTGCACGACTCTTTCCAGGGTCCGGTAGCCCAATTCGATCATCGAGCGCGGCATCTTCGAAAAATTCATTCCCCAGTAGCCTGGCTCCTCGCTCACCAGCAAGCCCAACTCATCCGCCAATTCCACCATGTGTCGGTGGTGTGGGTAATGGACCTGGCGGATGAAATTCGCGCCCAGGGCCTTGATCATCCGCATGTCCTGCTCCATCTGGCGGTGCGTCAGGGTGAAACCTTGGTCTTTCCACATGTCGTGCCGGCAGACTCCCTTGAGCACCAGCCGCCGGCCGTTGAGAAGAAAATCCGGCCCACGCGCCGCAACCTCCCGGAATCCCGTCCGGCAACTCCAGCGGTCCATGCCATGATCGCTTTTCAAGGTTGCACGCAGCTCGTAGAGATTCGGCTCTTCAGGCGACCACAACACCGGCGCTGTGATCTCAAACTCGAAGTCAACCCCGCTTGCACCGGAAGGCATCGTGACAGCCTTTTCCGCTCCCGCCACTTCCGACCCCGAGCGCAGCAGAGCCACCTCAACGCGGGCTGAGGTCTCGGTGGAGGCTGACACCATGACCTGCACTTTGCAGGCCGCCTTGGCATAACCCGGCTCGAGCTTGTACCCGAAACGCACATTGTCAACGAAAGCTGCCGGGCGCACTTCAGCATAAACGTCCCGAATGATTCCGCCGTAAGCTTCCCAACCCGGATTCACGCCCAACGCCAGTTCGTCTGTGCCGGCGCCGCTCGGCTCCGGCCTAAGGTCAGCGATCGCCACTTCCACGATGTTGGCGCCCTTCCTGGCCTGCGGCGTGAACTCAAACTCGAAGGGTACGTAGGGCCCCATCACTCCGATTTCCGCACCATTCACGAACGCCCGGCCGAAATAGGTGATGGCGTCGAAGTGCAGAATTGCCCGCTCGTGCTTGGAAAGTTCCGGCAGCAGGACCTCGCGTTTCAGCCGGTAGTTCCCCGACGGGCGCAGCGAGGAGGGCACTTGCACGAGATCATACAATTCCCCCTCGATCCGGCGTTCCCATTGCCCGTTTAAGTCAACGCGTGCCCGTGCTCCCGCGGAAGGCGCGCCCCCATTCTCCGCGGAGCCGTGCAGCGCCATCGACGCGGCCGGCAAAACCACGCACCCGCCCAACGTGGCTACAAATCTCCGGCGATTAACCATAATTTATCTTCCCCAATCCGGTTATGCGAAGGGCGCTCTCTTTGCGTTCCTTTGCGCCTTAGCGCCTTTGCGAGAGCTGTTTTGCTTTCCGCTTACAGCGAGGCACGCCCTGGGCCGAGTCGATCACAAATCACCAATCACAAATCGCAAATGCTCAGAAGAACTTGATATTGAGCGCAACGAACACCGCCAATACAATCACCGCATAAAACACCGGCCTGCGAAACCAGGGAGCCGGCTCCTTCTCCTTCGTCGCTCGCGAATAAACCAGGCCTTTGAGTTTTTCCGCTTGCGGCGCTACGGTCACAAAGCTAAGAACAACTGTCACCACCAAGCCTGCGGCAAGCCCCCACACCGCCGTCCAGATATTCGACGCCATTGGGGAGGTAAACCTCAGCACCCCCAGCCGGTAGAGCACGTACTCCAGGGCCGCTCCGGAAAGTCCGGCAGCCATTCCGTAGAACCCTGCCGTAGCGGAGGGGCGCTTCCAGAACATGCCGAGGAAGAAGACGATGAAGAATGGCGAAATGAACAAAATCCCGATGAGTTGCATGTAGTCCATCAGGTTATTGAAATAAAGTACGATGTACGACGACGCGCAGGCAACACAGGCGCCCACCACCGTGGCCATCTTCCCTACTCTTAGATAATGCCGGTCGGGGCGGTTCTTGACGAAGTAGGTCTGGTAAATGTCATAAGTGAAGACCGTGTTGAAGGCCGTAATGTTGCCGGCCATTCCGGACATGAAGCTGGCCAGAAGCGCCGTCAGACCCAACCCCAGCATGCCGCTGTGATAGTAGCGTCCCATGAGGGTCGGCAAAGCCAGGTTATAATCGTGCTTGACGATCGAAGGGGCCACAGCCAACGCAAGCATCCCCTGCACCGTGACAATGGCCGGAAACAGCATTTTCGGCACGGCCGCCACCAGCGGCGTCTTTCTCGACGACGCCAAATCCTTGGCTGCCAGGGCACGCTGCACGAGCAGGAAGTCAGTGCACCAGTACGCCGGAGCAGCACACAACCCCATGCCGACCACCATTACCCACCACGGCACCCCCAGCGGATCGCCGGGACCGCCCATCCCCTTCCAGGTGTGGAGATATTGCTCCGGCAACTTGGCCACCAACCCGCTCCAGCCGCCTACCTCGTGCAGCCCCAGGAAGGTCAGAGGGAGGAACCCAATGACAATCAGGAAGAACTGAAGGAACTCGTTGTAAATCGAGGACGAGAGCCCGCCCCAAAAAACAAAGACCAGCACCACCCCGCTGGCCAGCAGCACGCTGGCGGTGAAGGGCCAGCCCAGCATGCTGCGAAAAACCACCGCAAAAGCGAACATATCAATTCCCGACATGAGCACGGTGACAATGGCGAAGCTGAAAGCATTCAGGATGTGGGCGCGATGATCATAGCGCATGCGCAAATACTCAGGAACGCTGCGCAGGCCGTTCGCGTAGTAGTAGCGGACCATGAACAAGCCGAGAAAAACCATGGCCGGGATGGCGCCGATCCAGTACCAATTGTTGGTTCTCATGCCATACTTCGCGCCGTTGGCGGTATGGCCCATCACCTCCAGGGCTCCCAGGTTTGCCGACATAAAAGCGATGCCCGTGATCCAGTGCGAAAAGGAGCGGTTCGACAAGAGGAAATCCGACGACGTTTTCATCTTGTCTTTGAGCCAATAGCCCACACCGAGCACAACAACGAAGTAAGTAATGATGACGGCAAAATCGAGCGAACCGAGTTTCATGAGGAGGTGGGAGGTTTCCATTCGCCAACTGTCCAATCATTTGCTGGACATTAGCAAGGATTCGTTTCGAATCGTTCCTGGGATTGTCTCCCGCAGCGAGGCCTCGATTTCCCAATGGTCGAAATCGTCAAGGCGCTCAATCTGGCTGAGCTGAATGTGTTCAGAAATGGCGTGCATGGCGCGTTCCGGATCCTGCTCCGCGATGCCACGCACCACCTCGCAATGCCGATGGTGGATGTCCTCCAGCAACGGCGCCGTGTGTCCGTGGCGCAGAATCGCAAAAATTCGGACGAGCACTCGCGTTTCGTTCACAACCTTCAAGATGCGGGCATTGGAGGCCAAGCGCATAAGAAGGGTGTGAAAGCCACGGTCATAGGTCACAAACCGGTGGATCTGCTCCCGGTCCAGTTCCGACTTGCCCAAGCGGTGTAGTTCGTCCCTTAGAGTCAGAATGGCATCGTTGAGGCTCTGCAACCTGTCGAGATCAGCTTGCCGCACCCGTTGGCGTGCTGCCTTGCCCACCGCATACATTTCGAGCGCTTCCCGCAACTCGTAGAGCTCAATGATATCTTGGCGCGTGAGCTTTACGACAACGGCTCGGCGGTTCGGGCTCTGTTCTAGTAGGCCTTCGGCGGCCAACTGTCCGAGCGCTTCGCGGATTGGGGTGCGGCTAACTCCAAGTTCCTTGGCGAGTGAGAGCTCGGAAATGGCGTGTCCGGCAGAAAGTTCTCCCGAGGCAATCTTCCGCTGAATATGGAGATAGGCCCCTTCGCGAACTGAAAGCTTGGCGGTACGGCGACGGCGGCGGGCTTTCCCGGTCATATGGTTGATCTCCCCAGCCGAAGAGTGCTTGGCTGCGCAAAAATAGTCCGCATCGTGCAAATACGTGTTCAATATACACCCGAACGTCAAATCTGCAAGTAGAAAAATTTCTGTTGACATCTCGGATGCACTTGTATACTGTATGTCGACAGCAGCACCATAGGAGCTGAGATAAAAGTGCGCGGAGAAAGGGAAGGATATATAAGCCGGCTCAGCCAGCGTTATTTGCAGCGCCCCTGAAACTCTGCGCGACGGAGGTCACCAAGATGACATTCAGACGAAAGCGTTTGTTGATTCGAACTGGACTCCTTGCTTCGTTCGTGTTCGGGTTGGCCCTGGCAGGGCTTGCGCAAGTGACCACGGGCACGATTAGGGGGCTTATCACGGATCAGTCGGGCGCCGTGATCCCCAACGCCACGGTCGTGGTGGTAGAACAGAACACGGGCGTAAAGGTTGAAACGAAAACCAGCACAGACGGGCAGTACACGGTGCCGCTTCTGAAGCCCGGCGTGTACTCCGTCTTGGTCCAGGCCACCGGTTTCGCCCCCAGCCGGCGCAACGATATGACGCTGGAGATCCAGCAGACCGTGGAAGCCGATCTCAAGCTGGCGGTGGGCGAAGTTTCTCAACACGTCACCGTGGTCGGCAGCGGCGAAACTCCGCTCCAAACCGAGTCTTCAGAAGTTGGAGACGTCATCACTTCGAACCCCATTGAAACCCTTCCCCTCAACGGTCGTAACTTCTCTCAGTTGGCGCTCCTGACTCCAGGTACGAACGGGGGTGCGTACGGCAGCGTTCGCGCCTCGGGAAATGGAGCCCAAACGATGCGGGCGGGAGCGGAGATCGTAGGCAATGGCGGCCGCGGCAGCTTTACGAACTTCATGATCGACGGGCTTGACGACCGGGAGCCAAACGTGGGAAGTATTAAGGTCTTTCCTCTGGTGGAGGATATCGAGGAATTCAAAGTCCAAGAGGGCAACTACGATGCGGAATTTGCAGGGGGGGGCGCGGTGATCGATGTCACCACGCGTTCTGGCTCCAATACACTCCACGGGTCAGCATTCGAATTCCTCAGAAACTCCGACTTGGATGCCCGCCAATTCTTCGACTCCGTGCGTCCCCCTTACCATCAGAATCAATTCGGTGGCTCGCTGGGAGGCCCGATTCAGAAGAACAAAACCTTCTTTTTTGGAGACTACCAAGGTTACCGCATTCATCAGTCCCAGACGGTGCTGGCAACGGTCGCTACACCTCAGGAGCAAGCGGGAGACTTTTCTGCACTTGCGGGAACCGAAACCATCTATGACCCCAACACGTACAATCCGATCACGGGCACCCGGACACCTTTTCTCAATAATGTGATTCCCAACGGCTCGCGGGGCATGGCAAATCGTATCGACCCCGTCGGTCAGAACGTGTTGAAGTATCTATGGCCGCTTCCCAACCTTCCCGGCTATGCGAACAATTTCCTGTACGCGCCGCTCAGCGTAAGCACACAGGATCAGTTCGACGCGCGGGTTGACCACACGATCTCTCCGAAAGACAGCCTCTTTGCGCGGGGCACTTGGGGCCGTGCCAACGTGCGCTGGCCCGACACTCCCCCAGCCTTAAACGGCCTGCCGAACCCCCAAGCCTTCCTCACGGGAGCGAGCGGGATCGCAGGCTTCCTGAGCAACGTCACCCAGCCGAGCGGCCAAGGGACATTGCAAGAAACGCACATCTTCAGTCCCCACCTTGTGAACCATTTTGCTGCCGGTTACACCCGGCTTGTTATCGATATAACTCCGCTTGAATACGGTCTGAATCTGGCTGCGAAGATCGGATTGACGGGCGCTAACACCGGCGGCCCCGGTTCTTCCTCGATGCCGGATATCTCCACGGCCGATATGACCGAGGTTGGTAATAGCTTCATTCCTGACGTTAATGCAGAAAATACATGGCAGATCAACGACACGGTTGCCTATGTCCGCGGGGCACACTCGATGAAGTTCGGCTTCAGTATGATGTGGAACGACTTCTCATTCCTGCAACTCGCTGACCCTCAGGGCACTCTGGACTTCGCCGGGATATACACCAACAACCCCCTTGACGGGTCGGGCGGCGATGCCATTGCGGACATGCTTCTGGGTTTGCCCGATTCAGAGGGTAAGTCCGTGTTTATTGATGGCGTTCCCGACGTCTCTTACAAGGAGTTCGGAGGCTTCGCTCAGGACCAATGGCGTGTCCGACCCAATCTGACCTTAAACTTCGGCCTCCGCTACGATCTGTTCACGCCGCCGGTGGAAAAGCACAACCGCCAGTCAGACTTCGACCCCGCGACCGGGACAATCATCGATGCGGGTGTGAACGGAGTCTCGGCTGGTATCATCAATCTGCGGAAAGACGACTTCAGCCCGCGAATTGGATTCGCCTATACGCTTACGCCGAAAACCGTGGTGCGCGCTGCCTACGGCCTTTTCTTCTTCAATGAGCAGGGAACAGGGTCTTCCGCGAGGTTGTTCATCGCCAATCCCTTTGACGCCGAGGGGGCGCTGTCGTGCAGCTCCACCGAGCCTTGCGTCAATCTTCAGACTGACGGCATTCTGCCCATTACCCAGCTTCTGGCCACCGCCGGGGCTACTACCTCCGTTTACATTCCGAAAGCGGACCAAACCTCCAACGTGCAGCAATGGAACTTTACACTGGAGCGCGAGGTGGCGCCCAATACGGTGGTTCGCGCCGCCTATGTGGCCTCCAGGGGCGACCATCTCTTCATCGCCCTGGATGAGAACGTGGCTGTTCCCGGGCCCGGCCCGGTTGCGCCACGGAGACCTTACCCGGATTTCGCCAAGATTTCTTCTTGGGAACCGCGCGGCCAATCGAGCTATCAGTCGTTTCAGCTCAGCGCAGAAAAACGTTACGGTCACGGTCTTTGGTTCGAAGCGGCGTATACCTACAGCAAGTCACTCGACAATGGCGGGGGTGGCAATTCCTCTCTCGGGGAGTCACGTATTAACATCCAGAACCCTCGAGATGTGCGCGCCGACTACGGGTTATCAAGCTTCGACTATCGAAACCGGTTCACGCTCGCCCATACCTTTGATCTTCCAGTCGGGCAGGGCCACCGTCTCCTTGGCGGGGCCAGCGGAGCCGAGCAGGCACTGCTCGGCGGATGGCAGCTCCAGGGCATTGCTACGCTTCAGTCTGGAGCGCCCCTGACGCCCCAGTTAGCCTCTGCCACGGCGAATACCGGCACTTTCACGCGGCCGAATCGTGTCTGCAATGGCAACTTTCCGGCGTCGCAGCGGTCCATCAACGAATGGTTCGATCTGTCCTGCTTCGTCAACCCTCCGATCTACCAGTTCGGCAACAGTGGCCGAAACATCATCATTGGTCCGGGGCTTACTACCTATGACTTTGGTCTTCACAAGGACTTCCACCTGACCGAAAAGATGGGACTGACATTTCGGAGCGAGTTCTTCAATATCTTCAACACCCCCAACTTCAACCTGCCCAGTCGGAGCATTGGGGTTTCTAGCTCGGGCAGAATTAACTCGGTGATTTCGAATGCCCGAGAGATTCAATTTGCATTGCGCCTCCACTTCTGATACAGAGGTGCCTTGACCGAAGAAGCGCTCCCGTCCCCGCTCCGTGCACGCTGGGGACGGGGGTGATGCATCGTCATGGGGCTCATCTTCCAGCCCAGCGCATTGCCGCACGTGGCCTTCCTGCAGGCTCTCCCGGGGCTCCGCAGGGTACTTGACAAAATCCCTTGGCCTGAGCACAAAGCGATAAAGTTCGACTGGAAGTCCCATTCTTGTATTCGTCACCCGTGAAGACTGTAGCTGGAGGAGGATAGCCGTGAATCGACGCCGCTTTTTGAAGGATGCCTCGCTTTACGCCAGCCTAATAGGTGCATCACGGCATAGTGGGTTGACGGCGGCCGAGGCAGGGACCTCCACAACTGATCACCCGCAAGCAGGCCCCGCGCTTGATCTGGCCGAGGCCATCGTCGTCGCTCCCCGGCAGCGCTCCAAGCGGGAGCAAAAGGCCATACAAGTCCTGGTCGAAGAGGTCGAAAAGCGCACGACGATCCGCTGGCAGGTCGTCAACCAATGGAAGGCGGGTGCGCCTGCTGCCGTGCTTGTAGGCTCCCAGGAAACCTTCCGCGAGATTCGTTCCGAGCTGCCGGACGCGTCCCGAATATCCGAAGGGCCGGCGGCGGGGCCGGAGGGCTTTCATCTGCAAACGGTAAACAGTGCGGAGGGAAGCCTGGTCGCGGTGTCAGGAGCGGACGAACGGGGAGTCCTGTTTGGGGTTGGAGCGCTGCTGCGCAAGCTGCGGATGTCGAAGGGACGGGTCACAGTCCCGAACTCCTTGGATATTACGAGCGCTCCAAAATACAAGTTGCGTGGTCACGAATTGTGCTACCGCCCCAAGACCAATGCCTATGACGCGTGGAGTGTTCCGATGTGGGACCAGTATATCCGCGACCTCGCCGTCTTTGGCAATAACGCCATCGAAGTTGTTCCGCCCCGCTCTGACGACGCGCCCGATAGTCCCCATTTCCCGCTTCCGCCCATGAGGATGATGGTCGAGCAATCGCGGATCGCCGACGATTACGGCCTGGACGTGTGGATCTGGTACCCGGCCATGGATGCGGACTACTCCGACCCGAAGACGGTGGAGTTTGCACTCAACGAGTGGGGAGAAGTTTTCAAAGCCTTGCCACGCATTGATGCCATCTATGTTCCCGCAGGCGACCCCGGCCACACGCGGCCCAAATACATGCTGGCGCTGATAGAAAAGCAGGCAGACAATCTGCATCGCTATCACCCTCGCGCCCGCATGTGGACATCCATCCAGTCGTTCAATCAAGCATGGGTGAACGAATTCTTTGACATCGTCAACCGAGATGAGCCTCGGTGGCTGGAGGGGGTTGTTTACGCGCCTCAGACTCGGCTGGATCTGCCCATTTTGCGTAAGAAGCTTCCTGAGCGCTATCCCATCCGCCTCTGTCCGGACATCACCCATAGCGTCGAATGCCAGTTGCCGGTGCCGGACTGGGATGTTGCCTATGCGCTCACCGAAGGACGTGAAGTGATCAATCCGCGCCCTGTCGGTCACGCCAACATCTTCCGGCTCCAGGCGCCCTATTCGATCGGTTTCATCACCTACGCCGAAGGCTGCAACGATGACGTGAACAAGATCCTCTGGAGTGCGCTGGGGTGGAATCCTGAGATGCCGGTGATTGATATCCTGCGCGAGTACAGCGCCTACTTCATTTCGGATCGGCTCGCCGAGGACTTTGCTCAGGGTCTGCTAAGCCTGGAGAGGAACTGGCAAGGACCCCTGCTCGCTAACGAAGGCGTCTATACCACCCTCGAGCAGTTCCAAAGCATGGAAAGCAGCGCCACGCCCGCGGAGCTCCTGAACTGGCGCTTCCAGATGGGGCTTTATCGCGCCTATTACGATGCCTATGTACGCAGCCGCGTGATCAATGAGACGAGCGCTGAGAATCGAGCGCTCAGCCGGCTGGCGGAAATCCGTCGTATGGGGGCCCGGCCCAATCAACTCGACGTGGAGGAGGAAGAGCGACAAGTGACAAGCGGGATCGACCCCCTTGTCCTGCTCAATCAGGCTGAGGCAGAGCTGGATGAACGAAATCCTGTTTCGCAAGACTGGCGAACCCGCATCCTGGAGTTAGCTGAAGCCCTCTTCCAGAGCATCCACATGCAGCTCGCCGTGGAGCGTTACCAGGCCGAGGCCGTGGAGCGAGCCGCCAACCTCGACACGCTGGATGCTCCTCTCAGCGACGCGCCATGGCTGAAGAAGCAGTTCGCCGAAATCCGGCGGCTCCCCACCCCCCTTGAACAAATCCGCGCCCTGGAAGCCATCCTGGACCGCACCAATCCGGGTCCCGGGGGATTCTATGATGACCTGGGGAACCTGGTATGCCAGCCGCACTTGCTCCGCGGCCTCGGCCCGACCCAGGATCCCGAGTTTCGTGCCTCCTCCCTCGTCGGTTTCGGCTATCCGGATTGGTGCGCTGTGCCCGCACCGCTGGCGTGGAAGCGCTGGGCGGAATCTCTCTTCGATGCGCCGCTCGAGTTGCACTACCCGAATCTCGATCCTAATGCTCAGTACAAAGTTCGCGTGGTCTACTCGGGAGAGACCCCGGAGCTGAAAATTCGTCTCGTCGCCGCGGAAAACACCGAGGTTCACCCTTTCATCAGCAAACCTCTCCCGATTCGCCCGCTGGAGTTCGATATTCCCTTGGACGCAACCCGAAAGGGTGACTTAACCTTGAAGTGGTTCAGGGAGCCCGGCTTGGGAGGAAACGGCCGAGGCTGCCAGGTCGCGGAAGTTTGGCTGCTCAAGAAGTGAAAGGAGACTCCCCATGCCTGCCGCAGACTCGGGCTCGCAAGCAGTCTGGGAAAACCCCGTCAAGAAGTTGCTCCAAGAGGGGAATCCGGTGATTGGAATTACCCTAACGATCGCGAGCGCCGAAATCGCAGCTCAGGCTGCGACCCTCGGTTTCGACTTCTTGTGGATCGAGATGGAGCACAGCCCCATCACGCTCGAAAGCTTACGTGACATGGTTCTGGCCACACGAGGACTAAAGGCTCTCCCCTTTGCGCGCATTCCCGTCAACGAGATTTGGACTGCCAAACGCGTGCTCGACGCGGGGGTGCTGGGCGTCATGTTCCCCTTCACCAGCACGCCCGAGTTAGCTCGCCAGGCCGTGGCAGCATGTAAGTATCCACCCCAAGGCCGGCGTGGCTCCGGAGCAGGGCGGGCGACGTTCCGTTGGCCGGCTCCGGAAGGCTACTATGACTTCGCCGACCAAAACGTCATGGTCGTGGTCATTGTCGAAGAAGCGCGGGCCGTGGAGGAGGTCGACGCGATTGCAGCCACGCCCGGGGTTGACGTCATTTTCGTCGGCACCAGCGACCTGGCGTTCTCGCTGGGACACCGCGGGCAACAGGATCATCCCAAGGTTCAAGAAGCACTTAAAAAGATTGTGGCTGCCGGCCGGGCACACCACAAAATTCTGGGCATCCCGGCCACAGATCCAGCCCAAATAAGAAAGCGGCTGGAGCAAGGCTTTCTGTTTTTCCAGACAGCAACTGAGCTCGGCTTGATGGCCCGCGGGGCCCGGCAGCTTCTCGAACCGCTCGGCAAGGCGGCCGCCGAGCCAAAAACACGGGCTCTTTATTGACCCTGTGGGACTGATCCGCAACCGCTTCACTGTTTTGCAACGCCATCCGCATAGCCCCATGGATCACGGCAAGTACAAATGGTATGTGGTCGGGATGCTCTGGTGCATCTCTTTCTTCAATTATGCTGACCGCGAAGCGATCTTCTCCCTTTTCCCCCTGCTTGAGAAGGAAATGCACCTGACGCCGATCCAGTTGGGGTTGCTGGGCTCTGCCTTCGCCTGGGTCTACGGTCTGTGTGCTCCTTTCGCCGGCGCCATCGTGGACCGCGTCCGGCGCAAAACGGCCATCCTGGGTGGTCTCTACGTTTGGAGCACCATCGCGGTGGCGACCACGCTCTCACGCTCCTTCCGGCAATTGTTTTCGTTCATGGCTGTGGAAGGCCTGGGTGAGACTTTCTACGTTCCCGCTTCCATGTCCACGATTAGCGACTATCACGGGAAGGCGACCCGCTCCCGCGCGATGGGCACCCACCAAACCAGCGTGTACATCGGGACCATCGGAGGCGGATTCTTTGCGGGTCTGATCGGGGAGCGTTACGGCTGGCGTTGGTCGTTCGTATTCTTCGGAGGTCTGGGAATTCTCTTGGGCTTGGTGCTAGCGAGGTTCCTTCGTGAACCCCAACGCGGCGCCGCGGATATAAAAGACGGGAGCGTGGATCCTCAAGCCCACGTCATGGAACGAGTGCCCATTGGGGAGTCCCTCAGAACGATCCTCGCGACGCCCACCGCCTTAATGCTGATGGGTGCTTTCATGTGCGCCAACTTCGTCGCGCTTGTTCTCCTGTCTTGGATGCCGAAGTTTCTCTACGACAAATTCCACCTAAGCCTGGCGATGGCCGGGCTCTCGGCCACGATTTTCGTTCAACTGGCGAGCATGGTGGGTTCACCCCTGGGAGGATGGTTCGCCGATTTGTTGCGCAGGCGCAAGCCCGGCGGGCGGGTGCTGGTTCAGGCGACCGCACTCTTCTGCGGAGCGCCCTTTGTGTTTTTCTGCGGCCGGACAAGTTCGTTGGCGTGGGTCATGGTAGCGCTCACCGCATGGGGCCTGTTCAAGGGGCTTTATGATGCCAACATCTTTGCCTCGGTTTTCGACGTTGTCAGGCCGCGAGTGCGTGGCACGGCCGCAGGCCTCATGAATATGATGGGGTGGCTGGGCGGGGGAGCGGCTCCGGTAGTGACCGGTTATGTTGCGCAACACAAGGGCGCAAGCCTTGCCATTTCGCTCGCGTCCGTCGTCTATGTAGTGGCCGGGATCTTACTCCTGGCTGCTCTGGCAGCATTCGTTCGCACGGATGTTGCTCGTGTGGAGCGGTCCCCCTAAAAGGGCGAGGATAAACTCGCCGCTACGGCGGCCGCCTTTGTAGGGGGACGGCTTGCCGTCCCCTGATCGACTGGGTAGGGCAAGCCCTACCCCTACAATCCTCACTGCTCCTTTGCCTGCCGGAAATGCCAATCCGGCTCGAAAAGAAACATGCGCCCGGTTTCGACGTACGGGTGTTTCTTCACCTCTTCCAGGTTCAGTTCAGCGCCCAGCCCCGGAGACGTGGGAAGCTCCAAGTAACCGTCGACCAGTTTGGGCGTCCAGGTGAGCAGATCTTTCTCCCACGGCTCATTGAACTGGTCGAAGTATTCTTGCATATAGAAGTTGGGAGTACAGGCATCAATCTGGAGATTCGCCAGCGTGCAGATGGGCCCTTGCGCGCTGTGCGGGAGAATCACGCCGTAGTGCGCGTCCACCATGTCGGCGATCTTGCGTGTGGCGAGGATTCCGCCCACGTGCAGCGGTTCAACCGTAATCACATTGATCGCGTCCTCGCGTAACAATTCCGCAAACTGCTGCTTGGAAGCGAGACTTTCCCCCGTTCCTACAGGCACGTTGATGTGCCGCGCCACCTCGATGCTGGCATGGATATTTCCGTGCGGAACCGGGTCTTCGTACCAGGCGGGGGCGGACGCCTCGAGGCGCTTGCCCACGCTGATGGCTGTTTCCACGCTGAAACGTGAGTGAGCCTCGACGGCCAAATCGACGCTCGGACCCACCGCCTCACGAACTGCGTTGACAATGTCAATCGCCAGGTCCAACTCGGACGGCTGCGGCTTACGCCACTCCGCGCCGAAGGGATCGAACTTCATCGCCGTGTAACCGAGTTCCACCACCCGCTTGGCTGCTTTGGCGAAGTCCTCAGGCCTGCGCGGACAGCGATACCAGCCGTTGGCGTAGGCGCGAATCTTTTCATGATATCGGCCGCCCAGCAGGTTGTAGATCGGCTGGCCCAGGGCTTTCCCGATAATGTCCCAGCACGCGATCTCGATGGCGGAGGCGGCGCACATCAGAATCTGGCCTCCGTCGGAATAGATGTCCCGCACGAAGCGCCGCAGCAACATCTCAATCTGAAACACCTCGAGCCCCAGAATCTGCCCCTTCAGTTCGTGAATGGCTGTCTCGATCGTCCGCGACAAGTGACCGAGGGTGCCTTCTCCAATCCCCTGTATTCCCTCATCTGTCTCTACTTGCACAAACAGCCAGTTCTTCCAGGGATTGCCAACAAGATAGGTTCTGATGTCTTTGATTTTCATGACTCTCTCCAGTTCATGGATAGCGCCCACAATTCGTGGAGTTTATCCTGTTTTGCAGGTAGGCGCATACATAAAAAGCAATGTGCGAGCCACCCGTCGCACGCTCCCCCGGAACCGAAAAAACCCGCCTACAAAGCCCTGGGGTGGGGTAAAGTGTGCAGGATGCAAACACGATCATTGCTTCGTTACGGAGGCTGACATGAGCGAATTTGCCGGGAAAGTCATCGTGATCACCGGCGGGGGGTCGGGCATCGGATACGGCACCGCCTTGCTCTTTGCGCGCGAGAAATCGCGTGTAGCCGTGCTGGATTGGAACGACTCGAACTCGCAGGAAACATCGAACCAGATTCAGGCGGCGGGAGGCGAGAGCTTTTTCGTTAAAGCCGACGTCAGCAAATCAGCCGAAGTCCAGCCCGCCCTCAAGTCGATTGTGGAACGCTGGGGACGAATCGATGTCCTCTTCGCCAACGCCGCCGTTCAGATTAACAAACCCCTGGCTGAAACCAGCGACGCGGACTGGGACCAGACCATCAACGTGAATCTGAAGGGCGCGTTCCTTTGCTGCAGGCATGTCATCCCCGTGATGCGTGAACAGAAACAGGGATGCATCGTGATCTGTTCTTCAGGTCACGCTTTTCAGACTTACCCGAACTACACCGCCTACGCCGCCACCAAGGGAGGCCTGCTGGCCTTCATGCGCGCCGCCGCACTGGATTGCGCCCCTTACGGAATCCGCGTCAACTGCATCATTCCAGGCGCCACCGATTCGCCTCTCTTGCGTTATCACCTGCGCAATTGCCCCGAGGACGAACCGCGGATTCTGGCGAGCATTCCGTTGCACCGTTTTGCCACCCCCGAGGACATTGCCAAAGGGGTCCGCTTTCTCGCCTCCAGCGATGCTTCCTACATCACGGGAACCTGGCTTGCCGTCGATGGCGGCCTGCTGGCGCAGGGGTGAACTACACGTCAATCAACCCCAAGCTGATCTGGATGGCTTGGTTGACCTTAGCCATTGTACCGGCGTCAGCCACCCCTAAACATTTGATCAGTCGTTGCCGGTCCACGGTTCGGATCTGGTCCAGGCGTATCGCGGAGCGGGCATCAAGACCGTTGGTTCGGGAAGGTTCAATCACAACTTCCACAGGAAAAGTGACAAGCGAAAGCTTGGAGGTCACGGCTGCCACAATCGTCAGAGGGCTGTAGCGGTTGCCGATGTCATTTTGGATGATTACGAGCAGGCCGGGTCTTCCGGATCTCGTGTCCCACGGTAGGGTCAAAAGAGACCAGATAGAATTCGCCGCGCTTGAGGTTAGTTATTTCTTCCCTTTGCGATGGGTGTGAGATCTTTGCCATGCCTCTTCCTCGAGGGGGAACCGCTCCAGGGCAATCTTCACACTGTCCTCGGCACTGGCCTGGTAGCCCGCTTTGAGCTGTTCGCGCAGCATGTGCTTACCGCGCTCTTCCACGTAATGCAGCACTGCACGGGAGATAAGGCGGCTACGGTTGCCTCGGCTCGCGACCCGATCGAGGACGGCTAGCGTGCTTTCCGGCAACATAATGTTGATGCGCTCTGTTCATAGAGTTTCCAGGTCTAAGGACCTTGCACTCTCAGGGTACACACATTCTAGTGTGGATGTCAATCTGGTGTGTTGCCGCTGTGCGTCGCCCTCTGGTGTGTCTCCGTTGGACGCACTACAATAGGAGTCCGCCAACGGAGGGAGGGAACTGTGATCGAGCTCATCGGCGATCTGCGGGTTGGTCTGCGCATGTTGCGGAGAAATCCCGCCTTCACCGCTACTGCCCTGCTGACCCTGGCGCTGGGAATTGGCGCGGCCACTGCAATCTTCAATGTCGCGGATGAGGCACTTCTGAGCCCGCTGCCTCTACCGCAGCCGCAGCAGCTTGTGGCCGTCTACAATTTCGACAAGCAGACCTCACATTATGTTTCGAGTTCTTATCCCGACTTCGAAGATTTCAGCAAGCGCAACCGTTCCTTCCAACATCTCTCCGCCTATGTCCGGCTTCCTTTGACCCTCTCGGTTGGGGAAGCTACCGAACGCATTTCTGTCGAGGCGGTGAGTGTGGATTACTTCTCCATGCTCGAGCTTCCGCCGCTCGCCGGACGCGCGTTCGGCGCGGGGGAGAGTGAGTCTCCGGTAGTCATGCTGAGCGAGGAGCTTTGGCGCCAACGCTTTGGCGCAGATAAGAAGCTCATTGGAAAGACGATTGCCCTGGAAGGTTCTCCCCTGACGGTAATTGGAATCGTCCCTGCGCGCTATCACGGCGTCAACTTGAACTGGGGTGATCCGCCGCAGGCCTGGATGCCGCTGGGCGCCGTGCCGCAGGTGCTGCCCAGGTTCAAGAAAACCGATATTTTTCACCTGCGATCAGCTCGCTGGCTCGTCATGTTCGGCCGATTGGGGAGGGGCGTAAGCGTCTCCCAGGCAGAAGCGGACCTGCGGCTGATTGCCGGAAACCTCGCCCAGGCCGAACCTGCCACCAACCGCGACATCACCGTCTCGGCATTCTCAGCCTCCCGCTCCAAATTCTGGCCCGCCTACCGCTCCTCAATCACACAATTGCTCGTGATGTTCGGCGCCAGCGCGGGACTGCTGCTTTTGCTGGCCTGCGCGAACGTCTCCAATCTGCTTCTGGAGCGCGCCGTTGCCCGGCGCCGTGAAATGGCCATTCGCATCGCGCTGGGCGGCGGGCGAGGCTGGCTGATCCGCCAGTTAATGGCGGAAAACTTTTTGTTGGTCATCGGCGGTTTCGCGGCAGCTCTCTTGATTGCCTTCGGCCTCGACCGGGTCCTATCGCGCTTCCCCAGCGCGTTTGGGATTCCGCTCGCCCTGAATCTCGGAATCGGGACGAGGGTGCTGCTCTTTGGCGCCTTGGCTTCACTCGCCACGGTCTTTCTGTTTGGCCTTGTGCCGGCACTCCAAGCCAGCCGGCCCGATCTCATTCCATCTTTGAAGGAGTCCGCCAACGCGCCTTTGCAGGGCATCCGAGGTGATCGGCTGCGGCATTTTCTGGTGGTCCTGCAGGTGGGTTTTTCCATGGCCCTGCTGGTGATGGGCGGCATCTTCGCCCGAAGTGTGTGGAAGGCCTACTCGGTCGATCTGGGTTTTCGTCCCGGCCGTCTCTTGCTCATGGGTTTCGATCCGCCGGCACAGCAGTACGACGCCGCGCGAAGCGAGCTTTTCGCCCAGGCTGCCCTGCGCCGAAGCTCCACACTCCCCGGCGTCGAGGCTGCCACCGTCGCATGGGATGTGCCGCTCACCATGATGCAATCCACAACCCAGGTGACGGACGCCGAAAGCCCCACGCCCCAGGCCCTCCGCGCGGCTTACAACATGGTCGGCCCCGACTACTTTCACACTTTGGGCATCGCCATGCTCGCCGGGCGAGACTTTATCTGGGATGACCGGGAGAATTCTCCCAAGGCGGCAATCGTCAACCAGACTCTCGCCGAACTTTTGTGGCCTGGCTCGAGCGCGGTGGGCCGAACCTTGATGCTCGAGGACCAACCTGGCCGCCAAACCCTGGTCCAGGTGGTAGGGCTTGCCCGCGATTCCAAATACAACTCCGTCTGGGAAAACCCGCAGCCGTATGTCTACTTTGCAGTTTGGCAGTGGCACTACCCTGTGGGGAATCTGATCGTGCGGACGCGCGGCGAGCCACAAGGGCTGATGCACGAGATTCAACGGAGCTGGCAAGAAGCTTCTCCCAACGTGGCGCTCTCCGGCCTCCATACCGGTCCGGAACACGTGAAGGCGTCGCTCGCGCCGCAACGCCTCGCCGCGGGTCTCTTAGCTTCATTTGCCATTCTGGCGGTCATCGTGGCCTCCATTGGCTTGTACGGTGTGGTCGCCTACAGCGTAGCGCGGCGAAAACGCGAGATTGGCATTCACATGGCGCTCGGGGCTGAGCCGGCCACGGTTGTTGGCCGCATCGTGGGCCAGGCGCTTTCCCTCACCGCTTTCGGGTTGATTCTCGGCGCAGGAGCATCTTACGCTTTGATGCGGCTTATCGCTTCCCAGGTGAAGGGCGTCTCCCCGTACGACGCCGTCACCTTCGCCGCCGTCCCTGTGCTGCTCTGCGCCATCGCGGCCGGCGCGGCGCTTGTCCCGGCGCTTCGCGCCGCACACTCCGACCCGCTTCAGGCGCTTCGGTCCGAATAGAGCCCCGCTTGGACACGGAGCGCTGCCCTTCCCTGCTTTCTCCTTGACACCGGCCTGCAGTAATGATAGCCTACTATGGTGATCTTGTTCGAGACACATTGTCGCAGGCCGCCACCCACGAACCAACTGCCCTCTCCGAGGGGAGAGGGCTTAATTACCGATGTTTTATCCGGTTTGTGCTGGCGGGAAAAGTCGATAGCAGCTGCACCCCAAAATTGACGGAACAAAGCGAGAATGTCTATGAAAACAAAGGACCAGCGCACAAATCAACCACCCCTGACCCCTCCTTATCCAAGCAGGGGAATTCCCGGCTCCCCTCCCCAGATGAGGAGGGGTTGGGGGTGGTGGGACTTTGCAGCCTTTGCGCACTTTGCGCCTTGGCGTGAAACCGTTCTGCGCCGAAAACGGCGGAACAAAGCGAGAATGTCTATGAAAACAAAGGGTGGCATGATTCTCTATTCCCTATTTACGCCTGCTTATGTAAAATCTCCAAGGGAGTGCTGGGCGTGAGCCTATGCACCCACGCGGTTCGGGGACGGCAGTGTGACGGAAAAATGAAGATTGTTGTAGCGGCGGACCACGTCGGCTTTGCCTTGAAGCAGCAGGTCCTCGAGTACCTGAGAAGCCAGGGCGTGGAGGTTGAAGACTGCGGTCCCTCGGACGCAGAGCCTGTCGACTATCCCGACTTTGCGGAGAAGGTTGCCGGAAAGGTGGCGGCGAAGCAGGCTGGCTGCGGGGTGCTGGTGTGCGGGACGGGCATCGGGATGATGCTGGCTGCCAACAAGGTTCCCGGCATTCGCGCCGTGGCCGCCAACGACACGCTTTCGGCGCGGATGGCGCGTGAGCACAACGACGCCAACGTCCTCACCATGGGGGCGCGCATGATCGACGCCGCCACCATGCGTCAAGTCGTTGATGCGTGGCTCGCTACGCCCTTCGCCGGAGGCCGCCACCAGCGCCGCGTCGAGAAAATCCAGGCTATTGATGAACGATATCACTCGGAGAAGCAACCATGAACCAGACCCTTCCCTTGCGCGAGGTTGACCCGGAAATCGCCCAGGCCCTCGACCAGGAGGTCGACCGCCAGGCACGGACTCTCGAACTGATTGCCTCGGAAAACTTCGTCAGTGAAGCGGTGCTCGAAGCGCTCGGCTCCGTGATGACGAACAAGTACGCCGAGGGCTTGCCGGGGCATCGCTATTACGGCGGCTGCGAGTTTGTGGACGTGGCCGAAACCCTGGCCATCGAGCGCGCCAAGAAACTCTTTGGGGCGGAACACGCCAACGTGCAAGCGCACTCCGGCAGCCAGGCCAACCAGGCCGTCTATATGACCGTGCTCAAGCCCGGCGACACCTTGCTGGGCATGAGCCTCGCGCACGGCGGACACCTCACCCACGGCCACCCGCTGAATTTCTCCGGCAAGATGTACAAGATCGTTTCTTACGGCGTGCGCAAGGACACCGAGACGATTGACTATGACGAGGTCGAGCGCCTGGCCCTGGAACACAAGCCGCGGCTGATCGTGGCGGGGGCCAGCGCCTATCCCCGCGTGCTGGACTTCGCCCGATTGGGCTCCATCGCCAAACAAAGTGGCGCCTTGTTGATGGTGGATATGGCGCACATCGCCGGCCTCATTGCGGCGGGCCTCCACCCCAGTCCGTTCCCGCACGCCGACTTCGTCACCACCACGACCCACAAAACCCTGCGCGGTCCGCGCGGCGGCGCGGTCTTCTCGAAGGCGCAGCATGCCAAGGACCTGGATAAAATCGTTTTCCCCGGCATCCAAGGCGGCCCGCTGATGCACGTAATCGCCGCCAAAGCCGTCTGCTTTAAGGAAGCTCTCGAGCCGGCCTTCCGCGAGTATCAGCAACAGATCGTGCGCAATGCTCGCGCCATGGCTGAAGCCCTGGCCGCCAAAGGCTTTCGCATTGTCTCGGGCGGTACGGATACGCACCTGATGCTGGTGGATGTGTTCTCGCAAAACGTAACCGGCAAGCAGGCCGAAAAGGCTTTGGGCAACGCCGGCATCACCGTCAATAAAAACGCCATTCCCTTTGACACCAACCCGCCCGCGGTCGCCAGCGGAATCCGTATCGGAACGCCCGCGGTCACCACTCGGGGCCTAAAGGAAGCGGAGATGGAGGTCATCGCGGCATGGATCTCGGAAGTGCTGCACCACATCGACGATGAATCCGTCCAGCAGCGCATCCGCCCCCAGGTCGAAGCCCTGACCGAGAAGTTTCCGCTCTATGAAAAGCGGCGCCACGCCATGGCGGCAAAGGTTTAATCGGAGATAACATGCGACAAGTTATTATCTACCCAGGGGAGGACGGCTATTGGGTCGTCGAGTGTCCCAGCCTCCCGGGTTGCATCAGCCAGGGGAAGACGCGCGAAGAAGCAATAGAGAATATCAAGGAAGCTATCGAGGGCTATGTGGCCGCACTCGCAGAGAACGGCACGAAGACCTAGGCATCTGCAATGCAGACTAGAACCAGCGATAAGCGTCCTTTCTGTGGCCTACGAATTCGATCTTGATCAAGTGTTCGACTTGGAACACTTTGTAGACGATCCTATAAGACCCCGCGACTCTAAGACGAAAACGGCTCTCCGACCCTTTCAGTTTTTTCGATCCTTCCGGAAAAGGGTCGGTCACGAGCTGGGCCAGTGCTCGTAGCACAAATGATCGAACACCCACGGGGAGTCTGTCAACGTCTTTCTCTACCGAACTCCGATACCTAATCTCCCAATTCATGCTTGAATTTCTTGAGGAGCTTCTCTAAGGGATAGGTGGGCTCATCGCTTCTGGCATCGCAAATCAGGTTGAGGGCTTCGTCTTCGCTGAGGGGGTTCTTTCTATAGGGCACGCGCGCGCGCGAGAGAACCGCAGCAACACCAGGCACACTCGCAATAGGACGGAGCTGGGGAAAAGGGTGGAGGTGCTCATCAACCGCGGCGACTGGATTCTTCAATCGCTTGACCCTCTTCGTCATACGGTCGCTTTGCTGCTTTCTCATGCTTTAATTCTACTCCTGACGGTGATACGCACGCAACACGAGAGAGCCACGCTGCAACACCCGCGCCGACGACAGGCCCCTAAGGCTGTTTTTGGTCCGCTCTGAACAGTGTCCAAGGGCCGGCCTTCATATCATGCAGCAGCGGCGCCTGCCACGCGAATTGAGGATGCTGTTTAAGAAAAGGCGCAGCGAGAAAGTCCTCGCCGCACGGGTGGCCAACGTGGGCGTAAAAGCTCATCGCCTTAGCCATGGTGCCGTCCATGGCTTTTCCCTGTACTGCGCCACCGGGAAAATAAGGCGGCCATTCCCAAACCTCGATCCCGCGCGCAGAAGTATCCACGTGCCCGCACAGGGCTCGTTCGTTGGCGTCCGTTTTCTTCTCGAAGGAATCGTAGTGATCGGCCATGAACTCCTCCGCCATGCTGACGTCGATCTTGCCCTTTGCTCCCTTCATCAACTGCTCCCAGCGGACGCGGCGTGCGTTCGGCGAGGTATCGAGCTTCGTGGGATCGAAGCTTGTGTCTTTGGCAATCACTTCCGGGTCGCGGGCGAAATTCGATCCCACGAAATAGCCATTCTTCGTGCGCCAGATCCGGTACGCCTGTAACCCCAGCTCGAACTGGGCAATCTCACCGGTCTTGATATCGCCGAGCAGCCAATCGTTGGCGTAGCCGCCGTTGTTGCCGTCCAACATGATACGGGTATAGTCGTCAATCGAGGCTGCGTATTGCAGCGCCTTGCGGGAGCGCATGAACTCCGGCTTGCCATTCGGGTTCCAGCCGGCGAATTGCGTAATCGTGGTTTCCGTCACCATCATGCCGCTCGAGTTCACGCCGAAATCATCGTCGCTGGTAATGACGCCGGGAAAGCCGTCCATCAGAATTCCATAACCTTGTTGTGGCACGATGTCAAAAATGATCCGCCATCGCTCACCATCCAGATAGCTGGTCCAATTGTTGTGGGCGATCACAATCTTGTGGCCGCGCGTGTAACTGCCGGTCGCCACGAAAGCGCTGCAATTCCCCGGACTCACCAGGCGTGGAGCGCCGGCCACTTTGTGCTGCGAGTTGTACCAGGGCACATAATAGTCCGGCAGTTCTTCGAAGGCGTTCAGAGCCACGACATCATCGAGATCCATGGAGACGCCGCGCGCCTTCACGCCCTCCGCGATTCCCGCAAGCTCCTCCTGGTATTCCTGGTCAAGGTGCGGCCAAAGCATGTCGTGCGCACTCTGGCGGAAGAAATCCCAATCCTTCCGGGTAGCATGCGTGTCCAGCAGCTTGATAGCCTCAAACGCATCGGCGATTTCAGCGGCCAGCAGGTAGCCATGCTGGAAGCCGATCTCGCCCGGCGTTCCCTCCAGGTGAACATAAATCCAACCGCCCTTTTCAAAGCGGTAGGCTGGTTTCAGCCGAGGGTCAGCAGCCTGGTCCGCTGCTTGTCCGGTCCTTGCAGGGCTTCGCCATGGCGTGCCCCTGCCTGGGTGACGAACATCAAGTGAGCACAAAAGCAAAAACGAAGAGGCAAGAAACAACACCGTTCGACCAACATTCGCCCGTAAATGCATCTTCACCTCGCTCAGCTAAATCCTTCCATCATCCATTATCGCCTGCGCGGCAGCGAAGCCACTTTGAACGGCGCCTTCGATCGTGGCCGGCAATCCGGTCGCAGTCCAATCGCCCGCAAGGAAGAGGCCGCGAATCGGCGTGCGCGTGGCGGGACGCAGTTCCTCAGCTTCGCAGGTCGGTGAAAAGGTGGCGAATCGCTCCTTGATCACGAGCGAATGCAGCAAGCGCGCCCGACGCGCCTCCGGGAAGAAGTCGCCGAGCTCGCGGAGCGCCGTGGCCAGCAACTCTTCTTTGCTCGTGGCGATGTGGCGATAAGCTCCGCTCAACACCAGTGAAACATAGCCGTCGCTCTGATTCTTACCCTTATTGAACAGCCACTGCACAGTCGCGCCGCGCAATCCGGCAAAATCAAGATCGGTGATAGGACGGTCGAACCAGAGGTTAATGGAGATGATCGGCGCCGGCCGCAGGAGAATCAAGGCGGCGAAGAAAGGCTCCCGGCGCAGCCATTCGCCAGGCAACAAGGCCGTAAACTGAAACGACGGAACAGTGCTCAACACCCTGTCCGCTTCAATCCGCTCGCCGGTGGAGAGGAGAACGCCACGGTACTGCCCCTCGGAAACCAGCAGGCCGGCCACGCCGCGCCCACACTCGACACGCCCTCCCCTGGCGCGGATGAAGTCTGCCGCCGCGTCAACGTAGACCTCGCTCAGCCCCACGCGAGCAATCCCCAAGCGCGAATCCGCCGGTGAGGCGAACAGCGCCAGGCGCAGCACGTGCTCGAAGAGGGCCGCGTTGGCAATCTCGGGATCCTCGTTCATCGCGGCAATGCAGAGCAAGTCCCAGAAATTGCGCTGTAAACGCTCGGACTGGCCAAGCCGGGTAAGCCACTCGCGCACGCTCAACCCCTTCGGGCCGTGCTGCGTCTCATCCTTCCGGCGCAGCGCCGTTCCCAAGCGCAAAACGTCCAGTTTTTCGCCATATGTGAAGCTCCCGGAGCGAAGCACGCCGAGCAGCACGTGCCAGGGAGAAGGCAGATCGGGGCACTGGAGGTGCGAGGTCCGCCCGTTGCGGTCAATGAACTGAACCGTCAAGCGTTTTTGGAACCGCACGCGATCCAGAGTTCCGATTGTCGCTAGGAAGCGTATCGTGGCGTGGTAGCAACCCATGAAAATGTGCTGCCCGTTGTCCACCACGGAGCCTGTTTGGGGATCGACGAAGGAGCGCGCTCGCCCACCCAGATACGGTCTCTGTTCGAGCAGGCGCACACGCCAACCACCTTCCGCCAATGCGACACCTGCCGCCAGGCCCGCAAAACCGCCGCCGATAACGAGGACGTCTTTCAAGGATTCAGGATTCGGGATTCAGGATTCAGCAAGCAAAACCCAATTCTATCCGAATTCGGACCCTGTGGAGTAGCGCGCTGCCGGTCGAGTCTCTCAAAGACGAGCTTCACGTCCGGAGGATGACCGTCAGCGCCTGACCAGGCACGATGCGAACCTCATGGTCAAACGCGACTGCCCGAAGTTTATCGTCTTCGCCCAGGGTCGCTGTCAAGGATTCTTGACCGAGGCGTGCGGAAGCTGTCTTGCGCGTCACTTTACCATTTCCCGCCAAATCCAAGCTCATTAGCGTTAATGACCCTTCCTGAACTTGCACCTCCACCGTGTGGCTGGCCGCGCTGATGGACTGAGTGAACTGACCCCATCCGGCGGGTGCTGACCAGAAGCATCGGAAGTTCTGAGCGCGCACGCGCGGCGCCAGTGTCAGCTTGCGGTCAACGCCGGAGTAATGAAAACCGCTCAAGGCCACAACCAACGCCCACGCGGACATGGCGCGCGCATAGTGATGGCCGCATTCCGGCTCATTCCAGGGATTGCGGCGCTCGCCGTCAAAACGAAGCCGGATGCTCTCCGTCACGGACAGTCCTTCGTTCGTAAGCCCTTCGTAAATCAAGTGCGCGGCGAACTGGTATTCGAAACCGTCCATTACCTCCGCAAAATAGGGGAACGGTATTTCGGGGCGCTGCCCGTGGGGGTAGGACGCGATCACCACGGCAGCTTCATCATTGAGCGCGAACGTACGCTGCACCGCCTCGTGCTCGCTCATGTCTGTCAGGTAATTGTATCGATAGATGGATTTCAGGGTTTGTTTGACATGTTGCGCGTCCAACAGGTAACCCAGACCCACAACGTGCGCCAGGTATTGGCCAACCAGTTGGTCCACCAGGCAGGCTTCGCCCATCTGGTAGTCCGGTTTCTCCGGGTTGGCTGCGCCCATGCCAACCAGTACCCCGGGAAACACTTCTTCCTTCGGCCGCCCCTCGATCTTCTGCGTGTAATACTCCCCATTGAAGAGGTTCGCGTCGAGCCATTTGCTGCCATTCTCGAAGAGTCGGCGGTATTCCGCCGCTGCATCCTGGTCACCGAGGGCAAGCGCCATCTCTTCCCCGGCGCGCAAGGCGCCCAAGTACCAGACGCCGCAAAGAGGATTCGGGCCGTAGAACTCAACGTCGTAGGTGTTGTGCTGAACGCCCTCCGCCACCCCGTCCTGGTTCGCGTCCCAACCGCCCTTGATCCAGGCGAATCCCAACGCGCGTTTGGCATTTGGCCAAAGGCTTCGCAACCAGTCCGTGTCCCCGGAGAGCTGCCAGTCCCGATAAAGCTTCATCACACATCCCATCTGGCCGTCCGCCGCCGCTTTATCCCAGATCTTCTTTCCGTCCGGCAGATAAGATCGAAAACCCATCAGCCCGTCCTCACGCGTGTTGCGCAGGAACTCGGATTCCCGGAGCGAACGCGCCAGCGCGGGAAAGACAAAAGCGGTCGTCTGCTCGTAGTTCCAGACGTGCGTGCAGCTACCGTGGCAGCATCCCGATTGGTTGTTGCACCCCTCGAAGGCGTGGAATTCTCCGTCTGCGGTGCGGAAGGCAGTGTTGGTGCGCAGGGTGGAGAGATTGCTGAGCGCGGCGTCGAGCACGGCGGGGGGTAAGGTCGAAGATTCCATTGTGGACGCGAAACGCCGGCTGCGTTCTTCGAGTGCAGGGAGATGCTCCGCCGCGTGCTGCGCCACCGCCCAGGCGTCCGCGAACTGCTGACAATAGTAGTTCCCTACCGCCGCTGTTTTCAGCTCTTCCTCGGGAGGCGGCCAGCCGCAGCGCTCCGGAGTACGGTTGGGGAAATGCCAGGCCAGCAGGAAGGTCACGGCAGCTTCGCCGCCTCCAGGCACCGGCTGCGTAACCGCAATCGAACCTACCGGACTGATCGCGGGCGAGTCACTCGTCAGCGCGCCGTCATCCGTGAAGTCGTCCCAAAAGGTTAGCGGCCCGTCCCACCATTGCGTGCGCTTCCAACCGCGCAGGTAAGAAACGCCCGGCTTCGGGCGCGCCCAGCACACCCAGGAACATCGAGCCTTTCAACGGATCGGTCGCCGGCAAGAAGGGGTTCTCCATGAACAAACCGGCCACTCCTCCAGCACGCCGAAAACTGGCTTGCCTCCCTTCCCTTCCCACGGGGTTCTCAAGGCTGAAGGCGATGCCCACCTTCACTGCCGTTTTGGCAGGGTTCTTCAGTTTGTACCTCAGCACAGCCATGGGCAGTCCGGACGCTTCAGCGTCCAGAGGCACGAGCGGGTTGAACGCTTCCAAACTAACCAGGATGGGCAGCGCCGTATCCTCGAATTCGAGGCGCGCAAACGGGTACGCGCCCACGAAGCGCGCGGAAGCAAGGCGCGGCAGGCCCGGCACGTTCTCGGACCCCAGCCCGCTCGGCCCTTCATAGGGCGGCTGGATACGCGCTTCCAGGACACGAGCTACTGGATTTATCCCTTCCGCCTGCGCCCAGATGGCCGGAAAACAGTAGTCCGGCGTGTTGCCCTTGTCCGGCCTGTTGAAGATCTCCCAATCGCGCAATTGACCCCGGCCACCCAGCGAAATTGTGCCGGTGCCGATTCCACCCAACGGGAAAGCGATCATCTTCAGATTGGGCCCGCTGAAGGTGCGCGGAAAGGCGATGCGGCTTCGCACCACCCCCTGCCCCTCCTTAGCCAAGGAGGGGAGTTTGGGCGCCGCCTTCTGCGTGGAAGCAGGCTGCTCCTGCCCGGCCATCGCTCGAGCGCCGCCGGCCAATGCGCCGCCCGCCGCTACTTTCTTCAAGAATTCCCGCCGCTCCAACTTCCCGTTCTTCCTTCTGGCCACAATCTCCTCCTCGCCGGATTCCTGGTCTGCTTGTGCCTAGGACAACTACGACAGCAGCTCTATACCTTCAGCTTGAGCTACTTTTATGAGGTCATCGTCGGTGGTTGCGAGAGGAACATGTTTGCGTAGCGCCAGCTCGAGGTACGCGGCGTCGTAGGCGGACAGATTCCACCTTCGCGACCGCGACTCCAAGCGGACATTAGCCCATAAATCGCCGGGTTCAACACGAATGGGAAGCGCCGTTAGACGCTCCAGGTATTCCTTGATCTGCGGTTCGGTGATTCTCTTGCGCTTAGTGAACGACACGAAAAGTGTGTTGGCGATTTCGAAGGGCCAGTTCTCCGGCACCACGGCGTCGCGCACTGCGAAGATCGACAGGATGCGGCGGGTGTAAGCCGTGTCCTCCGTGGGGTCGCCGGGGAAACACCAAGAAATTGCCACCGAGGCATCAAGGACAAAGGGGTCCATCAGAAGCGGTGCCCCTCATGCATCAGTTTGCGTGTAATGGGTTCGGCAAGGTCGAGCCGGTAGTTTTCTCCAAATTCTCGCATCCGGCGGATGGCCTCGCCACGCGACGATTCGCTTGAACCCCGACAGGATTCCAGGCGGCTTCGCAGCGTTTCCAGGCCCACATCCACAACTTCCCTTGCATGCTCGATTAAACCAGCTTGAATGGCCTGGTCAATGATTTCTGCATCCTCGGCTTTGATTTCGATCGTCATCGAATTTCTCGTCAGACCTTCAAGGTTCCCAAGTCACACGTTCATTCCAGTGTAAAGCCCCCTCACAATCCTGTCAAACCAGCGGATCGCCAGCGCTCACGCAATCCAAAATGTTACCCACCTTGAAGACGGCGCCTATACCCAGTTCAGCGACGAGTAACGAGCAACGCCAGACGAAGCGGCGGTCTTCCTCCTCACTCGCCACTCGTCACTGCACCTGCGCAGCTTGCCAGAAGACTCTGGATAGCGGCCGCAACGCCTTCCTTCGCGCCATAAACTGACGACCCGGCCACCAGCACATTGGCGCCGGCCTCGACCACCCGCGGTGCGGTCTCGTGATTGATGCCGCCGTCAACTTCGACTTCGCAATCCAGGCCTCGTTCCCGGATGGCGCTGCGGACCTGGCGGATTTTGTGCAGCGTCTCGTAAATAAACTCCTGGCCGCCAAATCCCGGATTGACGGTCATGACGAGGACCAGTTGCAGACTTCCCAGGACTTCGGAAAGTGTGCTCGCCGGAGTTGAGGGATTGATGGCCACGCCGGCCTTCTTGCCCAAGTGGTGGATGTGCTGGATGGCGCGGTGAAGATGAGGCGTGGCCTCTTGATGGACGATGATGGTATCGGCGCCGGCTTCGGCGAATCGCTCGATGAAGTCTTCCGGCGGTGCGACCATCAGGTGGGCCTCGATGGCCAAGCGCGTCAAGGGGCGCAAGCTTTCAAAAGCCAGCGCGCCGAAGGTGATATTGGGAACGAAGCGGCCGTCCATGACGTCGATCTGGAACCGGTCAACGCCCGCCGCTTCAACCTCCCGAACCTGCTCACCCAAACGAGTGAAATCCGCAGAAAGTATGGAGGGCGCTATGTGGATCACGACTCGCCTTTCGTGGCAGGGCTAAGTTTCCTCGCCGCCGCCTCATCCAGGAACCAGCTCACACTCCCGTCCACCGGCTGAATTCGCTGTGCCGGCAATTCTCCCGGCGGTCCTTCCAAAACCCTGCGCAGCGTTTCCGCCTTGTCAGCTCCGGCTACTAGGAAAATAACATGGGCGGAGGCGTTGAGCAACGGAAGGGTCATGGTCAGGCGGCTCATCCCCAGCCGCTCAACGCGGTTCGGGCAAACCCAAAGGCTTTGCTCCTCGAGCGCCGCCGTCCCCGGAAAAAGCGAAGCGGTATGCCCGTCCGGGCCCATACCGAGAAATACGATATCCAGACGCGGCCGGAGGCCGTCTTGCGGTTCGAGAACCCGCGCCAGTTCGGCGGCATAATCGCGCGCCGCTTTCTCCAGGTCCGCTTCCTCGGCCTGCATACGATGAAAGTTTGCCGGCGGTATCTCGCCGCTATCCAGGAGGGCTTCACGGATCATCCGGTAATTGCTGTCCGGGTGGTCAGGAGGCACGCAGCGTTCGTCCACTTGAAACAACTGCACGTTCTTCCATTCGATCCGTCCCAGGAGCGCCCGTCCCGCCAGAATCTGATAGAGCAGGCGGGGCGTCAAGCCACCGGAAAGCGCGGCGCAGAAGGTTTTGTCCGCGACGAATTTGAGGCGTGCCAAGTCTTCAAAAGCGCACGCCGCCGCCCAGCTCAAGTTCTCGAGCGTCGAAAAAACCCTTACGTTGTGCTTAACCATTCCCACCTCAAGACCCAATCATTCGCGCCACCACGCTCAAAACCTCTTCGTAGAGCCGGTCGCGCACTCCTAACTTCAGTTCCTCATTCAATATCTCGGCCTCATCCAGGACCTCCAGACGCACCGAGCGTCCTATGGGCCGCAACCCGGGCGCCTCCGCCAAGGTTTTCACAACCTTCCCGTCCGGCCCTCGCGAAAACGAGAATCTGGCGGATGACGCCCCCTCAGCCATCAACTCAATGGTAAAACACACGCCACAGGCGTTATCGACCCTTTTCAGGTTCCGCTCAACTGTTACCATGCCGTTGGCTGACTTGAAATAGAAAGCGCGCGGCTGGGAGGCCTCCTGCCGCTCCGACTTCAGAAACTGCCATCCCAGCCGGCTGGCCAGCCATCCCGACAGCAACAAGCCCTGCGCGCGCTGTGTCACCAAACGCGCGGAGTCCTGCTCGTACTCGATACGTACTCGGGTGAGGCGGTCCAGGTAAGGTCGCCTTTCCGGCGAGTCGAAACATTGTGCGATGAGCTGCCGCCAGGGCGTGATGCGGTTCCAATTCAGGTCCGTCAACTGGATCTTTCCGGCGACTTTGTGAAGCCACGCGGCGAGCTCCTGCAAATGCGTCGTGCCAGGTGAAAATCTGGCGGAGTCCACGATCACGTGCTGTGTGACACGCAGAATGTCGTCGAAATAGGCAGGCGGTGAGAAACTGTTGGCCCGCCACCACAGGAAGATCGGCAAGCCGGAAACTGTCAATGGCAGAACCACGCTGGGGAGTCCTTGCTCTGCCTCGCCCCGGGCCCGAATAGTGATCTGCTCGCTGCACACCTGCTTCTCGCCCGCCACCGGAAGATGGCAATGCGCCGAGACCCACGCCTCAAGCCCGCTCGAGCCGGCTGCCGGTTCCAGCATCATGATGATCGCGCGGCAGGGGTTCTGGCGAGTCACCTCCGCCACCAGGTTGGTCACTTCGTACGCCGCCTCGTCGCTTTCAACACAAATGAGCAAGGTGAGTGTGCAGGCACGCGTCACCGCACCCTCGGCAGAGGGATCCTCCGCCGCCGTGCGCCACAGAGCCGAGAGTTCGGCTTCTAAGTTCGAAACATCGACCGGCCGCGGCTCGCCCAAGCCAACAGGTTCGATTATTCCTGCCATCTAGACTCCAGGCTTTCTGCCCTGAAAATCGTGGTGCGGGCGTCTCGCCCGCACCACATCAGCAATTGCCTTCCGCCTTCCTCACACTCTCTGCCACTGGCGTCCGTCCCGCTCGATCAAGGCGTCGGCCTCGGCCGGCCCCCAAGAACCGGCCGCGTAGGTGGCGAGTCCCTTCGGTCCCAGTTCTCTCCACCGAGCCAGGATCGGGTCCACCAACTCCCAGGAGAGATCCACCGCGTCGCTGCGATTGAACAGCGTGGCGTCCCCCAACATGCAATCCAGCAGCAGTGTCTCATAGGCCGTGGGCGGCGGGGCGCCAAACGACTCGCCGTAGCGAAACATCATCTGCACTGGCCGGATCTGCATGGTGGCGCCAGGCAGCTTGGCGCAGAATTTCAGCGAGATTCCCTCGTTGGGCTGAACGTTCACCGAGAGAACGTTGGGCTCGATGCCGTCCGACCCCGCGCCCTTGAAAAGCAGATGAGGCACGCGGCGGAACTGGATAGAAATCTCCGAAACACGTTTCGCCAGCCGCTTGCCGGACCTCAAGTAGAAAGGAACATCCGCCCAGCGCCAATTGTCGATGTAAAGCTTGAGGGCCGCATACGTCTCCGTCGTCGAGGTGGGTGAGACCTTCGGCTCGGCTCGGTAGGCCGGAACCTTCTTTCCACATACCCAGCCCTCCCCGTACTGGGCCCGCACCGTGAACTTGTCGATCTGCTCCGCCGTAAAAGGCCTGATCGCCCGCAGTACTTTGGCTTTCTCATCGCGCACGGAAGTAGCATCGAAGGTCGCCGGAGGTTCCATCGTCACCAGACTAAGGAGTTGCGTGACGTGGTTTTGAATCATGTCGCGCATCAGTCCCGCTTCCTCGTAGTAGGAACCGCGGTTTTCAACTCCCAGGTCTTCCGCCACGGAAAGCTGCACATGATTGATGTAGCGGCGGTTCCAGAACGGCTCGAAAATCCCGTTGGCATACCGAAAGACCAGGAGATTCTGAACAGTCTCTTTCCCCAGATAATGATCGATGCGGTAGACCTGCTCTTCGCTGAAAACCTCCGTCACCACTCGGTTCAATTCTCGGGCGCTCGCGAGGTCCCGCCCGAATGGCTTCTCGATAATGATTCGAGTCCAGGACTCCGGCTTCGGCCTGGCTAGTCCAGCCGCCCCCAGGTGCTTCACGATCACCGGGAAAAAGCTGGGCGGTGTGGCAAGGTAGAAGAGACGATTTCCGGATGTGCCCCGTTCGTGGTCCAGTTGATCCAGCAGGGCCTTCAATTTGGAATAGGCGGCGGCGTCACTGAAATTGTCCGCGATGTAATAGATCCCTTTGCTAAAACTCTCCAGGAATTCACCGCTATCCGAGGGAAGCTTCAAGTATTGCTTTACCGCGAGGCCCATATCCTCCCGAAAACCATCATCCGTGGCCGGCGTCCGGGCGCAGCCAATGACCGAAAACCCCGCGGGCAGCATGCGCTCGCGCGACAGGTAGAAAAGAGCGGGAATCAGCTTTCGCTTCGTCAAGTCGCCGGAAGCACCAAAAATCACCATGGCGCACGGCTCGGGCGTACTGTGGATTCTGATCCCTTCCCGCAAAGGATTGCTCAACGTGGTGGTTTCAGCCATGATTCGACCCCGCGCCTCGGGAAGGGCGGGGCCGAAGCCCCGTCCTTCCGATCTTCCCCAATCGTAATGAGAAATGTGCCTTAGCCCTTCGCCCCAAGCAACCTGCGCGCATGTTCTACGATATTCGCCGCGTTAAATCCGAAATGTTCCGCCAGCGCTTTGTAGGGAGCCGAGGCCCCGAAGCGGTTCATTCCGATCACTTCCCCTTTTGTTCCGACGTACCGTTCCCAACCGAAGGGAGCGGCGGCCTCAACCGCCAGGCGCGCTGTCACTTCCGGCGGCAGAACCTCGTCGCGATAGGATCGGGATTGTTTGGCGAACAGATCCCACGAAGGCAGGCTCACTAATCGCACTCCGATCCCCTCGGCGGACAATTTCTCGAACGCCTCGAGGGCCGGCGCAACCTCCGAGCCCGAGGCGATCAAAATCAGCTCCACCGGTTTTCCCGGCGCATCCGCCAGCACATAGGCGCCTCGGGCCAAGCCTTCCGCGGCTGCATACTTGCCTCGGTCGATGATGGGCAAAACCTGGCGAGTCAGGCAAAGCGCCACCGGCCCGTCGCGATGCTCAAGCGCCACACGCCATGCGACCACGGTCTCATTCGCGTCCGCCGGCCGGATCAAGCTGAGTTCAGGAATGGCCCGCAGCGCCGCGAGGTGCTCGATGGGCTGGTGCGTCGGACCGTCCTCGCCAAGGAAAATGCTGTCATGAGTAAAGACGAAAATCGGGTGAGCCTTCATCAGCGCCGCCAGGCGCAAGCTGGGCCGCAGGTAATCCGAAAACACGAAGAAAGTCGCGCCGTAGGGGATCAGCCCCGTTAGAGCCATCCCGTTCAGGATTGCCCCCATGCCGTGCTCGCGCACCCCGAAATGGAAATTCCGCGACCCGTAATTTCCCCTGCTGAAATCCTTCTCACCCTTAATTAAAGTATCGGTTGAAGGTGCAAGGTCCGCCGATCCGCCCAGGAGCGTGGGCAAGCTGAACGAGATCGCGTTCAGGACCTTCCCCGAGGCCTGTCGAGTGGCCATGGGCTTTTCGGTCGACTTGAAGGTCGGAAGTTTTGCCGTCCAGCCTTCCGGCAGTTCCCGCTTTACGAACCGATCGAACTCTGCCGCCAAAGCGGGTTCCGCCTTGCGGTAGTCGTCCAGTTGCTTCTGCCAATCGGCTTCGGCTTTCTCGCCGCGCTCGATCGCTTTGCGGAAGTGGGCGAGCGCTTCCTCGGGAATGTAGAATTTCGGTTCTTGCGGCCATCCCAGGTTCTCCTTGGTCAGCTTCACTTCTTCCTCGCCCAACGCCGAGCCATGCGCTTCGGCCGTGTCTTGCTTGTTCGGGCTGCCATAACCGATATGCGTCCGGATCATGATGATGGACGGCCTTTCCGTTTCGGCCTGGGCGGCTCGAATCGCCGCATCAATTGCCTCCAGATCGTTGCCGTCGGGTAACCTTTGCACGAACCAGCCGTAAGCTTCGAAGCGCGCGCCGCGGTCTTCCGTGAACGCCAGGTGCGTTGAGCCTTCAATCGAGATGTGATTGTCATCGTAAAAATAGATGAGGTTGTTGAGCCCAAGATGCGCGGCCAGTGACGCCGCCTCGGACGCCACACCCTCCATCAAATCACCATCGCTGGTGATGGCGTAGATTTTATAATTGCTGATTTCATGCCCGGGGCGATTGAAATGCGCCGCAAGGTATTTCTCCGCGATGGCCATGCCCACGCCGTTGCCGAAGCCTTGTCCCAATGGGCCGGTTGTGGTTTCAATACCGTCGACAAGACCATACTCGGGATGGCCAGGCGTCCTACTTCCCCATTGGCGGAATTGCTGCAACTCCGCAAGCGGAAGGTTATAGCCGGTTAAGTGAAGGAGGCTGTACAGAAGCATCGAGCCGTGCCCGGCCGAGAGCACAAAGCGGTCCCGGTTCGGCCAGTGCGGTTTGAGTGGGTCGTAACGCATAAAACGCGTCCAGAGCACGTACGCCATGGGCGCGGCGCCCATCGGCAGGCCGGGATGGCCCGAGTTGGCTTTCTGAACGGCATCCACGGCCAGAAAGCGAATGGTGTTGATGCAAAGCTGGTCAAGTTCGTCCTGATCGAGAGGTTGTTTTTGCGTGCCTGTTGAAGCATGACCGTCCAAGGGATTAGTCCTCCTAAGTGTAGATAGACTTGAGTCCAACCCGGACCGAGCAGAATTCACATTTGCGCCTGCATCCTTGCCCTGCAATCTAATTTAGATGCCGGGATCGCCGGGTTGGTATCAAGGCCAAGGGTGATTATAGGGCTTTATGTTAAGGCTCAGGTGCTGTAGGGGTAGGGCTTGCCCTACCCTCGTCGGCCTAGCAAACCTCCGGGGACGGCAAGCCGTCCCCCTACGCCGTCAGCGCTGAATGCGTGCCGAGCCACCTTTTGCCAGGGCTCGCACCTGCTCGAGCGTTGCCATGGTGGTATCGCCCGGAAAAGTGGTCAGCAGCGCTCCGTGAGCCCAGCCCAGTCTTACTGCCTCCAACGGCTCTTCACCGGTAAGCAGGCCGTAGAAGAAACCCGAGGCGTAACCATCCCCGCCTCCCACCCGATCGAGCACATCAAGTTCGACGGTCGGAGCCATGTAGGTCTTGCCATCAATCCAGGCCACGGCGCTCCAACCGTGCCGGACAGTGGAGTGAACCTCGCGCAGCGTGGTCGCCACAACTTTGACCTGCGGAAATTTCGCCACGACTTTCTCGATCATGGCGAAAAAGGCGCTGGGGTCGAGCTTGGACTTCGCGGCCACTTCGGGCCCGGGGATGTCCAGACCCATTTGCAGGTCCTCTTCGTTGCCCACCAATACCTCGGCGTGCTCGACGATGCGCCCGATCACCGACAGCGCGCGCTCGTGCCCGCCCCAGATGTTCCACAACTTGGCGCGGTAATTCAAATCGAACGAAGTTACGGCCCCGGCAGCCTTGGCGGCCTTCATGCCCTCGACGATCAACTCGCCGGTGGTGGCCGACAGTGCCGCGAAGATGCCGCCGCTGTGGAACCAGCGCACGCCGCTCGCGAAGATGCTCTGCCAATCAAAATCGCCCGGCTTGAGCATGGCGGCGGCTTCGTTGGCCCGGTTGTAGAAGACCACCGGACCGCGCACCCCGTGGCCGCGATCGCTGTAGACCGTGGCCATATTGGGGCCGTTGACGCCGTTATGCTTGAAGCGCTTGTAAAAGGGCTTCACGCCCATGGCCCGCACGCGTTCCGCGATCAGATCGCCGATCGGGTAATCCACCATGGCGGTGGCGATGCCCGTCTGCAGGCCAAAGCAATCGGAAAGGTTTGCGGCGCAATTAAACTCGCCGCCGCTCACGTGGATTTTGCACTCCGTAGCCTTGCGAAAGGGAATCATTCCCGGATCCAGGCGGTGAACCAGGGCGCCCAGCGACAACAGATCCAGAGCCCCCTCCTGGCGAATATTAAGGCCGTATTTCATCGTTGATTCTCCGTGTTGTAACCCATATTCGTGGACTAGTTTAGGCCACGCACCCCAGCCCTGAAGGGGCGAAAGAGAATAGCCCAGGGCGTGAGCCCTGGGGAGAAGAGAGCCCCTCTCCCCCCTTTTTCCCCCTCTCCCGCCCAGCGGGAGAGGGGGAAGGGGGTAAGGGAGTACTTCTCGAACCCACGGCTTATGCCGTGGGCTACTCGCTTACGCCCGCTTCGCGGGCTGACCTCATGAACGGACGTTCGTTACGCAACACCACTAGACATTATACGTACTCGACGCCACCCTGCCCCCGTGCCCCGTCCAATTGGTGTGGAAGAACTCCCCGCGCGGCTTGTCCACGCGCTCGTAAGTGTGGGCGCCGAAGAAATCACGCTGGGCTTGCAGCAGGTTGGCCGGTAGGCGCGCCGTGCGATAACCGTCGTAAAAAGCCAACGCCGTGCTGAACGCCGGGGTCGGCACTCCGAACTGAACCGCCTGTGCGACGGCGCGCCGCCAGGACGCCTGGTAGTCGATCAACAGCTTGCTGAAGAAGTCATCCAGCAGCAAGTTGCTGAGCTGGGGATTTTTGTCAAAGGCCGCTTTGATCTTGCCCAGGAAACGGCTGCGGATAATGCACCCGCCGCGCCACATCAGAGCGATGCCGCCAAAGTTGAGGTTCCAACCTTGCTCTTTGGCTGCCTCGCGCAGCAGCATATACCCTTGGGCATAGGAGATAATCTTGGAGCAGTAGAGCGCTCGCCGGATGTCTTCGATCGCCTCGTGGCGCTCCGGCGCCGCTGCACCTTTGGGTCCCGGCAGGACCGCCGAGGCCGCAACACGTTCTGCTTTTATCGCGGAAAGGCAGCGGGAGAACACCGCTTCGCCAATCAGCGTCACCGGCATGCCGAGGTCGAGAGCGCTCAGGCATGTCCACTTGCCCGTGCCTTTCTGCCCGGCGGTGTCGAGGATCTTGTCCACGAGCGCTGCCCCGTCGTCATCCTTCTTGCTGAAGATCTGGCTCGTGATGTCAATCAGGTAACTGTCCAGCTCGCCTTTGTTCCATTCCTCAAACACCGGGTGCAATTCCTCGGCCGTGAGGCCCAGCACGTCTTTCATCAACTGATAAGCCTCGCAGATCAGTTGCATGTCGCCGTACTCGATGCCGTTGTGCACCATCTTCACATAATGGCCCGCACCGTCTTCGCCCACCCATTCGCAGCACGGTGACCCATCCTCAACCTTGGCGGCAATAGCCTGAAAAATCTCTTTCACATAGGGCCAGGCTTTGGGGTTGCCGCCCGGCATGATGGAGGGGCCGTGGCGGGCGCCTTCTTCGCCGCCGGAGACGCCGGTGCCGATGTAAAGCAGGCCTTTCTCGGCCAGGTATTTGGTGCGGCGGCTGGTGTCCGGCCAATGGGAGTTCCCGCCGTCGATGAGGATGTCGCCCGGCTCGAGCTGCGGCAGTAGGCTATCGATCATGCGGTCCACCGTCTCGCCCGCCTTGACCATCAGCATGACGCGCCGCGGCCGTTTAAGCGCCTGCGCCAGTTCCTCCAGCGAGTGCGTTCCTGCCACCTGCGTCCCCTTGGCCTCGTTATTGATGAAATCATCCACCTTGGAGACGGTGCGATTGAAAACCGCCACTTTGTAACCGTGGTCGTTCATGTTTAAAACAAGATTCTGGCCCATCACGGCCAAACCGATCAGTCCGATGTCGCAACTCCCCTTCTGCATGCGCCCTCCCGATGAACTCATTGCTGTTTGCCGCATCTATTCTATCCAAACTTATGCTTCCAGTCCAAGCAAGCCCGCCGAGACCTGCCCCTGCAAATACCATACCCCCCTCCTGTGGTGCGGGCGTCCCGCCCGCCGTGGCGCGGGGCATTCCTTCGCAGTGCTGAGGACGGGCTCTGCCCATGTGCGACAGCGGGCGGGACGCCCGCACCACAACCCCAGCCAGGGTACTAGTGCTACTCTGGCCTATATTATTTGCTGTTGTACCTCCATGATAATGTCCCCTTTTGTCCTCTTTAGAAATGTCCCCTAATGTGACCTCCGGAAAGGAGGTCAGAGTGGGGCGAATCGAGATGAGCAAGGAGGAGTTGAGGAAGGTTGAGGTCTTGGCGCGCGTGAAGAGTGGCGCGTTGAGAGTGAAGGATGCGGCAGCGTTGTTAGGGCTGAGCTATCGCCAAGCCAAGCGTCTGTGGAAGCGGTACCGGCAAGAGGGGGCGGCGGGGATGAAGCATGGGAGTGCCGGGCGGCATTCTAATCGAGCCTACGCTGCGAGTCTTCGACGGGAGGTGTTGGAGCGGGTCCGGAACAAGTATAGTGGCGAAGTGGGCGAGCGTTTTGGTCCCACCTTGGCGGCTGAGCATCTGGTCTCGGAAGACGGGCTGCAAGTCGATGCGGAGACGTTGCGGCGCTGGATGCTGGCGGCAGGATTGTGGACGCGGGAGCGGCGGGGGTGGCGGCATCGGCGGCGGAGGGAGCGCAAGGAGCACTTTGGGGAGTTGGTGCAGATGGACGGAAGCTTCCACGCCTGGTTGGAAGAGCGTGGTCCGAGAGGCTGCCTGATGGATCTGGTGGACGACGCCACGAACGTTACCTGGGCGCAGTTGGGGAAGGAAGAGACGCTGTGGGCGGCGGCCGACGCGTTGCGGGCTTGGATCGAGCACTATGGGGTGCCGAGGGCTCTGTATGTGGACTGGAAGAATCTCTACCAGCGCCGCGCCACGCCCAGGGAGCAGTTGCGAGGGGAGGAGCCGATCACGCAGTTTGGGCGCATGTGCGAGCGGTTAGGGATCCAGTTGATAGGGGCCAGTTCACCGCAGGCGAAAGGGCGCGTGGAGCGAATGCACGGAACGCATCAAGACCGTTTGGTAAAGAAACTCCGCCGCCTCGAGATCGCCACCCAGGCCGAGGCCAACGCGTATCTGGAGCGGGAGTATCTGCCGGAACACAACCGGCGCTTTGCGCGAGCTCCCTCCCGCCCGGAGGATTATCATGGTGGTAAACCGAGCGGGCGGGAGTTGGACCAGGCCTTCCGGTTGGAGACGGTACGGACGATCAGTTCGGATTGGGTGGTGCGCTACGACAACCGTTTTTTGCAGCTTCTGCCGAGGAAGCATCAGCATGCCCCCGCGAAGTGTCGAGTGAAGGTTTATGAAAGTCGGAAGGGTGAGCTGACGATTGAGTACGGGGGCCGAAGGGTGGGGTGGGAGGAGATCCCGGCGAGGAGCCGAAGTTCGAGTCAGGAGCTTCGAGAACTAGGCCAGCAGAAAGGTGGACTAGTCCCGCCCGCGCCCCCGGAGAAGTGGGTGCCGGCCGCCGACCATCCCTGGCGTCGGCCGGTCTGCTCGGGAGGGGCACAGTGGCGCCGGACGGCAGGGCCCAAGGCGCCGCGCTCGCCGATGGGCTTGCCCTCCGCTGCGCCCTAAGCGCTCCGCCCTTCGGGCTCCGCAGGGCTTCGCTCCGGGCAAGCCCATCGGCGAGCAAAAAAAGAGAAAGCACAGCAAAGAACAAAAAGGGGACATTTCTAACGAGGTAAGGGAGGGGACATTTCTAAAGAGCTTTGACAGGCCTATATTATTTGCTTGACAAAACTGTCCTGTACTGATAGCCTATAAGTACCCCACACCTTTCCGGGGGGAGGTTGCTTCCCCCGGCTATCTAATCCTCTGCCCTAGGAGGGCTTATGTCTATCCGCAATTCGCCTCAGCTTTCCTCTCAGTTGCTCGACGCCGCCCGCTCGAACGGCCGGCGCTCCCACGGCCCGTGCACCGCGGCCGGTAAAGAGAATTCCAAAATGAACGCCCTCCAGCACGGCGAGCGTTCTGATCCCGAAAATCATTACGAAGTGATGCGCGCCCTGGGCGAAGATCCGGCCCGGTTCGAAGCCCTGAAGCAGGAGCTTCAAGATTCCTTCGGCCCCGGCGACGCCTTCTTGGACAAGCAGGTCGACGACCTGGCCCGGCTCTACTGGCGGCGCGACCGCCTGGAGCGCTCCCAGACCGGCCTGATGCGCCGCGCCTTGCTCGAGGTGGAGGACGCGCAACACCGCCGCCGGAGGGAAATCGAAGGCGCCAGCTTCGAGGTCGGCCAGGCCATCAACATCTCGATGCAGGCGCCCGCCGACCCCGCCGCGCGCCTGCGCTTGCTGCTTTCCTTTCTGGGCGTGATTCGCGTGCAGGTGCACGCCCGCTCCTTCCTGGCCTGGCAGGCCGCCGCGCTCCAAGGCTTTTACGGGAAGAAGGGAGGCTGGCGGGCGGCGCGCCTCGGCCAACTGCTGTGGCTCTTCGCCGAGGCTGGCACAGTGGCGCCTCTTATGGAGGGCGACGTAGGTGCGCCCCTTGTGCGTGCCCAGGCCGACGGAGAAGGTGATGTAGCGGCGCGCGTTGCGGCTGCCCAGGCTGACGATGAGGATGATGTAGACGCATCCCTTGTGGGCGCCGAGGCTGACGGAGAGGGCGGCCATACGGGCTGCCCCTACGCCGCAACCGAACCGGCGGATGAACTGCGGTACAACGAACTGGTCCTGCTGCTCGAGGATGAGATGGCGAGCGTCGAGGAGGAGTTCGAGTACGAGGAGAAATTGAACGAAGAGAGAGCGGCGATCGAGCGCGACGCCTGCCTGGCTCCGGCGGGCGAAGAGTGGCGGATGATGTTGCGGCGGGAAGAGTCGCTGGACCGTGCGATCGACCGCAAGATCAAACTGCTGCTGAGCCTGCGGAAAGCGGCGGCCCGAACGCCAAAGCCGCAGACCTTGGAAAGCAGGTCTGCGCCAGCCGAGGACGTAGGGGCGCCAGCCGAGGATGTAGGGGCGCCTCTTGTGGGCGCCCAGGCCCACGAGGAGCGCGGCCCCACGAACGAACAGCCCTCTCCCGAGGGGAGAGGGCGTCAGGCTCCGGCGGTGTCATCAGTCCGTCAGTTGACGGAGTGAGGGGTTTCGTCCTCGCCCAGAGCCAAAGCGTCTGTTAACCGCGCCGCGATTGCGGCGGGACGGAGAGGCGCGACAAAATTCTGGCCGCGATGAGAAGGATCAGGGAAAGAATGTCCATGGGAAATATATCTAGCCCATCGCCCGGCCCGCCCGCCTCGCGAACGCGGCCTCGCGGGCCATTATCCCCCAGGGAGAGGGCTTTGTGACCGAAATTCTGTGTGGAGGGAACAAACCGGGACAGGCGGTGGCCCCACAGCCGTTGGGCGGGCCGAGCCAGCCCCTCGAGCCTTCCTTTGTTTTCTATAACGTTCCCGGTTCGTTCGTTGGTTTTTTCCAAACCGGCGAAGTGTGGGGGCAGGGCTTGCCCTACCCTCGTCGGGCCAGCGGAAATGGGGGGACGGCAAGCCGCCCCCCTACAGCGAGACGCCCTTGCCACGACTCGCTGCTGCACTTTTCGCGCGCCTCTGATATAAATATCTACTTCACGAATTCAAAATCGCGATGGTCATCGGGGGCGCTTTTATGAAAACATTATTGAGGTGGGCTATAACTCTCTTTCTAATCCTGGGGGGCACTGTGACCAATGCAAAACGTCCAATAACCTTCGACGATATGATGAAGGTGCAAAGGATTTCCGACCCTCAAGTTTCTCCCGATGGGCGCTGGGTCGCCTACGTACAAGGGGCAGTTGATTTCGAGGCCAACAAAGTCGTCAATCACATCTGGCTGATCGGCGCGGGAGGCGGCGAGCCGAAGCAACTGACGAATGGCGAGGGGTCAGACACGCGGCCTCGCTGGTCTCCGGACGGCGATTCCATTGCCTTCATCTCGACCCGTGGCGGCAAGTCGCAGGTCTGGATTATTCCCGTCCACGGCGGCGAAGCGCGCCAACTCACCAGCCTCTCGACGGAAGCGGAGGGCGTCACTTGGGCGCGCAAAGGCGATGCGCTGCTGTTCACCTCGGACGTGTACCCGGACTGTGCCGACGATGCCTGCAACAAGCGGCGCCTGGAGGAAGCTGAAAAGAGCAAGGTGAAAGCGCGGCTCATTGACGAGCTTCTCTTCCGGCACTGGAACGAGTGGCGCGACGGCAAATACACTCACCTGTTCACGGTTTCATCCAAGGGCGGCACGCCGATCGACCTGACCCCCGGCGCGGTGAATTCTCCCACTTGGTTTCTGGGTGCACCTGACGCCTACGATATTTCGCCGGACGGCTCCGAGGCCTGCTTTGCCTCGAACCGCTCCGGGGGCTCGCGCGTCGCCTGGTCCACCAACGACGACCTCTTCCTCGTCAGCACCCAAGGCGGCGAACCCCGGAATATCACCAAGGATAATCCCGGGTCTGACGCTGCGCCGCAGTACTCCCCCGACGGCCGCTACATCGCCTACACCTCGCAAGCGCGCGACGGGTATGAGTCGGACCTCCTCCGGCTGCGTGTTTACGATCGCCAGACCGGAAGCATCAAGGATCTGACCACCAGCTTTGACCAATGGGTGTCGAGCTTCGCCTGGGCCCCGGATAGCGATACCATATATTTCACCGCCCCGGAAAGCGCCCGCCAACCGGTCTTTAAGACCTCCGTCAGCCATCCTAAGGTCGAGAAGGTTCTGGCTGGAATGAACGATGACGTGGCAGTCACTCCCGACGGCCGGTCGCTGCTGCTGACTCGCACCAGCCTGACGCAGCCCACGGAGATCTTTGGCGCTGCTCTCTCGGGAGGCGCTCCAACCCAACTGACGCACGCCAACGATGCCTTGCTCGCCGAACTCGAGCTGAATAACGCCGAACTGGTGATGACCAAGGGCGCCTTGGGTGCGGAAATCCAGAGCCTGCTGCTGAAGCCGCCCGGGTTCGACTCGAACACTAAATATCCCGCCATCGCCCTTGTCCACGGCGGCCCGCAGAGCGCCTGGGACGACTCCTGGAGCTACCGCTGGAATGCCCAGATGTTTGCCTCCCACGGCTACGTGGTGATGATGACCAATTTCCATGGCTCGACCGGATACGGCCAGAAGTTTGTCGAGCAGATTTCGGGCGATTGGGGCGGAGCGTGCTACCAGGACATCATGCTGGCTACCGATTACCTGGAGAATCTGCCCTACGTTGACAAGAACCACATCGGCGCGGCGGGCGCATCGTTCGGCGGGTACATGATCAACTGGATCGCCGGGCACACTCAGCGCTTCAAAGCCCTGGTTTCGCACGACGGCGTTTACGACTCGCGCAGTATGTACGGCGAAACGGAAGAGATTTGGTTCGACGAGTGGGAACACCAGGGACCGCCCTGGACGAAACGGGAGTCCTACGAGAAGTCCTCGCCTTCCAATTTTGTGCAAAACATCGAGACGCCCATGCTGATTGTCCAAGGCGCTCTCGATTTCCGCGTTCCGGAGGGCCAGGCCATCCAACTCTTCACTTCCCTTCAACGCCGGGGCATCCCCTCCCGGTTCCTTTACTTCCCCGACGAAGGCCATTGGGTGCTGAAGCCCCAGAATAGCCAGCTTTGGTATAAGACGGTGTTGGGGTGGTTGGATAAGTACGTAAAATAGTTGACAGTCGACAGTTGACAGTCAACAGTTGACAGTCAAAAGCCCACATCTTAGGGGGGCTTGATGCAACATTTTCGTGAGCTTAAGGTCTGGCAGAAAAGTCATGCGCTGGTTTTGAATCTCTATCAGCTTAATAAGCGATTCCCCGCTGACGAACGCTTCGGCTTAACCTCCCAGCTTCGTCGTGCGGCAGTTTCGGTCCCCACGAATATCGCCGAAGGCACCAAGCGGCTGGGCAAGCAGGACTATGCACGCTTCCTCAACATTGCCGAAGGTTCCTTGTCGGAGACGGAGTACCTCGTCATGCTAAGCTGTGATCTGGGATATTTGAGGAAACAGGAAATTGAACAACCACTTTCGGAGATTTCTGAAATTGCTCGCATGCTTTACTCCCTGCGTTGTAAAGTAGAAGCGGGTCCGGATTGAGATTTCAAAGTAAAGGGGATCTGTCGACCGTGGACTGTCGACTGTCAACTTCTTCTGCGATTAACGCTGACGAGCGGGTAGCCGACGTGCGGTTCACCGAAGACGAACTGCGAGTGACCCTGATGGACGGTCGCACCATCAGTGCCCCGCTGGCATGGTATCCGCGGCTCTTGCACGCCACTGTAAAGCAGAGAAAGAACTGGCAGACGTGCGGGGCCGGTTACGGCATTCACTGGCCGGACGTTGACGAGGATCTGAGTACGGAAGGTTTGCTGCGCGGCGCGCCCGCTCCATTACCTCGTGCCGTAAAGACGTGAATAGCCAGCACGCCAAATATGCAAGCGCTCGAGCCGTGACTTTCAACTGTTGACTGTCGACTGTCGACTTTCACCTCCGAGGTGCCCATGACTCGCGACGAAATCATCCGCAAAAAGCATGAATACCTTTTCAACTGCGTCACCACTTATTTCAAGGACCCGCTGGTGATCGACCATGCCAAGGGTCAGTACGTCTGGGACCTGGACGGGAAGGGCTATCTCGACTTCCTGGGCGGGATTGTCACCATCAGTGTCGGCCACTCGAACCAGAAGGTGACGGCGAAGATCAAGGAGCAGATCGATCGCGTCCAGCACATCTCAACGCTCTTTCCGACCGAAGCCCTGGTGGCGCTGGCGGAAAAGGTTGCGCAGATTGCTCCGGGGAAATTGAAGAAGAGCTATTTCTCCAACAGTGGCACCGAGGCCAATGAAGTGGCCATCACCACGGCGCGCATGTACACGGGAAATTATGAAGTGCTGGCGCTCCGGCACGGCTACAGCGGCCACTCGCAACTGACCAAGGCTCTTACCGGGCTGCATACCTGGCGCAAGGCCGGAGTGATTCCTTACGGCATCGTACACGCTCCCGGCCCCTATTGCTACCGCTGCCCGTATGGCCTCACTTACCCGAGTTGCGAACTGCATTGCGCCAAGGACATCGAAGAGGTCATCAAGACTTCGACCAGCGGCCAGGTCGCCGGCTTGATCGCGGAGACCATTCAGGGCCTGGGCGGATTCATCGTTCCGCCGCCCGGCTATTTCAAGATAGTCGCCAACATCGTGCGCAATTATGGCGGCCTCTTCATCGCTGATGAAGTTCAAGCGGCTTGGGGACGCACCGGCAAAAAATGGTGGGGCATCGAGCATTGGGAAGTCGAGCCGGATATCATCACCTCCGCCAAAGGCATGGCCAACGGAGTCCCCATCGGTTTAACCCTGACACGCCCGGAGATCGCCGACGCCTATAAGGGGCTGACGATTTCGACTTTCGGCGGCAATCCCGTCACCTGCGCGGCCGCTAAAGCCACTATCGATCTGATTGAGGAGGAGCGCTTGATGGACAATGCCGAAGACGCGGGCAATCATTTCCACCAGGGGCTCGAAGCCTTGAAGGAGAAGCACGCTCTCATTGGCGACGTTCGCGGAATGGGCTTGATGCAAGGCCTCGAGCTCGTCAAGAATCGCCAGACCAAAGAGCCGGCAACAGAGGCTACAAATCTGGTTATGGAGCGCGCGCGGGCCAACGGCCTCCTGGTCGGCAAGGGCGGGCTCTACGGAAACGTGATTCGGATGTCTCCGCCGCTCAATATCTCCAAGGCCGATGTCGATCAGGCGCTCGCCGTGCTGGACAAGAGTTTCGCGGAGGCTTGTCAGAGTCCACAGTCTTGAGGCAGCCGACGATCTGAGGAGAATGCGCCCGGCTCTGTCATTGCGAATGCGCCCGACTCTGTCATTCTGAGCGAAGCGAAGAATCTCTGTAGTTGGCAAAGTCCCGAACTGCGGGGATTCTTCGCTGCGCTCAGAATGACAGGTCACGGTCTCAATCGGCAATCGACAATCGTAAATCGACAATCTCGAGGGGTCCTATGAACGGCATACCGGTTCTACATGTTGAAGCAGACTGCATCGCGCGCGCCTGGGAAGAATCGATGGCGCTGCTTTACAAGTGCGGCTGCGACATCAAGACGCAATACGACAAGCCGGACGATCCGCCCAGCAAAGACGCGACGATGATCATCACCATCCACGAGCCGCTGAAAGAGCCGATGATCCACAAGGATTTCCCTGGCGGCCCCGAGGACTTGCAAGAGTACGTGATGGAAGTCTCGGAGGGCATCAAGGACCACCTGGTTCGAGACACGCGCGACCCCGGCGACACTCGCTGGGAATATACTTACCATCAGCGCCTCTTCGCTTACCAGGTTCCAACCCTGCCCCCGATCGACCAGATCGAAACCTTGTGCCAGAAGCTAGCCCACACTCCTTACACACGCCGCGCGCAGGCCGTCACCTGGAAGGTGTGGGAGGACAACGATTGCTACGACCCCGCCTGCATGCAGAGCATCTTGTGCAGGATCGTCGAAGAGTCGAGGAGTGGGGAAGTCGAGAAGTCGAAAAGTGAGGCCCTGGACTCCTCGACTCTCAAGTCCTTAACTCCTCGACTCTGCATGAACGTCCGCTTTCGTTCCAACGATGCGTACAAAGCAGCCTTCATGAACATCTTCGCCCTCGTGCAACTCCAACAGAAGATCGCACGCCGGGTGTCCGACCTTATGGGCAGGCCGGTTGAATTAGGGCGATACTGCCACGTGGCCGACAGCTACCATCTGTACGGCTCTTACTTACAGGAGTTCGAATCCCGCTTCCTCACCGCGCTTGCCAAACGCACCTTTGAGCAGCGCACACTTCGCTACGACGATCTGCGCGAAATCATGGAAGGCGCGCGACCGTCAATTCTCGAGAAGGCCCGGGGAATGGGGAGGCAGTAGGCAGTAGGCAGTTGTGTGTTGTTCCCTCGGTCAGACCGCGTGACCTGTCATCCTGAGCCCGTTCGCTTCGCTCAGGGTGAACTGCGCGCAGGATCTCTGCAGTTCCGTTCCGCCCTCCAACACTCCTACCTTCTCAAGAATGGACCTTCGCGGAACTCGTTTGGCGGACGATCAAGGCTTGACCCAAGCCTAGCTTCTCGACCCTCAACCAGGCTTGTATTCGGGAATGGCTTCCTTTGGCGAGAAGAGCTCTCCCACCGGCGCAGAGAGCGCCTGAGCAAGGGACCTCTGAATCTCGAGCAGGTCTCGCTTGGTGAAGCCCTCGCTCTCGATGGCGATCGCACCGTCCGGCTCAATGAGAAACAACGTGGGCACGTATTCGAGTCCGTATTCCCGCGAGAGGCGATAGGGTTTGTCATCAATCAGGATGGGAAAAGTCACGGAGTAGTCCCGCGCAAAGCGTTGACTGTCCTTCACTCCGTCCTGTGCGATCCCCCAGATTTGTACCCCGTTGGCGCGCAGTTGCTGGTGAAGCCTCTCCAGGAACGGAAACGTGTACTGGCAGGTGGGACAGGTAACCTTGAAGAAAGCAGCGAGCACCGGACCGTTCTTCAGCGCCTCCGGCAAGGAATAGGTCTTGCCGTCAGTGGCGGTCAAGCCGAAAGGCGGCGCTGCTTTGCCGGCTTTGATGAGAGACATGGGCTTCCTCCCGAAATTACGACAGCTATTGTAGCACCTCACAAGACGACCGGCACGAGTGTGCTATAATGACAAACGTTCGGAAGCTCAGGGCGAGAATCCGAATCTCAATTCATTCGGGAGGCGTGGAATGATGTACCTCGAGGAGTTTGTTCAACCCATGAGAGAGGAGTTGACGCGCATCGGCTTTCAAGAGTTGCGCACACCGGGTGAGGTGGATGACCTGCTCGGCAACTCCAAAGGCACCGTGCTGGTCGTGGTGAACTCAATTTGCGGCTGCGCCGCGGGGCGCGCCAGACCGGCCGTCGCCTACGCACTCGCTCATTCGCTGAAACCTGATAAGTTGGCCACCGTCTTCGCCGGCCAGGACCAGGAGGCAACCGCGCAAGCTCGAAGCTATTTCACCGATTACCCGCCTTCCTCGCCTTCCGTCGCCTTGCTCCGCGACGGCAAGCTGCTCTACATGATGGAGCGCCACGACATCGAAGGCCGCCTGCCGGAAGAGATCGCTGCGGATCTCACTCATGCCTTCGACCGTTTCTGCACGCCGGCTAATTCTGCGGTAGTGTAGGGCTTCGACCAGCCGGAGGTTTGTGGGCGCGGACGGTTCCGCGCCCGGCTACTCATCCTTGAGTTTCCGCTCCATAAGTTCACGGATGGCTTCGCGCGGCGAAACTCGCCCCTCGAGGATGCGATGGACCTGGGTGGTGATCGGCATCTCAACCTGATTCCGCTCCGCCAAGGTCACGGTCGCATAGGTGGTCTTGACGCCCTCCGCCACCATCCGCATGGAGCCAATAATCTCCGCAAGCTTGCGCCCCCGGCCTAATTCGGCTCCCACTGTCCGGTTACGGCTGAGGTCACCCGTGCAAGTCAGAACGAGGTCTCCCAGGCCCGCCAGGCCGCCGAGAGTTTCGCGCTTCGCGCCGCACGCGTGGGCGAGTCGCGAGATCTCCGCGAGGCCGCGTGTAATGAGGGCCGCGGTGGGATTGTGACCTAGTCCCAGGCCTGTAATGACGCCCGCCGCGATGGCGATGATGTTCTTAACAGCCCCGCCGATTTCCACACCAACGATATCCGTCGAGGTGTAGAGCCTCAAGGTCCTGGAAGAAAACTCTTTCTGCACTAACTGAGCCGCGGCGCGGTCTCGCGAAGCGATGACGAGCGCGGTAGGATCGCCTCTTACGACTTCTCGCGCAAAGCTCGGACCCGAGAGCGCGCAAAGTCGAGGAACAAACCGTATTCCGACCATCGCTGCGATGACTTCAGTCATGCGCATGGCGCCGTCCGTATCAATGCCCTTGGTGGCGCTCACCAAGATCATCTCCGGCCGCAGATGAGTCAGCATTCGCCCGTACAAGCTGCGACAGACATGCGAGGGCATGGCCGTCACGACGATCTCGGCCCCGTCCAGCGCTTCGCCCAAATCGTTGGTCGCTGCAATACCCGCCGGAAGACTCACCCCGGGCATGAAGATCGAATTTTCGCGCCGCTGGCGAATGCTCTCGACAATCTCCGGCTCGTAAGCCCATAACGAGACCGCGTGCCCGGACTTGGCGAGCGTCGCCGCCAGCGCGGTGCCCCAATTCCCTGCCCCGATGACTGCAATTCGCTTCATAAGAGTTCTCAGTCGCCAGTTATCAGTTCTCAGTCGCTAGCTCTCAGCTTTCAGCTCTCAGTTGTCAGCAGGCAGAACCACCAGAAAACCGACGAATTAACACAGACAGCGGACATCGGTTCACTGCGTACTGCCTTCTGCATTCTGCGTTCTGCTTTCTGCTTTCTTCTGCCCCAACTTATTCTCCGTCCCTTTAAGCAGCCGGGCGATGTTGGCATGATGGCGCCCAATGATGATGAGAGCCGCTCCTGCGGCGCCCAAAACCACTTGCAGGGGCGGATGTTTCATAAGCTGGACCAGAACGGGAAAGGCCGCGGTAGCCACGACCGACCCCAGCGAGATGTAACGCCAGATGGCCACGACAACCCCGAAGATGACCAGGACGAGCACAACCTGCCACGGCGCGATCGCGATGAAAACGCCCACTCCGGTCGCCACGCCCTTGCCGCCACGAAACCGAAGCCAAAAGGGAAAACAGTGGCCCAGCACCGCCGCGAACGCTGCTGCCGCCACCACGGTGGGATCATGCCCCGTCATTTGGGAGGCAAGGACAACAGCCAGAAGCCCTTTCCCGCCGTCCAGGAGAAAGGTGGCGACGAACCCTACCACACCCAAGTTCCGCATGACGTTGGTCGCGCCGATAGAGCCGCTGCCGGTGGAACGAACATCAATGCCACGCTGCCAGCGAACAATGAGATAGCCGAAGGGAATTGAACCGAGTAAGTACGCCATGAGGGTCGTAAGCGGGCCAATCATTTATGGGAATCTTTCTGCCTTTCGATATTCGGCGCCATGTGGGGAGAGTTTACTCTCAAACAGGAAAAACTCCGAGACGTCAAAACTTCCCAAGTCCTGCTCAGCGGGTTGAGAAATAGCCGCCTGAAGCGCGGGCTGAGCTTGAGGCGCCTTGAAGCGCGCCAGCGTGAGGTGAGGGTGGAATGCGCGCTGCTCGCGGGCAAAGCCGATGGTTTCCATGGCTTTTTCGACCTGTTCGGCGAGACGGGTGAGGCTTGCCGACTCTTCAATCCCAACCCAGAACACCCGCGCGCGCCGGCTATCGGGAAAGAAACCAAAGCCCTTGACCCGAACGGCGAAGGGTTCTAAGGGGCCCAGTTTCTTCAAACATTCCGACACTTCGCGCACCTTTTGGTCGGGAACCTCACCCAGAAACTTGAGCGTCAGATGGATGCCCTCAGGTTGGGTCCATCGGGCCTCGGGTGAGACAGAACGGAACCCAGCCTGCGTACGACGCAGTGCCGCCCGCAGGCTTTCCGGCAGGTCGATTGCGATAAAAGCGCGCATATCGTATGTGGCAGGTGGAAGGCGGTATGTGGCACAGGGCGTCTGTGCCCTTGACCAAAGGCGAAGGACACGCGCCGCACGGGTTCGGCCGCATGCTTGATCAAACCACGGGTGCGACCTGCCCCATACCACAGGCGGAGCTTAGTCCCTTATTCTCCTGCGAATCATCTCGAGCGCCATTTGCGTAGACCACAGGCGCACCCTCTCACGGCTGCCGGGGAAGCGAAACTCCCGAACCTGGGTCCCGCGTTCGTCCGCGAGAGCAATAAAGACCAACCCCACCGGTTTCTTCTCCGAGCCGCCGGTGGGGCCCGCAATTCCAGTGATACTCACTCCGATGGAGGCGCCGGTCCGCGCGCGAATGCCTTCTGCCATGGCTTGCGCCACAGGCCGTGAAACGGCGCCATGCTCCTCGATCAGCGGCCCCGGCACCCCCGCCAGCCTGGTCTTCAACAGGTTGCTATAGCAAATCGCGCCGCCCAGGAAGAAGTCCGAAGCTCCAGGTTTCTCCGTCAGTCGCTCGGCGAGCAGGCCGCCGCTACAACTTTCCGCCACGGCCAAGGTCTTCTGGCGCATGACCAGGTACATTCCTACAACTTCTTCCAACGACTCGCCTCGCGCCGAAAAGATGTATTCCCCCAAAGCAAGTTCGATCTGATCGCCCAACTCTGCTAACAACACGTCCGCCTGTTGCTCGTTTGGGGCCTGGGCGCGAAGATGGATTTCGATAGCTCCCGGTTTGGCCAAAATTGTCGTGGAGGGATTGGTATAGGCCTTGTAAACCGCTGCTGCGCGTTTATCGACCTCTGATTCGGGCAGGCCCACCACCTTGTAAACGCGAGTTCTGATCCGTTGCCCCTGCGAAACCTGGGCGAGCCGAGGCATACAAAAGGCCTCGAACATCGCCTCCAGTTCCCCCGGCGGCCCCGGCAGAAGCACGACCAGGACGTGCTCGTGCTCAATCCAGATGCCAGGCGCGGTCCCATGCTTGTTTTCGAGCCATTCTGCTCCCTCGGGAAGCAGCGCCTGCCGCAGGTTGTTTTCCGCCATGGGCCGTCCAAAGCGGGCAAGGCGTTCCTGAATCTTCTTTCGGACCTCAGGATCTTCCTGCAAGCTTCGGCCTAGAACCTCTGCTACCGCCTGCCGCGTGAGATCGTCTTCGGTAGGACCCAGGCCGCCCGTGAGAATGATCAGTCCAGAGCGGCTGAGCCCCTCCTTCAGGACAGCGCTCAGATCTCCTGCCCGATCACCGACAATGGTCTTGAAGCGTACCTCTATTCCCAGAGCGTTCAGACGGTCGGTAAGAAACAGAGAATTCGTATCAAGGTAGAAGGGAGTTAGGAGTTCCGAGCCAACGGCAATGATTTCAGCGTCCATTTGGAAAGTCAGAAAGCAGAAATTAGAAAGCAGTAGTCAGAAGATCGAAGTGAGAAGTCAAAATCAAAGCGGAAGCTCTTCACTTGTCACTTGTCACTCGTCACGGCAGTAGCGGCTTGCCCTTGATGCCGACCGGCAGTTCAATTAGCGAACTGTTGGTAGCGACAACCATTGACTGATGCTGAGTAAAGGCGATGCCCACGATGCCATAACCCGAAACCGCGCGTTCCACCCGACCGTCCGGCGTAATGCGCACAATCCCCCGCTCCCCAGCCAAGGATGCCGCCACGTAAAGGCTGCCCTCGCTGTCAAACGCCATTCCTTGCGGCCGCCCCAATCCCCGATAGAATGAAGTCACTTCGCCGCTGGGAGAAATGCGGAACACGTGATCGAAGCTGGAAATGGTGGGCCCCGTAAGGTAAAGGTTTTGATCGGGCCCAAAAGCCAGATGATATGCGGCAATGCTGGGCTCGATAGTCGCAAAGACGAAAATCTGGCGGTCACGATTGATCTTGAAAACCGTCCCGGTTCGATCGCCCACGTATAAGTTTTCATCGTTATCAAACGCAATCCCGGTAGCAACTCCCATGCCTTCGGCGTAGATCTCACGATGGGCGTCCGGACTCACTTTATAGACTGTCCCCTCCATGCGGCTCGACACATACAAAGAACCGGCGCGATCGAAAGCCAATCCGGTGGGATTCAACAAGTCGTGCAGGAAGGGTCTTACAGCGAGTTGGCGGTCAATCTTGAACACCGAAACCGGAACTTTCTGCCCACGGCTGCCGCTGAAAGTGGAGAAAATGTTCCCGGCGGCGTCGATCGCAGGATTCGCCACAGGGTGGAGGTTTTCGGCGATGGTAATTCCCAGCGCCACTGAGGCCGGGGCGCTCACGTCAACGCCGGTGTCCACAGTTACGGTTCCGCTGGACGCGCCTTCGGGAACGCGCACCACGAGTCGCCTCGAAGAGCTGAGCAGCAGGTTCCCGGCCTGATTGCCAAAGCGCACCTGAGGCCTGCCGTGTCCATTGTGACTTAGACCCCGACCTGAAATGCAGATATCGCCGCCGGGAATGGCCGCTCGCGGAGTGACGCTTTCGATCAAGGGTTTATCCGCAGCAGATCCTTTCTTAGGAGCGGGAGATTCAGGTTTGTCAGATTTTTTCCACAAGCTCATTTGATCATACGTCCCAAAATCACCAACGCTATCAGGCTGTAGAGGCCCGCTACGAAATCATCTAACATGATACCCCAGCCGCCCGGAAATCGCTCGGCCCGCCGCGCCGGGAAAGGTTTTACAATGTCGAAGATTCGAAACAGGATGAAACCGGCAATCAATCCAACCCTCGAAATCCTGGGCGTGGCGATAAAAGTAATAATCTGCCCCAGAACCTCGTCAATCACGACCTGCCCGGGATCAACACGTCCAAAAGCCTTCTCCGCTTTCCCTGCCGACCAAACCCCTACGGCGAAGACCACGGCCGCCATGGCCGCCAGCGATACTCCCAGTCCGGCAGAGCCGAGCGAAGTCTGCCGCAGGGCCATCACCAGCGCCAAACCTACTACCGATCCTGCGGTCCCCGGCGCCACTGGAAAATAGCCCGCACCCAAACCGGTTGCAATCCAGACGCTGAGACTGCGATCTTCCTTAGCCATTCCCCCTCTTATCGTCCTGCTTGTTGCCTTCGGCAGCGCTACCTTGGGTCTCGCTCTCCACGGGCGTCGGGACCCGATAGCGCTCCGATAGCCAATGGTCGAGGTCGATCAGTCTGCAACGCTCACTGCAAAAGGGCCGAAACGGATTGCCCGCCCAGGAAACCTCTTGATGGCAAATGGGACATCGCATGGCCAGGAACGTTACTCAAAGGCCGGCCCTCTTTATCGCTTTCAGCGATGGCCACGAAGGCCGCCCCTAGACTGCGCGCATTGCCGCCGCTTGAATCTGAACCAAGCGGCTCCCGGCTAAAAGTGTCGAGTTCGCAACCGCACGCTCTGCAAAGCTCCGCGCGTGCAAGCGCGCTACCAGATCGTAGTCACCCGCGCCTGTAATCGTGGCCCAGCGGAATTCCCCCGGCGCCGGCACTGCCCCCTCGAAATCATTGATCAAGACCAGGCCGTCAATCCCAGGAGCTTGTGATTCCAGCCTGCCCTGAAAAAGCAGTTCCGTCTCCTGCGAGCGGCCTTCCACAAGAACTGGAAAGGAGCTTCCGACTTTCTCGCGCAGCTTGCGCCTCGATATCCTGCGCTGCAAGGCCATCAACTTTTGCCTTCGATGGCGGGCCACCGCTGCCGAAACCTTGCCCGGCAGCGCATAGCTCAAGCTTGTCTCCTCGTCGGAGTACAGGAATACACCCAGATGGTCAAACTGCGCCGCCCCGACGAAGTCCAGCAGGCGGTCGAAATCCTCTTCCGTTTCGCCAGGGAAGCCGACGATAAAGGAAGTCCGCAGTGTGACGGCCGGCAGAGCGGCGCGAATCTTCTCCAACAACCTTAAAAAGTGTTCGCCGCTCGAGCCGCGCCGCATCAACTTCAGCACCGGCGCGCTCGAGTGCTGAAGCGGAATGTCAAAGTATTTCACCAGCTTGGGGGTTTCCGCCACGGCCTCAATCAACGCGTCCGTCAAGCGGTTGGGGTAACAATATAGGAATCGTACCCAGACGAGGCCGGGAATCTTTGCAAGCTCACGCAAAAGAGACGCCAAGCCGTCGCGGAGGCCCAGATCCTCGCCGTAACTCGTGGTGTCCTGGCCTACGATGGTCAACTCCGCAACACCTTGGCGCGCGAGGTTTTCCGCCTCCCGCACTACCGAGGCAAACCGCCGGGAGCGGAACTTGCCGCGCATCTGCGGAATTACACAAAAGGAACACGGATGGTCACACCCCTCAGCGATTTTCAGATAAGCAGAATAGGAAGGCGTGGCGAGCAGGCGAGGAGTGAGGTCATGATAAAGGTAAGGCTCCGCGATCTCCTCGAAGCCCCGTTCCGCGCTCCCCTGCCCGCAAGCTTCTAAAACCCGCTCCAGTTCGTTGGTCCCTATGACAAAGTCAACTTCCGGGATCTCTTTCAGAATCTCCTCGCGGTATCGTTCCACCAGGCAACCGGCCACGACCAGCTTCTTAGCCGCCCCGGATTTCTTGTATTCCGCCATTTCCAGGATGGTGTCAATGGATTCACGCTGGGCAGGCGCGATGAATGCGCAAGTGTTGACGATGATGACTTCGGCTTCCTCCGCGCGCGGAGTCAACTCGTATCCTTGCCGGGCCAACATTCCAAGCATCACCTCGCTGTCCACAAGGTTCTTCGGACAACCGAGGCTGACCATTCCAACTTTTGCCATATGTGTGCTAACGCCTGCGCGAGACCTACTACCCCACCCTCGCTGAGAACTAGAATCTTAGCATAATTTGCCGATTGCGTATGTCATCCGTTGTTAATCGACGTGGCGCGGGCGAGACGCCTGCGCGCCTACTGCCGTCTCCACAACCACACCGCTTTCTCCGAGGATGCTGCAAAAGCTTCACTGTCAGGAGCAAAACTTACGGTGAGGAGAGGATCGCGGCCCTCTTGGAGTGTCTGCTGCAACTTGCCGTCTTCGACTGACCACACGCGGGCGGTCTTATCCTCGCCAACGGAAGCCACCCATTTGCCGTCCGGAGAGAACTCCGCCCAGTGGACCGGCCCGTTGTGTCCGGTGAGCGTGCGAAGCAGGGTCCAGGCTGGGGCGGAGAAGATTCGTACCTTGCCATCTTCGCAGGCTGTAACCACCTTGGTGCCGTCGCGCGAAAAAGCAATGCTCAGTACGGTCCCCCCGTGTCCACGCAGGCTATCCACAAACCGGTGCTCTTTGGCCTCCACAACTGCGGGATCCGGGGTCGTGCTCATGGCGATCTGCGCCAAGAGCGCCCAATGTCCGTCGGGAGAAAAGGCATACACGTTAGGCGTTTGCGTCAGGTCGGGGATGGTGAGCTGGCCGCCACGGTGCGTACGCGGATCCCAAAACTGAAAAGTTCCAGCTTTGTAGAGCACCAGGTTTTCCAGGTGCGGGAAGTATAGGATGGGCCCGAATCCCCCGCCGCGACCAATCGACTCCATGGTGCTGGCCGAGCGGTCTTCAATCGTGTCCCACTGCAACCCGAGAAGTGGCGTTGACCCACCCGCCCCTTTACCTTTGGTTGAGACGATCCCTGTGAACAACAAGAACAGTTGGTTCATGGCCAGGAAATTTGCGGATTGAATGTTCAGTTCGGCTAGACTGGGCACATGGATCTTCAGGACCTTTCGAATGCTGCCGTCATTGACCCCGAGCAGAACTATCTTCTCTTCACTGACGACAGCTAGCGTTGAGCTGTCGGGAGAAAAAGCTCCGGCGGGAGAATAGTGCAGGGCCAGGTGCCCCTCAACACGCCCGCCGCTCACCCACGTGAACTGTGGCGGTTGGCTGCCTTCGACCGTTTCAAGCTGGGCCCATAAAGCGCCGGGAAGCAAAAAACCGAAGGCAGAAAGCAGAATGCAGAATGCAGAAGAGACCGGTTTTGCTCGCAACCTACAAAGCGATTTCGTCATGTGAGAGCCGGCGCACCAGTTCGCGGTCCGCCTCGAGAAAGTTGAACTGACTCAGCCGGGAACGGTCCACCCACGCGATCGCCTCGAACACCTGATTCCGTGATCGTCCCGCGGAATTTGCGCACCGCAAAGAATACCACGTCCACGGCTCGATCCGGATACTGGTGATGCAGGCGAAAAACCTCTTCGTCGATCTCCGCCTGGATGGTAAGCTCCTCTGCCAACTCGCGGCGAAGAGAGGCTTTCAACTCTTCGCCCGCATTAACCTTGCCTCCCGGAAACTCCCATTGCATTCCGTAAGGGTCGGAATGATGGCGCTGGCAGATCAGCACCCGGCCGCCCTCTATTAGGATGCCGGCCGTGACAAGGATGAATTCCTGTTCCGTCATGAAGCAAGGGTATTTTAGCAGATCAGCTTGGGTGTACACTATGCGAGTGAAACGTAAAAACCTTCTGTTGGACCCGGTTTTGCTGGATGAAGTAACCCGCGTGCTCGGGGTAAAGACTCACTCTGCCGCTGTCAACCTTGCGATGGCTGAGGTTCTTCGCATGCGGAAGATACAGAGTTTACCTCAGTTCTTTGGTCGAGGGCTTTGGCAAGGCGACTTGGGGCAGATGCGTGAGGATCGCGCCACTGAGCGCCGTCCCGTCGGTAGACGGCCGCGGAGCCGCTCATGATGCTGGTTGACACCTCAGTGTGGATCGAATTGCTGAATGGGACGCTCGGATCGAAGCTCACAGAAGCGGACTTGCTCGATTTCGTCACCTGCGGACCCATTCTCCGGGAGGTGTTGCAAGGTCTACGTGACGACCCTGCCAGTCAGGCGTTGCGCGAGAGTTTACTTGCGCTGCCGGTACTGAGCGATCCGGTACCAATCGCCCTGTTCCTCTCGGCGGCGGAGATTTATCGCCTGGGACGGGCGAAGGGCTACACAATTCGCTCTTCGACCGACTGCCTCATTGCCGCTATCGCCATTCAGAACGGCGTCCAAGTATGGCAGAGGATCGCGACCCGAGGGGGTCCGCGCTATACGAGCTCCGGACAGGCGCTAAATTGGGCTTCAGGTTAGAACTCGTCGCGTTGTCTTATCGAAAGGTCTTATTCCGGCTGTGCAAGGCCCTTGGCGAGGGCGTCGTCGAGCAACTCCTTCATTTTGCGCGCGTTGTTTTTCTCCAAGTTCGTCAGCTTCTCAGCCAGTTCCCGCTGCTGATCACCGATCTCCGTCATCCTCGCGCCCAGCGCGCCTTGGTCGCCGCCGATGGCTCCCTCGATCTTCCCGCCCGCTTCGCCTTGGAGTTCGCTCAGTGTCCCTTGCAAGCCCTTCAAATTACTTTGTAGTTCATTCAACTGATCGAGCGTGGCTCCATGCTTATGGAGCAGGTCGAGTTCAGCTTGGAGGTTGGCCAGTTGCGCCGTCAAGTCTCGGGACGTCCACGCGAACTTGATCGAGCAGTTTATGCAGCTCCTCCTGCGGACGATGAACTTTTCCTGTTTGGCGTCCAAGTTTTCTGAGTCTGCTCGACCAGCCACTCCGGCTCATAGAGCTCCTGGGCGCGTTTGACCGTTGCCGCGTCACGAATGACGTAGGCTTTTCCGTTGAGGCGGAACCAAATGATATCCCCGCTGCTCGCGCGGCGCACCGCCCGGATATGATCCATATCGGAGGACTATCGTCTCGCTTCGAGAGAACTCCCGGCCGTACGTGAAATGCGTCCTCGCCCGAAACCCCATATCTCCATTGGCCATCTGTCAGCGCAGGAGGCGCGGCGGTTTTGGAGTCGGTGCGGCGGCCGGAGCGGGCTTGGGTGAGGCCGGAGCCACCGGCGCGGAAGGCGATTGAGGATCTGCTGGTGGAGCTTGCGAATCGCCTCGCGCCACGACGTTGGTCATGGCTACCACGAGATGACCTGTTGCCGCCTGGTGTTTTTGTGCGACGACAGGCCGCGCTCCCGCCAGCACATAGATTCCAGGCGCGGCCAGCAGAGCAATCAGCGCCCATCCGGGTTTTCTCAGGCCTGCCGAAAGCCGCTGGCTCGAATCCAGAATTCTATCCACCCTCTCGTGCGCTTGTTTTCCGTGGGTCATGGCCACACCCTCCCATCGAACGCGTCGTACCGCGCTTCTAAATCCTGAAAGAAATCGAGCAGGACCTCCGCGAAAAATCGCGATCTGCGCCCGCACGCAGAGCAGCATCGTCGCTCGCCTGCTCCGCGAGCACCGCGAGATGCCGCTCCAGCCACCACGCCAGCGGGTTGTACCAGAAGATACTGCGATATAGGGCCGCCAGGGCCAGCGTCCACGTATCCTTCCTCACCACGTGCGACAGCTCATGGGCGAGTACCGCCTGGGCTTTCTTCCCGCCAGCCGCGCCACGCGAGCGGAAGGAGAATCAGAGGACGCCGCCAGCCCAACGTCACGGGTACGGCAACGGCTGGGGATTCGGCGAGCCCAGGCGCCGTTCGATCCCCCAGCGCCGCGCCTGTTCGAACAGGAATCGCAGCCCTCGTCCGTCTCGAATCGGGCCGCTGAGGAGCCTTAGCCGCCGGGCCTAAATAAAACCCCACTGCGAGCTGCCCCAGCAAAACCGCGGCCACGAACAGATACAGCGCGACTGCGGCGAACTGCCAGGAATTCGCCCGCTCGGGCTGTTGCCGGGGCGGCCCTTGTGGCTGCCCAAAGACGGCGGGTGTAGGACCAGGGGTAAATAGTCTTGCCGCGTGTGGAACCTGAATCTGTGGGCCGGCAGCCGCGCCTCTCATTCTTTCCTGCGTGGGCGGGAAGGCGCGCGACGCGCTGTCAGGAACACTGGTATCGGCACGAGGACTGTGGGCGTGACTCGCGCCAGAAACGGCATG
>CAWJHY010000028.1:0-126699 GCA_963842495.1 uncultured Acidobacteriota bacterium
CGCAGGTAGTATCACCTGGTTATCACCGTGGGCGAACACAAGGCGGAAGCCGATGTCAGCGTGCGGCCCGATCCCAACCTCAAGATCGATCCGGAGAATTTCCGCGCCTCGCTGCGCTTCTCGCTCGAGGCGCGCAACGCGGCGACGGCGCTCAACACCATGCTCAACCGCGTAGACGCCATGCAGAAGACGCTCACCGCCTTCCAAGGCATGGTGCGCTCGAGCGACGACAACGATTTGAAGAAGAAGTTCCAGCCGCTCATGGGCAAGTCGTTCCAGCTTGGCCGCAAGCTCCGCGCCCTCAAGGATTCCGTCTATAATTCCGAGCTCCAGCCCGGCTCGGAAGACGATCTTCACTATCTGGCCGCGTTCAACAGTAAGCTCTCCGGCCTGGGGGGCTTCGGCAGCATCGGCTACGGCGAGCCTCCCAATCAGTTGGCTCTGGATCAGAAAGCGGAACTGACCAAGGAATTGGAGCAGCACCTGGCCGAGTTCAACAAGCTCATTCAAAACGACGTGGCGGCCTATAACAAAGACGCCTTCGCTCTCGGCGCGCCTACGCTCTACGCAGGCGAAGCCATCGCGGTGAAGAAGATTCCCGAGGGACTCTAGTTTACAAGTAGTGTGGAGATGTGGTGCGGGCGTCTCGCCCGCTGTCGCGAGGGGCGTCTGGCCCCCCCCGCAGGGCTCGCGGGCAAAGCCTGTCCTCAGCGAAGGAATGCCCGCGCCACAGACTCTGAACCCGGGCGGCGCAACGCCCGATATCGTAGCGGTCAAATTGTCAGAAAACTCGGCTAGGTGCCTCAGCGGCCCAGGAAAGGGCAAATTTCCAGAGGGCCTGCACGAAAGCCGCTAAAAATGGGGCATCCTCAACAAAGGGGTACTTACCCCCTACCCAAGCCCCGAGAGGGCCTTATTTCGGCTCCTAACGCCGAGAAAGCCTATACTACGAGCCCATGCCGTCGCGAATTGGGCCTTGGCCGGTGGACCGGTGCGGTGGGACTATTTGTCTCGCCAAGTGCCCGGCGAACACCTGGGCACCGCCGGCACGGCGCCGATGGAAAGGCCGAACCAGGCCTTGCCCACTGCGCCGTGCGCGCAGGTGATCGCCGCCCAGCCGAGCGCCAAGCCTCCGAACAGGCGCCGCGTGGACGCCCGGCCAGCCGGACGGCACCTGGAACAGGGTGTAGCCCAGCAGGAAAGCGCTGAAGACCTTGCCCATTGCGAGTTGAGAAAGGTTCAGCTCCGCCATCAGGCGCGGGGCCACCACGGCGATGTCCACCCGACACATATAGCCTACTGAGGCGGCCAGGGCGAGCAGGAACACCAGCCGGCCCCCCGCCGCACTTGCGGATACCTACCCCGGGCCGGGGGCGGCGGGGGAGTGATTCAGGGAAGCCTTTTGCATAGCAGGATTTCGGAGTGGCCTTCGACGACGTAGTCCGGCATCTCGCCCACGCGCCAGTAGCCGAGGCGGCGGTAAAGCTCCTGCGCGCGTCGGTTAAACGAAGAAACGCAAAGAAAAATAAAGCGCCGCCCCGTCATTTGCCGTTCCGCGAAGGCGACCAGTTGAGTTCCAATGCCTCGCCCCCGCGCGCCCTCCGCCACTGCGACGCTGGCGATATAAGGAGAGCCCGCGCAGCCGTAAGGGTGAATCAAGATGAACCCGGCGGGGCCGCCGCCCCGGCGGGCCACAAACAGTTCGCTGCCGGGGCGGCGCAACGCCGCGTGACAGCCGTCCAGACCGCGGCGCAAGGTGATCCAGGGCTCGCTCCCCGCCATCAGGCGCGCGCACCAGTCGAACTCACTCTCTTCCGCGCGCTCAATCGTCAGGCCTTCGGGCGTGTGCATGGCCGGTTTTTCCGAAACGGCAGAGGGATTTTAGCACAGAGTTCACGGAGACAAGGCACCTGGTATCTCTGTGGTCTCGGCGCGCTCTGTGGTGAATCTTCTCTTCGCCCAGGCGGACCAACCGACCAGAAGAATCATGCTGGTAGAGAGTTTCCGTTGGTAGATCCGCCCAAGCAGATTAGTATATACGGCGCCCCTGGGCGATTGCCGGAGGCGTGAGCGCTCGGTTAGAGCGCCGGGCGGCGGGATTGACTTCAGACGACGCTTGCAGGCAGACTGTGAAGGATGCAGACAGCATCGCCATTGCCTGATTTTCTGGTCCTGGGCGCGCGCAAGAGCGGCACGACTTCTCTCTACCGGCATCTCAAATCCCATCCCGAGGTTTACCTGAGCCCAATAAAGGAGCCTAGTCACTTTGCCTTTCCCGTCGCTCCCCCGGTTCTTGGCGGGCCGGACCGGAGCGTTCCGGTGGTCTGGAAGATCCAAGACTAACGCCGACTGTTCCAAGCGAGAACCACGGAACCGGTGGCGGGAGAAATGAGGTCTAATGTTCACGCGGCTGTTCGAAAGGACTGTCCCAGTATGGCCCCGGGCACGGAGAGTTTCCGGCGTCATTCTGCGCAGTCCTTCGAGGAGTGCTCCTGTCCCAAGAAAAGGCGTGGTTGTTTGCAATTTCCCGAATATAGTCAAAGGCCGCATTCCTAACCTCTCTGACTTCTTTTGGATCGTGCAGCGGAGGGGCTGGAATGGCTTCACGGTTTCTCGCGCTGCCGACATTCAGCTCGTTGATGATGTACCGGCCCAACGGCGTTGGAATAAGCTAGCCGGCTTTTTGCAGGCAGCGCGAGGTTGGATTGCTTGGCCCGACAAAACTCGCCTTCCTACGCCGTTGCCTTTTGGGAACGCTGATTTCGTCGATACGGCAGCGTTTGCGCCGGATGGTTGACCCAAGACCTACGACGCTATCATGATCGCCCGCTGGGAAAGGTTCAAACAGCATCAGCTGATGGTCGATGCCTTCAGGATTCTCAAGCGCCAGGGCGCAGCAGTTCGGGGCCTTATGTTCGGACACATCGCTAACAGCAGCGATCGCGGGGCAATCGCCTATAAAAAACATATCGTGGAAACGATCGGGACTGAGGGTCTTCCCATCGACTTACCTGCCGCTGACTGTATGAACAATGAAGGGTCGGACAAAACCAAGAGCTCAATGGCGGCATGGATTAATGCCTCCCGAGTGGGACTGTTGCTATCCAAGTTCGAAGCGATCAACCGTTTCAAGATGGAGTGTCTTTCTTGCGATGTTCCCATGATCATTTGTGACGACGCGTGCTGGTGTGTGAGGAAGCACCTAGGGCCGGCGACAGGGATCGTGGTTGCTCGCCGCGCGGACGCCGTCGCGAAAGCGATTCTTGCAGTCAAGGACGGTGCAAAGTTCTCACCTCGCGAGTACATCGTGGCGAACACAGGAATCGACCGTGCCATGGCCGCTCTGCAACGTGCCGTCGATGAGCTCGATGCCAAGATGGGGCTCGAACCAGCACCCATTGAGCGTTACGACGGACGAAACAACACCCTCAAATGGCGTGGTTTCATTGATTTCTTGAGCGCTGAGGTCGCGACAAATAATATTCCAATCAGGTAGCCGGGGCGGTTGACGGCCGTGGTCAACTCCAATGAGGGTAAGTAATAATGCCTATTTCGTTTAAGGTCGATCCGCATTTAAAAGCGAAACTCAAAACCTTTTATTGTTGGATTGGGGGTAGTACCCAAAGCGATTGGCTCTTCAAAAAAGCTACACTGAAATGGATAACTGACCCCTGTTACAGAAGACAATTCCCACTTTTATATCGTCTGTTTTCTCATTATTGTGCACTGTGGATACGGTTGGGGCGGGAGCAGATACCTTTGGCCAAGCTGCTTTTTAACATCTTGAGGCCATTACAAAGAGTGGTGGCATCACAAGTCAGCACTTTGCTCGAGTTTCCTGTTCTGGATGGGTTTTTCGACCTCGAAGATCCGCGGTTTTTGGCCGTGGGCAAAGAAGTGGTTAATGGGGATATATACAGAATATTGTCTCGTTTTATCAGTGGAGGAGGTACCTTTGTCGATCTCGGCGCGAATCAGGGAGCTTTTTCATTGATCGCAAGTACTTTAGTTGGTACATTCGGATTGATCGTGGCCATCGAACCGCAACCACTGCTGGCGCGTAATATAACGAAGTCACTTGCGTATAAAAAATCGTGCAGATTTCAGGTACATCAGATTGCTGTAGGTGATCACAATGGAACTATCGATTTTCTTATCCCTCGCAGTTATTCAGGGACAGCAGGTATCTATTCAGGGCATTCCGGCATTGAAAAGCATACCAAACTAAAGGTCCCCATAAAACGATTTGACGATGCAATCAATTGGCACGGCTTCCCGGGACACGTTTTTGTGAAGCTCGATATCGAAGGTTCCGAGCTTGCATTTTTAAAAGGGGCACAGAATATGATGAGTGTACGAAAACCAACTCTTTTCATGGAGATTAACCCCTCTGCCATGTGTGCCTCAAAAACAGATAAAGATGAATTAGTTGCGGTGTTAACGAAGTATGGCTACTCACATTATTGTTATGATTATGCTCCTGATAAAAACTATGAAATTAAGAACATCAATACAACCGAGTTTCATAACGTGATTATTAGTTAAATAATATCTGCGTCCCACGGCATCGCAGTACAGTTAGTTCACTTATATCGGGCACGGGCGACCAATTTCTCGAAGCGCAGGCGCCAAACTGTCGCTTGGCCAAATCATGCTGGTGGAGGATTTCCATTGGGTGATGGCTGCGTGTTGAGTATTCTTAGAGGCCCTTCGGTCGAATTGCGCCGGCGTGAATGCGCGAATACATCGCCGGGTGCCGGGAATGGCTTCAGACGAAACTTGCAACCGGACTGCGAATGAGCAAGACGGCATCACAATTGCCTGATTTTCTGGTGATCGGAGCGGCCAAGGCCGGCACAACTTCTCTCTACCGGTATCTCAAAACCCATCCTCAGATTTACCTGAGTCCGATCAAGGAGCCCAGGTATTTTGCTTTTCCCGAAACCGGCCCGGTTTTTGGAGGGCCGCGCCGGAACGTTCGGGGAGTCTGGAGAATCGAGGACTACCGCCGACTGTTTGCGGCAAGGACCAAGGAGCGGGTGGCGGGAGAAATGAGTCCCCTGTACCTTTACCAAGAATGCTCGCCGGGCGCGATTCGAAAGCTGATTCCGAACGCCAAACTGATTGCCATTCTCCGCGACCCCGCGGAGCGGGCCTACTCCCATTTTTGCCACAACCGCAGGGATGGATACGAGCCGCTAGCGGACTTCGCCGCGGCTCTGGACGCAGAGGAGAAGCGGATCGCGAAAGGCTGGTGGTCCAGCTTTCACTACCGTAACCAAGGATACTATGTCCGGCAGCTCCAACGTTACCTGGCGCTCTTCCCGCGCGAGCAGATGCTCATCCTGGTGTACGACGACATGGTAGCCGACTGCCAGGGGTTCCTGAAAAGGATCTGCTCGTTCCTAGGGGTCGATGAGAACCACTCGCTTGATACCTCCGAGCGCGATAATGTGACGGTCGGAATCCCCCGCACGTTCATCCTTCGCCGCCTGCTGCGTTACGCCGGACCGGCGAAGCGCATGATCCAGGAAACTGTGCCCTTGAAGATGCGGTCGAGTCTGTTCCACAGGCTTTCCAAGCTCCTCTGGGCTCCCAAACCGGAATTTCGGCCTGAGGTACGGGCGCAGCTTGTCTCCGAATTCAAACCGGACATCCTGGAGCTGCAACAAATCATCAACCGTGATCTCTCGCCCTGGCTGCGATATTGAAGGAACCCAGCCCGGGCGCGGCGGCTCTTCGCAGCCGTCTCCGGAGCGGCCTAGATTAGCCTAGGGCAGCGGAAGGGGCGGGAGAATCAAAACATGCGGTTTCACGCCAAGGCGCCAAGCACGCAAAGGCCGCAAAGAAAAGCCACGGCTGGTCCGTCCGTAGAATTGAGATGCTGGTTGACGACCTTGCTCGCGAGACGCAGCGCACCCATCAGGAAGTTGTTCGCCAGGACAATTGTCCTTTCACTTCACCCAGCTTATAAAGCAGACCCCCGGCGGCCAGCAGGCAGAAGAGCAGGAAACGATCCCCGGCACGGTAGCGCGGGTTTTGAGCGCAGAGCCGCCAAAGCGCCCAGCGTTGGCCCATCCTGAGCGGGGAATAGCCGTTCTGCCGCGCCGGGCGCGTGTTGCTGGCGCCATACACAAACATCCTGCGCAGCGCCTGGCCGGTGGTGCGAATCTCCAGGTGGGTCACGCACATCGCAGGCCAGAAGATAATGCGATCGGCAGGGTCGTGCCGGATCACGCGTTGCAGGTAAGCGGTGTCGGCCGCGCGCTCCCACTCGTCAAACAAGCCCACCCGGCGGAGGACGTTGGCCCGGATAATCATATTGCTGCACCAACCAAAGGCGAATCGCGACGGCAGCCGCGTCAGGGCGTGATCCAGCTTGGCATTCTCGTAATCCTGGAGCAGATGAACACCCAGCGCGCTGCCGCTGGGACAAATCCGTCGCCCCATCGCGATGGCTGCACCCGTGGCGTGCATGGCCTGCTGCGCCTGCTCCAGCCAGTCCGGCGCCGGGGCGCAGTCGGCATCCGTGAAGGCGATGAACTGGCCTCTGGCCATGCGGATGGCAGCGTTGCGCGCCGCATACGGTCCCGGCTTTTCCTCCCGAATCACCGTGACGCCGGGCGCGGAACCAATCAGTTCGCCTGTTCCATCGGTCGAGCGGTTGTCCACGAACCACAGTTCGTAGCGATCGCGTCCGAGGGACTGCCGCTCGAGCGCCTCGCAGCAAGCCCCGATGTACGATGCTTCATTCCGGTACGGCACGATCACTGAAAAAACAACCCGATCTTCCAACTCTCCTCGCAGTCTTAACTTCTTCGCGGATCATCCTGCTGCGCCGGCCGATTGCGCAGACGGCTGGAAACCCCGGCGCCCGGACAACATCAGACCCAGCCAGCAACTCACCGGCCAGGTGAGCAGCCAGGACAGCCAGTACCAATGCGGCCAGCCCTTGCTCCAGTTCGGAACTGTCGCGGCGATTCCCATCACTTCCCCAATAACAAAGAACCAGAGCACGTGCAGGCCGGCGCGGCCGGGAGCGAAGCGGGCGCAGACCCACGCGCATAGGATCGAGATGATCACGAACAGCCCGGTGCTCGCCAGGAGCGCCACGTTCGCGGGAATACGCCCCCTGACGAAATCCCCCGGAAAAATGCGGGAGAGCAACGGGTCTGTTCCCATGACAAGAATGATCGACAGCAGGTAGCTGCCAACGATAACAGCGATCGATTTAACCATGAAGTTACGCCTCCCATGCCCCAAGAAGCCATTTCGAAAACTATACACGACTTTCCAGGCGGAGTCTCTATTCGCCAGTTGGTGGGAAGTGTCTTAAAAGTGCGTTGAAACTGAAAGATGGGTTATTCAGGCCGTTTTAGGCTGATCCAATCAAGCCGAGGGCTCGGCGCGTTCCGGCATTTCAATCGAGAGCGGCTCCGTGGACCGGGGCTGATACTTGAATCTTAACGCCTCCCAAATCACCTGAAGGATGGAATGACGATTTTCAAAAAGTACCCGCGTCCATTCTCTCCTCCTCATTTGCGGGAAGTAAATCCCGCGGAACGCCAGGCGGCCCAGCAAATGAATGATCCGATCCGCGAGAGCTCCCGGGTCTAACCGGTCGATTGCAGCGCTGTTCGTTGAAGCCTTATAGGAGGCATACCATGCTCGCCTGATTTCTTCCTCCGCTTGTTCCGGAGAGATCCCCAGGGGCGAGAAATCCATCGTAAAGGGCTTGAACTCTAACCAGTGCTTGGGCCGGGTCAGGCGGCCGGCAGCCTGGAGCCGGTCGTAAAGGGGCGTTGACGGGTAAGGCGTCAGCAGTCCGAAAACCGGGAGCCCCGGCGGCCAGGTGCGAATGACATCGAGAGTGCGCTGCGCTACTCCGGGGGAATCGCTGTCCATACCGAAGATGAAGGAAGTGATCGCGTAAAGACCGTAACGCTCGAGGCGTTCCAGAATCGCCTTGTACTCTTCCGGCTTGTTGAATCCCTTGCGTACGCTCTTCAGGTTCTCGGGGTCTATGGACTCGAGCCCCATGAAGATCCATTTGCCGCCACTCTCGGCGATGAGCGAAACAAGCTCCTCGTCGCGCAGCAGGTTCATGCTGATTTGCGCCACCCAGGGCACCTGGGCATCACGCGCGATGATTTCACGCAGCAGCGACTTGGTGCGGCGGGGATTGATGGCGAAGTTGTCGTCGATGAAGAAGACGGCGATTTTCCCCTTCTCGCGCTTTTCCAGTTGCTTGAGTTTCAGCAGCTCGTCCACCACGCTGGCGTTGGAACGAAAGCGGATGGAGTCTCCGAAGAAACCCGTGACCGTGCAGAACTCACAACCGTACGGGCAGCCACGGCCGGATTCAATCGGCACCATGTGGAAGCTCTGCCACGTCATGCCCGCCAGTGAAAGCAACCGGCGCGCCCATTTGGGAAAATGCCCCACCAGGTTAAACTGGTCCAAATCCATCTGATCCCACGGAATCTCCGGATAGTCCGAGAGAGAAGGCTTCACCTCTTTGCCTGCTTCGTCGACAGGGGCATAAATCTCCTGCAACTCCCCACGTTCCGCATCGGCTACAATTCGCGGCCAGGTGTGGTCGGCTTCGCCGAGAGCCACCGCGTCAGCATGGCGCGGCCCCCCGTCGCGCCCCAGCGGCTCGTCGGGCACCTCGGTCACATGCGGCCCACCGAACACCACCGGCACTCCTACGGCGCGCACCGCATCGGCCATGACGTACGCTTTGCGAATCATGCGCGTCATGGCGCCGATTCCGACCAGCCCGATGCGTTTCTCGGTTACGTAGTGGGCCAACTCGCCGGCGCTCAAGCGTTGCGCGTTGCCGTCCACCAGGAAGACTTGATGGCCCGGAGGAGTCAGCGAGCGCAGCAGAAACATCCAAAGATGCGGCATGAAATTGTTGGTGATTTCATTATCCGGATTGTAAAGCAGAATGTTCATCGAGGCTACTCCCACCGATCAAGTTGGGGGTGGCAAAAATGCTCCCCTCGGGCGCGTGCCACATCCAACATAATCATGAAATCGAGACGGCCAGGAATTTGGCGCCTGCCCTGAAATCGAGTATTCAACCATCCGTGCACGGGTTAACAGGCTGCCACAAGCCGTGATGGAAAACTGTGCAATATTGCTCACTTTTGAATTTCTTTTAGAAGCGCGCATCGGGCGAAGAGCCGGAGGTATCGGAACGCGGCGGCCGCCAGTTCTGAAGGACAATGCCCTGCAACGAACCATGGACCCGCAGTCCGCCGTTGTAGGAAATGTAGCCGAGAGCACGGAATTTGTTCATAAAGTGGCTGATGCGCGATCTGGTTGTCCCAACCATTTGCGCCAGAGTATCCTGGCTGACCGCGGAAATTGCCGGCTCAGGTTCGCGGCCTTCGCCGATGTGAGCCAGCCTCAAGAGCACGCGCGCCAGGCGCTGCTCGCTGGAACTGAAGTGTTGGTCGAGCAAATCTTCTGATATCCTGCCCACACATGACGCCAGGTAGGAGATGAAGAGCCGGGCGAAGTCAGGCTCCTGATGGATCATGCGGACAAGGACTCCTCTTTCTACCCGGGCGATCGAAGCTTGAGTGAGCGCCGCCGCTCCCGTCATCCGCAGAGATCGCTCGGCCAAGCACCCCATGCCAAAGACGTCACCGCGCCCTAAAACGGCGATGACCGCTCGCTTGCCGCTCTGCGAGGTCACGGTAAGCTTGACGTTGCCGCCCTGGATGTAGAACGCCGCATCGGCCAGATCTCCCTGCGAATAGATGGTTTGCCGGCCTAGGTACTTCCGGGTTTTTCCTTGAGGGCCGATCTCTTTGAGGAATTGCTGGAAACTCGAAGCGCGACTTCGTCTCTTCATCATGCATAACTCCACTGCCGGCGCGTATGGGCGATTCGGAACGACACAACGTCACCCCTGAGGACGACTCGATTGTCAGCTCGCGAGCGCGCGCCTGTCTGTCCAATATCGCTCAGCATCTGCCAGGTCGTGCTTCAACAGACGGGTCCCGAAGGGACCCAAGATCATTAGCCGTAGGTGCAACCTACGGAAAGTACGGGCGACGAGATTCAGCAAACCCCGCAGGAGTTCAATTCGACCCCTCCAGGGTCGGGGCAAGCACAAGGGAAGCGTCATTTCTCCGTAGGTTTCACCTACGGCTAATGATGTCAATGCCCTTCGGGCATTCAAGCCGCAGAGCCGACACAACACTAGCCTACGTTTCAAGCTCAGCCGGCGCGGCCTCGATGCTGAATTCAGCGGTATCTTTTTCAATCACCAGTCTGTTGAGCTCACCTTCGAGTTGTGCCGCCACGGTGCTTGCATAGCGTATGAAATGGTGTCCCGAGAGCAGCATCGCAAACCCCAGGCTGAGCTTCGCGGGCTCGAAGAGCCAGTGAGCATGAATTCGCAGCAGAAACTTCCAATAGGCTTTCCGATAGGAGGAGAGGAGACCTTGGCGGAGCATCGAGCGAGCCAGGATCCGAAGCATGAGCCCGAGCGGAATCTCCGGTGCTTTTTGCGGCCGGCGGGCCTTCCAGTGCAGAAGCGAACGATAGCACCGCTCGTAAAATGCCGGGGCATCGTAGAGGGATAGCAGTAACCCTCGGTACCCCTTCAGCAGAACCGGCAACGGGATCAGGGTCCGGAAGTTGGGTGGATCAAAGTTGCTGGTGGCGGTGCTCTCGATCAGCAATCGGTCTTCTTTCAGCATGCGCTCAAAGAGCGGCGTCGTGGGCGGCGCTTGTAAAAACCCGACCATCGCCCAAGGGATGGCGGCGCGCTCGATGAAGTCCCTCTGCTGTTCAAAGACACTCTCGGTGTCCGAATCGAAACCAATGATGAAACCCGCCGTCACCCAAAGACCTTGGTTCTGGATAAAGCGAATGCTCTCGAGAGGATCCCGCCGGAGGTTCTGAAATTTCTTGGCTTCCGCCAGGGATTCGGGGGAAGGGCTCTCGATCCCAATGAAAACGTAGAAAAAGTTCGCCCTCACCATGGCTTCGATCAATTCAGGCTTCTGAGCGAGATCAATCGACGCCTCGGTGTAAAACAACATCGGATAGTCGTGAGCTTTCTGCCAGGCTTCCAACTCACGTGCTAGTTCGAGGGCCAGCTTGTGGTTTCCGATGAAATTGTCGTCGACGATAAACACCTCTTCGCGCCAGCCGAGTTCATACAACCGATCAAGCTCCGCCAGTAACTGGCTGGGGCGCTTGGTTCGGGGCTTCCTTCCGTAGATGGTAATGATGTCGCAAAACTCGCATTGGAAGGGGCATCCGCGGGAGAATTGCACCCCCATGGAAGCATATTTCCCGGGTTTGAGCAGGTCAAAGCGTGGGAGGGGCGACTTGCTCACATCGGGCTTGTCCTCGATCACGTAGAGCCGTTTGGCAGTTCCGCGCTCAATATCGGCTGCTATCTCAGGAAAAACCTCATCGGGCTCGCCGACCACGACGTGGTCCGCCAGTTGAAGCAGGAGTTCCGGTTCGCTGCTGGCGAAAGGACCGCCGATCATCGTTCGCCTGCCAAGAGCCCGCGCCCTGAGGAGAATTTCGCGAGTGTCATCCTTCTGGACGCGCATGCCGCTGATCATCACGAGGTCAGCCCAAAGGATGTCGGCATCGCGCAGATCCTCAAAGCTTCGGTCAATCAGCTTCAGTGTCCAGCTCTTCGGACAGAGCGCGCCGACGGTCAATAGACCGAGCGGCGGGTGGTTCGTCTCGATACGGATAAGGTCCAGTATCCCGTCGAAGCTCCAGAAAGAGGACGGGAACCGCGGCCAAATCAAGAGAACGTTCAGTGCCGAGCCGAGAGGGGCAAAGGGCGGCCGCCCGCTGGCCCCCTCTGTTGCCGCGGGATTGGCGGGCTTTTGAGACTCATTCAATTGAAACACGTCTTTGCCTCCGGTAAATTCAGCCCGGCTCTGGCCACAAACCTGACTCCGGGTATACTGGGGTGGCCGCCCATCCAGCATACTCGTTCTATGACAGCTCTTGCGTACCGCAGCGAGGCCTGGCTTGAGCGCGACACGAAATGCTATCCCCAGCCGTGGCGCCAAACTGTTCAATTTTGCTCACATTGGGAATTTTGTCCGAGGCGGGTCCGCTCGCCACAAGTCAGGGTTTTGGGCCGGGCAGACGGCAAAATCCCGCCCTGCCTTGTCGCGGCGAGAAATCCCGGCTAGTCGTGCAGGATAATGCTCAGCAGGCCACTGTTGACGGCGAGCCCACCTTTGTAGTCGACGAAGCCAAGCTTTTTGAACTTGTTCATGAAATGACTGACGCGCGACCGGGTGGTGCCGACCATCTGCGCCAGACTCTCCTGATTGATTCTGGGGAGGACTGGTTCGGCACGGCCTTCTTTGCCAAAATGCGAAAGCAGCAGGAGGATTCGAGCCAGCCGCTTCTCGCTGGAGTTGAAAAGCTGGTCAACAAGATCTTCTTCATAGCGGATGTTGCGTGAGAGCAGATGGGTGACGAATGACTCTGAGATGTGGTGCTGTTCGTGAAGCATGCGCGCCATGGCGAGCTTTTCAATCCTGACCAGTGTACAATCCGTCATCGCGGTAGCCGTCGCCATGCGCAAAGGCTGGCCTGCGAGACAACCCTCGCCGAAGAAATCACCAGGGTCCAGAATAGCCACAATGGCTTCTTTGCCTTGTTTGGACGTAACCGCCAGCTTCACCCTGCCGCGGCTGAGGAAAAACACGGCATTGGCAGGATCTCCCTGCCTGAAGATGTGGCGTTTTCTTTCGGTTTCTGTGATGGTCTTTCCGTAGGACATCTCAGCGAGCAGGGACTCCCAATCAGCCGGCTGGCTTTTCTTTCGCACCACGACCGCCCTCCTTCCGCCCGTTACAGCAGACACCTCGTATCAAGAATGAGTAGTATTTGGTAACGACCCGGTACTGCTTTGCGGACTGCGTTCGCCAACAGCACTCTTACAAACGCCATATGCTAGATCAATCGCTGGCTAAAGTCACTACAATTCTGGGTACAGCCCCCGCGTCTGGGGTATCTTCCTGTCCCAACTTATTATTGACACCGGGTCGGTGGGCAGGAACCCCCTCACCCGGATCGCCCCGGCTGAAGAAAGCGCCGGCTCCGGTCCACCCTCTCCCCCAAGGGGAAGAGCGACTTTGTCAAGGGTTATGGTTGCAGGATCGAGCAGGTTTTACACCTCCACCCCACGCTCGCCGCCACTCTGCCATTCGCCAGAGGGCGAGCCGCTTAAAATCAAGCCATGCGGAGCTGGAGGAATGTTAAGGCTGCGCTCCCGCCGAGAGCTGGCGGGTCATCATGAAGAACACAAGTTCAATCTTGTTGCGAAGGCCAACCTTGACCGGTATCCGACCAATGCGAGGATGGATCGTGCTCCGGCTTAGTGCAAAAACGATTATTCCTAATCTTCCGGGCGTGTCTCACCGTGCACGCCCGGACAGGTACGCCCGGCATTACCCGCCGGAGGGATTTCCGCCCTGGGGGTCCGCCACAAAGAACAATCGATGGTTCTTCAGAAACCCGCCGACTCGTCTTGCCGGAGGGTTCCCGGCCTTAATAATCTCGCCGGCGGCCGAAGCTATTGCGACCGCCACCCCCGCGGGGGCGTGAGAAGTCCGTGCGCGGCGGCCGAGCTTCATTGACGGTCAAGGGACGGCCCTCGAGGGACTTTCCATTCAGCCCTGCGATGGCCTTCTGAATGTCTTCACCATCGCCGAGTTCGACAAAGCCGAAGCCTCGTGGCGTCCCTGTCATCTTGTCGCGAACCACCACCGCCGAGGCCACTTGAAAGCCCGCGCCGGTTACAAACTCGCCGAGCGTCGCATCGGTAGCGCTATGGGGTAAATTACCTACGAAAAGTTTAGATGCCATATTTCTCTCTGTTCCTCCAAGGTGGAACGGCCTTCGGGGCCTGCTCCGTTAGGTTGTATTTCAGGTTATAGTTCCCCGGGACGATGCCCGAGGCGCTCCGGGGATGAAGATCCCGAAGCCCGATGTGCGACCATGGCAGCCTTCGGCGGGTCACACAGAACGTCAAATGGGTTTATCTCCGCCCCCACGGATTTTCCGGCCTGTCGGCCAGCGGCTCGACACGCCCTTCCTTCTTCCTTGCCTGAGGCTTTTTCGGGTTGTGCTCCTCCAAGTAGTCCTTGATGTCCAGTTCCCCGATGCTCAGGCAGGCCGCCACGCGCGAATCCGAGGTTTGCCCTCGTAATTCCTTGACCAGGCGCGCGTAACAGATGCCCGGACCATCTTGAAGGCCCAGACAATCCGGCCGGAACGCGTCGGCTTCGACTTTGACGGTGAAATCTCGTGCCTCGAGGGCCCCATCAATCACATGGAAGGTATAAGTGCGGGAACCGGTAGCAGTATCGAAGCCCACATATTGAATGTACATGCCAGAGTCCTTCAGCGTGACTCGGTTCGCGCCCTGTGATTGGTTATCGAGAGTCCAACCATCATTGAAGCCCTCGCTCCTTCCTGCTGAAGGTCGTTTCGTGTTCACCAGACTCAAACGAGGGCAACTCGGCGGTGTTCATCGAACCGAGCTACAGCATGAGATAACCAGACTTAGTTCGGGAAACAAAAGGGGTGTCTAAGAGAGGCTCCTCTCATTAACCATCATCGGTGAATTTACTTTACTTGTCAAGACAATTATGCGAATCTTTTAGAGTCAAATCGAAATGAACTTCTCCAAGTTAACCGGCGGGGGATAGTTTCCATGGATCTGCCTTTCATCATCAGACAGCGGCTTGAGCAACTAGGGTATGAGCAGAGAGATTTGGCGGTCGCTGCCCAAGTCACGGAGTCTTATATTTCCCAGTTACTTACGAGGAGAAAAGCCCCTCCCGCCCCGGAGCGGACGGATATCTACGGCAAGATCGAAGAATTCCTGAAGTTCCGGCGCGGAGAGCTCTCGAAGCTGGTTGAGTTGCAGCGCCAGGAAGAGTTGAAGCGGAAACTGGCCGATCCACCCGCGCCTTTGTTTAAAGAAGTTCGCGAATTGGTCCTTCGTAAGTGCAAAGTTGACAAACAGAAGCAAGTCAGGATGATTTTCGAACGGCAACCTTTCGGTGAACTTGAGCTTCTGGTCACCCAAAAACTTGTGGATGTGGTCAAGGGAGTTACCAGGCAAGAACTGGAGAGCGAGAGTTGGCTCCGCTTGCTCGTGAGGGTCAGTGATCGAAGTTACGAGGAGATGCGGGTGGCGATTCTCGAATTCCTGGATACGGACGTATTCAATGTGTCGAGCGAGCATTGCACCTCTTTCCTGGATCCCCTAATCGAATCTTGGGGTATTGACCTTGCGACTTTTAGGCTTGAAATTGTTTTGAACCGCAGGATGGCCCCTCGGCATATCAGGAGGTTCGCATTCGTTGAACAACCCGAAACTCCCGGCGAGGAGGAGCGGGGGCTGAAGGAATTTCTGCACGATACTTCTCTCAGTGGTGGGGCCACCGAAGCAGAAACCGAGTTCTTGAAGGCTCTAAGATTTAGGGGGAGACACCCCACTCCGCTCTACTACTACCGTGAATTGCAAAATCTTCGCGATCCCTTGCATTTTCGAGGTCCGGTTTTGCAAGTACCGGGCGCGCCGGAGTCCGCAGACCTTCCGCAAAATGCTGACCGTTCCAAGACTCAGCTCGCATCGTAACAGGCTGCCGAAGAGGGTGTGGCGGCGCCGTTCAGGATGGCAGACATTATGCGTGGCGCAGAGTCTCCGCCTTTGAGACTCTGGTTCGTTTAGGGGAGGAACCTTTGTCGCCTGAACTTCAGGAACAGGATGACCGGCTTCGCGGGCTCATCAACATGGGCAAGGAACGGGGCTACGTCCTGTTTGACGAGGTGAACGAAATCCTGCCCGGCGAGACGCACACCGCCGCGGAGGTTGGCAGGCTGTTCTCCGCCTTCGAGGGCCACGACATCCGCATCTACGAAGACGCTCCTGTAGCGATGCCTGCAAGCGGGTTGCCGGGGGTTGCTGAACACGTGGAAAGCGAGACGGAAGAAGATTCCGTTCATGTTGAAGGGCCTGAACTCAACGACGCCGCATCCTCTCCGGACAAGACCAGCGATCCGGTCCTGCTCTATCTTCGCGAGATGGGAAGTGTGCGACTGCTTAAGCGGGAGGAGGAGGTGGCCCTCGCCAAGCGCATGGAGCGCGGCCATGCGCTGGTGCTCAAGACCGTTTCTCGTTCTCCGCTTGTGCTCGAAGAGCTGATCGAAATGGGCAGGGAGTTGCGCAACGGTACACGTTCGATTCGAGAGGTCGTCCATTTCGATGAGAAACATGTGACGGCAGAAGAAATCGCCAAGAAGACCCGCCAGACGCTCGGGACAATCGACAAGATTAAGCAACTCTACGGCGCAGGACTTCGGCAGGCCGCTCGGCTCAGCAACCTTCCGGGTTCAAAGCAACGCGCTCGCCTCCGGGCGCGGCGCCAATTGTCGCGGACGCGGGTTGAGATGTCGCGACTGGCTCGCTCGATGGGGTTGCACCCGCTCGAAAAGAAGCGCCTGGTTGAGAAGTTGCGGCGCCAGGTCGAGCGGATTCATTCCTTGGAGCGTGAGACGGTCCGGTTTGTGCCGCGCGTGGGCGCTGCGCCCGGCCAGCTCGCCGCTTCGCGCCAGGATCGGCGTGCGTGCCGTTCCCAGCTAAAGGAAATAGAGGAATCGAGCCGGATCGGGCTCACGGCCGCGAAGCGTTCGCTGGCTCTGATCCTGCGCGGCGAGGCCGAAGCCGAACGAGCCAAGAAGCAGTTGACCGAGGCCAACCTTCGCCTGGTGGTGTCCATCGCCAAGAAGTATGCCTACCGCGGTCTGGAGATTCTCGACTTGATCCAAGAGGGGAATATTGGCCTGATGAGGGGGGCCGACAAATTCGAGTGGCGGCGCGGCTACAAGTTCTCCACCTATGCCACCTGGTGGATTCGCCAGGCGGTTTCCCGCGCCATCGCCGATAAGGGGCGCACGATTCGAGTGCCGGTGCACATGTCCGCCGCCATCATCAAACAGAGCCGCACCGCCCAACAGCTCGTCCAGGAGCTAGGAAGAGAGCCTACTGCTGAGGAGATCGCCCGGCGCCTGGAGGTCAGCGTGGAGAAAGTGCGCAGCACCAAGAGGGTTGCGCAGCGGACCATGTCTTTGGAGACGCCCATTGGCAAGGACGGCGAGACGGACCTGGGCGACTTGATCGAGGACAAAGCTCTGGTTTCGCCGTCCGACGCGGCCATCAAACTCAACCTGAAGGAGCGGATGGCCGCCATGTTGAAGACGCTCACCACCCGCGAGGAAGCCATCATCCGCATGCGGTTTGGCCTGGACGATGGCACCGAACGCACTCTTGAGGAAGTCGGCTGCGTCTTTGCCGTTACGCGCGAGCGGATCCGCCAGATCGAAGCCAAGGCGCTGCGGAAACTCCGCCATCCCTTGCGCTCGAGACATTTTCGGGTCTTCCTGCAAGACTCTTGCTAAGATAGCAGGGTGGCCGCAACGGCCCTCGAAACCCAGCGCCGCCGGGAATTTATGTTAGGTCAAGGAGAGAAATGAAAAGCCTGTTTGTTGGTAATTTGAGCTTCCAGACGACGGAAAGCGATTTGACTACGCTGTTCAAAGGGTTCGGGGAAGTTAAACGGGTCCAAATTGCAAAGGACCGGGAAACTGGCCGGGCCCGCGGGTTTGCTTTCGTCGAAATGCCCAACGATGAAGAAGCGGCCAAGGCGATTGCCGGCCTTGAAGGAAAGGTGTTTGGGGGCCGCAACCTTAAAGTGAACGAAGCCCGTCCCAGGGCGGAGCGAACCCCCACCCGCAACAGTAGCGGTACAGGGCCAAGGCAGGGTAAATTCTCAAATGAGGACTACCGCGAATCCGCACGCCAGCCGCGTGAACCCCGCTGGTAGTCCCCACCGGTGCGTTGGGGATATTTTCAGCTAACATTCGTATTCTAAGGAGACTTGATGGGTACTACCCCCGAGAAACGTCGAAAGGAAATGAAGCGATTGGAAAAGCAGCGCGAGAAGGCCGAACGCCGCAACCAGAGAAAAATCGCCAGCCGTCGGCAGAAAGAGCTTCTCGCCGGTGGTACCAACCCCGCGCGCGGCGAAGCCTTGACAGCAAGCGCGGCCGAACCCTCCGAGCCGGCGCCTCGAGATTGATCCCCCAGGCCGGGCGCACCCTCTTGTCCCACCAGGGCATCGCCCCACCTCGCTCACTTCCCAATGACTGCTATCGTGAAAGGCGGAGTCTGGGTCGATAGCTTCGATAGCTTCTTACGGCGCGCGGGATGGGGTTTAGGCGGAGGAGCTTCGTCGGTAAGTTCGACAGTCATGAGCCCGGTGACAAATTTCTTGATTCCGTGGAGGTGGAAGTCGATAGAGGTGCGTTCGGCGCCTGATTGCGTCACCACGCCGAGACCGTATTGAGCGTGCTTGACGAACTGGCCTTCCGCGAGTACCTGCATAAAAGCCTCCTCAAATGCGAGTGCTAGATTCTACTAAAGGTTAACCCCCGCCTTCCGTTACTCGTGAGAGCGCTGAGGGGTTCGTGTGCCATAAGCGATGGCCGGCTGGGCTGTACGGCCAGCGCCATGGCCTGCGTTCGCCGCAAATTCAAAACGTTCTCCGTTGCACACGCCAGGACGTGAGCGAGTTCATCGCTCGTCATGGGAGGCACAATGAAGTCAAATGCCCCGCCCACCATCGTGTCCGCATAGAGCTTGATATCGACGAGGCGCGACACCACGATGACCTTCACGGGCTTCAAGGCCCCAAGCGCCAGCTTGACGACGTCCGCCCAGTTGCCGTCAGGAAGCAGCGCTTCCGTGAAAACCAAAAGGGGTGGGTCGGCCTCTCTGAGCGGCGACAGCGCCTCTCCGCAGGTTTTCAGCCATTTGACTTTGATCGACCGCGCTTCCAGAGACTGTTTCAGCAGGCGCTGCGATTCCGTGGACTGGTGCAACAGGAGCACTGAGATTTTTTCTTTCATGGGACCTCGTTTCGGGGCCGTCGACCGGCAACAGGTTTTTCCTCTGCCGGCGGTGTCGAACCTTCGAGCCGTCGCTGGAGGCTAGGGGCGGAAGTTGAGCTTGTTCGCTTGCCGGGCTCTTTCCAGCGATTTGAGCGATGGCAAGGTTTATTCCGCCTATCGAACCTCAGCCCTCCCGGCGTCTTCACTCCATTGGCTTGAGTGACCGCGAAGATGTGCCGTCATGCTCGGACGCGGCAATGGCTGTAGTTGTTGATTTACTATGCATTGCATCCCGTATATCTCGGAGGCGCTTCCGCAGCAGAATCCGCTGCTTTCGTAAGCGGCCGAATCTGGCTTTGTCGCCGTTTCGTACCGACATAATGCCCTCCTTTGCAAACTCTCCGCACTGCGAGCCTGCATGAGTACCTAAATAAATCTCGTCTGGGAGGCCCGCCTGCAGATTGCCTCATTTGATTCAGGCAGCCCCGGAGGTGAGAGTGGATGGGCTCATCCTCTCAATTAAGATACGGCACTTAACTCTTTTTGTCAAGGTAAACCGGCTAGTTTAGGAGAATTTAATGAATATAGTTAAACTCCGCAGCAGCGTAATTGACTTGGCCTTTGTCTTCGGGCAACGCCTCTAACTGTCCGCTGTGGTTCGTCAACATTGTGGCCGACTGCAAAATCAATGACATAGCTGCCCCCCCACACCTATTCTTGGACAAGCGCTCGAAGGCAAGGAGTGTCTGCCGATTCCGGACAACGCTTGGAGCGCGGCGGACGCGGAGCCCTCCGTCCGAGCCATCAACCCCCGCCGCCGCCTCCTGATCACGATGCGCAACCTTGTTGTCGCCAACATATCGGGCCGGGTTTACTTTGTTTTCGCTCGAGCTCAGAGACGACAACTAACCACTAAGTCAGCACCCATGTCGTTTTTCCGCCCGGTTCGGGTTTTAGCCTGAAGTCGGCGGCCCATCGACAATTCTGGCGTTTGGCTGGGTTTCGGCGTGGGAAGGGCGTTTGAACGAAGCCGCTGGGGCGGCGGACGCTTCGCGTGTCTGGGGGTAGAGGTGGTAGCGCTGAGCTAGGTTATTGTCGGGTCATAAGGAGGTTCCCTATGACCCGTTTACGCAAAATGATGCTCGAAGAACTCGAGCGTCGTAATTACTCTCAGGCTACCACCCGTTGTTACCTACGTGCGGTCGCTGATTTCGCCCGCTACTTCCGTCGCTCGCCGGACCAGTTGCGCCCCGAGCACGTTCGTGAATACCAAGCGTATCTCTTCCGCGAACGGAGGCTGGATGCGACCAGCGTGACACAGAGGCTCGCCGCTCTGCGCTTCTTCTTCATCAAGACGCTCAGGAAGCCTTGGAGCGTGGCTGACACGCCCTACCCCAAACAGGTGCGTCGCCTACCCAGCATCCTCAGCCAGGAAGAAGTCGCCCGGCTGATTAACTCCTCCCGCAACCCCTTTGATCAGGTCCTGTTGATGACCCTCTACGCCACCGGGGCGCGTTGCGCCGAGGTGGCACGACTGCAAGTCGGCGATATCGACAGCTCGCGCATGGTTGTTCACATCCGCGGCGGCAAGGGCCGGGAAGATCGCGATGTGATGCTCAGTCCTATCCTCTTGACAGCCTTACGCGAGCACTGGAGCCGAATCAAGTCGAAGGTGTGGCTTTTCCCTGCCGGTCGCCGGCACATCGCCCCGCAACCCCTCAACACCAAGACCGTCTGGCGCGCTTGCCACTACGCGGCTCAGCGGGCGGGCCTCAACAAGCCCGTGCATGTGCACACGCTTCGTCACTGCTTTGCAACGCATCTCCTCGAAGCCGGCGCCGACCTGCGAACCATCCAGCTCCTGTTAGGCCATCACGATCTGAAAGAGACCACGGTCTACTTGCACCTTTCCACCCGACATCTCAGCGCCACCGCCAGCCCTCTAGATGGCCTGCTGCTGTTGTCTGCTGGGAAGAAAGACGAGCCGCCCGGAGACGCCTAGATGCATCGACCACCCCTGGAGGTGGCCGATCTCATCCGCGCCGCGGGACAGAAATTCATCGAGCGCAGCCGCCCCTGGCTCAGCGGGCAGCATCTCAAGGTCCTGGCGGCTATCGAGCGCTGCCGCACCGCCGTACTCGGTGGACATCTGGATGAGTGTTCCCGCTGCGGGCATCGCGTCATCTCTTATAACAGCTGTCGTGATCGGCACTGTCCCAAGTGCCAGGCTAACGCTCGTCACCGTTGGATCGAGGCGCGCCGCCAGGAACTCTTGCCCACTCGCTATGTCCATGTCGTCTTCACTCTTCCGCATCGGCTTGCCCCTCTGGCCCTGCAGAACAAGAAGGTCATCTACGATCTCTTGTTCCGGACCTGCGCCGAAACCTTGCTCGAAGTCGCTCGGTCAGACAAACATCTCGCCGCGGAAATCGGCTTCTTCAGTGTGCTCCATACCTGGAGTCAGAAGTTGGAGCACCACCCCCATGTGCATTGCGTCGTTCCCGCCGGAGGACTCTCACCCGATCACCAGCGCTGGATTCAGCCCCGCTACCGTTTTTTTCTCCCCGTCAAGGTTCTGCGTCGAGTCTTCCGTGGCAAGTTCGTCGCGGGTCTCCAGCGTGCCTTCGCCAACGGCCAACTCGGTTTCTACGGGGACCTCAAGCCTCTGGCAGAAGCGAAGGCCTTCGCATCTTTCCTCCGCCCCCTCTTCCGCCAGGACTGGGTTGTTTACTGCAAGCCACCTTTCGGAGGCCCCGAGTATGTCCTTCACTACCTGGGCGCCTACACCCATCGCGTTGCCATCTCCAACCATCGCCTCGTCTCTTTGGTCGGTGACCAAGTCACCTTTCGCTGGCGAGACTCTGCCCACGCTAATCAGCAACGCCTCCTGACCCTGTCGGTGGAGGAGTTCTTGCGGCGCTTCTTCCTGCACGTGCTTCCCCGAGGGTTCGTGCGCATCCGCCATTTCGGTTTCCTGGCCCATCGCTGTCGCGCCCGACTTCTACCCCTCTGCTTTCAGCTCCTGGAATCAACGACCGGTCCGGCTCTCCCTCAACCCCCAACACCAGGGAACGGTGAGGTTCCATCCACCACCCCGGCTTCCCCCTCTCCCTGGACCTGTCCTCAATGCGGCGGCCCCATGATCATCTTGCAGCGGCTAACCGCAGCTCAGATCGCACTGCGCTCTCCACCCCTTCCTGTCGCGAGGGCCTCATGAAACACTCGTTTTCATTCCGACCAAGCTCGGCGCCTTCAGTGCCCATACCCCACGTGTCTCTTTTTGGCCCCACACGACACACCGATTCTCACCCCCTCGTCTCCCACCCAGCCCGATCTACACTCAAACCACTCCTCCCACCCCAGTTCGCCGCCATCGCCGCACTCCTTCCGCCCGCACCCGGGCGGCCGAATCCTATTCAAATCCCATAGCGTAGGGCCGCGGCTTCGTTCAAACGGCTTTATCGAAAGCGCGCTGGACCGCCGTGTTCAGGTACGCTCCCTCCGGGGACGCGCGCTTCCGATAAAGCACTAACGTTTTCCGGGCACAATACAATCCGGCTTGGCTGCTTAGAGGGGCTGTTCTCCTTTGCTGTCACGATTGCCAATCCATTTCGCAATCGCGTATGTGCAGAATGGAATCGCATCGGAGGCGTACGTTAGAAAAGGGGGAGCCAAAAGACGCGGGCAACCTGACGGCGGGAAGTTCATGCTGCGCAGGAGGACTTGGAAGCGCGCGTCGAAGCGAGCATCTCTCTCACGGCCCTCCAGAAGTCAAGGGCGTGGATTACCACAGCTCTAGAAATTCTCCAGCATCCAGGCGTTGCTATCCCCGGTGGGCCCCAGAATCGCCAAGTGGCGGCCGTCCGGTGAAGGCACGGGACAAGAAATCCACGAACCCTGGTGTTCCCACAAAGGGTAGGCATGCCCTTGGAGGTCGACGTAGAATATCCTGGTTGCGTTTACCCCAGTGCTTGTGACAAACAGACCTTTACTGTCGGCAGCCCAAGCGAGTGCAGAGAAGCCATAACAGCTCCGGACGACCAGGTTCGGGAGTGCCCCCCCGGCCAGGGACACGAAGTGGATACGCCCCTCCTGATCATCGGATTCGGTGTACGCAATGCGCGAGCCATCCGGCGAAAGGTCCCAGCTTACGCTCTCCGGCTGCAATCGCGGAGTGATCCTGACCAGTTCCCGGCCGCGCCCCTTTGCGGGATCAAAGGCTGCAAGCACAAGCTGTTTCCGGTCCGCGCTCATTTCGCCGACTACGCACAGGGTGGCAGGCGCCTGCGCGCAGCGATTCGCGAGAAAGCCTTGACCCTCGAGCACGAACTGGCTCGGCCCGCCCGCCGCCGGCATGCGCATGAGACGCCGTGAGGCCGAGGTCGATTCAGCGTCCTCCTCCTTCGAAGCCGCCGAGTACACGACCCACTTGCCATCGGGGCTAAAGTGGGGTCCTACTCCGTGGAGCAGAGAGTTGATTCCCCAATGAAATTCCGAATCCGTGGTCAGCGGTTCGGCTGTGTCCTCGTCCAATGCCTGCTTAAAGATGTTCCATCTGCCCGTACGGTTGGACGCAAAGAGCACGGCCTTGCCGTCCGGCGTCCACGCACACGGCAGGTCGGAATGCTCGTCCATTGTGAGGCGCCGCGGCGTCTTCAAGCGCCTGCCCCTAGCCTCGATCTCGCTTACATAAACGTCTTCCTGGGCTCTCACTTTAAGGAGTAACAGTCGCTTCCCGTCAGCGGTTGCTGAAAGCCCCTCCAGGCCAGAGTCTTCCCAGTTCGTGATTCGCTGAGGCGCCCCCGCAGGTTCCCCGGTTCGCGGATCCACCCTGATTTCCCAGAGGTTGTCGTCATCCTGATCAGGTGGCGGTTCTGCCTGCGGGTAGATCAATCGCCCGTCCGGCAGCCACCAAACACTCACTAGCCCCTGGCACAAGCTAGGGCTAGTCAGTACCAGGACTGGATTGCTGCCGGTAAGGTCGTGGGTCTCGATAGCACATCGGCTTCCCCAGGTCCTAGTTGCAAGCCGGTGGCCATCAGGAGACCAGTTGGCTTCATAGAAGCGGCTACCCTCACTGGGGGTGGCTACCCTGCGTGCCCCTCCTCCTTCAGGCCCCATTACCCAGAGGTCGCCGAAAGGGAGGGCCGGGGTGCTGCCGGTGGTGAAAGTAATCAGCGACCCATCGGGCGAGACGGAGTAGGCCCGGGCGCCCTCGCGCAGTTTCCGAGGGGACCCTCCCAGGATGGAGAGCGTCCAAATACTCCAACCCTCTTCCTCCCCCAAATTGGCCAGAAGCCTAGTCCTGTCGGGAAACCAGTCCGCAACCGCCCAGGCTGCCTTACTGGGCGCGGACTCTCCGGCCTGACTGCCTTCCGGGCGAGGGCTGGTCCGCGGGGTGACCGTGTGTGTTTCTCCCGTTTCGATCAGCTTTACATGAATGCCTGCCGGGTCGGAGTAGGCCAAATATTTGCCGTCCGGCGAGATGGCGGCGCCCGATACGGGGTACTCCACGGGATTGGCGGTGAGCCGCCGCTGCTTCAGTTCAGGCTTAGGGTGAGCAAGGTGCGTGGCGTACCAAAATGCCACGATGGCGGTCATATTGATGCCAAGCATTGCCACAACTACCGCCCGCCAGCGCATCTGATGTGTCCCCGCTTCCTGCAGAGAAGGCGGCGTCCGTGCCATCACAGGCCTGCTGGATAACTCTCCATTTGCGGATGAAGGGAGCGCCCGAACAGGTTCGACGGATGCAACCAACCGGTAGCCGCGACGGGGAAGGGTCTCAATGTATTGAGGCTCCTTGGCATCATCTTCCAACGCTTCGCGCAGCTTGTTGATAGCTCGGTTCAGCCCGTGTTCAAAGTCTATAAAGGTGTGATCAGGCCAAAGCCTGCGTCTAAGTTCCTCCCGCGTCACGACATCACCCGGGTGCTCCAACAACATGGCCAGGATTTCACGCGGCTGTTCCTGCAACCTGACCGTGAATCCGCCCCTGTGGAGTTCACCGGCTTGAATATCCAGTTCAAAGGATCCGATCTTGACTTGAGCGAGAGAGGATGAAGTCGGTTTCATGGGGCGGGCACCCCCAACCGAAAGGAAGTATAGCACTTTGCAGTTGTCAACAGCAGTTTTGCATGATCGGCAGAACGTCAGGAGGTCATTTTGCCTGATGGGACATCCAGGAGATGAAGAGAGGACAAACTGAGTACATTCAGAGCATTGATAATCCCCGACCCACAGCACTAGATTGGCGCCTAGTCATTAGTCTTGGAGGTGCGCGCCATGGGCAGCCGCTGCCACTACCCATTTGGGGATAGGGGTGGCGTGCGCGCGCACCTCCTAGAAATGCATACAGCTCGGACTGCCGCAACCATCGGTGCATATTCGGTAGCCAGCGAAGGACGGTGCTCATTACCGTCTGGCACTGTCCGAATTGTGGCCGCACTGTCGCCTGAAAGGAATTCCATGCGGTGGCGAGGCACGCGGGCGCGGGTGCTTAAGCGCCGTCGCACGATCGTTCTGATGTGCAACGCGAATGTCAGCGCAGGCTTTCAGTGTCAGCAGATTCTTGCTACGTCGCGGCCTCCTTTTCGCTTGGCGGCACAGCAGACTTCGGGGTTTTTGAAGGAGTTAACAAGGAAACTCATTTGGAGTCCAGCGTGCCAGATAACCAGCAAGGTTCCTGGACTACGAAAGCCCAGCCTAATAGGAGGTAGTCATGAAGAGAGTAATTGAAACACTGTTGCTTCTTCTTCTGTTTCTGCTGCTGGTCCCAGGATTCAGCCTGGCCAAATCTTCAGCGAATAACTGGGACAATCTCAAAGAACTGCGCTCCGGGCAGAAGATCGAAGTGGTGGACACGAGTATGAAGTCGCTGCGAGGTCCCTTCGTTTCCGTTTCCGAGGAGGCCATTACGCTGCAGGTCGGGAAGAGCCTGCAGTCCGTCGAGCGCGCCCAGGTCGTACGTGTCAGCGTCCGTGATACTTCACATCGCACGCGCAACATGTTGTTGGGGTCGGGCATTCTGGGTGGAATTGCGCTGGCAGCAACGGCTGTCCCCCTCGGGATCAGCGGCAATGAAGGCAATAGCTGCCCCGCTTGTGCGGCGGCCATCGCGGCCGGGTTCGGGGGTGGAGCTGCCTTAGGCGCAATCCCCGGCAATCGGATCATCTACCGAGTCAAGAAATAGCGAACTGGAATGCTCAATAAGAGAACCGGCGATGGTTGCGACGAGCCCAGGCTTCCGGCTTTGGTCCGCCAACCGCATGAGCAGTTGGACAGCTAAAAACCTGGTAGGAGGCAGTCGTGAAGAGAGTGATTGAAACACTGTTACTTCTGCTTATGGTCCCAGGATTCTGCTTGGCCCAACCTTTACAGAATAACTGGGACAACCTCAGACAACTGGCGCCGGGGCGGCAGATCCAGATCGTGCTGAACGACGCCGAATCATACACCGGCCAGTTCCAGTCCGCCAGTGATGAAAGGCTCGTGGTTCGCACAGGCGGTACTGACCAGACGTTCGAGCGACAAAACGTTCTGCGGGTCTCCACCCGAGGTAAGAGACATCGCGGCCGGAACGCGTTAATCGGCCTCGCTGTCGGTGCCAGTGCTGGTCTAATTGTCGCTGTTGCCTCCCCTGAATTGGGTACTGGCAAATGCGCGCAGGGGTCCTGCGTCGATGCTGGGACTGTCTCCATGGTGGGATTTTTGGGGGGCTCTCTAGGCACTGGCTTGGGAGCCGCCATCCCCACCGGCGGCTGGCACGATGTCTACCGCGCCGCGACGAAGCCCAGAGAATAAGTCTGAGTTGAAAGGGGAATGCGATGGTCAAGGCAATCCTTGGATTGCTGATTATGCTACTCGCTTCTTTCCCAGCCGCTGGTCAGATGTCGAGCGGCTATGTTTACGCGTTTGGCGGGCCGGTGGTTGTGCCGAAGAGCGCCTACACACGCTGGAACGGGAATTTCGTCCACGTAGGAGCAGGAGGCGAGGGCCGCCTCACCGACCGGTTCGCTCTGGGGGGTGAAATAGGGGTTCTCAAGCCGGTCACAAACCAATACGCCATTACCACCGGCCTGGCTTCGGCGACGCCCGCCTTTCATTTCATCTCCAGGGATTCGAAGCGCAAATTCGATCCTTTCGTGGACGGCGGATTCTCTCTGCTTGCCGGCGGGGGAGGCGGGGCAGTAGCAATTCACTACGGTGGCGGAATGAATTACTGGGTGCGACGCCGGTTCGGCCTGCGATTCGAGTTCCGGCATCATATCTGGTCACCCGAGTCCGGAGAGTCCGTGCACATGGTCGGCTTTCGGGTTGGTATTGTCTTTGGCACGGGGTAATGGCGCTCCCGGTTGGCGCAGAGATCGCTTCTGGATGTCCGCGATTGTTGGTACCTCCAGAGCGACGGGGCGTCGGCGGGGGTCCTACAAATGGAGTCCTCTTTCCGATCGCAGACATGTCAAACCCCGGCGTGTCTGAGCCACCCGCGAAGCAAGAACAAAATGCATCGCCGTCGCAAATCTTTTCCCGGCGGGATGCCGAAGGAAGGCTTGTCACGATTCGAGGAGGGAATTTCAGCTTGGCACTTGGAGGTGCTGCTTTGAGAGACATGATCCTACTGATTCTGATTTCAGTTCTGTTCGGCAATTCGGTTTTAGAGGCTAGAATAGGAGCCTCTGCAACAGGCGCTGCCTTGCCACAGGAAACAACCAAGAAAGCGACTGTGCAGGAGCGCATTATGGAAATTCCACCCGGAACCATGGTTGAAGTACGCCTTATGGACAAGCACAAGGTTAGGGGGAGGCTTGGGGAGGTCACAAACGAGGGCTTCAGTCTCCAGACGGCGCAAGGAAACAAGGTCGAGACGCAGAAGATCGCCTTCACAGAAGTGAAGACCTTAAAGAAGGTCGAGGGTGCGACGGGGACAAAAGTTGGCAGGGGTGTGATTTACGGGCTGGCCGTAGTCGGCATCCTTGTGGTCATCATGGTAATCGTGGCCGTAGCCAAGTACGGCAATAGTTAGCGAGCGCGGCGGCGGGGGTACGAGTAGCCGCCCTCCTCCGCCTGCGCGGGCGCCGGAGTGGCGATTCGGGTGTCTTCGGGCGCTATTGGTGGGCTGGTCTTGCCAGCGGGGAGTTGGCACGACGTCTATCGCTCGCCATCAGTGCCTGTTGCCAAGGTCGAGGTCGAAAGCGGAGTCTGTCTCGGCAGGCACGGCGCGGACCGGTGCCGTAAGCTTTGTATGAACGTGGGCCCACAGCACTACGAAGGTGTTGTGGGTGTCCGTGACCTGACAAAGGAGGAGAACATGAATAACTGGAGGAAGCATACGGTCATAGGGCTGGTTATTTGTCTGCTGCAGTTATCGTTGGCCGATGTAGCTTGGTCGGCGAACACCACTGTACCCAATCCGAGCCTGACCCGGCAGCGAGTGGATCAATTCGGAGTAGGCGCGAAAGTGAAAGTCGAACTTGCCAACGGCAAGAAGTTCACAGGATCCATTCAGTCCATCCAGGACGGTGGATTCCTGCTGGCTGCGGCCAAAGCCGATTCACCCACACGGGTTCCTTACGGCGATGTCGCACAACTGAATCTGACAAAGAACACCTACAAGGCAGCGAGCCAGCCGGATTCCGTTGAGGTAAGGCGGGTGGCGGCGGAACTGGGTCTAGGCCACCACACCATGGTGAAGACGTCGGAAGCGCAGGAGTACCACGGCAATATCGTGGCGATTGCAGCTGAGAGCTTCTCCGTGCTGCCCGACACATGGCCGCACCGGTTCAGATCGCATACAACAACGTGCAACAGATGGGGCCAAACATGGGCAAAGCCGGTTGGATCCTGTGCGCATCATGGGTGCTGAATGGACACAGAATGGATTGGGAATGAAAAGTCGGCTTCCCGTCTAGTACCAACCGGTTCGACCGCCAACGCGGCCCTCCAAACACGAAGGAACCCGCGCCACCGAGTTCTGATTATCTACTCCGTTGCAAACTTAGCGACCACCGCGGCTCGCACCCCGAAAGGGATCTTGGGGACCACTCGGCATCCCAAGCAGTCCGGCCCACGAGAACCGCCGAGACCACTTTCGCAGAATCAGCGAGCCAACGAGGCAGTGATCTGCGGCAGGCTGTAAAAGGCCCGCTGCGCAGTCCCCTTGCCAATGCCTGTCTCCCGGCAGACCGTTCTCCAGGAGCGGCCTTGGGCGCGTAGAACGGCGATTCTGGCAGCATCCACGGCGACTCTCGGTCTTCCGAGCCTCTTGCCTTTGGCCCTCGCATTCCTGATGCCGGCGCGGACCCGCTCGGCGATCAGGCTGCGCTCAAGTTCCGCCACGGCACCGAGAACCGTAAAGACCATCTTGCCCGTGGGCGTGCTGGTGTCCACTTGCTCCGAGAGGGAAACGAAGTCAATCCCGAGGGCCTTGAATGTTTCCAGCGCGCGGAGCAGGTGAGACACCGACCGGGCGAAGCGGTCGAACTTCCAGACAACGACGGCGTCGAAACGCCTGCGGTGTGCATCAGCCATCAGGCGATTCAGTTCGGCACGGTCTTCTTTACTACCGGAAATCCCGACATCCACCTACTCCTCAACGTTTCGCAGGGTACGCGCTAACCGGGCGGACAAACGAGGAAGCTCTCGCCTTCTTCTACGGCACCGGGCAAAACGGGAAGGACACCTTTGTTACAACGCTTCAGTTGATTCTTGGCAACTACGCGCGCTCGGCTCCAATGAGCGCCTTCACAGAGTCCAAAACCGAACAGCACCCCACAGACCTGGCAGGGCTTCAGGGCGCGCGGTTGGTAGTCGCGAGCGAGACGGGCAGCGGTAGCCGTGGGAACGAGGAACGTATCAAGTTGCTCACCGGCGGCGGTGTGGTCACAGCGCGGTTCATGCGCGGCGACTTCTTCGATTATGTGCCCCAGTTCAAGTTGTGGGTCATGGGTAATCACAAGCCTTCGCTTAGGCAAGTGGACGTAGCCATTCGCCGTCGGTTCCACCTGGTTCCGTTTACAGTGCAGATCAAGTCGCCACATAAGGACTTCAAAGATAAACTCCGCCCTGAATGGCCGGGCATTCTCACTTGGGCCATTGAAGGTTGTCTCGCTTGGCAGCGTCAGGGCTTGAGCCCACCTGCGACCGTGATCCACGCAACAGAAGAATACCTTACTGACCAAGACACCTTTGGCCGCTGGCTCACCGAACGGTGCGAGTTGGACGCCAACGCGCAGACTGGATCAACCGAAGCCTACTCAGATTGGAAACTGTGGACTGAGGCCCGTAAGGAGCATACGGGGCCTCAGAAGGCCTTTCCCAGATGCTCAAAGAGCGGGGTTTCAAGCAAAAGAAGGATAGCACTATGTTCTTTGTCGGTTTTCGTTTGAAAAAGGACTAACGGGAACGACGGGAAGTATTACAGATTATCAACGTATAGCGCGTGCGCACATACGCCTGAAATGCGTAGCCACTCCCGTCCCTCCCGCGCCCTACCACGAAAAACCGGAATGGTCGGCTTGCGAAGATTCGAGGTTGATTCGAGGGATGACGGTTACCGTAACCGCAATACAGAGCTAAATGGTTGAAAACATGAGCACAGAAACACCAGATGTCCCATTGATGTCCCGAAACGGCACGAAATCGGGCAAGGAACGTTAAGCCGGAATACCCTGAAACACGTCAAGAGTGTTGTGAGCGGCGTTTTCTCGCTGGCGAAGCAGCAGGACTATTTCCAAGGGGAGAACCCTGCCCGCAACACGGCGATCAATCCCAAGGCCGCAGAGCCTCAAGAAACCTATGCCTACAGCCTCGACGAGGTAAAGAGCATCCTCGGCTTGCTCCCCGAACCTGCCGCTACAGCTTTCGCGGTCGCTTCATTCATGGGCTTACGGCACGGGGAGATTCAAGGGCTATTGTGGGAGAACTACCGTGACGGTGAGATGTACGTTTCCCGCTCGATTTGGAATGGCCGAGTCTCTGACCCCAAGACTCGTAAAGGGCGTGCGCCTGTGCCAGTGATTCGGCAGTTGGCCGATCGGCTGGTATTGCATAGGCTGCGCTCAGGGAACCCACAAAGCGGCCCGATATTTGCAAACGCTCTTGGCAAACCACTTTCCCTCGGCAGCGTCGTGAACCGCGTCATTTTCCCGGCGCTGAACCGCTGCCAAGTTTGCAGAAAGGCAGAATCAGACCACCAGAAAGCGAACCACGAATACAGGCGCGACAGTTCCCTTCCCGAGTGGCACAGATGGCACGCTGCCCGGCGCGGTCTGGGGAGCAATCTTTACCGCTTGGGAGTACCCGAAATGGTGATTCAGCGGATTCTTCGGCACGCGAACGTCAGCACTACGGCTACTTACTACATCAAAACGGCGGCTGATGACGTTCGGAACGCAATGGCAATGCTCGAAAATCGAATCGCGGAGTCGGGCCAAACCCAAACGGACACTAACGGGACACCAAATGAGCAACCGGGGTCAGTACTCAACAGGATTCAATAGTTGGCAAGTGCTTGACGATATAGGATCTGGCGGAGAGGCAGGGATTTGAACCCTGGGTACAGCTTTTGACCGTACAACGGTTTAGCAAACCGCCGCCTTAAGCCACTCGGCCACCTCTCCGTCGTTTTGCTTTCAACAGAGTATCATAGACGCCGCCGCCTCAACAACCTGTTCGGCAAAAGGGTCGTGTCTCAGTTTGAATTTGTAGCGGCGAGTTTACCTCGCCACGTGGCGGCGTAAAGCCGCCTCTACGTCAAACTGAGACACTGCCGTTCGCCTGCGGTTATAATCGGTTCATGGACACCTTGAGTCCGGTCGCATCGGCGCTGGGGCTGGGCATGCTGGCCGGCATCCGGCTTTATGCCACCGTGCTGGTCGTCGGCCTGCTCATCCGCTTCGGCCGCTTCCCTTTGCCGCCTGCTGGGCACCACACGTCCGTGCTGGCTGACACGCGCGTCCTGGTGGTTGCAGGTATCGCCTGCGCGATCGAGTTCATTGCGGACAAGATTCCTTGGGTGGACAGCGCCTGGGATTCCATTCACACCGTTATTCGCCCCATCGGAGCTGTGCTGCTGGCATCCTCGCTGTTCTCAAACTTGGATCCCGTTTATCAAGTCTTGCTGTTCCTCCTGGCGGGCGGCGTCGCCTTGACCGGGCACTCGGCCAAAGCCACGCTGCGGCTGGCCGTGAATCACAGCCCGGAGCCGTTCAGCAATATCGGCTTAAGCTTGGCTGAGGACGCGTCGGTGGCCGGCGGTCTCTACATGCTTGTGAAGCACCCCTGGGTCCTGGCCGGTATCGTGTTGGCCTTCCTTGCGCTGTCGGCCTGGCTCGGCCCGAGAATCTACCGCGCCTTAAGAGCAGAGTGGGCGGCGCTCGCGGCCCTGCTGAGCCATTGGTTCGGGAAGGGCCGTGTACCGCAACTCACACCGATTCAGCAACAGTGGCTCACCGAACGTTTCCCCGGACCTGCGCCTTCCCGGCTCCTACACGTGGTCGGCACGGCGGACACGAAGGGTCTGCGCAACGCCCTCGGCACGCTCTGCCTCAGAGAGCGCGAAGCCGTGTTTTTCGCTCGCAGGTGGGGGCGGCCAGTGACGCGCCAGATCGGTCCGCTGCATGCCGTCGAGACGAGCCAAGGGCTGCTGCTGGATCAACTCGTTCTGATCGCCGCCGATGGCACGCGCTGGCGCTTCGGGCTGCTTGCCGGCCAGTTGAAGGACGCACGGGAAGGGCTGGCGGTCTCCTCGAATATATCTGTCTGAGGGAACGACGAATCTTTGCGACCTCTGCGACCTTTGCGACCTTTGCGGCTTTGCGTGAAACCGCGTTGTTGGCACCTCGACCCCTCGGCCTGTCGCATCAAAAGAGCAGCTTCAATCCGAACTGGATTTGCCTGGACGTCGTGGCGGTGGCGGTGATGAGTCCCGCCGTGGAGCTGATTGCGCCACTCGAGAACACGATCGGATTGGGAGTATCAAAGTTGGCGCGATTCAGCACGTTGAAGAATTCCGCCCTGAATTGCACTTTGATCTTCTCCGATACGGCAGAGTCTTTGGCGAGCGACACATCCACGTCAGCCAATCCCGGCCCGTTAAGCGTTCCCCTCCCCAAGCTTCCGTAAGTGCCTGCGGCGGGCAGGCTGAAGGCATTCGGATTGAACCACTGAGCCGGCTTCCGAAGCAGAATTGGGCCGCTAAACGACGGATTCACCTCCGGCCGATCCGGGTTTCTTGTGTCCCCATCTCCGGAGACGTTCGAACCGTCCTGAGGCGTGAATGGGAAGCCGCTCAGCAACGTGGCGATTCCATTGGCTTGCCAACCACCGAGCAGCAGGTTGGCGAGACCTCTGGCGCTTCTCGGCCCCTGCTTATTGCGGCCCAATGGGAACTCGTAGTGCGCGGAAATGCTCCCCTGGTTAGTTACGTTCAACGCCGAACGTCCCCAGTCTCTGCGCGGATCATTCCGCTCCAACACCATCTGCGCCTGGTTGTTCGCTTGGGCGCCCGTCAGAGCGGAATTCATGTCGAGGTTTTTCGCCCAGGTATAACCGGCCCGGAATTGCAAGCCTCGAGCAAGGCGCCGGACAATCTCAAGCTCGAGCGCGTTGTAACTGCTGTTTCCCTCCGTATACCAGAAGAATCCGCCGGACAGGTACGGATTGGGCCGCGACCCAACCGGAACGTACTGGGCGCCGTCAGCCGCAACACTTCGGGCAGTGCCCACTCCGCCGGCCTGGCAGCCGTTTGGCTCGGAGCAGATCTCGGCCGGGATGGTATTGGGATCGACGCTCAGGAGCCCGTGATCACCAAACGATCCGTCGTAGACCGCGCGAACCAGCGTGTTGGAGCTGGCCTGCCGTTCGACGGAGAAGCTCCACTCCTCGACGCTGGGAGTCTTCGCATTGGCTTGCACTCCCTGCGGCGCATAAATAGTGCAAGGCGCAGCAATGCCCGGCCCGCAAGACGGTGGTGGCGGCAGGTTGGGCAGGATCGGCACGACCGAGGAGAGCGGAACACGCGAGAACGAGACGGAGCCGTTATAAGGCGGGAGCGCGTTGAGCAGGTAGCTGAGATCATCCAGCAAGGAGTAGTGGATGCCGAACCCGCCGCGTAGGGCCGTGCTTCCCCTTCCCCAGGGGTCCCAAGCCACGCCCAGGCGAGGGCCAAGCAGTGACTTCGCGTTGTTCCCGGTGAATGCCGAATCGGCCACGCGCGGATTGGTCTCGAGTTCTCCATTCACATCCACAAGATAGTTCGCAGCCCTTCCACTCACTTCGTTCCAACCGCTGGTGAATTCGTCCCGCAGTCCCACCTCCAAGCTGAGACTAGGCCGTAACTTGATGGTATCCTCGAAGTACCAGGCGCCGAACAGGCTTCTCCAGCCCAACTCGGTGGGGGTAGGCACCGCTTGAAAACTGCTCACACTTCCCTCGAGGAACGTCTGCAAGCTCGTAAAGCTGGCTTGCCCCAATTGGCGCGAAGCGGTGTCTTCGTTGTCCTGAAGCCGCTGGAACCAGACGCCCAGGCTGAGCTGATGCACGCCCTTGATGACGTGCAGGTCGTCGGAATAGGTAAACAGGTTTCGGCCATTCCAGGCTCTCGCGGCGTTATTCGGTCCGGCGGAAGTGATCGTGGAAGCTCCGGTTGTGGTCAGGCCGCCCCCGATGACAATCCCTCCCGGCCCGCGCCCCGTAACGAACGCAAGGTTGGACGGAAAATCGGCGAAAGAGAACGGCTGGAAGTTGAACCCGGCGCGGGAGAAGCCGGCCAGGAATACGTTAAGCAGTTGCGGTGAGAAAACATGCGTCTCCTGGAAACTCGCCACCTGGCTCCGCAGCGCCAAGCCCGATCCGAACAAAGGATCGGCCAAGGGCGTCAAACTGTTTCCATCGTCGAGCGTGTAGGCTGCCGAAAGAGAATCCCGGCTGCGGATTGGAGCGTCAGCCCGCAGCGTGCCGAAATCCTCTCGAATCGACTGGCGGGGATTGTAGTAGGCGAGCGCCGTGCCGCTCGGCTGGCCGTTGACGTACAACTCCACGCCATTCGGCTGGGGCCAAAATGACATGTAGGGCAGCATCGCCGCGTCGAGGTTGACGACCGGCGCGTAGATGCCGGAGGCGTTCGGGAGCGAGCCTTGCCGGGCCAGTTGGTCAGGGACAACACTCACATCGCTGAGCGCCAGGCTTTGCCGGAAGCCTTCATAGTTGCCAAACAAGAACAACTTCCCCGGCTCGAGCGGCCCTCCCAGGGATCCGCCGAATTGATTTCTCCGGAAGGGCGGAACAAATCCCTGGTCGAAGAAGTTGCGCGCATCCAAGGCGCTGTTTCGGAGGAACTCGAAAAGGGACCCATGCAAGGTATTGCTGCCGGACTGCGTCACGATGGCCACCTGCGCGCCGGCGCGCTTGCCGTACTCCGCCGGGTAGGCGCCGGTGAGAACGTTGAACTCCCGGACGGCGTCGATTCCGAGCAGTTGCCCGCTGACGCCGCCGGGGGTAATAGCGAGTTGGCTCGTGCCCGTGTACTCGATTCCGTTCAGCAGGAATAAATTCTCGTACGTCCTGCGTCCTTCCACGGAGAATGTGTTCCCGTTGCTGGTGATGGTTTGAGGGCTTTTCAAGGCGCTGAAGTTGAGGGTGCCGGGATTGAGTGTGAGCAGATTATCAAAACTGCGGCCGTTCAGCGGCAGTTCCTTTATCTCGCTCTCTCCCACGAGACCGGAGACCGAGGTCACGCTGGTGTTGACCAGGAGATTGCCGCCGGACACGGTCACTTCTTGTTTGACCTCGCCAACCTCCAGCCGGAAGTTCACCACGGCCCGCTGCCCCACCTGGAGGTTGATTCCGGTGCGAACCGTCGTCTTGAAGCCTTGCTTCTCGGCCTTCACCTCGCAGGGCCCGACCGATAGCGAAAGGACCGTGTAGGCGCCCGCCGGGTTCGTGGTTACAACCCGGGCAACTCCGGTCTCGAGACTTTTCACCGTGACCGTTGCGCCGGAGACGGCGGCGCCCGACGCGTCCTCGACAAGGCCGGAAACCGTGCCGGCCACCTGCCCCCAGCCGGGCATCGTAATGAGCAACACGGCCATCGCCCATATGCTTGGTCCAGCACGGCGCTGTCGAACCCGTCGGCCTGTCATCCTGAGGAGTCCGTCAGCCGACGGCGGTCTTGAGTGCAACGAAGGAAGGATCTCTGTAGTTGCATGAAAATACAACTGCCGCGATTCTTCGCTTCGCTCAGAATGACAGAACATAACGCTATTTGCCGAAAGCCTCTGAACCTGAATATACCTTGCGCCTGTTGCGAGGGTCAATTTGCAGATCGAATCCACACGCGTCTGTCGCTCAATGACGGGTCACCCCAGCCCCGAAGGGGTGGAAGAAAGTAGCCCAGGGCGCAAGCCCTGGGAAATCGGGAACCCACTCCCCCAATTCTCCCCCTCTCCCACTCGGCGGGAGAGGGGGTAGGGGATGAGGGTGCCTTGCCGACCCACGGCTCACGCCGTGGGCTACTCGCTTACGCCCGTCGGCTGACGGGCTGGCTTTGATGGATCTTCGATTCTCAGTGGCTTTTCACGATTTCCGGCCGTCATGGTGATCATCCTGGAGCGCCAATCTCGTACTCACTCTGCACCAAACCGCCGCCATAGCTGCGCGTTGCAACGTGGCGAAGGCTGATGTCGCGCGGCAGGGGTCCAAATAACGGGATGCCGGCTCCGATCAGCACTGGCACGCGTGTAATCACCAATCGGTCGATCAGTCCGGCAGCGAGGAATCGTTGAATGGTAATGCCGCCATCGATGTAAGCATGTTTTGAGCCGCGGGACTTGAGCTGCTCTACGACTTCGGCCGGCTCCCCCGACATCTGCTCAACCGCGCGGCCTTTGACCGATGAGAAATCGAGTGGACGACTGCTGAGCACGACCACGCGCCTCTTGCCGTAAAGTGACAGGTCTCCGAGTTTCAGCACGACTTCGAAGGTCCTGCGGCCGATCACAACGACATCCACGCTAGCCAGGAACTCCTCGAACCCGTGAGGCTCCTGCCCGCCTGTGTCCAGGAAGTCGAGCCCGTCGTCCGGGCGAGCCAAAAAGCCATCGACGCTCACCCCGCAGAAAACTGAGAGCTTCATGTCGCCCTCCAGATTTGAGCCATGAATTCACCTGCCATCCCCACGAAATCGGGGATCGCCCAAAGCGCTGGCGAGAGTATATACTAACGCTCCCCCACGAGGGGCCGCGAAGATCGCATCCGCGGCCCCTCGAGCCATAACCGCGGAGGCATAAACTATGTCGCGTATCGCTGCTTACGTCGTTTTCGCAATCGCTCTGTCGCTTTTCCTGGCAACGGCTGTCCGCAACCCAGCGATTTCCTATGCCGCCCCGCAAGCCAGCACCAAGGGCTTTCACTGGCCGGACGGCAAGCGCGTGGCCGTCAGCCTTTCTTTCGACGACGCTCGCGCCAGCCAGGTCGATGTCGGGCTGGACGTCATCAACCCCACCGGCGTCAAGGTAACCTTCTTCGTCACGACCAACAGCGAGGCGCTCCACTCCAAGCTCGAGGGCTGGAAGCGCGCGCTCTCGAGCGGCCATGAGATTGGAAACCATACCGTGAATCATCCTTGCACGGGCAATTTCCCGTGGTCATTTCACAACGCCTTGGAGAATTACACGCTGGAACAGATGTCGCAGCAGCTTGACGATTCCAACGCGCAGATTCAGCAGCTTCTGGGCGTGCGCGCCGCGACCTTCGCCTATCCCTGCGGCCAGAAGTTTGTGGGCAGAGGTCCTGAGCTGAAAAGCTACGTGCCGCTGATCGGCCGGAAGTTCCTGGTGGGGCGCGGGTATATGGACGAATACTACAATGACCCGATGTTTTGCGACTTGGCCCAGGCCAGCGGCACGGCTTTCGACGACATGGACTACATCGACATGGTAAAACACATCAACAAGGCCGCCGAGCAAGGCGGTTGGGTCATCTTCGTCGGCCACGATATCGGCCAAAAGGCCTTTCAGGTCACCGACACCATTGCCCTCGCCGCCCTCTGCAGGTATATGCACGACCCCGCCAACGGCGTCTGGGTCGATACCGTCAAGAACATCGGCGAATACGTGGTGAAGCAACGCGCCAGCCTGCGCTAGCAGACGTATCCGTCAGCCGACGCATTCCCCCGCGGTTCCTCTGCTGCAACCTAGACTGGGTTTAGAGTGTTAGCAATCGAACCGTTGTGGCTCAGGCCGAAGCGATGCTTTGGCGTTCCCGGCGGACATGCCGCATTTTTTCGCATTTTCCGCTTGACAACCCCACAGGCCTATGATAGCCTATCATGGTGGTCATTTTGGAGACATTCTGTCGCCGGCGAGTCCCCCGGCGCGACGACGCCCGGAAGAGCACGGGATGGTCCCCCCGCACGAGGAAAGCAGGCTCTCCCGAAAAATGCAAAAGAGTGGAAACGAAGCTAAGGAGTACTTGAAAACAAAGGACATCACTTTTTTGAATGCTGCACATAAGTCGCGTTTTGCATGCAATTTGGCACGAATCAGGGCATAAGTGAACCAAAAACAGCCGACTTTGCGCGAGCCAGCAGGATCGGAACAACGACAAACAGTCGGCCACACACGCGGTCGGCCTGTTTCGTTTGTGCCCGCCGGCGAACGCCCGGAAGCCGGCGCTCAGCGGTCCATCGGGTTTAGGGGAGATCCGATGCGGGCTTTAGGAAGGGTTCTCGGCTCAATCGCGTTGCTTGTGGCGTTAGGCCTGACCGTTCCGGCCTCAGCCCAGGAAGCCCCCATTGAACTCCATGGAGGCTGGTCGGCGACCGCGGGCGTCAATCGGACTTTCCTGGGCACGTGGACGGCGCGGGTTCTGCCGGACAAGCCGAACTCCGCCGAGGGCTCTTGGGCGCTGCTCAACGAAGGCGGCCAGACCATTCTCGAAGGCACCTGGGCGGCCAACAAGACACGCCTCGGCTGGCAAGGCGCCTGGGCGGCTCGAACCCTGACGGGCCAGTCGTTCTCCGGCACTTGGACTGCTGACATCATCGGGTCAAGCCTCAAGACGTTCAGACAGATGCTGGAAGGGACGCTCCAAAAGGACATTCTAGGCTCGTGGCGTAGCGGCCGCGAGCAGGGCAGATGGCGGCTGGCGGGTTCCCGTCAAGCCGCGCAAGGGCGCTGAGGGGATGCCGAGGCGAGGCGGGTGCAAGGCAGTACTTCTGTACCCTTGATGGCTGCCATCCTCAACTATAGAATCGGGTTAGCTGCCGGTGGACCATGGGCGTGCGGTTGCCCCGGCGATAGTCAGGAGAACGGCACGAGTTTCGCCCGCTCTGGCCGCAGAAATACACCCCAACGCCAGAGATTCCGTTCTCGACAGGTCCGATCATATGCAGCCTAGCTGGGTCGTCAAGAAAACCAACGCGTGGCACGCGCCGGTCTGCAGCTTCGCGATGATGCTGGCGTTGGGCGGTGCGGCGTTATGGGGTCGGCAAGTACAGCAAGAGACATCGCCGCCCATCCAGCCACAAGCTGAGCAATCGCCTGCAACGCCGTCTCAAGCGCCCCCGGCGGCAGCGCAATCTGACTCCGCGCAGCAGCCCGAAACCCCGCCTCGAGCGCCGAAACGGAAGTCGCCGCTGGACGAACTTGACGATCTCGAGCCGCGTGGGAAGGCGTCGCCGCCACTCGAACCGGCCGAGACGGAGAGTCTCCACGTGTTACTGGGACGGCCGCTGGTGGTCACTTCCCCGGCAACCATCAGTCGTTTCTCGGTTGCCGATCCCAACATCGTTGACCTCGTGGTGTTAAACAACAACGAGATCTTGGTGAATGGCAAACAGCGGGGCCGCGTCTCGCTCACGGTGTGGGATGCGACAGGGCAAAGCCAGGAGTTCGACATCAACGTGGAATGCGAGCCCCCCGCCGTGCCGGACCAATTGCTGGCAGCCCTCTCTGGCCAGCCGGCGCCCGGAGAAGCGCCGGAGCACAAGAGGACCTGGATTTACTGGGTAGTCGTTGGGTCAATTCTGTTGGCGGGCGGAACCGTTCTCGGCGCTAAGCGGCGCCGCCGGCCTGGCTCCTTCATTCTTGGGCTTCAAACGCCAAGCAGCAATGCGGCCGGCGCCAGCCAGGGAGTCGCGGCCATTGCCGAGCCGCACGAGTCACCCGCTGTGGACGATGCTGACGAAGACAACTCCACCAACCGTTTAGCGGGTCTCCGGGCGTGTGGCCATTTCATGGAGGCACTGAACGAGGAGTGCCGGGTTTCAGCGCGTCTGGGTCGCACGTTTTCCGTGGTCCTGGTAGACCTCGACGGCCTTAAGCCCGCCAGTGACGAAGACAGCCAATCAGAAAGTAAGCGGATCCTGGCCGTCGTCGCCAAGTTGCTCGAAGCGCGCTCAAGGCAGCCTAATCTGGTCGCGAGTTACGGGAGAGGCAAGTTCGCCCTCCTCTTGCCTCAGACGAACACGCAGCAGGCAGAAATACTGGCGGAGAGATTACGAACTTCCGTGGAAACTCACGCTGTGCTGCGGGCGCGCGCGGTCACCGCCAGCATGGGCATCGCAACCTTCCCGGACCACGGAGGTGTCTCTGAAGAGATTCTCAAGCTTGCGGATTCCGGAGTGCAGCTCGCGAAGAAATGCAAGGGGAACTGTGTGAAGGTGCTTCCACCCGTCCCCAAACCCGGAAATGCCGAACGTAATGAGCGGCTATTGGAAAAGTATTTCGACTTGGAGGCGAGGGCGACGCCTCCCACGCCGCATGGTCCGGAGCCTGTCGATTCAAGAAATGCGTCGACGACGGCGCCGCAGAATAGTTCTCTCTTGGGCACCATCACTGCCCTGGCGTTCGCCGTTGACTCCAAGGGCCCTTACACCACGGGCCATTCTCAAGTGGTTTCCAGGCTGGCCGCCCGCATCGCCATTCAGGCGGGGTTATCGGTCGCAGAAGTCGAAGAAACCCGCCTGGCAGGCCTTGTTCACGATATCGGCAAGATCCAGGTGCCGGAATCAGTTTGCAACAAGCCCGATCCGCTCACCACGGAGGAGTTCGAAATGATGAGCCGACATTCGGCGTGGGGCGCGAAGATGCTGGAACCGCTGAATGTGAAAACCATCGAGAGCATCGTGCGCCACCACCACGAGCGATTTGACGGCAAGGGTTACCCGGACAGACTGGCGGCGGACAAGATCCCCTTGGGCGCCCGCATCGTCGCCGTCGCGGAGTCCTTCCACAGCATGCTATCCGACCTGCCTTACAAAAGCGCTCGCTCCTTCGAAGATGCCCTGGCTGAATTGCGCCGCTGCTCCGGCATGCAGTTCGACCCCAAAATCGTGATGGCCTTCCTCGACTGGATCCAGTCCTACGCTGCGTCCCCCGAGCGCCAGAAGGCGTGAAGTACTCGTCCGGCGGTCATCCTACTCAAGCACGAAGATGTTCTTCTTGGCGCAGATCTCTTTCAGGATTTTGGGCCATACCGTTACGCTGACTTCGCCCAGGTGAGCCTTGCGGAGCAATAGCATCAGGGTTCGCGACTGTCCGATGCCGCCGCCAATAGATAACGGAATACGGCCGGTCAAGATCCCCTGATGGTAAGGCAGATTCATCAAGGAGAGCTGGTGGGCCATTTCCAGTTGTACTTTCAGGGTTTCCGCCGTCACCCGAATTCCCATCGAAGTCAACTCATGCCGCCGCTTGGTCACGTGATTCCACACCAGGATATCCCCGTTGATTCCGTGCGTGGGCTTGCCGGTTTCCGAACTCGTATCCGTCACCCAATCGTCGTAATCGGAAGCGCGATTTTCGTGCGGATACCCGTCCTTTAATGGCCAGCCGATCCCGATAATGAAGATGGCCGGGTAGGTTTGCAGCACCTTCGTCTCCCGCTGTTTGCGCGGCAGATCGGGGTACATCTCGAGGATTTCTTCGGCGTGTAGGAACGTCAGTTTCTCAGGCAGATCTGGGTATCGACCATCCTTGAGCTGTGGGAACATCTCCTGTGCGAAGCGTTCTGCGCCCACCAGCACTTTCCAGATGCTGCTTACGACTTCCTTCAAGAAGGCCAGGTTACGGTGCTCGGCCGTGATGACCCGCTCCCAATCCCACTGGTCCACGTAGGCGCTGTGGTCATGATCGAGGAAGTAGTCCTTGCGAACTGCCCGCATATCGGTGCAAATACCCTCGCCCACGCGACAGTGGAACTGGTTCAGTGCGACTCGCTTCCACTTCGTGGCCGCCTGCACCACCTGGGCATCAATGGGATGCCTGTCGTAATCGTTCGAGATGTGGAACGACACGGGAGTGCGCGATCCATCCCGGTCCAGCATGTCATTCACGCCGCTTTCTACGTCCACGATCAGCGGCACCTCGACCCTCATCAGGTTGAGTTCTTTACAGAGGTTATCTTCGATGTACCGTTTTACATGAAAGATCGCTTGCTGGGTTTCTTTCGGGTTCAGCAAAGAGCGATAGTCTGAGGGAAGGATTCTCTCCAATTCGTCGTAATCACCAATTCCAGGTCCTGCAAGGTCAGCTATTTTGCTGGATACATCGGTGCTCATCGTTTTGCCCCCTTTTTTGTCACGACAACTCCCAAGGCGCGCGCCGCGGTGGATTGATTTGCGCGTTGGCAATCTCCAGGTCGCCGGCGCGGCCCTCTGCCACACGCGTGATACGCTCATGCTCGGCGTCCCATTCCAGCGTGCTTCCCATACGCACCGCGATGCTGCCCAACAACACGGCTTCCACGACCTTCTGCTCGAACTCAAAGTTGGCGCGCGGCGGCTCGCCGCCCCGGATGGCCCCTATCCACTCCTCGTAGGCCCCGGGTGATTTCGGCAAATCGTCCGGGGGCGGCTCGAAGGCTTTCATCCGGCTGGCGGGAATCAACCGCGCATTCTGGCCCTCAAAACCGCACAGGGTCTTGCCCCGGTCTCCTACCAGCAGCATGCCTTCGCCGTCCTCGACATCGCTCATATGCTCATCCGGTTCCAACTCCGCCGGGCGGGGCGGGCGCAGATCACCGTCATACCAGTGGAGGGTCACCGGCCCCCGGTCCTCGCGCGCCGGGAACTCCCAATGTATGAGCGAACCCACAGGGTAGGTTTCCGGAAAGCGTGGCGTCGAGCTGGCGTCCACCCTGGCCGGCGACGCCAGCTTCAGCGCGCGGAACATCGTATCGAAGCTATAGTTGCCCATATCCCCAATGGCCCCCACGCCAAAGTCAAACCAGCCGCGCCACACGAACGGCAGATAGACATGGTTGTAAGGGCGCGCGGGTGCAGGACCCAACCACAGATCCCAATCCAGGCCATCCGGTACGGGCTCGGGATCTTTGGGCCGCTCGATGCCTTGGGGCCAGTACGGACGCTGCGACCAGTTGTGCACCTCGCGCACCTGCCCGATCACTCCCGCCGCAATCCATTCCGTAAGCAGTCTCGTCGCCTTGGAGGCCTCGTTCATCACCGCCACCTGCGTGGCCACTTTCGTTTCCCGCGCCACCTGCGCCATAAGGCGGGCCTCGCGAATGCTGTGGGTCATTGGCTTCTGGCAGAATACATGCTTGCCGCGCCGCATGGCGGTAACAGAAACCTGGGCGTGCCAGTGATCGGGTGTGCAGACCACCACAGCGTCCAACTTCTTCTCCTTGTCGAGCATTTCCCGGAAGTCGTTGTACGCCCCGCATCCCGCGTAGCCGGGGGAACTCCGCTCTTTGCGGTAGTAGGCATCCACCAGGCGCCGGGCCGGCTCGCGACCGCAGGTGGGGCCTTTCCAATCCCCACCCCATCCTGAGTCATTCAATAGCCTGCGCTCCTTCCCCACCAGTTCTCCGTGACCCCACTCGGAATAATCACTGCTCTCCCGGTTGACGTCACACACCGCTACGACCTCAACGTCCTTCATTTTCAAAAAGTCCATCATCACCCGCGTGCCTTGTGCGCCAACCCCAATGCACCCTAGCGCGATCTTTTCGCTCGGACCCACGCGCCCGCCAGCACCCCCTCCGCCGATGGCCGTTCGGGGCAGCCCGGTGAGTGCCGCCGCAGCCACAAGGCTCACGAATTCCCGCCGCGTCGCTCGTGAGGTTTGTGCCTCTTGTCCCTTCATTGATGCCTCCTACTCCGTTTGTGGGAGCTGCCTTTGCCGCCGCTCCCGAGCGGCCGCAGGCGCTCCCCACGCCGTGCGGCCTTCAAACGGACTTAAGTTTCGCCAATCGTAACCGACTATACGTTCGGAGGAACGCTGGCCGCCACTGCCGAACACCGAGAAGAAATCGTGCCGACACGCGGCGCCAAACTTTACTAAACCATGCGGCCAAAGGCAACTCCGTATTTCCTCCAGCGCAAGGCCATGCTCACCGGAGGGTTCGTCGTGAATCGTCTGGGCAGCACAGAACGTCACCCGATGGATACGAGACGTACAACAGTACCACCGTACTATTGGTTAAAACGCTATCTTGCGCCATAAGAAAGAGTTGGAAATGGTCTTCGGAATTGCAACGGCTGGCCGCGAAGGAGGCCTTAATGTGCATAGCCTCACTCTTCCCTGATCTGTCCCGGGAGATAACCTGAACAAATGAAGGAGGGTACGTATGAACCTGTGGGGTCGCCGGTTTGTGTTATTTTTTAATCAATACCGAGGTATCAATTCAAAGACTGCCCGATCCCAACCCATTCTCGCTCGTTTGTCACTAGATTCGGCCCCTCGCAGACCTATGAGGGAATTTCGACTGAAGGAAGTTTTACTCCTGGTTTGAACGTATGGACACGTTGAGCTTATCCGATAGGGCTTGGCCCAAGGAGTCATCGCAGGAGAGCGATGGAGCCGACAAGCAGGCTCGAAAGAGCTCAAAAAACAAAGGGCAAGTAGGGCGTCTCTTTGCCCGGGCTCGCCGCATCCCGGCTCAGCTCCACACAAAGAAGTGGATCTTCAGCCGCGAGAGCACTCGCGTTGACGTGGAAATCCCAGTTACCATCAGCGGAATCGACGAGGGCGGCCATATCTTCAGCGAAGAGGCGCGCACCCTGGACGTTAGTAAGCGCGGAGCGAAAATCGCCTCATCGACTCTTCTGGCTATCGGCACGTACATCTGGATCGAAAGCCCCAACATGCAGAAGCCGGCCGTCGCGAGAGTCGTCCGCCACGGCGAGCAACAAGATGGTATTTTTGAGATTTGTGTAACCTTGCCGGAGATCGATGAAGAACACAGCATTTGGAACATCGAGTCTGCGCCGGATGACTGGAAAAAAGGCCCCGAGCAGCCCTCGGCTGCGAGGCGGCTCGAGCGCATCTATGCGCGTGATTGGGTAACAAAATTCGAGTCGCTCTCCAAAGCCCCGACCCTGCCGTCCGAAGTTGCTAGCGAGCTCGAACCTTCCCGCGAGTCTCCCACGCCGTTCGCCCAGACCGCAGCTACTGGGTCCCAGTATAGGATGCAGCCGGGAAAAATCCTCGAATTTGTTATGGGCGAGCCAGCCAGGCCGGCCTCGCCTGCGGTCCCGACTTTTGGGCGCCTCGAGGAACGGAGCCTCTCGCCGTCCGACCAGACGCGCGAGGCCGCCGCCTTGGATGTCGAAGTGCGTCTGGCAAAACTCACGATGGCCATGGAATCCTTGGAGCAACGCGTAGGAGCTCTGGTAGAGAATTTCCAGGGACGAATCGAGAGCAGCCTTCAGGCCGTCCAGGGTAGAGGAGCGAAGCAAGCAGAGGAATTGGAGAGAGTCGCCTGGGAACAAGCAGGACAGTGGGCCTCCCGGTTTCAGGAGCAAACCGAGGCGGCGGTGGCGACACTGCGCGAGGAATTGCAGACCTCAAGCCAGGCCGTCGAGCAAAGCAAGCAACAACTGGCCAGCCTGGCGGAAGCCAAACTCGCTTCCCTTAGCCAAGCCACCCAAGACGAATACGCCCAGCGCTTAGCGCAAGCCTTGCGCGAGCAGACTCTCGAGATGCGCACCGTCGCGGACGGCGAAGTGAACTCAATCAAACATGCCGCAGCGGAAGCCATCGGGCAACTGAGCGACAAGCTTGAGGAGCAAGTCGAAGCGGCGGTGGCGACACTCCGGGAGGAGCTGCAGTCCTCAAGCCAGGCCGTCGAGCAGAGCAAGCAGCAACTGGCCAGCCTGGCGGAAGCCAAGCTCGCTTCCCTCAGCCAAGCCACCCAAGACGAATACGCCCAGCGCTTAGCGCAAGCCTTGCGCGAGCAGACGCAGGAGATGCACGCGGCAGCGGACGGCGAGGTCGCGTCCATTCGGCAAGCCGCCGCAGAGGTCATCGCGCAACTGCAAGGCAAGCTCGAGCAGCAAGCCCAGGCAGCCGTCTCGACACTCCGTGAGGAACTGCAGTCCTCAAGCCAGGCCGTCGAGCAAAGCAAGCAACAACTGGCCAGCCTGGCGGAAGCCAAACTCGCTTCCCTCAGCCAAGCCACCCAAGACGAATACGCCCAACGCTTGGCGCAAGCCTTGCGCGAGCAGACTCTCGAGATGCGCACCGTCGCGGACGGCGAAGTGAACTCAATCAAACACGCCGCCGCGGAAGCCATCGGGCAACTGAGCGCCAAGCTTGAGGAGCAAGTCGAAACGGCGGTGGCCACACTGCGCGAGGAACTGAGAAGCTCAAGCCAGGCCGTCGAGCAAAGCAAGCAACAACTGGCCAGCCTGGCGGAAGCCAAACTCGCTTCCCTCAGCCAAGCCACCCAAGACGAATACGCCCAGCGCTTAGCGCAAGCCCTGCGCGAGCAGACGCAGGAGATGCATGCGGCGGCAGACGGCGAGGTCGCGTCCATTCAGCAAGCCGCCGCAGAGGTCATCGCGCAACTGCAAGGCGAGCTCGAGCAGCAAGCCCGGGCAGCCGTCTCGACACTCCGTGAGGAACTGCAGTCCTCAAGCCAAGCCGTCGAGCAAAGCAAGCAACAACTGGCCAGCCTGGCGGAAGCCAAGCTCGCTTCCCTCAGCCAAACCACTCGCGACGAGTATGCTCACCGACTGGAACAAGCCCTGCGCGACCAGACCCAGGAGATGCGCGCGGCAGCAGACGGCGAGGTCGCGTCGATCCGGCAGGCCGCCGCAGAGGCCATCACGACACTGCGGGAGGAACTGAACAGCTCAAGCCAGGCCGTCGAGCAAAGCAAGCTACAACTGGCCAGCCTGGCGGAAGCCAGACTCGCATCCCTCAGCCAGGCTACCCAAGACGAATACGCCCAACGCCTAGCGCAAGCTTTGCGCGACCAAACCCAGGAGATGCGCGCGGCAGCAGACGGCGAGGTCGCGTCGATCCGGCAGGCCGCCGCAGAGGCCATCGCAACATTGCGCGAGGAACTGAACAGCTCAAGCCAGGCCGTCGAGCAAAGCAAGCAACAACTGGCCAGCCTGGCGGAAGCCAAACTCGCTTCCCTGAGCCAAACCACTCGCGACGAGTATGCCCAGCGGCTGGGACAAGCCTTGCGCGAGCAGACGCAGGAGATGCGCACCGTCGCGGACGGCGAAGTGAACTCAATCAAACACGCCGCCGCGGAGGCTATCGGGCAGTTGAGCGACAAGCTTGAGGAGCAAGTCGAAGCGGCGGTGGCGACACTGCGCGAGGAACTGAACAGCTCAAGCCAGGCCGTCGAGCAAAGCAAGCTACAACTGGCCAGCTTGGCGGAAGCCAAACTCGCTTCCCTCAGCCAAGCTACCCAAGACGAATACGCCCAGCGCTTTACGCAAGCCTTGCGAGACCAAACCCAGGAGATGCACGCGGCAGCAGATGGTGAGGTGAAGTCAATCAAGCAGGCCACCGCAGAGGCGATTGCTCAACTGAAGGCGGTGGAGCGGGCGAAGGAGTCGAATCTCCTATCTCGGGCCGAAGCCGCGGAAGAGCGCCTGACGGGAGTCACGTCGGCAGTGGAGGCGCTGAAAGGGCGCGTGGGCCAACTGGCGGAGGAACTGGAGGGGCAACACTCGGCGAAGAAGGAAGACTTGGAGGGAATTGCGCAGCAGTTGGGAGCGCGCTGGTCTCAGCAGTTTCAGGAGCAGGCCGCCGCGGCCGTCGAAGCGCTGCGCACCCGTATGACGGTGCTGGCGGAGGAGTTCCAAGCGACGCAGACAAGGAAGGCCGAGGATCTGGAGAGGGACTCAGGGGATCTGGAAGCGAGGTGCTCCCAGCGGATTCAGGAACAGGCGAAGGCAGCCGTGCAGCGGCTGAGGGAGGAAGCACAGAGTTCGGGCCAGATCGTGGAAGAAACCAAGAAACAACTGGCCAGTCTGGCGCAGTCGAGTCTGACAGCCGCAGGCCAAGTGAACCCCTCGGAGTCCGGCCCGCTGCTCGCCCAAGCGTTGCAGGAACAGGTGCAGCAGATACAAACGGCAGCGGACGCGCAAGTGAATGCCATCAAGCAGGCCGCGCAAGATGCGATCGCAGAGGCGCAGTTGGCGGGGCAGAAACGGGAGGAAGATTTCCTGGCGCGGACCGGCGTAGCCGAGGAACGTTTGAAAGCAGTGTCCCTGGCGGTGGAGTCGTTGACCGAGAGCGTCCACGCAGGCGGAGGGCTGCAAGCCGCCGATTTGGACAATGTCGCCCAGGAATTAGGTAACCGGATGACCCAGCAGTTCGAGAAGCAAACCGAGCTGGCGGTGGAGAAAGTGCGGGCAGAAGTAAGGAGCGCCGGGCGCGCCGTGGAGGAATTGGCGCGTCAACTCTCTGGCCTGGCGGAAACGAAGCGGGCCACCCTTAACCAGGTTGCGACTAACGCTGCGGCGGGGTTCGAGGCGCAGCAGAGAAAGTTGAAAATGCAGTTTGAGACGGCGCGAAAAGACCTCGAGGATCTTGTGGCGCGACGCATGGCGAGGATATCCGTCGGGGCAATTCACAGTGCAGGCCCCTCGGACCGGAAGGGCCTCATCGTAAAACTGGCCGTCGGAGCAGGACTTTTCCTCATCATGGTGGCGTCTCTCCTGACTGTCTCTCTTTCCACGCACATCGTCATGCAGTTGCGAAATGACGCGCCCACAGAATTCGCCGACGATAATCCGACCTGGAATGCCAAGCGGCGAGATCGGGAGCAAGAGGTCGCCCAGGCATATTGGCGAGCGGCAGCAGTGGCCTTGCAGGCCAAGTATCCGTTTGGCAGCGATCTGCCGGCCGATCCCCCCGATGAGTTTCAAGTTGATAGTACCTATGCTCCCGCGGGCGGCCCGAAGGCCCTGGCCGATCTCAGGCTTCACTATTGGGATAGCGTTCGCGCGGCTTGGCACCAGCGCTCTTTCTGGGTAGAAATCCAGGAACCCGACGCCACCTGGAGCGCCCGCTTCCATCACACCTGGGAGCGAATCAAAGGCAAGTAGGCGTGGGCCGGCGCCGCATCCTGTCCAGGCCGAGGCCGCCCGCGTTGCGCTTGTTCCCTTTCCCCTTTAATTCAACAGACGACACTCAAAGTGGATCACTCGGTCACAACTTCCTGGCGCGCCGCAGAGGCTTTGCGTCCCCGTCCAATGCTCTTGAATCCGGAAACTTGAATTTTGAATTGTGGCCCTGCCACCCTGTGTTACAGTGGCAGTGGAATGCGCGATTGTAGGGCCGCATTGGCGGCCGCCTGTTTGCCAGGACAAACGGAATGACCACGCTGATTCAGGACATACGCTACGGCCTGCGGCAACTTCGCCGCAGCCCCGGATTTGTGGCCGTGGCTGTGGCCACCTTGGGCTTGGGAATCGGAGCCACAACCGTCGTGTTCAGCGTGGTGGACGCCGTGCTCTTGCACGGCACGCCCTACCGGAATCCCTCTCAACTCGTCGAGATCAGCAGCAAAAACCCCCAAGGAGAAGAGCTGTGGGTTTCCGGGGGAGACTTCAATGATTGGCAGTCATTACCGCAAGCGTTTGAGAGCCTGGCTGCGTATAAGCAATGGGAATTCCGCGTTCTCACCGGGCCTGGCGAGCCGGACGAGGTGTGGACCGCGCCGGTGTCCGGCAATGTTTTTCACCTGCTCGGTGTCAACGCGGTCCTGGGACGCACTTTTGCGGAGAATGAGACCCAAGCCGTAGTTCTGAGCCCTGCCTATTGGCGCAGCCATTTCGCCGCGGACCCCAAGATCCTCGGCAAAACCTTGACCCTCGACACCAAACCGTACACGGTGGTCGGCGTCGCCCCGGCTGATTTCGAGTTTCCGGATCCCCACACCCAGATCTGGGTTCCCTTGACGTTCACCGCCGCCGAAAAGGTCGATCACGAGCATCACACTGTCAGCGTCATCGCGCGTTTGAGCGCAGGCAGTAACTTGAAACAGGCTCAAGCCGCGTTGGACGTGGTTACACGCCGGCTCGCCCTCGAGTACCCCAAGACGAAGGCGGGTTGGAGTTTCATCGTCAAGCCCTTCCAAGCCCGGCAAATCGGCAGCAACTACCGCCTGGCTATCTTGGCCTTGCTGGCCGCAGTGATCTTTGTGCTGCTGATTGTTTGCGCGAATATGACCAGCATGCTCCTCGCCCGCGGCACCACGCGGCAAGGGGAGATGGTCATCCGCGCGGCCTTGGGCGCCGGCCGGTGGAGGTTGATCCGGCAACTCGTGGCCGAAGGCACATTGCTGGCAGTAGGAGGCATAGGTGCGGGCCTCATCTTGGCGTGGTGGGGCCTCGCGACCGTCTTGAAGCTACTACCCAAGTACACCCTGATCGAGCCGGGCGTCTACCGGACCTCGCTTAATCTGCCGGTGGTCGCCTTCGCCGTAGCGCTGGCGCTGCTGACGGGAGTCGTGGTGAGTTTACTTCCCGCCTTGCGACTCTCGAGCTGCAATTTGAATGAATCTCTCAAGCAGCAGGGTCGAACCCCGGGAACGGGCGCACGGGGATCGCGGCTTCAGCGCGTGCTGATTGTATCGGAGGTGGCGCTCGCGCTGGTCCTGCTGGTAGGAGCAGGACTGATGATTCAGACTTTCGAGCGCCTGGAAACCGCACCCACCGGCTTCAAGCCTGACCATCTTTTGACGGTGCGAGTGCCGCTGGTGAATTACAAGTATTCGCCAGGCGAGCAGTCGGCGGCTTTTTACCGCAGCGTGCTCGAACGTATCCGCGCTATCCCCGGCGTAAGGGCAGCCGGGATGGCGAATAACCTGCCGTTCATCGGATTTTACAATGTGGTGGATTTCCCTGCCCCACCCAACCGATCGGCAGATCACAATTTCTTCATTGCCGCTCGCAGTGTAAGCCCCGGGTATTTTCAGGCGATGGGGATTCCGTTCAAAGGGGGACGTGATTTCATTGAAGCCGACAACCAGAAGGACGCGCCCTGCGTGCGCATCGTTAACGAAGCCATGGCGCGCCTCTATTGGCCGGGCCAGGACCCGGTGGGGCGGCAAGTCAACGGCGCTTGCCGGAATGATGCTCCCGCCTTGATTGTGGGCTGGGTTGCGGACTCGAAACTGGACTCCATTGGATCGAAGGCAGAGCCCGAGCTGTACTTTCCTTATGTCAAGCTTCCGTTTGCATCCTTCCTGGTGACTTTCGCAATCCGCACCTCCTCGAATCCCACCGATGTTGCCCCCGCCGTGCGCCGCGCGGTGTGGGATGTGGACCGGGACCAGCCCTTGACCCAGGTACGAACGATGGAGAACGTGATTTCAGAATCACTCTGGTGGGAGCGCGTCTCCGGGTTGACGCTCGGAATCTTCGCGGCCATTTCCCTTCTGCTTGCGGCGGTAGGCATCTACGGAGTCTTCTCCTACACGGTCACCCAGCGGACACACGAAATCGGTATTCGTACGGCCTTGGGCGCCAGTCGCGCAGATATATTGAAGATGGTGGTCGGAGAAGGTCTGCTTCTCACCTTGCTCGGTGTGGGCGCAGGGATTCTTGCCGCCCTGGCGCTCACCCGGCTGCTCGCGAGCCTGCTGTACGGCGTCCGGCCCAGAGACCCGATCACCTTTGTGGCCTTGTCGTTGTTGTTGACCGCCGTGGCCGTCCTCGCCTCGTACTTCCCCGCCCGCCGGGCGGCCAAGGTCGATCCGATGGAGGCGCTGCGGTATGAATAAAGCAGTGGCTCGTGGCCAGTGGCTAGTGGTTAGTTGCCTTTGCGACCTTTGCGACCTTTGCGGCTTCGCGTGAAACCGGTTCGAGGAGCTGGGAACGATCTTCGGCCGCACTATGGATTCGTTCTGTTTCCCTCGACCGATGCCCGGCTTCTACCCCTCTCCGTTTCTGTTCGGCGCATGCCTCTACTTGCTCTTCCAGCTCAGGCGCACGTCACCATAGGCTCGAACCAAACAGGGACTTCAGCAGCTTCGGAAAGAGCGAATGGTACCTTCCAGCCTGAGCTAAGGGCGGTGCCGCTGCTGGGCAGTCGGCTCGTCTTCTCTTGATCCACTCCTATTTTCGCATTCGCAAAAAAATAACTTGACATCGCTAATCTGAGTGTATTATTACACTCAGTATGAAAATCGCACCTCAAGGTCCTCAAGCCGCACGACTCCGCCAGCGCAAGTTCGAACTTCTCCGTCGCTTCCCCATCCCGCCCGACCTGCTTCCCGGTTCTCTCTCCCTCACCCACCGCCGCTGTGGGCAGCCCCGTTGTCATTGCGCCAAGGACAAGCAGGGGCATCCCGTCTGGTCGCTCACTTTTATGGTGGGCGGCAAGAAACGGGTGGAGCACATCCCCAAGGAGTGGGTCGAGGAAGTTCAACGTTTAGTGGAGGCGGGCCGGGAGTTTAAAGAGGCGGTGGCAGAGGTCTTCGCCGCCAACGCCCAGCTGCTGGCCCTGTGGCGAAAGCAGAGGCAGCGGTGAGCGAACCCTCGCCGCGTCACCTCAAGAAGTACGCGGAGAAGTGTCTGCGTCTGAAATCGTATCTCGGCTCTCCGGGTGATGGTCGCACCCAACCGCGCCTTCCGGCGGCGGCTCTGCTGTGGGCTTTGTTGATGGGGCAGTTTCTTCGCCGTTCCAGCTTCGCCGGCATTGAAGCCTTGGTGTGTTCTTCCGCCCGTCGTGCTCTCGCGGTTTCCCGCCGTTTCGGCGATGACTCCCTGGGCTACTTCACCGAGCGGGCCAGCCCCAAGGTCACGCGGCAAGCGGCGGTCACCGCAGTGCGCCAAGCCAAGCGCAACAAGACCTTTGATAACTGCCGCTTCATCGGGCTGGCGGTGGATGGAACGGGCGTGGCGCGCTCGCGCCGGAAAGTCTGCCGTTGGTGTCGTCCTTACCGCAACCAGAAAGCAGAGATCCTCGGCTATCACCACCAAGTGGTCATGGTCAGCATCGTAGGGGCCGGTTTGACGTTGCCCTTGGATGTGGAACCCTACGGCCCCAAGGATAGCGAGTACAACGCCGGGCGCCGCTTGCTGCGTCGCGTGGTGGGTAACCTGGGTCGGCGCTTTGCTCAGTACGTGGTGATCGATGGGGAGTTTGCCCGCGCTCCCTTCCTTCACGAGGTCGGCGATCTAGGACTTCGCAGCGTGGCTCGACTCAAGGGCAATCTTCCCGAGCTGTTAGCAGCCGCCGAGAAACGGTTTCGCAGCCAGCCCCCCAACCAAGTCTTCTGGCACGGTCAGGACCGCGTCGAAATCTGGGACGCCGATGACTTTGATCCCTGGGACACGCTACGTTGGGAAACCGTGCGCGTCATTCGCTATCGCCAGCACAAGCCGACCGGCGAGGTGGTCGAAGCTTATTGGCTCACTGATTTCCGCTCCTCCCAGGTCAGCTCCAGAACCCTGTTTCAGATGGCCAAGAGCCGCTGGGAAATCGAGAACGAAGGCTTCAATGACGCCAAGAACCGCCATGACTTCGAGCACCTCTGCCATCATCAGGCCAACAGCTTACTGTTGGTTTGGCTGCTCACCGCCTTGGCTCTCACCATCGAGCGGCTCTATCGCATTCGTTTCCTGCATCGTGGTACCCATCCCATCCGCGCAGCCATCGACCTCTGGCAACTTCTCATGCTGAGCTTGTCGCGCCCCATCGCCGAGGATACCAGTTAGCGGCATGCTTGCCCTCCTGCTCGGCCCCTCCGCAACCCGGCCTCCCATCGGTGTCCTCCCGCCGCGTCGGTGAAGCGTTCTGGAAAATAGACGCCGCTTCGAGTCAACCGACCGGACACGCCCAACCCGCGCCCTTCCTGCTCTCCGCCCGCCCCCACCCGTTGGCATTCCGAAGTCGCTGCAGGGACTTCCTGTCTCTTGACAAAAACATTATGGTAGGCTAGAATTTTGCCGTGGAGTTGCGGATTCAACCTTGCCTTGGCAGGTGCGCAGGGAGTACTGCGGCACTACAACTTGCAGTGTTGGGACCACCCCTCCCTTCCCCGGACATTTTGACGTCTCAATACCGGGAAAAGCAGGCATCCTGGAGTCTGCATTCACCAAAATCGGCAGAACAAAGCGAGAATGTCTATGAAAACAAAGGGGCGGTGTTGGAAGATTCCTCCGGCAATGCAGGTAGGGGCGGTTCGCGAACCGCCCCTACGCTGGTTGGCCGCGTCCGCAATTCGGAGAACAAAGCGAGAATGTCTATGAAAATAAAGGATGACGGGTTGCACTGTGGGCGAGTTTGGAGGTTCGGTGCAATCTCGGGCACGACAGTTTGTCCCAGCCTCTCCACACGGACACTATGTCCCTCAGACGCCATGACTCACTGCTTCCCCGCCCACCCTTACCGCCGCACTCCTTGCTGCACCAATCGACCCCGCATCCCAAAGCGCACAACTCCCGTCCGCCGTTCTGATCAGTCCGGCGGGGGCCCGGCCCTGGGACCCGACCCTGCGCCCCACCACGGCTGCGGTGCTCAAAACTGCGTGATGCTCAGCGTGTTTCCGTCCGGGTCCTTGAACCACGCCACTCGAGCGCCGCTTGGGGAGGTCCAGATACCGAGGCCGTCTTGCGGCATTCCCGGATAGCGTTCCAGGACCACGTGCGCCTCCTGAAGTCGTTTTGCCGTCTGAACAATGTCCCCGACACGCCACCCTAACACAGTGTATTTGGCTGTGACGAGTTCCTGAACGCGGGCCACTCTCAACATCGTGCCGGCGGCATCGAAGACAAGCGCAAACTGGTCCTCGCTCACCAAACGCAGACCCAGCGTGTCGCCATAGAACTCTCTGGCGCAGGGCAGGTCGCGCGCAGCCACAAAAGCCACGAGCTTTTCAGATCCGAGCATAGATCCTCCCGATATTGACGATGACGTCCTCGCAGTGATTATCGACTGGCTCAAAAAGCAGTTACGCTCCTGAACGCCTACCGCCGTCAAAGTCAGCATTCGGCGCTATTCCCTGCTTAACGCTTCCATCAGTCTCTGCTCGATGCGGCGAAAAGCGGCGGGATCTCGAACGTAATCAGTGAAAGACGAAACCGCGCTCGCGCAAATCCGGTCGGCAGCGTCGCGATCACGCGCCGCGAGCGCCCGCAGCATTTCATAGTCTTCGATGCTTTCGCGCATCGCTTCGAATCGAATCGAACTTCGAACGGTGAGGTGCTCGCGGTCCGGATAGACGATGAAGGCATCGCCCGAAGGCAGCAGTTCCGCATTGTCGTCGATCACCGGTTGGGTGTCGAGCAGCGGCTTCGGAGTCCAGTAATCCCCGCCCCAATGCAGAAATCCCGTGAAGCCGTAGCGGAAATCGAGCCATTGGAGAAGTCTTACTTTGATCAAGGGCAAGTCCATCAGGCGGTTGAGGTACCGCTTCTGAGGATAGAGACAGGTGTAGAACCAGACGTCGTGGCCATCGCCTATGCGCTGCTTGAGCAGCGGCATCTGGCCGTCGAACCGCCCCAGTTGCGGAACCCAGACGTCGCAATTCTTCTGCAACACCTCCGGCAGATTTTCCGCGTCGATGGCATCGAGAGTCGGAATTCCCGGCATTTGCTGGTGAACGAGGGCGGCGAACCGGCCGTAATAGGGAGGCTCATTCCCGTGCGCCTCGTCGAGGACGTGCTGAAAATAACGGGTGTCCCAGCCTTTTTCCTTGAGATGTGTTCCCAGGGCGGCGAGGAAGGCGGAAACGGCAGGCGCGACGCGCGGATCCTCAGGCGGCAGGGAAAGTCGCTGGGGCTTGCCGTCGACGACTTGGAAGGTCGAGACGACCAGCGGCGCGTCATAGCTGCCGGCGCGGTCGAGCAAGTGGCTGCCCTCGATGTACCCGATGGCTCCCGCCTGCTGGAACGTCTCTACCCATCGGTCGAAGTTGGTGAAGTCGTATTGGAGATTGCCGCCTTCGAGGCGAGGCTGGATGAGGGTGAGAAGCGGCGTGATGATCACGTTTTGACGATGCGCGGCCAACACCTGGGCCACATTGGAAACCAGCGTCCACCACTGCGGCGAATAGGCGGCCACGCCGAAGAACTGTTGCGAGGTCTTGTCGTCTAAGGTGAACCAGTTGGTGACCTTGAGAGACATCTCCGCAGGCACCGAGGCGCGCATGACTCGAAGACGAAAAGGCCTGCGCGCCAGCAATCGCTCGCCCGAACGTAGCGCGATCGAGCCTTCGTAGACTCCCGGCGCAGCGTCCGGCGGAATGGCAATGGTCACCCAGAGCGGCGTGGTACGGCGAGCCTCGAGATCAAAGGGAAAATCCTCCAGCGGATCGGGATACCATCCTGGCGCCGTTCCCACCAGTTCGTCCGGCGGGGAGTCCGGCGGGTGCGAGCCCACCACCACGTAAGCGACGTGATGGACTTCGACGCTCGCTATGCTGTGGCCGACGCGGCCCTCGAGCGGCTTCACTTCCGCCGTAAGGGCCGGGAGCGGGCGGCTGGAACGAATGGCAAGTTGCACGCTCAGATGCTGGTTCCGCGCCCCGGTGAATTCCGGCGAGCGCAGGCTGTGCGCCCCAGGCGCATCGTCCGGGAAGACCTTGACCAATGAGTCGACATACCAGGCGCTCAACTCCGCGGAACCCTTTCCCTGAGCCACTCCCGCGGAAATGCAACAACTCAGGGCCATGATTGCGATGAAAGAACGAAACATACAACCCTCCAGCTTCGGCACCTTGTCGCCCACTCCTTCATAGAACCTGACAGCAGACAGGGGCGATGTCTGCGGCGAACAAGGATATACTATTTGGACTCGAGGTGGGAGGGAGAACACCTTCAGGCCATGTCCGACGCGGCCAAGGAATGCGTGTATCGTTGAAACTGTAAAGGCGTAGGCCTGTGGTAGAATGACCAGAGGATAAGACGATGGCCACCAGGACCACTCTAACTTGGGAAGAGTTCCTCGCCGCAGGCGAAGAATGGCAGAGGTGGGAGTGGGTTGACGGCGAGGTCGAATTCATGTCCCCTGTAAACCTCCGACACGAGCGGTTCCTCATATTTCTGATCGAGTGTTTAGCCCGGTTTTGCCGAACCCATTCGGAATGGGTTGCTTTTGCCTCGAACGGTGTCTTCACGATGTCTTCCGGAAACTGGCGTATGCCAGATGCGTCGCTGGTTCGAAGAGCGCGCTTCCCAGGTGGAGCGATGCCCACCAAAGCCGATTTCGCACCGGACGTGGCCTTCGAGATTCACTCGCCCTCCGATTCCCCCAGCCAAATCCAACGCAAGCGCAAGGACTACCAGCAGAGCGGCGTGGTTCAAGTCTGGTTCGACCTCGAGAAGCGCCTGGTGGAATTGGTCTATCCTGACCGTCCGCTACAGTATTTCGAAGAACACCAGCCTCTCGTAATCGATACGGTTCCGGATTTCTCCCTCGACTTGAAAGAGCTTTACGCAGCCTAGCTGAAGGTTTAAGGGAAGAGGTTAGAAGCATCCAGTATCCCCGCCCCGGCATCTGGCATCTATTCCCTGTTCCCTATTATCTGTTCCCTGTTCCCTATTCCCTAATCCCTATTCCCCGTTCCCTCTTCCCTGCCCGTTGGGTGTATATTGCTTTGGTCAGGGAATCCCAAACGGGAGAGGGAGGCACACCATGGGAGTAAGCAGGAGGCAGTTCTTGGAACGAAGCATCCAAGGTGGATTTGGTGTCGCCGCAGGGGTGTACGGGCTGGGCGCTCGACCGAAAGCCGTTGCCGCGAGCGAGAAGGTAGTGGTAGGGGTAATGGGAGTGGGCGGCCGCGGGACATTCTTGACGACAGAATTCGCCTCGAGGCTGGATGTTGAAATCGCCTACATCTGCGACGTGGACAGCCGGAAATTTCGCGAGGCCGTGAAGGTGGTCGAGGACAAGAAAGGGAAGGCGCCGCAGACCATCGGCGACTTCCGGCGCATCCTCGACGACAAGAATGTGGATGCTATGGTCTGTGCGACGCCCGACCATTGGCATGGGCTGGCCACGGTTATGGCATGTCAAGCGGGCAAGGATATCTACGTGGAAAAGCCCGCCTCTCATAACATCTGGGAAGGCCGAAAGATGGTGGAGGCGGCGCGTAAGTACAACCGCGTGGTGCAGGTAGGCATGCAGAATCGCAGCAGCACTTACGGCGGAAGCGCGCGCGACTTGATCCAAGCCGGCAAAATGGGGCGCGTTCATCTGGCCCGGGTCTACAACATGCTGAACCGGACGCCAGTGGACAGCCCTGACAGCACCCCGCCGCCGGAATTAGACTGGAACATGTGGCTGGGTCCCGGGCCGTTGCGCCCCTACAACCCTAAGTTCTTTCAAAGGGTTTTCTGGGACTTCAATGGCGGAATGATGACGGACGACGGCGTTCACCAGCTCGACTTGGCCCGCAGAGCCCTCGGGGTCTCTTACCCGAAATCTGCTCATCATACCGGCGGGAAGCTTCATTTTACCGACCTGGCGGAAACCCCCGATACGACCATTGCAACCTATGAGTATGACGGCCTGACGCTGGTCTTCGAACAAACGGTGTGGACGGCTTACATGCAGAAAACTCCCGACAGCGTCAGGGAAAATATGAACCAGTTCCCCGCTTGGTACCCCTTCAACGCCACCAGAATCGAAATCTACGGAGACAACGGCATGATGATTCTGGGACGACAAGGAGGAGGATGGCAACTCTTTGACGAGAGCCGCCGCCAAGTTGCGACAGACAAACAGCGCCACTCCGAGATGCAGGCAGCTCATGTGGAGAACTTCATAAGTTGCATCCGCAGCCGTCAGCGTCCTAACGCCGACATCGAGCACGGCCACATTTCCGCCGCCATCTGCCACATGGCAAACATCTCCTATCGGTTGGGTAACCGGAAGCTGGAATTCGACGCCTCCACGGAAACTTTCGTGAATGACCCGGAAGCGAATCAACTTTTGAAGCGGTCTTATCGTGCCCCGTGGGTAGTGCCTGAGCGAGTATAGCTCTGAACGCGGTCTTTCCGACCCTGAGCGCAGGGGAGGAATGACAGGCAAGCGTCGTGTAATGCAAGTTCGTTGACGAAGCCGGACCGCGCACTTCAGCCCCGAAGGGGCGAAATAGAGTAGCCCAGGGCGTGAGCCCTGGGTCAGCGGGAACCCTCTCCCCCTCTCTCCCCCTCTCCCGCCCAGCGGGAGAGGGGGAAGGGGGTGAGGGAAGGGCTCACGAACCCACGGCTCACGCCGTGGGCTACTCGCTTACGCCCGTCGGCTGACGGGCTGACTTAATGAACGTACTTGCGTCACACAACACTAGACGGGATTTTCAGCGTGCGAACTCGAGAATAACCATTCGAGGTTTTATGTCGAACCAAAACAACGTCAGTTCATCGCGTAGATCGTTCCTCAAGAATCTGGCAGGAGCAGGGGCGATGGTGAGCCTGCCCGGTTTTGGCTCGTCCGGGGCGCCACCGGACAAACCGCGAGTCCAGACCTGTTATTTCTCAAAACACCTGCAATGGCTCGGGTGGGAACAAATGGCGGAGACCGCGGCAGAATTGGGATTTGATGGGATCGACTTGACGGTGCGAGAAGGTGGACACGTCCTGCCTGAGCGCGTAAGAGAAGATCTGCCCAAAGCCGCCGCCATCGTCAGGAAGGCAGGCTTGGATATTCCGATGATTACGGCGGGAATCGAGGACATTCATTCTCCCCATGCGGAAGACATTCTTCGCGCGGCCAGCGAGGTAGGGATTCCGCGCTATCGGTGGGGCTGGTTTTCGTGGTCGGATACGCTGCGGCTTCCCGATTTGTCGAATTTCCATGCGAGTCTCCGAAAGCCCTCCCAACTGCTCATCAATGTGCCCGGGCGGCTTGCCGAATTGAAACATCGCGTTGCAGACTTGGCGGAATTAAACCAGAAGTTCAATGTCTGCGCCATGTACCACAATCATTCCGGCCCCTTAGTCGGCGCCTCGGTGTGGGACCTTTGGATACTCTTGAAGGACTTTGACGCGCGCTGGGTCAGCTCGAATTTCGACATTGGCCACGCCACGGTCGAAGGAGGGCTGGGCGGCTGGGTGAATAGCACACGTTTGATGGCCCCATTCATTCGGGGGACAGCCATCAAGGATTTCAAGTGGGGCAAGAATGCCAAAGGCGAATGGGAACCGCTTTGGTGTCCGCTGGGGGAAGGCATGGTAAACTTCCCGGCGTTTTTGGCGATGTTAAAGGAAGCCGGCTTTTCCGGTCCCGTGCAGTTGCACTCCGAGTATCCACTGGGTGGCGCCGAGAACGGTGAAAAAACGCTGACCTTGCCCAAATCCACAGTCTTGGCGGCCATCCGGAAGGACCTCGAAACCTTGAAGGGCTGGATGAAAGAGGCGCAACTGGTCTAGATGATCGCCGATTGATGATTGCCGACTACCGCAATCGGCCATCGACAATCGCAAATCGACAATCAGAGGAATTCAACCATGACCCACCGGGATAGGATCTTATCCGCCTTGAAACACGCCGAACCCGATCGAGTTCCGCTCGATTTGGGCTCGACCGGAGCCACCACGATAACGGTCAAAGCCTACGAGCGATTGCGGGCGTATCTTGGCCTGGCTGGTGAATCTCCTCCGGTCCTGTGGTCCTTCCGTTCTACAACCGTGATCCCAGACGAGGCCATCCTGCGTCACTTTGACGTTGACGCGCGTCCTGTTCTCTTGGGAAGTCCCCTGAACCGGCCCGACCGTAAGCTTTCCGAGGATATGTTCCTGGACGAGTGGGGAGTCCTCTGGACCAGGCATGGGGCCAGCCATTTCATCAACTCGGACGGCCCTTTCTGCGGTCTGACGGACCCCGCACCCCAAGACCTCGAGAAGCATAATTGGCCCGAACCTCTGGACCCCGGGCGCTTCCAAGGTCTTTGCGAGCGCGCCCGAAAGCTCCACGAGGAGACCGACTACGCTGTCGTCTTAAACCTCAGCAACGGCCCCGTGCACCAGTGCCAATATCTTCGCGGCTACGGCACGTGGCTCGAGGACCTTCTGCTCCGCCCCGTCTTCGCCGAAGCGCTCATGGACAGGGTGGTCGATATCCTGATTCAGATTGCGAACCGTGCTTTGGAAGAGGCGGGCGCGTACGTGGACCTGGTCACGTTTGGCGATGACATCGCCACTCAGAATGCCACCCTGGTTCGACCGGACTTGTATCGGAAGATGATCAAGCCCCGGCACAAGGCGCTAGCTGACACCATCCACCGTCACGGCAAGCTGCTTCTCTTTCATTCCTGCGGATCGGTTTACGCACTTGTCCGGGACTTGATTGAGGTAGGCATCGATGCCCTGAATCCGATCCAGGTTTCAGCCGCAGACATGGCCACGGATCGCCTCAAGCGAGAGTATGGAAGTGACCTGGCGTTTTGGGGAGCAATCGACACACATCGAGTGCTGCCCAGAGGAACACCGGAGGAAGTGCGGGAAGAGGTGAAGCGGCGCATCGACGACTTGCACGGGAATGGCGGATACGTTCTCTGTGCCGTCCATAACCTCCAGCCCGAGGTGCCGCCGGAAAACGTGGTGGCCATGTATCAGGCGGGGGTAGAATACGGCAAAGGCGTAAAGGCGGAAGTGTGAAGGATAAAGTGTAAAGGCTGAAAGCTTCCAGACATCACTTCGAAAATGGTTGAAGAAGGAAAGCCTTCAGGCCATTGCCCTTCACCCTTCACCCGTCAGCCTTTACCCTTTAGACTTTTGCGGAGGGTTGCATGAAGGCATGTTTGCTCCATTCCCCGGCGCGAGTTGAGACCAATCCACTCGAATTCACCGACTTGCCCGATCCAGTGCCGCAGGGCGACCAGGTTCTGGTCAGGGTGGCCGCCTGCGGAGTCTGCCGCACAGACTTACATGTCGTCGAGGGAGAACTGCCGCCACGCAAATCACCTGTGATCCCAGGGCATCAGGTGGTGGGTCGCATTGAGAAGGCAGGCGAGGCAGCCAGGCGATTTCGCATCGGGGACCGAGTGGGCATTCCCTGGCTTCATCGAACCGATGGAGTGTGCGACTATTGCCGTGCAGGGAAAGAGAACCTTTGCGACAATCCCACTTTTACGGGATACATGGTGGACGGGGGTTATGCGGAGTATACGCTCGCGCCGGAGGGCTTTGTTTACCCAATCCCCGAAAGCCTGACGGACCTGCATGCCGCCCCGCTCTTGTGCGCAGGCATCATCGGTTTTCGCTCCCTGCGCGTTTCGGGGATTGAAGCGGGTGGCAAGCTGGGATTATACGGTTTTGGGGCGGCGGCGCACTTGGCGATCCAGGTGGCGCGCCATTGGAACGTTTCAGTCTACGCCATGACCCGCGATACGCGGCACCAGAAGTTGGCGCTCGAGATGGGCGCCGCGTGGGCGGGCGGGACGGTCAACGAGCCGCCCGCAAAACTCGATGCCGCCATTGTCTTTGCTCCGGCGGGAGAAATCGTGCCGGCAGCCCTTAAGGCCTTGAAGAAAGGCGGCACCGTGGCGCTGGGCGGTATCCATATGAGCCCCATACCTCCGCTCGATTACAACTTGCTCTATCACGAGCGGGTACTGCGCAGCGTCGCCAATAACACCCGCCAGGATGGCGAGGATTTTCTGCGCCTCGCCGCTGAAATCCCCATCCATACGGAGACCGAGATCTTCCCGCTCCGCGACGCCAATCGCGCGCTGAATTCGCTTAAGAACGACGCCATCCGGGGAGCCGCAGTGCTGCAGGTCAAGTAAGTAATGTCATGATGAAAGTTGCGAGCTCAGATCTCGGAGGTACTATACGGCTTCGAGCCTGCTTGTCTGTCTGGGTCTTGGTTCCGTGCCTGGTCTGCCCGGCGACTCATGCTCAGCAAGAAAACAACATTTGGCCGGAATTCATTGCCCAGCTCAAGAATGGGCAATTCTCTCCTGACCAGATTCGATCCTATGAAGGGATTTCCAAGACTGCGATGTTCGGGTTTCTTTCCCAGATGCGGAAAGGAGCCACGTGGTCAGAATGGGAAACTTCGCCGGAAACACATCGCGTGGGAAATCAGGTTCATTACTTGATTCCCTTGACGATTGACGGCGCGCGCGGCACCTACTGCTTCACCTTCCTGACGGAGGGCGGAAGGTGGTATTTCCAACACCTCGAGTCCATTACGGTGCGGCTGGACAAAATCGGACCGCCGCCGGTTTCGACTTTCCCCAACGTCTCGGAAGCGCAAAAGGCCTAGATGCGCGAGGAGAACCTCGTATCGGAGCAAGCGCGCCTTTTCAACCTGTTGGCAAAGGAAAAAGGTCGCGCATTCGCTTTCGACTGGTTCAAGGACGGGCCGGGTTACTTTATGGAAGCCCGCACCTGGGTCCCCTTCGTGCCCGCATCCCGCGCCTTCATTCTCTACCTCTGCTGGGAGCAGGCCAACCTGCGCGGCAACCACGTCACGCTGGAGAAGCTGGATGACCGCGAGGCCACAATCACTCTCGAGCCGAACTACCTCAAGTTCTACTCGCAGACTTTGCAGGTGCGGAGCCGCATGTCCGCTGAAGACTATCGAGGCCTCTTCGAGAGCATCTGGCAGGACAGGGCGGAACAGGCAGGCTGGAAGCTGCAAACCATTTACAAGGGAGACACCTGCGTGTTTCACCTGACACGGGTGCAATGAGGATGACGTCAACCTCAACTAACGAGTTTCGCTGGAAGACGGACTAACCTCTGCCATATATTTCCGCAGCGTCACAAAGCTGTAACCTCGCTGCTTAAGCTCGGGGATGAGCCGGGAAAGTAGCTCGACCGATTGGGGCAGCTCATGAAATACCAGGATGTGTTTTTCCACACCCTGTCGCTCACGCAGGGCGATGTTGCGCAGCACGTAGTCATAGTCTGAAGGCTTGGGGCACTTGGCCAGGCTGCGGCCCGCGCAGAAGTAATCCTCGGAGTCAACGTCGCGCAGCGCCGGCGGCACGTCTCTGGACCTTGTCATGACGTGGTAGCCGCGCGCTTCGATCTTTTTCTGGAGCTCAGGCCAGATGGTCCAGTCCGGCGGCCGCAGATAAGAAGGCTTGACTCCGGTAATACTCTGGATGATCGTCGAAGCCCGCTCGATATCGTTCAGAACCCATTCTTCGCCGTAGCGTTTCACCATGAGGCGGAAGTCGCCGTGGCCATAAGTGTGGTTCTCGATCTCGTGGCCGCGCCGGTGCTCTTCCTCCGCAGCCTCGCGGCAAACCCCACCGTCGTCCTGGCGGCACTTCGCGTCGGCGTTTTTCGAGAGTCTCCAACCCATCACGAAGAACGTCGCCTTTACATTCTGCTGGTCGAGCAAACTGAGCAAGCTTGGCGAGGAAACTCCCTTCCCTGTGCGCGTACCCATCAGCACATAGGGTTTGGGCCCGTCATCGAAGGTCAGGGCAATCAGCTTCGAGCCCGACGCGGCCTTGGCGCGCGCGCCAGTCTCCGCTGAGTTCAGTGGAGCTCTGGTTGGAAGAGCCATTGTGACAAGGGCGATCCATAGCATACCTAGTGTGGTTTTCGGTGACATGGCTTCTCATTATGCGCCCACTTCCTGAATATGCGCCAGCGGTGCATGTCTGCCCTTCGAAAAAAACGGAAGCGGGGGAATCCCGGGATTCCCGCCGCCTCCCGAGAAACTGAGAGAGAGCTAGAAATTCGGCTCGACGTTGTGTTGAGCACACATGAGCCGTGCCTTGAACGTGGTGATGAAGGGGTCCTCGCTAAGCTTTAGCAGCACAGATGCACCTCGAGACTCCTTCACGACCGAGGGTGAGGCGCCGGGGATCAGCGACTCTTTTGGAAACCTGTACAAGTCCCCTGTCCCGCGCTCGACATACGCCCCAGGCTCGTTGATGGCCTCCCAGGTTACCTCGTTAAGTACGTACCTCCGAGAACCTTGCACCGACTGAGTCATCACTTCCTCTGCTCTTGCCATATTGGTATTCCTCCTTATCCTCGTAGATTTGGATGGGGAACACAACTTGCCCCCGTGTTCAGGGGAAACGACAGCGTGGAGCGAACCACAGGAAGGATATGGACGAACCCGAGCGGTAAGAGAGCAGGAGGCGGAGGATGTACCTTTAGGCAGCTACGAGAGGTATCTATACCTCAACCCTGTTCAAGACCCGAGCAAAGTTAATGAAAAAGCCCCGTGCTCCAGGCAGCCGATTTCCGCCTGAAACAGAAGTACGATACTGCCCGGATTGACGGATGTCAAGAATTATTTTCCCCGACATTTCGGTAACTTATCGATCAGCTTCATCGCACCCGCATAAATAAAGGCCAAAAAGCAATTGCAGCAGTATTATACTGGCGACGCTGGTGTTCACGCGTGGAGGGGGTGGCAGCCAATGAGGAATGAACTTTCCCGCAGGCTGGTGATCCTGTCCGGACCATCCTGCGCCGGCAAGAGTCCACTGGATAAGGCCCTGGCCAGATTCTATCCCGAGTTACGCCAAACCTTGCGGAAGCTGGTACTTTACAACAGCCGTTCGCCACGGCCTGGCGAAGTTGACGGGGTTGACTATCATTTTCGTACTCGGAGTCAGATTGAGGCGCTGAGGGTGCAAACCCGGTATGCCGTGTTGGACGTGAGAGGGGACCTGCAAGCTGTGGGTGTGGAAGAGCTGCGCGATCTCTTGGCAGAGCACTGCGCTTTCTTCGAAGGGAATCCCTACGTCAGCCGAGTCCTCCAGACTCATCCGAAGTTAGCCAGAATCGAACGCCTGAGCGTCTTCCTTTCGCCTTTATCGAAGGACGAGATCGTCTATCTCAAGAACGCCGAGCGGAATGTTTCCCTTCCGGACTTGGTCACTGACATCATGAGGCGCAAACTGCTGCGGCGTACGCATCGGCAGAAACTCGAACTCTCGGCAAAGGACCTCGAGAACATTGAGAAACGCGCCTCCAGCGCATATGGCGAACTCAAGGAGGCCTGGCATTTCGATTATGTGATCCCAAACCATGACGGCGAAGACAGCGACAACTGGGAAGCCTTCTATTACCCAATTGGAGACGCGCGAAAGTCGTTGAATTCGTTCGCCGGACTTCTCGAAGGCAGGATTCCACCCGCGGTGGAAAAATGGGAAGAAGTCTTGATTCCGTGAGGAGAATCTGAAAACGGCGCCAGGGGTACGTGCCTTTGGGCGAGTCACAAAGCAAGCGGAATTAATTCGATCTTCCCCTGCTCTTTTCCGTCCCACGCCGCAAAATACAATTCGAGCTTGAGCTGAGGGAAGTCCTTTCGAAGCATCTTACCCACCTTCTGCAAATCTTCTTCCTGACGCTCGCGTGGCTCAGAGGAAGTGTGAAGATGCACTGGCAGGCTCTTGTACCAGGCGCAGTCCTCATGCTGGATGAGGATGAGCCGGTCGATCTCATGGTTATCGACGAAGAAGCGGAACCATCTCCAACTTGCCCAGGAGAACTTGGGCAGGTACTCGACGAGGGTCAAGCTTTGGGGACCGCCAGGAACGACGAACAAGTCGTAGTTGCCACCCAGCCCCAGGTCGCGATTCAAGAACTCTTGGAAGGCCGCTTGAAACCGGTGGTCTCCGCAGTGCACCACCAAGGCGCGAGGAGCGTCGCTCTGGAGTTTGGATTCGACCTGATAAGAAGGCATGGCTACCCCCGGGTAGGGGCGGCCCTGGTGGCCGCCCGCGGGCGCCCACCAGGGCCGCCCCTACAGCACGCGCCTCTAACTCTTGTTCTGCGCGGCGGTCTTGTGAACTTCCTGTGCGAGGGCCTTGGGCTCGGCGCTTTGATGTTCTTTAGGCGTCTCATGTCTGCCCGCCGGTTCATGCGATACCCCCAATTGCGACAGGACACTGGGCACGTCAAGGCCCAAGGCCTGCAACTGCTGAAGCAGGCTGAACACCAAGGCCGGTCCGGTTTTAGCGATGCGGCCGATGCCTCCCGTCCCATCACCAGCCGCGCCGTTACCCTGTTCGATGACCACCACTCGATCGATGTTACCGAGCGGAGCAGCAACCGCCCCGAAAACACTCGCTGAGGCTTGCAGCACAGCAGGCAACTTTTCGAGTATGGTCTGGAGCTTGGCGGCCTCGTTGAATTGCTTCCACGCTTCCGCCTTCTTCAGGATGGCCTGTGCTTCGGCAACGCCCTGCGCCTCGATGGCACGCGCCTGGGCCAGACCCACTGCTTCCACCTTGGAGGCCTCGGCGCGGCCCTGCGCCTCGGTGGCCGCGGCTTGGCCCAGACCTTCCTGCCGGAATTTCTCCTGCGCGGCCTCAGCCATGGCGATCTGGGCGGCCTTGTTGCCCTCCGCCTCGAGGATGGCCGCCTGCTTCTTGGCTTCCGCACGCAAAATGGCCGCCTGCCGGTCAGCCTCGGCGGCCTTGATCACCGTGGCCTCCAGCTCTTTCTGCTTGCGTTGTACCTCCTGTTCCTGGACGGCTATCTGCTCCTGGGTGCGCACCCTCTCAACACGCACCTCTTCCATGACCACTGCCTGCTTGGCTTTGGCCTGCGACAGCGGACCGGCTTGCGCCGCCGTGGCCTTTTGCGTTTCCACTTCGGCCAGGAACTGGGCCTGCCTTACCTGAAAGTCACGCTGCGCTGCAGCAATGTTGGCGTCCGCGTCGAACTTCGCTTTCTCGCCTTCCTGCATGGCCAGCGCGGACTTGATCTTAGCATCCCGCGTGGCCTCGGCCTCACCAATGGTTCCGTCGCGTTTCACCTCCGCCGTTCGCTTCTTGCCGAGGGCGTCCAGGTAACCTTCTTCGTCGGATATGTCCTGGATGGTGAGTACGTCCACGCCAATGCCCATTCTCTCCAAGTCCACGGCGGCTTCCGAGGTCAGCTTCTGGGCGAAGCTCGCGCGGTCGCTGTTGACCTCTTCCACGGTCAGCGTACCAAGGATCGATCGCAGGTGGCCCTCGAGCGTCTGGAAGATCACTCGCTGGATCTCTTCGTGCGACATGCCGAGAAAGCGCTCGGCAGCAGCACTGAGAGACATGTCGTCGCTCTTGATCTTGACGTTGGCCACCGCTTTCACGGAGATGGGCACGCCTTGCTTGGTGTAAGCCCGCTTGATCTCGAGCGGAATCGTGAATACGTTCAGCGACAGGTAGTCCACTTGCTCGAGAAGCGGGTAGCGAAAGGCCGCTCCGCCCTTGATCATGCGGTAGCCCACGATTTTCCCGTCGCTCGTCTTCCGTTTGCGACCGCTGAACACCGCCACCGCGTTGGGCGGCACTTTCAGGTAGTTCCGGCTGAAAAGCGCCATGGCCACAATCAGGGCCAAAAGCACACACATCACAATAATGGGAACGAAAAACTGCGTAATCATGCTCATGAAATCCCCCGGGGTTGGAAATTGGAAAATGGAAAATAGAAACTGGTATGCGCCGGACTTCAGTTGCTCACTAAACTAAACAGTTTCAATTTTCAAATTTCCATTTTCCAGTTTCCATTTTCCAGTTTCTATTTTCCAGTTTCCGTCTTCTGGTCACTCTGCTCGCCGAACGATCGCGGTCTCGCCCACCACGGCTTCGATCTTCACCAGGGTATTGACGGGAATCGGTTCCCCGTCCTGCGACCGGGCGATCTTGTCCACCACACTCTCGCCCAGCCTGCAGCGGACTTGCCCGATGCCGGCTTTTGGAATGCTCACGCTGACCTGTGCCGTATTCCCTGCCAGATCGCTTACACGCACTTCGCTCGATGCCTGTTGGCTGTAAAGGAAGCTCGCGAAAAGGTAGATGATGGTGCCAAAAACCAAGCCGCCGGCCACGCCCATCGCCGTGCTCACCTCGATGCTGTGGCCCAAATGGATACCAATCGCCCCAAAGCCGCCAAAAGCCGTCACGAAAACACTGAGAATGCGAGAGCTGAAGATGCTGACGCCTGCGCCCCCGTGCACGTCGCCGTGGAAGTCGGCATCGTGCCCTGCCAGGTCGCCGTGGTCGAATAACTCCCCGGAGAGAAAACTCATTACGAGGAAAAGGAATCCGATGGACGCAATGCCCAGAAATACAGCGAACGCCGAAAACCCGGCAAAGAGCAGCATGACCCAGCCTCGCGGTCTCGAGGGAGTTCAGAACTGTCTGCGCACTCCCAGGACAGGTACCATCAAATCAGTCACGCCTACTCTAGAACCCAGCCCTCTCGAAGTCAAGCGAGACAGCCCGCTCCCTCTTGCCTCGTACTCGTAGCGATGGCCCCCCGCGGAGCCGGAATCCACCATGCTGCCCCTACAGAGTGGGGTCAGCCCTGTCGCTAGATCAGGCACTACGTAGGCAGGGTTAGCGTGCTAAAAGTGTGTTGAAGAAAATAAGGAAAAGTGAGCAAAAGTGTGCAGACAAATTGTCTACGCCATCGTTAGATGTTTGTCATTCCCAGCTAGTCTTGCCAGTTAGCCCAAATCCGGGGCCCCATTCTCGGGGCCCCCTTTCCAGAGAATGCGGCCTTTCTGCTTGGGGGTTGAGACTTAGGAAGGCTGCCTACCTCGTGCTTGCTACATCCTTTGAGCATCCAGTTCACCGCTATTCGAGCTATATGTTGGGCGACATTTACCACCTCAGATTTAGGAGACTACCTGGCGATCTCTTGACACAGCGCTTGAAAAGTGATGGGATAAGAACCCTCGCACAAGGACCCGAAGCCGAGAGGCACAAGCCCAACGTCGTGTCACGCACCGTCCGTTTGGTAAATGCCTCGACTCCGTCCCCTTGACGGGGCCAGAAACTTGGCAGCATGCAAGCCACTCACAACCGCATAGTCCGTCATTCATCTCAAGGAGCCAATAAGCCATGAAGGGCAAATCCGAGGTACTGGAAGTTCTAGCCGGAGCGCTGACCGAAGAACTGGGCGCCGCCGTTCAATACATCCTGCACGCCGAAATGTGCGATAACTGGGGTTATAAGTCACTGGGCAATTTCACCAAGAAGCGCGCCATCGAAGAGATGAAGCACGCGGAGAAGCTGATAGAACGGATCCTCTTCCTGGAAGGCACGCCGGACGTACAGACATTTCCCAAAATCGAAGCGGGCAAGGACGTCAGCGTTCAGTTCACGATTGACCTCAAGGGCGAGCACACGGCCATTGTGAACTACAACAAGGGATACGCCGTCTGCACGAAGGCCGGAGACCAGGGCAGTGCTGACCTGCTGCTGGCGAACTTACGCGACGAAGAACGCCACGTGGACTACCTCGAAACCCAACTGGGCCTGATCAAAGAACTCGGCCTGACGGATTATCTGGCCCGGCAACTGGGCGAGTGAGACTACACCTCTTTCGCCCCGCTCTTCGCTGTCATTCCGAGCGCAGCGGGGAATCCTGCTCTGGACTTTGCTTTTCGGTTTGCCCGAGGCAGTGCGAAATTCCTCGCTGCACTCGGAATGCAAGGGGATGAATGACGGTCAGTCTGTTGGCGAGAGCTTGCGATTGGGATCAACCCACAGCCAGGCCAGCGCTCCAGTGGCGCAGAGCAAACCGGCCACTCCGAATGACGCTTCCCAGCCAAAACGCGACGCGATCAGAGGTGTGAGCGTGGCGGTAACCGTACTTCCGATCTGGGCGCCCATGTTCATGACGCCGGAGACGGCACCCGCAGATTCACCCGCGATATCCGCCGTGACCGACCAGAAAGTGCTCTGGGATATATAAAGCGCGCCTGCCCCACCCGCCAGCACAATGCTGGCCAGCCTGGGACTGGCGACGTAAGCACCTGATGCCACGAACACGGCGGAAAGCCCTATTCCAACCACGGAAACGCCACACCTTCCCCAACGCTTGCCGTAGAGGCGCGTAATCCGATCGCTTATCACTCCTCCCAACGGCGAACACACTGCCATGGCAATGAAAGGAAGGGTTGTGAAGTACGAACTCTCCCGCAGATTAAGCCCGCGCACGGTGGACAGGTAACGAAAGAACCAAGTGAAGAAGATATAGGCCACGTAGCCGTAACAGAAATAACTGTATGTGACCAGCAGGAAATCCTTGCAACCCAGGATGCTTCTCCAGGGCAGCATCCCTTTCGGTTGATCTTCCGCATTGGGCAAGCCGGCGCGAATGATGCCCATCTCACGCTCGCCCACCCAGGGGTGATCTTCCGGATTGTCTCGCGCCAGCCACAGCCACACCATGCCGGCGGCGACGCCGATCAGAGCGCTCACCCAGAAAGAAAGCCGCCAACCGCCGCGCAGCATGATGTAAGTAATCAACGGAGGCGTGACCGCAGCGCCTGCGCCCACCCCGGCAAAGATCAGGCCGTTGGCCCTGCCGCGCTCATGAGTGGGTATCCACTTGGCCACCACGCGATTGGAAGCCGGATAGATCACCGACTCGCCAACGCCCAGCAGGAATCTCACGGCGATAAAAGCCGCTACGACGTTGGCAATGTCCCGGGGAATGGCCGTCGCCAGACTCGTGAACACCGCCCACCATAAAGTGGCGATAGTGATCACCCGCCGCGCCCCGTAACGATCGCTGACGCGCCCGCCCGGAGCTTGACACAACGCATATCCAAAGACGAAGGCGCTGAAAATATAACCAAGCTGGATATTCGTAAGATGATATTCCCTGACAATATAATCGCTGGCGATGGAAATGTTGACGCGGTCGAGGAATCCCACTGAGCTCATCACAAATATCCAAACGATCAAGAGCCAGCGAACTCGACCTTCGAAAAGAGAAATCATTCTCGGTTTCGCCTCGATTCAGGAGACAGGAGTCAGAAGTCAGGAGTCAGAATCGAGAAACTTAACACATCTGATGCGTGGACGGAAGGCATACTGTCGAAAGTGTTGTCATTCCCGCGTAAGCGGGAATCCATCGGAAGTGGGTCCCCGCTTTCGCGGGGACGACGGTCATGATCCTCAGCCCTATGGCGATGCCTCGGGTCTATGCCTGCTCGGAGGAGTGACGCAACTCGCTTGCTTACCCTTCAAACTTAAGTCAGACTGTATCCAACCATGCGCGACCGCCTTTACCTTCTGGTTTTCCTGCTGGGAGCAGGGCTGCTGCTCTACGTGGGCCGTGGCTACATCGCCATGTCCACCTATGCCACGTTCGGTCTTACCTTTGCAGGAACTACGGCGGCCGCGATTCTGGGGATGGTGCTTTATCGCGTGCAACTCGAATTACGCGCCAGCCGCCACGAACTGGCGCGCAAGGAAGCGGAGCTGAACTTCGCTCTGGAGGTACAGCAGGCGCTTTTTCCGAAGCAATTTCCAGCCGACGGCGGCCTCGAGTTCTCTGCCGTTTGTGTTCCCGCCCGGGGAATCGGCGGAGATTACTATGACGTCCTACAACGGTCCGGCGGCCGCTTGGCATTCGCCATCGCCGACATCAGCGGCAAGGGAATCTCGGCGGCCATCCTGATGTCCAACGTCCACGCGGTGCTTCGAACCCTCTACGACGCCGGCCACCCGGCTGGGGAGCTCTGTTCCCAGCTCAACCGCCAGCTTCACCGCGTCACCGACGGCACGCGGTTCGCAACCGCGTTTTTTGCGGAGTGGAGCGTGCGCGACCGTAGTCTCACTTATGTCAATGCCGGCCATCCCGCGCCCATCCTGCTGGGATCACGCTCCGGCGAGCAGCTTCGGTCTGGCGGCCCCCCGCTCGGGCTGTTTCCCGGCACGGACTTCGAAGTGGGCAGGATCGTTCTTCAGCCCGGCGACGTGATGGCCCTTTATTCCGACGGAATAACCGAAGCCGGCGAAAGCTCACAGCGGGAGTTCGGCGCGGCGAGGCTGGAGGCCGTCCTCAGGCAACACCCCGAGAAACCTTTGCATGAAATCCGCCAACACGTTTTGGAGGCGGTACGCGACTGGTCAGGCGAGGAATTAGAAGACGACATGACGCTGCTTTTGATTCGGGCGGCAGGAGCTCGCAGCGTTGGCCTTTAAGCCGGCAGGCGCCGCCCGGAGGCCCAGCGCCGCACTCGAGCAATTGCCAAGGGAGGCACTATGAAAATCGGCGGGCAGGGATTACGAGAACATATTCGCCTTTTGATGCCCCTGTTCGGGTTGATCACGGCGGTGTGGTTGCTTCGCTTGATCATGGACAAGGCAGGCACGCCGCCCGCAATTGTCCGCATGGCGAGTGTGACCGTGGCCGGCTCCGCCTCGATCCTACTTGCCGTCCTGCTGATTCACTTCAAGGCATTTGGCAGCTACGGCAACGTTGTGGTGGCCGCCTTCCTGCTGGAGCTCTGTTCGCAGTTTCTCATCTGCAGCGCCATCGCCTTCTCCGCTTTGACAAACACTATGAACGTTTACAGCCTGCCGGAGTATTCACCACGCGCCGGCCCTTTGGCGCATATCTTCGGCCACATTACCTTTGGCCTGGGACTGGGCACTTTGTTTGGGGCAGCCATGGGATGCTTGCTGCTGTGGCTGCTCCGGCATATCGTTCCTGCCGCAGGAGGAAAGGCACACCTGAGGACGAGCCACTGAGCGAACAGGCAGTGGGCAGTGGGCAGTGGGCAGTCGGCAGCGGGCAGCAGGCAGTCGGCGCGTTCTGTCAATTCTTCCGATGCGGACAGCGCCCCTGCTGTATTACGTTGTGCAATTTGTGTTACACTATTGATATGAAAGCCACTGTACAAGCTCGCCTCGACCGCCGCTCTCAAGCGGCTCTGGATCGGCTTGTTCGTATGACCGGCTGGAGCCCATCGCGCGTCATCCGCGAGAGCGTTCAATTGCTTTCCGCCTGCCGGGGCATACCGACTGAGCAACGAGTGATCGGCGTAGGACGCTTTGCCTCGGGTATTCCCGATTTGGGTTCCAACAAAAAGCACCTTAAGGGTTTTGGCCAATGAAGCCCGTACTGTTGGACACTGGTGTCATTGTGGCGCTGCTGGACCGGAATGAGAGATACCATACCGCCTGCTCCGAGGCCATGCAGGGACTCGAGCAACCGCTTGTCACCTGCGAGGCGGTGATTGCTGAGAGTTGCTACCTGCTGCGTGGACTTTCCGGAGCCGCCGAGACAGTCCTCGAAAACGTGGCGCGGGGAGTCTTTCAGGTTCCGTTTCAGATTTCTCGCAGCGCGGCGGCTGTGCGCAGCACGCTTCGCAAGTATCGCGATGTTGCTGCGGACTTTGCGGATGCGTGTCTGATTCAGCTTGCCGAAGAGCTGGACACGGGGGACATTCTCACGCTCGACAGCGATTTTCGGTCCTGTCGGTGGCGGAGGAACCGCGCTTTCAATTTGCTCGTGCCACTCGACTGAGAATTCTTCCCCGCTTCATACTTGGACCGAGGCCGGCATCTTGCCGGCTTTGGCCGACTCGCGGCGCCGCTCCAGCCATTTCATCCAATCGTCAAACCCCGCCCCGGTCTTGCAGGAGAGTTCAACAATCTCCATGCCCGGATGCACCTGAAGGGCATTGGCGCGCGCTTGGGCGAGGTCGAAAGAGACGTAAGGGAGCAGGTCGGTCTTATTCAGGATCAAGAGCTCGGATTTGAAGAAAATGGCAGGGTACTTGAGAGGTTTGTCGTCGCCTTCCGCCGCACTGAGCACGACCACTTTCGCTGCTTCGCCAAGGTCGTAGCTCGACGGGCACACCAGGTTGCCCACGTTTTCAATCAGCAGCATATCGAGAGACTCGAGCGGCCAGTCCTCGAGCGCCCGCTCGATCATGCGCGCATCCAGGTGGCATGTTCCCCCGGTCGTGATCTGTTTCACCGGGAAGCCGAATCGAGACAATCTCTTCGCATCGTTGTCGGTCTGGATATCGCCTGTCAGCAGCGCCACCCTCTCGCCGGCGGGAAAGCGCTCGAGAGTACACTCGAGCAGTGACGTCTTCCCTGCCCCAGGCGAACTGATGAAGTTCAGGCAGAATAGTCCTCGCGCCAGGAAACGTTCCCGCAACCGCTGGGCGATGCGGTCGTTCTCACTCAGGACCTTCTGTTCAAGCGGCAAGCGGCTCATGACTCCTCCACTTCAAGGTATGCCAACTCGAGTTCGTCGCCGCCGATACAGCGAGTATCGGTCGAGCCGCAGGCGGGGCAATCCATCCGGTAATCCACTACCGAGAAGACGTGCCGGCAGTGCGAGCACTCATGGCGGCGCGGAACAGACTCGATGGCCAGGGGCAAGGGCTCGAAGTCGGTGTCTTTGATTAAAACCTCAAACCCGAAACTGAGCGCGTCCGCATTCACGCCTGCCAACTCGCCGATGCGCACGCCCACCTTGGTCACCCGCGCGCCGTTCAGCCGTTCGCGCTCCTTGCGTACGGCTTCCAGAATCGAGTTGGCAATGCTCAGTTCGTGCATGGAAAAGCAGGGGCTAGGGATTGGCTAGGGATTAGGGACTAGGGATTGGAGATTATTCCCTGGCCCCTAATCCCTAATCCCTAACCCCTAATCCCTAACAGATCCTCGGCAACTGGTCGCCGGCCAGCATATCGACAATACGGGACGTGCCTAGGCAAGTCCGCATGGTGACGATGCCAGGATGAGCCTCCACCACCTTTCCGATCAGGCGAGCGTTCGTGCCCTGGGAGTGGCTACGCATGGCTCCCAAGACCCGTTCGGCCTCCGCAGCCGCTACGACGGCCACGAGTTTCCCCTCGTTCGCCACGTAAAGCGGATCCAGCCCCAGCAACTCGCAGGCCCCTTTCACCTCCTCGCGAATGGGTATGGCGGATTCTTCCACGACGATCCCCACACGCGACTGGGCCGCGAACTCGTTCAAGGTGCTCGAAAGCCCGCCTCGGGTAGGGTCGCGGAGACATCGAATGGAATGCGAAACCTTGAGCATCGCCGCAACCAGGGAGTGCAACGGGGCGGCGTCGCTCGCGATGGGCGTCTCGAACTCCAGCCCCTCACGCTGCGAGAGGATAGCAATGCCGTGATCGCCCAGCGTGCCGCTGAGGAGAATACAATCGCCGGGCCGCGCCTGGTCAGCGGACAGGTTCACCCCTGGAGGAACGCGCCCGATTCCCGAAGTGTTAATAAAGAGGCCGTCCCCTTTTCCCTTCTCGACGACTTTCGTGTCGCCAGTCACCACTTCTACCCCAACCGCTTCGGCTGCCGCCCGCAACGACCCGACCACTCGCCGCAACGTTTCGAGCGGCAGCCCCTCCTCGATGATGAATCCGGCGCTGAGGAAGAGCGGCTGCGCCCCACCCACGGCAAGGTCGTTCACGGTACCGTACACGGCCAAGGAACCGATGTCGCCTCCGGGAAAGAACAATGGCTTGACGACGAACGAATCCGTAGTGAATGCCAAACGTACGCCCTCAACGTCTACTACCGCTTGGTCATTAAGCTTGGCCAAGGCAGGATTCTGAAACGCCGGAAGAAAGACTTCACGCAAAAGGGCAGCGCTCAGACGTCCACCGCTGCCGTGACCGAGCAGGATTTTATCCCCGGCAGGCAAGGGCGCCGGGCAGGTGGGACTTTCGAGCGGGCTTCGATTGTCTGGCACGCAGAGCCTTTCCAATTCCGCGGTGCACCCAGCGCGAGGCCGGAATCATGGCACCGCGTAGCGGCAACCTTCCGGCCGGCATCCCAGGTGCTGACCCAAAGGTCAGCGCGGTCTGTCAGTCGGACGCCGGTACTGATAGTACGCTGCACAGGCGCCTTCGCCCGAGACCATGGGCGCGCCCAACGGCGTCTCAGGCGTACAGCGCACGGCAAAAGCGGGACAGTCAACCGGCTTTTTCAGGCCTTGCAGCACCAGGGCGCTGAGGCACTCAGCCGGTTCCTCCGTGGTCGTGGCCGCAACATCGAAGATCCTCTCCGCGTCGTGCGCCGCGAATTCCGCTCTCAAGCGCAAGCCGCTTTGAGGGATCAACCCAATCCCTCTCCATTTGCGGTCGCATACCTCGAACACTTTATCCATAAGCTGCTGAGCAGGGCGATTTCCCTCGCAAGCCACCGAGCGGACATATTGGTTTTCAACCTCCGCCCGCCCCTGTTCAAGCTGGGCCACCAGCATTGAAATCGCCTCGAGCAGATCCACAGGTTCAAAGCCGCCCACCACGATGGGGACGCGATACTTACGGGAGAGTTCGTCGTACTCGCGGTAGCCCATGACCGTGCAGACGTGGCCTGGAGCGATAAATCCCTGGACACGGTTCCTCGGGGACTCGAGCAGCATGCGAATCGCGGGCGGTACGAGGAAATGCGAAGCCAGCATGGAGAAATTCCCTAGGCCCTCCCGCGCCCCCTGCCAGACCGCCATGGCGTTAGCCGGTGCGGTGGTCTCGAAGCCAATTCCCAGGAACACGACCTTGCGCTGAGGGTTAGCTCGCGCGACTTTAAGCGCCTCCATCGGTGAGTAAGCGACCCGCACGTCGCCGCCGGCCGCCTTCACATGAAAAAGATCGGAATGCGAGCCCGGCACGCGCAGCATGTCTCCATAGGAGACCAGGGTTACGCCGGGAAGCGATGCGATTTGGATGGCCCTATCGATGGTCTCGAGGGCGGTCACGCAGACCGGACAACCGGGACCGTGGACCAGTTCGACTTGCGATGGGATCAGCTCGTCAATCCCATAACGCATCAGCGTATGGGTCTGGCCGCCGCAGATCTCCATGAGGACCCACGGCCTTGTCGCCCGCTGGGCGATGTCAGCAATTAAGCCCCGGGCTAGACGCGCATCGCGGTATTCGTCAAGGTATTTCATCATAGCAGGTGCCAGGATTCAGGTGTCAGGGGTCGGTAGAACCCGAATCAGACGAGCCCGGCGCCCGGCTGCTGATTCCCGGCTCCTTACCAACGCCCAACTCCTCGTCGAGCATGCCCATTTCTTCTAATAATTGATAAGTGCGTTCGGCTTCCTCCGCATTCACCTTGCTTAGCGCAAAGCCCACATGGACAATCACATAATCGCCAATCCCGGCCTCTGGCACGAAATCCAGTTGAACCTGTCGCGTAATGCCGCCGAATTGCACCCGGCCAAGCCGGCTGCCGTTTTCTTCTTTAGTCTCAAGGATCTTCCCCGGAACTGCCAGACACATAATGAGTCTCCCCAGACTAGATGTGGCAATTCTGTGACCAAAAGAAGTGCGCCAAATAGCCCATTTTATTGTACTCTGCGCCTACCCCAGACTCAAGCCGCCGGTCCAGGAAACGAATTATCGTTGGGCGGAAAGCTCCGAGTCGAAAGAACTTCGGAGGTCAGAAGGAGAAGCTGAAGTGCAGAGACTCGCTCGACAATCAAAGCAATAGCCTCCTCGACAGCCTCCGAACGGGGAGCGCCTTCGGCCACCGTGCCGGCCTCAATGCCCAAGAGGTAAAGACGAGGCATCGGCCGCCCCAGCGCGTCCGCCAGCTTCACGACCTCCCCGACCCCCCAACCATGGCTCGACAGAGAGCCTAAGGCTTGCGGCTCAAGTTCCTTGGAAGGAAGAGATGTGAGGTAGAGGGTGCCCGGGGCGCCGCCGCTTACTACCGCGTCCACAAACAGGAGTACCTCGGCTAGGGGGAAGAGTCCCAACAGTTCAATGCCTGGTGCGGTTTCAGCGCGCAGGTCGCAGCCACAATCGCCGTGCTCGCCCAGCCGGCGCACAACCTCCAAGCCCACGCTGTCATCGCCCGCCTCGGGGTTCCCACAGCCGACAATCATCATGCGGTTGGCATTCGCAACCACGTCTTTCATCTCCTTGAATTCCGGTCGTCGCCCGTCAGGGCAGGCGAACTCGAGAACCCGGTCCATTACCTTCGGGAGGGCTGCGGAAACGATGGGTGAAAGCGAATCTCCAAAATCGAACGACTGTGCGGAGACGGTGATTAAGACCGCCTGCGGACACCGGCCATAGAGTCGTGCGGCGCTAGCAAGCAAACCCTTGGGCGAGCAAGTGTGTGTGAGTGCAGAAGAAGAGGAGGCTTGGGGCAGGACCTCCCGCCAGTGAATCTCCCCCGGTTCACCTTCCGCCTCGGCATCGATGAAAACGGCTTGGCGGCACTGGCTGAGCGGTTCGGCGAGTTCCGGGGTAAGCTGGTGGCAGGTGATCACCTCAACATCCTGACCAGCGAGTTCGCGGGCAATCAAGCGGCTAGCGTGCCAGCCGAATCCGTCGTCGCTTCGCAGAGGATTTCCGTACCCGATGATCAGCACCTTGCCCATCCCCTTGTCGGAGCGGCCCTGCTGGCCGCCCCCACGAAGTTAAGCACTTTTCAGCTCATCGAGCAAGGACCCTTGCGCGCCAAACAACTGAATGTGCATGGCGATCTGGCCGGAAGCATGGGTGGAACAACTGAAGCACGGGTCGTAGGCGCGCACGACTGCCGAGACTCGATTCAGCATCCCCTCCCGAAGGTGATTGCCGTCCACGAAATGCTGCGCCACCTGGTGGATACTGCGGTTGATGGCCAAGTTGTTATGCCCTGTCGCGACAATGAGGTTCGCCCAGGTAATGGCCCCTTCCTCATTGACCTTATAGTGGTGAATCAAGATGCCGCGCGGCGCTTCGATCATCCCCACGCCTTCCTGGCAGTTAACGCCGGCGTGGGCTCGAATCTGCCGACTGAGTACTGCCGGATCATTCAGCAGGGCTTCCATCCGTTCCAACCCGTAAAGTGCTTCAATCAGCCGGGCATAATGGAAATGGAAGGAGCCAGGGACGACCTTTCCCAAACGCTGGTGGAATTCGGTGAACTCGGCATCGGCCAGGGAAGTTCCACAGCTCTTGGCGACGTTCAAGCGCGCCAAAGGCCCCACGCGATAAACCCCGTCCGGAAATCCGACGGGCTTGAAGTAAGGCGCCTTCAAATAGGAATTTGCCAGGGCCGCCTCGCCAATAAAGTTGCGGTAATCGCGCCCCGCGATGTGATCAGCCACGATCTTGCCGTCGGCATCCTTAAACCGGATTCCACCGTCGTAAAGTTGGAGTTTCCCCGCCGCATCCACCAGACCCGCGTACATGCTGGGCGCATTTCCAAAGTGTTCGATTTCCTCTTTGAACTGATCCAAAATTCCCTTAAAGAACTTCAGGGTGCGCCGAACCGTAGCCTTGGCGTCGGGCAAACCGGAGAGAATCTTATCGCGGACTGCGGGCTCCAACGGCGTATTCACTCCGCCGGGAACCACCCAGGAAGGGTGAATGCGCTCCTTGGCGAGACCCTCGATCACCTGCTGCCCGAACTTGCGCAAGGCAATACCGTCTCGAGCGATATCCGGGAATTTCTCCAGCAGCCCAAGCACATTGCGCTGAGCGGGGTCAGAATCCATGCCCAGCAAGAGGTCGGGCGCGGAAAGATGGAAGAAGCTCAAGGCGTGCGACTGTACCACTTGGCCGCAGTGCAGGATCTCGCGGAGCAGCGCCGCCGTGTCAGGAATGCGTACGCTCATGATGGCGTCGCAGGCTTTGGAAGCGGCCAGAAGGTGGCTGATCGGGCAGATTCCGCAGATCCGCGCGGTGATGGACGGCATCTCATAGTACGGGCGTCCCTCCGTAAACTTCTCAAAGCCGCGGATCTGCGTTACATGCAACTGGGTATTCGCCACCTTTCCGTCATCATCGAGCTGGATCGAAACTTTCGCGTGACCCTCAATACGCGTCACGGCGTCAATCATAATTTTCCGCATCAGCACCTCTCTTCAATGCAGTAGGCAGAAGGCAGAAAGCAGAAGGCAGAAACCATGCTACCCCGCCTTTTGCGAAGCTGGGGCAAACCTCTCGGGATGGTCCATCATGCTCTGCAACATCATTCCGATTTCCTGATATCGGGCCACGAGATCCCTGTGCTGCTCCGTCAACAAGTACTCGCAATCTCGCGCGAAATCCAACCAAACTTGAGTTTCGGTGGCTTCCGCGTCAGAATCCGCCAGCTTGCTCACGAACATGTTTGGATACTGTCGCTTCCTAAATCCTTCGGCAATGTTCGCCGCAACGCTCCTGGAGGACCGCCGAATCTGGCTGGTGAGCGGGTAACGCTCCTCCTGTGGGAAGGCCTTCGACAGTTTAAAGATTTGCATGGCCAGGTGATAGGCGAGCTTGTAGACCTTTAGGTCGCGATGGCCGTGGAGAACCCTCACCTGCGTTTCGTCGAAGCTCACATCGATTCTCCTCTCACTCTGCACTCTTGTCGTCAGGCAGCAGAGAGCCCTCCTTGAGAAGAACTCCCAGCACTCCGAATTCGCCGTTTATCTGCGTTCCGTGGCCGTCCTTGTCTAATATTGCGCTGGACCTGCACAGAAAGTGTCTCTTTTCGGAGCATTCCATCCGGGCAAGTGCATCTCTAACATAACTATCTATCTCTGACTCTCCGGTGGGTGAGATATGAGTGGCGACAAAAGTCAGGAGGAACTGTGCGCATCTTCGGTCTGGCTGCTCCGCTAACTTCCGAATGTCTTCCTTGGACCTAACCACGCCACGAAAAGCATCGTCCAACCAGTTTTTCATCTGTCCTAGGGCGACCGGGGAGTCACGAACATTTCGGAAAAGGGCGATGTCGGAGCCGTTATGCTCTAACTTTGCGACGTACCCAAATGATGGCAGTAGCGCTCGCCAAGTAAGGCGTTGATAGTATCTCTCATCTTGGAGGTTGGGATTAAGAATGCCAGGAATCTGGTGGCTGGCGGCATATGCCGGGTTCTTATGGAAGTCCTCACGGATGATTTGGTCCTCCTTCTCCAATAATTCACCGGTAAGCCTTACCAGCTCTTTCAGGTCCTCGAAGGTGAATAGCGAAGCCATGTCATGACCTCCTCGAAGTGCCTTGCTTTCTGCTTTCTGCTTTCCGCCTTCTGCTTTCTGCCTACTGCCTACTTCTCGCCTTCACTAGCCAAATTTGACCTTCGAATTCAAGTCCGGCATTCGCCCGTTGAGTAATTCACCCAGGACGTACGCGATGGCGGCGGCGGCAGGCGGACAGCCGGGAACGAACAGGTCGACCTTCACAACCTCCTGTAACGGCAACGCGCGCTTGAGCAAAGGAGGAACTCCTTGGGTGGGAATGCGAGGCTTCTCATCGACTCCCTGAAGGTAAACTCGCTCCAACAGCTTCTTGACCGGAATGGAATTGCGCATGGCCGGCACATTGCTCGTGACCGCGCAATCACCTAAGGCAACCAGCAGACGGGCCCGCTCCCGAAGGCGTTGGATCTTCTCGTAGTCTTCCTGGCTGCTGACCGCGCCTTCAACGATCGCGACATCCACATCTTCAGGCATCTCCTGAGCGTCAACAAGGGGGCCATACACCAAGTCAATCTTGGGGGCAATCGAGGCAAGCGCCTCGTCGATATCCAGGATCGACATGTGGCAGCCGGAACACCCGTCCAGCCACATCGTTGCCACTTTCGTTTTTTTCATGAGCTAACTCCAGTCCGGGGGAGTGGGCAGGTCGGCAGTTGGGCAGATGGGCAGATGGGCAGGTAGGCAAGTGGGCAGGTAGCCGGATCGTGCGGCGAACCGATATTGATTCAGAATTTGAGATTCGAGATTCAAAACCGACCCCTTGCGTTCTGCCTTCTGCTTTCTGCCTACTGCCCACCCGCCCACTACCCATCTGCCCACTGCCTATCTGCCCACCTGCCCACTGCCCACCTCACGCGTGCACTGCCCGCCGCGCGGCGAGAAACTTGATGTTCTCACTGCTCTTGGTCATTTCTTCCACGGAACGGCCTTTTTCCGCCAGCGCTCCGGTGGGGCACACCTGCACGCATTTGCCACAACTCGTGCAAGCTTCCGATTCACCCCACGTCCCATTAAGGTCAGAAACCAAACGCGAGTTAATTCCACGGGCGCTGATTTCCCAGACGTTGGCCCCTTCCACTTCCGCGCACACCCGCACGCACCGCGTGCAGAGGATGCAGCGGTTTTGGTCGAGCACATAGCGCTGGTGCGAAACATCCACCGGCAAGCGCGGATAGTTGTAAGGGAAACGCACGTGCGTGATTCCCAAACGTACGGCCATGGCTTGCAATTCACAGTGATTGTTGCTCACGCAGACAGCGCAGTAGTGGTTGCGCTCCAGCAGAAGGAACTCGGTCGCCATCTGACGATGCCGCAAAAGCTTCTCGGAATTGGTGGTCACCGACATGCCGTTCTGGATCGGCGTAGTGCAGGCCGGCAGCAGGCGCCCAACCCCGGCCACTTCAACCAGGCAGAGGCGGCAGGAACCCGAAGGGCTCAGCCCTTCCAGGAAGCAGAGTGTGGGGATGTACTTCTTGTTCGCCCGCGCCACGTCCAGGATCGTCTGGCCTTCCGTGGCCCGGCACAACTCGCCGTCGATCCGGACGGATATCTCTTGCGCCATATCGAATCTCCTTTAGTCCAATCGAGCGATCCTAACCTTGAACTCCCACGGGGTTGGCATCGCGCACGTCGCAACGCAGACAACGGCTTGCCTCTTCCGCAGCCTCCAGGGGGGTTAGCGCCAGGACCGCCTCCTGGAAATCCTTCACGCGCTGCTTCGCGGGCAGCGGATGGGGATGGTGGCGCCCACAATCGATGACGTGCTCGGGCGGCTTCTGGTCGTACTCCGGATGCGGCAACAGGCTTTCCATGCGCGATTCGCCCATCAATCTCTGGTCGATCTGCCGCGCCGCTTTTTTGCCGTAGCCCATGGCGTTGGAGACGTTCGAGGCCCCGGAAATCAGATCGCCGCCCGCGTAGAACTTGTCGCGGCTGGTTTGGAGATTGTAGCGGTCATAGATCAGCGTGCCGTTCTCCTTGATGCTAAGGCCGGAGGCCTTGCAGAAGTCGCGGTCCACCGCCTCGCCCACGGCAAGTATCACGGTATCGCACTTGAAGCTCTGGATTTCTTCGGTGGGAATCGGTCGGCGGCGGCCTGAGGGGTCGAACTCGCCCAGGCGCGTCTTGACGACTTCAATGGCCTTGACAGCGCCGTTCTCTCCCACAATACGATGGGGCGCCGAAAGAAAGACAAAGTGCGCGCCTTCCTGTTCCGCGGCTTCTACTTCCTCCTGGATGGCGGGCATGTCTTTGCGCTCGCGGCGGTAAATCACCGTGACCGTCGCTCCCAGGCGCAAGGAGGTGCGGGCGGAATCGATCGCCGCATTCCCACCCCCGATGATCGCCACCCGCCGGCCGAGAGGAACGGGTTCGTTCTTGGCAATCCCTTCCAGGAAGAGGAGCGCCGGCATCACTCCTTTCAATTCCGTCCCGGAGAGGTAAACCCACGCTTCTTTCCACGTGCCGATGGAGAGAAAGACTGCGTCGTACTCAGAGTCAAGACCGTTCAGAAAGACGTCCGTGCCCACGCTTTTGTTGAACTCGAACCTGACGCCGAGGCGGCTGATCAATTCGATCTCACGAGAGAGCACAGCTTTTGGCAAACGGTATTCGGGCAGCGCGTAGCGTAACATCCCGCCTGCTTCCGCATGGGAGTCGTAGATCGTAACCTGGTGACCGAACAGCGCGAGATAGAATGCCGCCGTAAGGCCGGTCGGCCCTGCACCCACCACTGCAACTTTCTTCCCCGTGGCAGCCAACTTACGCGCCGCGACGCGGTCCGCCATTTCGCCAAACCGGTCGGAGAGCAGGATGCTGTCCGCGATCAGCCGATGCACTTCGCGCATGTTCACCGATTCGTCAACGGCCTGCCGCCGGCAACGATTATCGCAGGGGTGCTGGCAAACTCTCCCCGTGGACGCCGGCAGAGGGTTATCGAATATGACCGACTCGAAGGCCTCGTCCAACCGCCCTTCCTTGTAGAGTTCGAGGAACCGCGGAATGTTCATGTGCAACGGGCAACTGTTCTCGCACGGCGAGAGCGCCAGATCCTGGCACACACCGGCGCGGCAACGATGGGCGCGCAGATGGTCCTCGAACTCGTGGCGGAAATGCCGCATGGTGGTGAGCACCGGGTTGGGCGCGGTCTGTCCCAGGCCGCACAGCGAGGTGTCGCGAATCATGCGCCCCAACTCGTCCAGCGTGTTTAGATCTTCTTCCGCCCCCTTCCCCTGGGTGAAGTTGTTAAGAAGCCGCAGGCCCTTATCGAGCCCCACGCGGCACGGCACACACTTGCCGCAGGACTCGGAGTGGGTAAACTCGAGGAAGTAGCGAGCCACGTCCACCATGCAGTTGTCGTCGTCCATCACCACCATGCCGCCCGATCCCATGATCGAACCGAGCTTCGCCAGCGTCTCGTAGTCTACCGGTGTGTCGAACATCTCCTGGGGTATGCATCCCCCGGAAGGCCCCCCGGTTTGAACCGCCTTAATCGAGCGTCCATTGATCGCGCCGCCGCCCACGTCGTAGACAAAAGTCTTCAAGTCCGTTCCCAACGGCATTTCCACCAACCCGGTGTTCTTCACCTTGCCCACCAGGGAAAACACTTTAGTGCCCGGACTCTTGGCGCTGCCGGTTTCCGTGAACCAGGCCGGCCCCTTGGCGATAATGGGCGGCACGTTGTACCAGGTTTCGACGTTGTTGATGTTGGTCGGGCATCCCCACAAGCCTTTTTGCGCGGGGAAGGGTGGCCTCGGACGGGGACGGCCCGCATGGCCCTCGAGGGAGCTAATCAGCGCTGTTTCTTCGCCGCAAACGAACGCTCCCGCGCCTTCCACAAGCTCGATGTTGAAATTGAAGCCGCGCCCGAGAATGTTTTCACCCAGGAAACCATACTCTTTCGCTTGCTCGATCGCCCGTTTTAGACGGTGCACGGCCAGTGGGTACTCCGCGCGCACGTAGATGATGCCCTGCGCGGCGCCGGTCAGAAAACCGGCGATCGCCATGCCCTCCAAAAGCGAGTGCGGGTCGCTCTCGATCTCGTTGCGGTTCATGTACGCGCCCGGGTCGCCTTCGTCGGCGTTGCAAATGATGTACTTCTTTTCCGCCACGGCCTTCCGCAAGAAATCCCACTTCTGGCCCGTGGAAAATCCGGCGCCCCCGCGTCCACGCAACTTGGCCGCCTTAATTTGTTCGATGACCACGTCGGGGCGGTTCTCAATGAGCACATTGAAGAGCGACAAGTAACCACCCGCCGCCATGGACTCTTCCACATCATCCGGGTTGATGAGCCCGCAGTTGCGCAGCACGATTTTCTTTTGTCCCTTGAAGAACGGAACGTCTCGCCAGGAAGGAATGGACGCGTAACCGTCCCCGTACTTGATTTGCGCGGTAATGTGGTCCCAATCCTCAATCTTGCAGAGCGCCATATCGGTGGGAATATCGCCCATCATGACGGTATCGAGGATCTCGTCGATGTTGTTGCTTTGCACGCGGTGGAGTATCACCAGCGGCCGCCCAGGGAGCCGAACGTTCACCAGCGGCTCCTGCGCACAGAAACCAAAGCAGCCGACGCGGGCCAGATGGATGTCCAAGCCACGCTTGTCGATGGTATCGGCGAAGGCATGGAAGACTGCTTCCGCGCCGTTGCCGGCGCCGCAAGTTCCCATCCCCACGGCAATGCGAGGACGGAAAGGCAGAAGCTTGGTCATGCCTTTTCCACGTACGGCGCTGAACGTACTAAGATCTCGGATGGGCGTCATTTCTTTGCGTTCTCCCTTTCCAAATGCTCTATTTCGCGTTGCAGTGTCTGCTCGTTCATGTGGCCGTATACCTGGTGATTCACTTCCACCACCGGCGCAAGCGCGCATTGGCCAAAGCACGCCACGGTGCGGAGTGTGTACCGGCCGTCACTCGAATTCAGCGAAATCTTGTCGGCCGCCTCGTCGTCCAGATTCTGAAAGCCCAGGTTGAGCATCAGGCGTTCCAGAAGATCTCGCGAGCCACGCGTGTGGCAGGCCGTCCCACGACAAACGCAAATGGTGTTCTTGCCTTGCGGCTCCAGGTTGAAAAGCCCATAGAACGTAACCACGCTGTAAATGCGCGCCAAGGGCGCGCCGGTTTTGCCTGCGACGTACTCGAGCGCATCGCGCGACAGGAACTTGCGCGGCTGGTGGTCCTGGGCTTGTTCCAGGATACTCAGCAGCGCGCCAGGCCGCCCTAGCTGCACCGCAATCACCTTATCGAGATATTCCTGTTCCGACTCTGCCAGCGGAACTGAGATCATCGTCGCCATACGCACACTCCTCCCTCTTCACAAAGCAGCTCACCCAAGACCCGTTGGAGCCCCGTGGTCTACATATGTTCTGTATATTGCATGCAGTTTGCCATTTGAGGTTAGGTTTAACTTATTGATTTATTTTGCCTTAATGGGATTGCAGAAACGGGCGTTGGAAGCGCATGGGTGGAATGGCGCAGTCCTTGCTTGATTCGGATGTGGGTTCGGCTGTGGAACGTGCGACACTTAGTCGCAAGCAGTAAAGCATGACCGCACAGCTACCACAGTGGTCAGAGCACTGCCCAGACATTTTATCCGTGCGCTCTGCCCATTCTGTTGTGAAGCTCTATCCTTCCTGGCGCTTTCTCGCAACTTCCGCCTCAGTTCCGCCGGATCTCATCCACGATCGTGCCATCCCCAGCCAGGAGTTGAACTTGCAGGGCCATATGACCCAGAGCGACGTACTTATGATCGCTGTCGGCCTTGGAGATTCTCCACATTTTTCGCTTGACAAGACTGACGGCCCGTGATAGCCTATATCGGTTGTCGAAGGGGATATTTTGTCGCCACTGAGCGCCAGGACGCTGGATCGGGAGGCAGAAAAGCGAGAGGGTCCCGGCGAGCCAGAGGAAGAAGTCATGGGAAGAAACAAAAAATATACGATCAAAGCCAGTAAGTCATTGAAAACAAACATAGGCAAACAGTCCTAAGGGGAACGAAGCTAAGAAGTAACTGAAAACAAGGTAGTTATACGAAAAACGGGGAAACGAAGCTAAGAAGTTCATGAAAACAAAGCACATCTACCTTTAGAAGGGCGCCAATTGGACGCGTTTTGTGCGCCAATCTGTAGCTCTATGGCCTCAAAAGCAGCAAGAATCTCCACCTTTTGCGAAGACGGGCTTAACTTGGCGAGCCATGGAATCCAGGCTGGTAGTGACATACTGTCGGCTAGACGCACTACTGAAAGCTGAGCTTGTAGGGGGACGGCTTGCCCTCCCCGGATCGACGATGCGCGAGGGATCGTTGTGGGTAGGGCAAGCCCTACCCTTGCACATTTTCAAGGCAGTCGCTCATGCCCGTCCGCTGACGGGCAGCCAGAAACCATGAAAATGGGCCGGACAGTGGACGGATGTGGCGCGGGCGTCTCGCCCGCAGTCGCGGGAGCGTCTCGCTCCCGCGCGCGGGCAGAGCCTGTCCTGAGCGCAGCGAAGGAATGCCCACGCGACAGCGGGCGGGACGCCCGCACCACATTTTTCAAGGCAGGGGCGTGAACGGCTGATAGCTGACGGCTGAAAGCTGAGAGCTACCTCCGATCCAGCCGGAGTTTCACGAAGTGCGTCGAGCAGGAGATGCAAGGATCGTAAGTGCGAATCAGCTTTTCGCAGACTTGCGCAATCTCAGCTTCGGATTGGTTGAGCACGCCGGGGAGAATCGCTTTGAGGTCATCCTCCATGCGATGGTAATTCTGCGCGGTGGGAGGAACGATTCTGGCAAACTCCACCAGCCCCTGGTCGTTAATGCGATAACGATGATAAAGCAGGCCGCGCGGGGCTTCGGTGGCGGCGCAGCCTTCCCCGGCGCGGACTTTCAGCTCCACCCGGCTCGCGGCAGGCTCACGATAGGCCTCGATGAGCGCGATCGCCTCTTCGCAAGCGTGGATCAGCTCGATGGCGCGGGCGATGATACCCATATAAGGATTACGGCAGGGCCACGAGACGCCGCAGGTACGGGCAGCCTCGAGCGCTTTGGGCATCAGCTTCTCGAGGTTCAAGTTAATCCTGGCCAGCGGTCCGACGAAATAGCTCGTGCCGCTGTCCGCGCGGGAAGAGTGCAGCGCGGTCGAGTGCGCAATGTGCTCTTCGAGAAAGACATGCTCGAAATCCTGCGGCTCGATGTCCACACCCTTCGAGGAGACGATGCGCCGCTCGTTCATGGGATATTCGTTGGGATGCGAGACCGACACGAATTCGTAATCGGGTGCATAGTCGGGATATGAAAGCGTGAGAACGAACTTCAGCGTCTCTTGCGACGCCTCCAGCGCCCAGCGCAACTCCGAGAGCAGGCACTCGAGTTCTTTGCGGCGCGGAGCCTTATAGAAACCGCCCACACAAACGGAAATGGGATGAACCGAACGGCCGCCCAGGATGGCGAGCAGCCGGTTGCCGATCTTCTTCAGGCGGAGAGCTCGTTCAACTGCTTGGGGGTGATCCGCCGCCATGCTGATGACGCTCTCGTATCCTAGAAAATCCGGAGCGTTCAACATGTAGATGTGCAGCGCGTGGCTCTCAATCCATTCTGCGCAATAGAGCAGGCGGCGCAAGGCGCGAATCTCAGGCGGAGGCGTAACCCCCAGCGCGGCCTCGAGCGCGTGCGCGGCGCTCATCTGGTAGGCCACGGGGCAGATCCCGCAAATCCGGGCGGTGATGTCAGGCACTTCCTGGAAATAGCGCCCTCGCAGGAACGCCTCGAAGAAGCGCGGCGGCTCGAAGATGTTGATCTTGACTTCGCGCAGTTCTCCGCCCTCCGACCTGACGTAAACTCCGCCTTCGCCTTCAACGCGGGTCAGGTAGTCGATCTTGACGGCCTTTTCCCCGTTCGTTTTCCCATTCGCCATGTCGGTTAACCTCGTTCAGAGCAGGATTCAGGATCCAGGATTCGGGATTCAGGTCCCGCACGCGCCGATGAGCCGCAGACCTTGGACATCAAGTCTGCGCTACGCGGCCTTTTCTACCTTGTCGCTCGCGGACCGAAACACTTCCGCGTATCCAGTGAAACCGCGGAGCAGCCGCACCAAGTCGGGCCGGTGCATGCCCTCCTGCAGGAGTTGATGGCTCAATGAATCCGCGTTTGCAGCCGGCAGAGGCCCAAAACAACCGTAGCAGCCACGATTGTAAGCGGGGCAGATAGCGCCGCATCCAGTTTGGGTCAGAGGCCCCAGGCAAGGCGTGCCCTGCGCGACCATCACGCACACCGTGCCGCGCCTCTTGCACTCCACGCAGACCGTGTGCATGGGCACGTGAGGTACCCGCCCCACCAGCAACTGGGTAATGACTTCCAGAAGTTGCAGCTTGTTGATCGGGCAGCCGTTCAACTCGAAATCCACCGGCACGTGGGTGGAGATGGGCGTAGACTGATCCAGGGTGTGGATGTAATCCGGCGTGGCGTAGACCGCCCTGGTGAATTCCTTCACATCCCCCCAGTTCCGTAAAGCCTGGATTCCCCCTGCGGTCGCGCAAGCCCCGATAGTGACCAGAAGCTTCGATTCCTGGCGTACCTTCTGGATGCGCTCTTCGTCTTCGGCGGTGGTAATCGATCCTTCCACCAATGCCACGTCGTAGGGACCACGCACAATTTGCGATCGTGCTTCGAGGAAGTAAGCAACGTCGACTTCACCCACGAGGGCTAGCAAATCGTCCTCGAGGTTCAGCAGGCCCAGTTGGCAGCCATCGCAGGAGGAAAACTTGTAGACTGCAACCTTAGGAAGAGTACTGGCAGGCATCTTAAAAGTCCTCCTTGCCGAAGAATGGTTCGATTGCCGCAAAGTTCAGCACGGGGCCTTCTTTACAGATAAACGTGGGGCCAAATTGGCAATGGCCGCAGAACCCGATGGCACATTTCATATTCCGCTCCATGGAGAGGAAGATAGATTCCTTCGGAATGCGTCGGGCCAAGGCCTCGTAGATCACGAAGCGCATCATGATCTCCGGGCCGCAGGTCATGACCACGGTTTGCTTGGGGTCAACCCGGATGCGGTAAAACAGGGCGGGAACCACGCCCACCAGCCCGTGCCAGTTCTCGTCGGCCAAGTCAACGGTGGTGTGGACCTCGATGCCGCCGGCCTGCCAGCGTTCGAACTCCGCGGTGTAGAGGAGATCGGCAGGCGTGCGCGCGCCGTAAAGCAACACCACTCTGCCGAACTCTTCACGGTGGCGCAAGATGGAGAACACCACGGGGCGCAACGGCGCCAGGCCGATCCCGCCAGAGACCATGACCAGGTTCTTGCCGCGTGCTTTATCGATCGGCCACGAACTGCCATACGGTCCCCGAAGACCGACCATATCACCCGCTTTGAGACGCCCAATGGCGCGCGTGACGCTGCCCGCATAACGAATGGTGTGGCCCATCACTTGGGGTGTACCGGGATCGGAACTGATCGAGATAGCGACTTCTCCGAACCCCGGCAGGTAGATCATGTTGAACTGGCCGGGCGCGAAGTGATACGTCGCGGACTGGGCCGTGTTCATGAAGACCACGGAAAAAGTTGAGATACCGTAGGCCTCGGGTTGGATGTCCTCGATCACAGCCGAAAGAGGCACCATCGGATCCGGCATCATACGCAATTCTACTACGGTTGGGGCTAAGCTCATCGTTGGACCTTCTCGCGAATGGCTTTAACTTCTTCGGTCAAGTCGATTCCCACGGGGCACCAGGTGATGCATCGGCCGCAACCCACGCACCCTGAGGTCCCGAACTGGTCAACCCAGGAAGCCAGTTTATGGGTTAACCACTGGCGGTAACGCGCCCGAATGGTGGGGCGAATGTTGCCGCCGTGCACATGAGAAAACTCCCGCACAAAACACGAATCCCAGAGGCGGGTCCGCTCCGCGGCCGTGGCCTTCAAGTTACAAGTGTCTTCCAAGGTGACGCAGAAGCAGGTGGGGCAAACACTCGTGCAGTTCGCACAGCTCAAACATCGCGCTCCCACGTTATCCCACTGCGGGTGTTCGAGGTTGTCGTAAAGCAACTTGGGCAAGTCTTCGGTTCTAAGCTGTTTCTCAATGGATCGTTCGGCCTTCTGAATAGCTTGCGCGGCGCGGCCCAGATCGAACGCGGAGGCGCGCTCCCAGGAGGTATTGCGCAACATCTCCGAGCCCACTTCCGAACCTACTTCCATGACGAAAGCATCCGGCAATTCGGTCAACGCCAGGTCGAACCCTTCAGTGGCTTTAGGACCGGTCTTCATCGAAGTGCAGAAGCAGGTGGAATAGGCGCGTCCGCAGTGGGCCGCCAGAATGAAAATACGTTCCCGCTGGCGCGCGTAATGCGGGTCGCGGAATTCGCCCGCCAGAAAAACGCGATCTTGGACAGCGATGGCGCTCAACTCGCAGGATCGAACGCCAATGAAAGCCCGTAACGGAATTGTCTCCTCCGCCGGCTTAAACACCCACTTCCCGTCCGTCTTCTCCACCGAGAACAGCTTCAAGTTGGGCAGATGAAGAAACCTTTTCCAGCTTTGCGGAGTTACACCGTAACCGAAATATTCCTGAGACTGGGTTTGCTTCAAGCGATACTTGCCCGGTTCTTGTTCCGCCGTCCAACCGACCGGAAGGTCCTCGATCGCCGCGATCTCATCGAGCACCACCGCCCCGTCACGCACGGTTGGGCCCACCAAGCTGAAGCCGGAAGCACGCAGATTGTCAAAGACCTTCTGTAAAGCCAGTTTGGATATGATGACGTTCGCCGAAATTCGGGGAAGGTCTTGTGCCATGGGAATCAAGCCTCCTGGAGGCAAGGGTTTCTATTTGTCTGGCTAGCGCCTCCGTGCCGAGGGCAACCAAGGGAACTTTGACACGGAACACACCACGGAGGTAGCCGAGCAACCTGTAGGCCAAATAGAATTTCAAAATCGGGGAAGCATGTTGACAACTACAACGCTTTTAGGGGATTGGCTCGGACATATGCGCCGCGAAAGTGCTCGGCCTCTGGGATCGCGTTTGGTGGGTTCTTCCTCATGTGCATAGAGGCTATCTGGCAGGGACACCATTCCCGCTAACTGGGTTAACACACGCACCGCCACTCTAAGTCTGGCAAATTGGCAGCATTCCGGCTGACTGCGGCCGCGCGCTGTTGGTTTAAAAGCAGCGTTGTAGTCACAAATGGCAAACCGGTAACGGGGCGTCATTGTCACCTGCTCGGGACGGACTTTACTCTCCCAATGCCCTGCCAGTTCGGGTAAAATCGCCCGCTGGAAGTAAGTGCGGCAAGCAACAAGCCCCCGACAGCAGGTCACATGATCGCTACCGTCACGCTGAATCCGGCAATTGACAAAAGTCTAACGGTTCCCCGCTTCGAGGTTGGCAAGACTAACCGTGGAGAAGTCGGGCGAACCGATGCGAGCGGCAAAGGAATCAATGTCGCCATGGCGTTGAAGCAATTCGGCGCGGACGTTTGCGCGCTGGGCTTCATGGCGAGAAGCAACGGCCACTTCATCCTCGAGGCACTCGCGTCGAGCGGTATCCCGGCGGACTTCGTCAGCGTCCCGGGTGAAACGCGCGTCAACCTGAAAATTCGCGATCCTATCTATCGCATGGAAACCGAGCTCAACGAGCCCGGGTTCCAGGTGCTTCCGACCCATCTCGATGCGATGAAGGAAAAAATCAGAGAACACGCCCCGCGCTGTGAGGTGATGACCTTCTCGGGAAGCCTGCCGCCCGGAGCCCCGCCCGAGACCTTTGCAGAACTCATGAGGATCGCCAAGGCCTTAGGGTCAAAATGTATGCTGGATACTGGCGGCGCGGCGCTGCGATTGGGGATCGAAACCAAGCCCATTCTTGTCAAACCCAATCGAGCCGAAGTTGAAGAGTTACTTGAGCGTTCCTTGCGGACCGGGCAGGATCTGGCTGACGCAGCCCGCCAGTTGCTCGAAATGGGCGCTGAAATGGCCCTCATCTCGCTCGGGGCGGAGGGCGCTGTGGCAGCCGGCGAACGGGAACTGCTGGCCGCGCTCCCTCCAAAGGTGGCGGTGCGGAGCAGCACCGGGGCTGGAGACGCGATGGTGGCGGCATTCGCTTATGGGGAAATCACCCACCTTTCGTTTCGCGAGTCGTTCCGCCTCGCCATGGCCGCAAGCGCCGCTTCCGTGACCATGGAAGGCACGAAGTTTGCCGATTTGGCAGCCATCAAACGCTTGCTGCGTGAGGTGCACGTCGAGGATTTGAGCAAAGGGTAAAGGATGAGGGACTATTCTAGCCTCTTAGGAGACTCGGGAGGAATTAATGCGTAATCCTAACAAGGCCTCACTGGCTTGGTTGCTTGCCGCTTCATTGCTGCTTTCCGGCAGCGGGACGCGGCCCGGTGCACGAATCCTCTTCGCCCGGGGGAGAAGCGGCATCGCCGCGCCTGCGGCGGTTTCCGCGGCTGACACTGACCTCACGCAATACGTGAATACCTATGTCGGGAGCGCCGGGGCCGACATGGGAAACACCTTTCCCGGAGCGGCCCTGCGCTTCGGCATGATTCAGTGGAGTCCGGATACGCCGCACGGATTTGACCGGAGGCACGCGGGAAGCTACTTGTATAGCGACAACGCCATCCGCGGATTCAGCCTCACGCACTTGAGCGGCCCCGGCTGCCAGATCATGGGGGATGTGCTCATCACTCCCGTCCCCGGGCCGATCACCGCTTCACCAGGGGCGGACCTGGAACGCTACGCGGCCAAGTTTTCCCATTCCCATGAGCAAGCTTCGCCAGGGTACTACTCGGTGGCTCTCGACAACGGGACCAAGGTTCAACTGGCGGTGACGACGAGGGCAGGTATCGGCAGCTTTGCAGTTCCTGCTTCCGCTTCCTCTGGCTTGCTCTTTAACGTGGGCCGCAACGGCAACGGCGTGGAAAGCGCTTCAATTGACATCGCGGGCGACCGCAGCATTACGGGAAGCGTTTCCAGCGGCCGTTTTTGTGGCATGAAACAGAACAAATACACGGTATGTTTTGCCGCGGAATACAGTTGGATGGTGCCTTACAACCTGCGAGGGTTGTTCGACCTCATGGGTGGAAACGCCAAAGTGGTGGAGAGGCTGGATAAGTTCTTCACCCAACTGAACGCGACTGACACCAAACCTTTTGCGGGGTTGGAATGTGCTGGAGCTTTGCTATACCCTGGGCATACGATTTCGCCGGAGCTCCTTGGGGAACGCAGTCCGTAGCTCGGCGGGTTGAACTGGAATCGCCGCGCGGGCGCGTCCGCACGGCGAGCCTGGAAACGACGCAGACCTGGAGCTATGTCCGCGCGGCAGGCTCTCTTCGCGGCGCTGGGCGCCTACCCTAGCGATCCCGGGCGCGGGCGGCTTGGCCCTCAACAGCCCACTATTCCCCGCAGCCACAATTCAGCTCGGAAACGGCAGCCGCGTAGAGATTGAAGCCGAGAACGCCGCCGCTCAAAACCCCTATGTCCAGCCTGAGCGTTAACGGGCAACCCTACGAAAAAACCTGGCTGCCCTACGAACTGCTAAGCCGAGGCGCTACGCTATGATTCAAGCTTGGCAGCCTCCCCAGCAAAGATTGGGGCAGAAAGCCGAGGACGCGCCACCGTCGTTTTCGGAGGGGAGTGATTAAAGGGTAAAGTCAAAAGGGCGAGGGTTAAAAAGTGCGCAACCGCAGTTTTAGACTGCGGGGTCCTGCCTTTAGACCGTCACACGTTTAGTCTTTATGCGAAATTCAAGGCTCGTTGGAGGTTATGGCGTGGTGCGAGGAAAGCTTCAACGGCTCGGGGCTTTCTTAGCAGGCATGGTGATCCCCAACATTGCCGCCCTGATCGCCTGGGGTGGTGATCACCGCGCTGTTTATTCCGCGAGGCTGGATTCCGAACGAGCACGTAGCCAAGCTGGTGTCTCCGCTGATTATGTACTTGTTGCCGGTGTTGATCGGGTTCACGGGAGGCCGGCTGGTTTATGGTATTCGCGGCGGAGTGGTGGGCGCGCTGGCGACGATGGGAGTCGCCGTCGGCAGCAGCGTGCCGATGTTCCTAGGCGCCATGGTGATGGGCCCGCTGGGCGGATGGACGATCATAAGGTTGACCAAGTGCTGGAAAGACGAACTCCCGACAGTCTGGAAGTGCTGGTGTCAAACTTCTCCGCCGGCCTGGTGGCTTGGGCTTGACGTTACTAGCCTATGCCGCGGTCGGCCCTTCATCGAGGCCTTGACGGTCACCCTGGGCAGCGGCGCGACAAGAATTACGCGAGCGGGAGTCCTACCCTTGATTTCCCTGCTCATCGAGCCGGGAAAAGTGTTATTCATGAATGGCGCTATCAACCACGGCGTCCTCGCGCCGCTCGGGATCGCCGAGGCAAAGCAAGCCGGCAAGTCCATCTTCTTTCTGCTCGGACTAATCCCTGGGCCGGGCCTGGGGCTGCTCATGGCGTATTGGGTGTGCGGCAAAGGGGATGTAAAGCTGTCTTCTCCCGGAGCTATCGTGATTCACTTTCTGGGCGGAATTCACGAAATCTATTTCCCGTATGTTTTGATGAATCCGCTCAGCGTGCTCGCCATGATTGCCGGAGGAATGTCGGCGACGGCGACCTTTGTCATGATGCACGCGGGCCTGGTGGCCACGCCCGCGCCGGGAAGCATCTTCGCGTATATCGCCATGGCGCCAAAAGGCGGTCTGATTCCGGTTCTTTCGGGAGTAGCGGCTGGTGCGCTGGCCTCTTTCCTGGTTGCCTTGCCGATCGTCTCTCGTTATAGTGCCAGCGGCGATGCCGCGAGCGCCTTTGCAATGGCTAAACAGACAGTGCAGACTCAGCAGACGCAAGCCGCGATTTCGAGCGGCAAAGAGTAGGCGCGCCGCGAAGAAATTCGAGAATAGTAGGACAAAGTTCACGGAGCGGACTGAACGGAGTTCTTTCTCTGTGATCTCTCTGGGCTTTGTGGTGAAGCGTTTGTTGTTTTGCCTTCTGTCGAATGCTGACCTCTCCTACCTGAACGTCATGCCGATTCGCCACGAGACGTAGTGATCGAAATTCCAGTAGCTGGCGCCGGCGATGTCCCTGAACTCCAAACGCAATCCGGCATGATCCGCGAGCCAGACGGTTGCTCCGCCTCCGAAGCTGAGCGCGGGTGTGCCTCGCCCTCCTCCTTTCTCTGTGGGACCCACAAAAGAGAGGCCCCCGAGCGCGAAGGGATCGAGCTTGCCACGGCGGGCGTGGCGGCCAAAGTGATAGGAAAAATCTCCGGAAGCCGTCACGGCATCGTCGGGCCAAGCGCCGCCTGTCCAGAACACAATTCCCGCCTCGGCGCCCACGCCCAATCCTTTGTACAGAAACCCCTCGCCACCGCCACCCACCTGCCACATGAGAGGATGCGTGTAGACGCCAGTGCCTGTACCGAAACCAAAGACTATGTAACCTTGTCCGGCATAGCGAGGATTTGCGTTCTGCGCCGGCAACAAAACCGGTGCCATGAGCATTGAAGCAATTGTCGCGATGAGTCTCTTCATGGTCCACCCGTCGATCTGCGCTCGTCTAGAACCGGGCGCTTCGAAGTTTTCTGCTTTCTGCTTTCTGCTTTCTGCTTTCTACCTTCTGCCTTCTCGTAAATCGCACACACGTACGCCCCGTCGTCGTAGCCGCAGCTTTGGCTACCCAATACGATCTATAGCACTCGAGGATGGTTCTGAAGTTTCTGTGTTCCCGCGCGGCCCGGGAGGTGTCGCAGAATGATGAGGGCGAGACCGGCGACGGCGAGCAGCGTCACTCCAGCCCAGAAATATACCGGAACGTTGAATCTCGGATTTGTGCCCAGATCGAATCCAGGCGGCATTCGGACGGCCGACAGGAATTCGCGCAGGTCCCAAGCCTGACTCCTGTCACCGGCCAGGATGGCGCGCTGGAAAATATACCAATAGGGCCGATAAGTTAGATAAATCGTAGCGGAGGAGAGCAAAAGGCCCACCGCGGAGATCAATACCAGTACGGTCGCCCAGGGATGATTGCGCGCAGCACCGGAACTCCCACCCTGACGAATTCCTGCGATCAGCACCGATGCGGCGACGAGCAAAAGCGCGCACAGAATCACCATGATCAAACTGGAAACCTGGAGCACGAGGGCGTTCCGTCCTGAGACATACGCACCAAACACCCACCGCTCGCCGGGCTTCGCGAGGCCTCCAGATACGGCGTTCTTGCCGGACACCCCATGCCCGGTAGCCCCCGGCTGGATTGAAGTTCTCCCGAGACGCAACGATTTCATGGACTGCTCGAAGGTTGCTGCCAGGTAGGCGAAAAGTGCAGCCTCGTTAGCGTTGCCCCCTTTCTTTGAGAAGTTCCATAGTTCATTGTAAGCTCCGGCTTGCAGCCTCAAACCCAAGAAGTGCTCAGAATCAGTGTGGGCTTGGGAGTCGATGAGTTGCCCGAAGCGCGCCACGCTCCAGTACTTCTCCACCGCTCCGTTGCGGTCGCCGCGCGCCTCCAAGTTCTTCCCCGACTGTAAAATCGACGCTGCGAATCTCTGAAAGTCCGAGAACGCGTTGCTTGGCAAGCCCTCTTCCTCGCCGGCCAATACCGAGTAGGGATCGTTGAAGCCGTACCGGCGCAGTACACCAGCATCCAGCGCTCTCAGACGGTCGAGATAATCCTCAAATTTCGGAGAAGCGAATGCGGCGGCCATGGCGCTTTGCCAAGCCGGGTCGACTTCCTCGGGTTGCCGATACGGTCGGCCGGAAGATTTGGCAACCTCGGCGATATGGGTCGAACTCCGCGGTAATAAAATGCAGCAGAGCATTCTGTGGATCCCGGCGGGCGAGTTGCGGCATCCACTCGAGGATTTCGGGGATATGCGGATGGCGAACCGCGACAACCGCGTAGGCCCAATCAAAATCAGGGTCGAGTTGGACAGCTTCCCTTACCAAGCGCGAACTCTCGCGGGCATCCGATAGCCTTGCGGCTGCAAACACCAACCCTTCCGGGTCGCGGTTCATCTCCGCCTGATTCGCGAGGGCTTGTAGCCGGCTCTGGCCACTCCGCCCTGTAACATGCAACCACTCATTCCAACCCGCCAATGAAACGCTGATCGCCTGCCGGAATGGCGGGGCGGTAAAGAAAAGCAGCGATGCCAGAGTCAGGCCCGCGGCGGTTACCTGCAGCGCTTTGCGCACGGAGACATTCCGGGCAAAGAGCCCTCCGTCAAACAGAATCGCCTGACCCCGGCGTCCCGGAATGAGGAGGGAGATCAAGGCGTGCTTCGCCATCACGCGCGCCCCGCCGAAGGCCCACGCGAGCGCCGCCCAATGGCCCTCGACGAAGCTCAGTTCGCCGCGCATGGCCTCGGCCCCATTCGCGCGACTCGGCCGGCGCGATGCGAATGGCGTATTCCAGGAGGAGTGCGGCGGCCTGACGGAGGGGCATTTCCTGCATAGGTCTCAACCTCTGCTCAAGGCAGGCTGTTGAACCATCCAACGCGAGCGTGCCTCTTGCAACTGGGTCCGGGCCAACTCCAATCCATCCGGCGTCAGACGGTAGGTGTGGCGGGGCGGCACGCCGTCCTGTGTCGCCACCCAGCGCGCCTCCAGCAGCTTGTGTTTTTCCAAGCGCATGAGAATGGGGTAGAGCGTCCCAGACTTGAGCTTGGTCTCACGGCTCAACTCGTAACCGTAGTGCCAGCCGGTGGGTCGCTCAAGGAAGCTTTCGAGTACGCGCAAAGTCTCGGGCGAGATGCGAGGAGTTTTCATAGCCGAACTCTACATATATAGAACATGGCTTGTCAACTCTTTTTTATCCGTCGCCTTTGTAGGGGCGGTTCGCGAACCGCCCCTACGCCCCCCTACTCGTTTTCAGGGCAGTCGTTCATGCCCGTCGACTGACGGGCACCCGGAACCCATGATAATCAGCCGATCATGAGTCGGGTAGGGCAAGCCCTAACAGCGCGTTTGTAGGGGGACGGCTTGCCGTCCCCCGGTGGACGGACGTGGTGTGGGCGTCCCGCCCGCGCCAGGATTTTCGGGGCAGTGCAAGATTTCTCGTCGCCTGTGGCTCCTCGGAATGACAGGCTAATCGAGTTCTCACACAGCCCCTGCAGCCCCCCGGAGACTAGCGCTCGATTTTCACCGTCAGGTTGTCCAGTACGTTGCGGTCAATCTCGTAGCCGAGGCCGGGCTTGGTGGGCGCAGGTACGTATCCATCTTTATCGATGCGGATTTTGTCCTTGAAATACGGCCGGTCGGTGGTGCCCTGAGGCTGGGTCATTTCAAACCAAACGGAGTTCGGCGTGGCCAGTTCGCAATGGAAGTGAACGGCATGGTCGAGCGCGGTGCCCCAATTGTGCGGCTGGCATTCCATGCCGAAACACTCCGCCAACCGCGAGACCTTCATCCCGCCCGTGATCCCGCCGATGTTGTCGACCACAAAGCGCACGACATCACAGGCTCCGCGGCGTATATATTCGGCGTAGTCGTAAGGTGAAAAGATGAATTCCCCGATGGTGACGGGCACGTCCAACGCCTGAGCCAATTGCGCGAGGCCTTCAATGTCGGTGGTCGGTATGGGGTCTTCGAAGGAGACGAAGCCCAACTGATCCAGCACACGGCCCACTTTCATCGCTTCGGGGCGCGTATAGACGCCGACGGAATCGAAGAGGAGCGTGAATTTGTCTCCAGCGGATTGGCGCACCGCCTTCGCGACCTCGATATCGAGCTTGTAATCGGCGCCGCCATCGGGCAGTTCCGGAGGGTGAATCTTGTAGGCAGTGAATCCTTCACCCTTGGCGTGCTGGAGATCCGTCACAAACTCACCCACCGTTTTGAGGTGCTGCGAACTCGCATAGGCCCGGACGCGATCTTTGTAGGCGCCGAGGAGTTGGTACACGGGAAGGCTAACGGCCTTGCCAAGGATGTCCCACAGACAGTTATCGATGGCAGATGCGTAAGACAACTGCCCCACCCGGCGTTTGCTGGGCTCCCACTGAGAAGTGAGCGCTGGAAGCTCCAGTACACTCTTGCCCGGCAGCAGGCTCTTGGCATACTCGAGCCATCCCAGATTGCTCCAGTTAGGGTGCCAATAGCGCTCGGCCAGCGTGTAGTTGCCCTCGATGCCGCCCTCGGTCACGATTGCGGCAATGCGGCTCACACTTTCTGCGCCGGCTCGTTCCGCCTTGCCTGGGCCGACGACATACGCTTTGACCTCTTTGATCGTAAGGTCGGGCAAGTCTCCGCGCTTGATCCCCGCCGCCTGTGCAGCAGCGCCGCCCGGATCAGCCACTCCGAACGCCCCGGCACTCGCCAAGGCGCTCCCGGTGGTGGCGGTTATGAAGTCACGACGCGAGACGATACCGGTTGACATACGACCTTCCCTTCCGCATCTGAAATTTCAGATTCGAGATTTCAGATTCCAAAAACTGCGCCACGAATCAGATTCCTAAGTGCCAGTCCGCTCCAAATTCCCGTGGATCGAACTTCCAATTTCGATTTTCGGTTTTCGAGTGCCGCCCTAGGCCTTAAGGTAAGGCTTCAAGTAATTCAACGTATCTCGAAGTGCCTGTTTGCCTTCCTCGTCGAGATAGGCTTCCGGCTGATCTCCCCCGGCGGCGACTTTGGCGGCGGAAGCAAATCCCGGCGATTGCCGTGTGCGAAGCCCATAGGTCTTAAAAACTCCGCGCAGGCACAGAACGTACTTTACCGATTCGGGGCCGTGGCTCAGCATTTCGGTAAGGATCAGCAGAGTCCTGGCGTGCATTGCCAAGGCTTCGTCGTGCTTACCCTCATGCCAGAGATCCCACGTCTGGGCGTAGAGGTCTGCAAACGGAGCGGCCGGCATGCAGCCGCTGAACCCACGACGCATCTCATCGAGTAAGTCCCGGCCGTGACTTCCGGAGAATATCTTGAGCTGGTCTGAGCTTCTCTCACGAAGCGGCGCGACGGTCATCAAGGGCGCTCCCGCCTCGTCCTTGACATAGCGAAATGTGGGGATGGCCTTGTACATTGCAACGAGTAAATCGACGCTCATGTTGCCCACCGCTTGAACAAACAGGGGCAGCGAAGTCGCGGCGCCCACTGCCTTGTAATACTCGAGATCGGTTTTCGGATCACTATTCTCGGACAGAGGAAGTGAAATGATGGCATCCGCTCCCACCTTCTCCGCGTGCTTGGCATATTTGACGGCAGTGGCTACATTCGGCGCCTGCACGCCAATCACGATCGCCGGGCGCAATTTCTTGCCGGTGGAAGCAATGGCTTCGTTTCCCTCCAGGCGCTCTGCCTCGCTCAGGGTCATCCACTCGCTGGCCATCTGCGGCCAGACGAACCCGTGCACTCCCCCTCTGTCGATGAACCGGACTTCTTCGATCAGTGAGTCCAGGTCCAACTTGTTCGACTCCGTAAACGGTGTCTGCGCGACAGGGAAGATACCGCGCAAGGGCTTGGAACGAGGAGCCTCGCCGCCGAAAATCCTCCAGCCAGGCACCGCAAGGCCCAGCGCGCCGACGCTTAAGAGTTGCAGAAATTCCCTGCGATCCCGGTTTTCGAGTGTTCTCAGTTCACGCATCGGTAGGTCTCCTCGTTCCCCGCGAATGGGGGCATGATACACAGGCCCGCTGTTGGGGTAAAGAGGAAAAGACTGGAGGCGCAGCAAGTGGCTTGACTCGACCCCGGCCAAAACCTACACTCATCACTAGGAGGACACGGATGGGTCTCACGTACGTCCAAGCCAGCATTGCCAACCCCACCAAGCCTCGCCGTAGTGCACGACTCAAGTTCTTGGTTGATTCGGGAGCGCAGTATTCCGTGGTTCCCGCGCCAGTGTTGCGACACCTGGGCATCAAGCCAGTCAGAACCAAGACGTTCATTCTCGCTGATGGCAGCGAGATCAAGCGCTCTCTCGGAGAGGCGCGGTTTCGCATTAATGGGGAGGAGGGCACCTCTCCGGTGATCTTCGGCGAAACGGGTGATAGCGTTCTGCTCGGCAGTATTTCGCTCGAGGTTTTGGGTTTTATGCTCGATCCCTTCAAGCGCGAGTTGAGGCCGTTGCCCATGATCTTGGCCTCGTATGGGCCCATTTGAAGGACCATACAGTCCGAGACCGAGGCAGCTTTTCCAGACACTTGGTGGGGTAAAGAGTCTCGTCCCAAACCAGGACGGTGCCCGGCACCGGCAAGCCGGCAAGCAGGCGCCTTGACAACCCTTCTCTCCGTCCCTTAGCATAGCCTTTCATACCTAATTCTGACCGGCTCTTCAAAGAGGTGTAACTGTGAGAATTACGGCCCGTTTCGCCGAAGATATTGCCATCGTGAGCCTGAGCGGAAAATTCCTGGCGGGGAGTGATGGACCCTACCTGCGGCAAAAGGTTAAGGATTTCATTGACGCAGGGACGAAAAAACTCATCATCGATTTTGCCGAAGTCCCTTACATTGACTCCACGGGATTGGGCTTTCTTGCCGGGACACGTGTGACGGCTCAAAACGCTTCTGTGCGGATGGTTTTATCGAATATAAACATTCACGTTCGAAAGATCCTGGATGACGTTAAGCTCTCGCAGTTCTTCGTCATTGCTCCGAACGAAGCGGCCGCCGTGGCCAAGGTGAATGAAGTGGAGCCGGCCACGCCTGGCGCCCCACCTGAGGCGGCGACAAAGCCCCGAGGGCGAAAGGCAGCCGTTAACCCGACCGAATCCTGATGACCCGAGTCGAACGAAGTCTGGCATTCTCCCTCGCAGCTCTGAGTTTTTTGCTGGCCACGCCTTCGCGATTGTCGGCCCAATCGAATACCCGTCTGCTGCTGTCAGCCGGTTCCGGCGTTCCGGGACACTCGGGCATAGCCTTCGGCCCGTTCTCCGACTTGGCGATGAACGATAACCGGCAGATTGCCTTCCAGTCTTCTTTGCGGAGCCCACGCAATGAGCTGAGGGCTGTGGTCGTGTCCAGCGGTGTTAGCTTTTCTATCGCGGCCTTTCAGGGGCTTCAGACGCCGATCCCGAAGACGTCGTATGAATCCTTCAGTGCTCCGAGTATCAATGACGCGGGAGTGATCTGCTTTGCGGCTGAATTGAAGGACACGGAGGGCAATCCGAGCAGCGCGATTATGCGCGTGGAGGGTAGCAGCGCCAGGGCGCTGGTGACCAGTACCGACAGCCTTCCGGGAACGCCGGACGCGAATTTCTTGGAATTCTCAGCGCCTTTAATCAACTCTCAGGGAAACATTCTGTTCGGAGCGCGCTGGGGCGGGAAGAAACCGGGCACGGGTTTGTTCCTCTGGACGGCGCGCGAACTGCGGCGGTTGGACTTTCCGGCGGGTGTCGCGCCAACGCCCAAAGACATCTTCGAGCCGATCTTCTTCAGCCACGATGAGGCGGCGCTGGCGCTGCGCGGCACTCCAGGGGCCGCCGCGATCGAGCAATTCTTCAGGGCCGTGGCCATCCGCAGCTTTCAGGAGATCACGCCTGCGCCTGATCCGGCGGACACCGTGCAACTTCTCGCTCCTCGGGCCGGCCAAGCACCCGTGCAATTAGTGCTCGTCATCATGGAAGGCGAGAACGTGCAAACCGCGCTTCTGTCCGGCGATCCTTCCCAGCCGGTGATGGCCAGGCATGTTGCGGACGCACCGGAGATAAAACCCGTGGGGCAGGTGGAGGGTCAGACGACTTCCGCGCAAGGCAATATCATCTTTGCCGCAACTTCCCTGGATTCGCCCGACGATATTGGGCTCTATTGCTTCTGCGGGGGCCAGGTGGCGCGCCTGACTTCAGCGGATGACTTCGCACCCGTAGTTCAAACTGCGCCCGGCAAGCCGATTCTCTCGCTGGTCGGGGACTCGCAGCAGACTACGGCCTTCATCGCACCCGGCGCCGCTGGGGGCGGGTCAGCCATCTACGTCACGTCAATTCCATGAGAGCAGCCGAGAGTCGAGAGTCGAAAAGTCAAGAGTCAAGCTCTCGACACGCAGCCTACTGCACTCTTCCACTCCTTGACTTCTCGACTCTTGACTTTTGACTTTCGACTTTCGGCTTTCGACTTCTAACCGATCTCCAGCTTCCACGGGGCGCGATATTCGCGCGTGATCAGCTTTTGCGCCGCCGGCCCGCCTTTCGTCAACCGCTGGCTGGCCACGTCCCATTCAATTCGCTCTTTACTCCGTAGTGCGACGTTCCCCAGCAAGCAGGCGCTGGTTGAGTGGTAGCCGTATTCAATGTCGCTCTGCGGCATCTTGCGAGTCCTCATGCACTCCAGCATGTTGGCCACGTGGTTAGCCAAGCCGTCGTCCTCCACTTCCATCTTCATTTCAGCAGTCTTCCCTACCCGCTTTCCCTCGTACCCTTTGCCCTGCGGGAACACTTCGAAGATATCGCGGTCCACAAACATGGTACCGTCCGTGCCGTAAAACTCGATTCCGTAACCGTGCGCGTGCTGCCTGGCATCATTGCACAGCCGGTTTTCGTAGGTGGCGACAAATTCGGGGTACTCGAGCGTGATCTGGAGCGTATCGGGCGTGTCGCTGTTGTCCTTGAGGTAAAACTTCCGGCCCAGTGCGGTGACGGTATGCGGACCGTCGACTTTCATCGCCCACTGCACAATATCCATCAGATGGATCATCCAATCACCGGGCCACCCGTTGGCGTAATCGTAGAAGTAGCGGAAGGTCGACCAGCGGTCCCCCACACCGAAGCGGTTCCAGTTAAAGGGCGCCTTCGGAGCCGGGCCAAGCCACATGTCCCAGTCGAGGTCCGAAGGCGGATCGGAATCCGGCGGGTTGCCGATGCCCTCGGGGTAGATGTTGGAGTAGTTCCAGGTGCGCACATAAGTGACTTTTCCGATCAGGCCGTCCTGAACCAGTTGCACGGCCTTCTGGAAGTGTACGTTGGAGCGCTGCCACAACCCCACTTGCACAACTCGCTTGTATTTACGCGCCGCCTCCACCATCTTCTTGCCTTCCTCGACGGCAACGCAGATGGGCTTCTCAACGTAAACATCCTTGCCTGCCTGGCAGGCCATGACGGTAGGGAGAGGGTGCCAATGGTCGGGCGTGGCGACGATGACCACGTCAATCTCCTTGTCATCGAGGACTTGGCGGAAATCTTTCAACATTTTCGCGTTGCCGCCCGCAGCCTCCAAGCCCTTCCGCAAGTTGGGTTCGTAAACGTCACACACCGCGGCGATTTCCACTTTCTGGTTTCTGAAGTTGTCCATGTTGTCCCGGCCCTGGCGCCCGCAGCCGATCAGCCCCAGGCGGATTCTGTCGTTGGCGCCCAACACTTTGCCCGTGCTAGCGCCAGACATCGCCAAGCTAAGCCCGGCGCCGCTCGTCGCCGCCCGTTTGATAAAATCACGTCGGTTGATTTGCTCGCTCATAGCTTGTTCCTCTTTTTCGCAAATGAAGATGTCTTTCAAAGCGTCGCCTATTGTAACAGGATTTTTCTGGCATCGCTCTGATTGGTGAAGTCCATGATTGGTGAAGTCCAAGTTTGGTGCAGAGGCTGCATTGCGCGTTCACATGGCTGGCTAAACTCGCCGCTGCTGGTCCAAGCCGAGCTGCGTAGCACGCACCCTGGGTGAACTCCGCGACGAAGACATGATCCTTTTCAGCGCTACGCTGTAGAATGTAGGTGGGGTTCGCGAGGCGACCCACGAGGGCTTGCCGGCTGGATTCCCGCTCTCGCGGGAATGACCGGCACCATCATCCAGTTCGTTGCGGGATAACGGTTGCATGATGCTCCGTCTCAAATCCCTGTTCTTTTTCCTGTTCGGGCCGGAAGCGCCGTCGAAGCGCAGTCACCTCCTGCCGCGCTGGCTTTGGTTGCGGACGCTGGGGCTGATCTTCTTTTCAGCTTTCTTTTCCCTGCTTTTTCAGATCCGCGGGCTGATCGGGCCGGATGGAATTCTTCCCGCGGGCCCTTATCTGAGAGGCGTGCGGGAGCAGGTTGGAGCGCTTTCGTATTGGTATGTTCCGAGCCTGCTGTGGTTAGGCAGCGGCAACCATGCGCTGATGGCGTTGGCCTGGATGGGGCTGGCCGCCTCTCTCCTTCTCGTGATCAACTTCTGGCCTCGTGGGATGATTGCCGTCTGCCTGCTGATGTATCTTTCTTTTGTCGCCGCGGCCCAGGATTTCTCTTCCTATCAATCGGACGGGATGCTGCTCGAGGCGGGATTCATCAGCTTGTTCTTTGCCCCGCGCGGCTGGCGGCCGCACCTGGGTGACGCCTGCCCACCCTCCCGCGCCAGCCTTTTCCTCTTGCGTTGGGAATGGTTCCGCATCTATTTCGAGTCCGGGATCGTCAAACTGGCGAGTCACGACCCTCAATGGCGAAATCTGACGGCCCTCGATCATTACTATGAGAACGGTCCCCTGCCCGATTGGATTGGCTGGTACGCACAGCAACTCCCGCACCGGTTCCAGGCTTCACTAACTGTCGCCACCCTCGTCGTCGAACTCGGCTTGGTGTGGATGCTTTTCCTGCCGCGGCGCCTTCGCCATCTTTGCTTTTTCATCGTCACGATGTTCCAAATCGGCATCATCCTCACCGCCAACTTGGCGTTTCTCAACTACCTGGTGCTCTGCCTGGGTGTGTTGCTTTTGGACGACGAATTCCTGAGTCGCGTACGCGCAACTTTATGGGCGGTCTTCCGGCAACCGCCAAAAGCTCTCCCCGCAGGCGCCCACGAATGAAGCCCCTGCCCTTGACGCAGGACGGCCACAAGAGGCTACCCGACGCCGGTTTGGCATATATCTTGAACGCGCATCACGGGTCACTTCTGCCCTGATGCTCTCCTGGATTGCTTACAACACCACCGCACTTTTGCTGTTAATGCTCCTGCCGGCCTTGCCTCTCCCCACTTCGCCCATGCTATGGCTCGAGCCGTTTCGGATCTCCAACCAGTACGGCCTCTTTGCGGTGATGACGCGAGCGCGCTACGAAATCGAATTTCAGGGCTCCAATGACGGGCAAACCTGGCTTGCTTATCCCTTTCGTTACAAGCCGCAGAATCCGAACGAAGCGCCGCGCCTCTACGCTCCCTATCAGCCGCGCTTCGATTGGAACCTCTGGTTCGCATCCCTGGGCGGATGGAGAGAGTACCCGTTTGTAGTGCGCACAGAAGTGCAACTTCTGCGCGGCAGCCCAAGCGTCCTCTCGCTTTTCGCAGGAAACCCTTTCCCCGGCAAGCCTCCGCGTGAAGTGCGCGCCGTACTGTGGCAGTACTGGTTTACCGATTTAAAGGTCAAGCGGGAGGAGGGTCTGTGGTGGAGGCGCAAGATCTTGGGCCTCTACGCGCCCACTCTCGAATTCACACCGGACGGGTCCGTGGGAGCGGTTGAGATGCCGGATACACAAGCAATCCCGCCGCCTTGATCCCGCCCGACACGAGAGTAAGGTATTGGCTTGCGAGAGAAATGGTTTTCGATCTCTGGGAGATGAATGCCGGGCGAGCCAGTCAACCGGCAAACTCCAAATGGCTTTTTGATTTGCAACCTGCCGATTGCCATCTGGATCTTGAACTGCAGATTATCCGAATGCGCCCGCCACAAAGCAGGACCCCATCTCCTACGCAGACACATTCGCCGTGGAAACAGCCCGCGAGCAGAACGCTATCTTGGTAACGGGCGACCCGGAACTGTGGCGACTTTCCAAACACCAGCCCGTGGAGCTGCTTTGGGTTGGCGAGAAGCAAGTCCACTGACGGACGCTACGCCCAGAACACGTCTCCGTGGCCGGTGGGACCATCCAGATGCCCGACGAGGTGATGTTGCATATCGTCGTGGAGGACCGCCATACTGCGGCGCAAGTCGTCCATCTTGTCGGCGCTAAAGGGAGAGAAGTTGCGGGCCAGTTCGACATTGTGCTCGAGCATCTCGACTTTGGGCATACCGGTGACGGCGGTGGTGACCGGCAAGCTCATGGCAAAGTGCAGGAGCGTGTCCGGATCCGTCTTGCCGCCTTCCGTGCCAATCAGGAATTCCTGGCCGTAAACCTTCATGGCGATAACGCCCAGGCCCTTCTTGTTGGCGGCGACGAGGGCGGTCTTCTCGAACTCGCCCGTGCCGGAAGGGTTCAGCGCCATCTGTGTGCAGTCAAGCGGATGTCTTTCGATGGCCTGGGCAAGAATTGCGCCGTCGGTGTGGCAGCTCATGCCGACAAAGCGCGCCATCTTCTGTTCCTTGGCTTCAAGTAATCCCTTGAGAGCGCCATCCGGGGCTTCGATTTTTTCCAGGTCATCGGCATGGCGCAAGTCGTGAATGTGCACCAAGTCCACGTGGTCGGTCTGGAGACGCTTCAGGCTGCCCTCGAGGCGGCTCATGAAGCCGTCGCGTGTACGGTCGGGGATTTTGGTTGCCAGCCACACTTCCTTGCGGCGTGTAGCCATGACTTTGCCAACACGCGTCTCGCTCTTGCCGTCGCCGTAAAGGTAGGCGGTGTCGACGTAGGTGATGCCCAGGTCAAGAGCGTGGTTGAGGACTTTCACGGCTTCGTCGTCGTCCTTGTACATCAGAAAGCGGCTGCCACACCCAAAAGCCAGAATAGAAACTTTGGCGCCCGTATGGCCAAGTGTACGCTGCGGCAATCGTGCCTTGGCGCCGGCAAGATTGGTCCACAAGGGAAGGCTGGCGCCCGCCGCTCCCCCAATAGCAATCTTCTCCAGGAATTTCCTTCTCGAAACATCTTTGCTCATGGCGACTCCTTGGTAGCAGCAGTGGCTCGTGGCTAGTGCCTATTGCCTAGTTCCACCAGCCGCGCTGAATCGGCAGGTAAAGTCCGCACACTGCTTTCATTTTGCCCCGGAAACATTATACTCCCTCGCCCCCGATGCGCAAGCCGCAGCGCAGACCTATTTGTTGGACCGCGCTTCTGGGCTACTATGGCTGGCAGCCGGCGTCTTTGGATGAGAGCTTGACGTCGGTGTAGTCGCCGGTCTCATCGAATGATCCCAGGCCGATCTGCCCGCACTTGAAGGTCTTGTCAACCACCGAAAAACGCGGCTGGGGTTCAGCGTCGACAAACACCCTTATTGAACCCGAAGCAACCTCGCGCTCGACGCGAACCTTGTGCCAATTCGTGTCAGGAAGCACCGGGTCCGCCTCAAGTCCTGCGATGCGGCGGCGCGGCGCGCCATCCACCAGAAAGATCCCGTTATGAACATCGATCTTGCGGCCGGGATCTTTGGATAAGTGCGTGTAGTAGAAGTGCAGCGAGTCGACATAGTTGAAAACGATCATCATCGAGCTGCCCTCGCGCCGGACGCGCGTTTCGAGTGTGAAGCTCCCAACCGTGACGCCCTTCACCAACCCAAATTGCTGGGGGCGGCGCGGAACCAGCGGGTCACGGCTACGCAGCATGTGAAGGTAATGGAGCGGGCCCTCTTGCTTCACCACCCAGTCCTCAGCAAACGGGAACTGCCAAGCGTCAAGCTTGCCGGAAGAGAAGTTATCTCGAAAGTTGACAGTCTTAAGAGCCGGTTCTGCGGCAACGCGAGCAATCAGAACTGACAGCACGACACCACAGAACAGTAAGCCGGCCAAAAACCTACCTCGGCGCGAGATTTGCATGCATCAATACCCCCTACTCAGGCTGGCGGAATTAAAGGCTAGCGGGGTTTTGCGGTCCCGGCAAGTACCTTGTCAGATTGAGCAGGGATGGCCGATACGATGGCGGATGGGCGACCACAAATGGTGCCCCTATATTAGCTTCGCCGTTCGGACCCACTTCCCCAGGTCGCGGAGGTTCCTGACTAGTGGTTCGAACTGGCGGAGCGGCAGCGAGTTGGCGCCGTCAGAGAGAGCTCGTTCAGGGCGGTCGTGGACTTCCATGAATACACCATCCACGCCCGCGGCCACCCCCGCGCGGGCCAGAGTGTTAATAAACTGCGGTTGCCCGCCGCTTTTGTCACCTTCGCCGCCGGGAAGCTGCAAAGCGTGAGTCACGTCGAGGATGAGCGGAAATCCGAATCCCCTCATGATGGCGAGACCGCGAATGTCAACCACCAGATTGTTATAGCCGAAGGTGCTGCCGCGCTCGGTCACAAGGATGTGTGGGTTGCCCTGGCTTTCAACTTTTTCAATGACGTGGCGAATATCCCAAGGCGAGAGGAATTGACCTTTCTTGATATTAACCACGGCGCGCGAGCGGCCGGCCTCGAGCAGTAGATCGGTCTGGCGACAGAGGAAAGCCGGAATCTGGATCACGTCGCAGACTTCCGCCGCAGGCCCAACCTGTGATGGCTCGTGCACGTCTGTCAGGACGGCTACGCCGATTTCCCTTTTGACGCGCGCCAAAATCTGCAGGCCGCGTTGCAGGCCGGGGCCGCGATAAGAATGCAGTGAAGTGCGGTTGGCTTTGTCGAAAGAGGCCTTGAAAATGTAAGGAACGCGCAGGGCGCGTGCAACGCCGGACAAGCGTTCAGCCATCCTCAACGTATGACGTTCACTCTCGATGACGCACGGCCCCGCGATCACAAACAGCGGATGACCGGGTCCTAGCTTCATTCTTCCAACTGGAACCACGCGACTCATTGTTTGCTCGTGAAGTGCAAATGGAAACTAGAAATTAGAAACTGGAAACTGGCGCCTGGAAAGTCGGGGTCGAGGCCAGACCTAGAAGTTTCATTCCCCCTAATCCGGCCAGATTGCCAGACTGGGGCCATCTTCCAATTTCCATTTTCCAGTTTCCATTTTCCAGTTTCTAATCTGCAATTTCCTTCTTCCGTTACGTTGACGCGGTCACCTTGGCCTCGTCCGCCAACAAGGCGCTCGGAAACGCCCCCAACCGTTTGCGGCGATATTGGTACGCGGCGCCAATGAAGGCTTTGAACAGCGGGTGCGGCTCGAGGGGCCGCGACTTGAACTCAGGATGAAACTGGCAACCCAAGAACCAGGGGTGGTCGCGAATTTCGACGATCTCCACGTAGGTTCCGTCCGGAGTCACACCCGCCAGGTCCAACCCTTTGCTAACCAGGATCTCCTCGAACTCGCGATTGAATTCGTAGCGATGGCGATGGCGCTCGGAGATATCGAGCTGACCGTAAGCTTGATGAGCAAAAGAACCGGCCTTGAGCCGGGCGGCCCAAGAGCCCAAGCGCATTGTGCCACCCAACTCATCAATGCCACGCAATTCGCGCAATTTGTAGATGACGCGGTGAGTTGTGGAGGGATCAAACTCCGAACTGTTGGCGTCCGTCAAGCCGCAGGCGTTGCGGGCGAACTCAATGACCGCGCACTGCATGCCGAGGCAAATGCCGAAATAGGGGACCTGGCGCAGTCGCGCGAACTCGATGGCCCGCAGCATCCCAAGGATTCCCCGCTGGCCAAACCCTCCCGGAACCAGGATGCCATCCAGTTCGGCCAAATGCCCTTCCCCGTCCTGACCCTCCAGATCTTCTGCTTCAACCCAAACCTTGTTGAGCTTCAAATCGTGAGCGATGCTGCCGTGGACCAGGGCTTCATTCAGACTTTTGTACGAGTCCTGATAGCCGACATATTTCCCCACGATTCCGATCGTGACCTCATCCTGCGGATGCTGGACGCGCTCTACCAGCTCAATCCATGGCTGGACGTTGCGCTCGCCCGGGTCCAGTTTCAGGCAGTGCAGAATCTGCGAGTCCAATCCCTCTTTCCCGAGGATCAACGGAACTTCATAAATATTGTCCACATCCTTGGCGGTGATGACGGCCTCTTCTGCAACACTACAAAAAAGAGCGATCTTGGCCTTGATATCGGGCGAGAGAAAGCGGTCCGTGCGGCACAGCAGAATGTCAGGCTGAATACCGATCTCCCGTAATTCCTTCACGGAATGTTGGGTCGGCTTGGTCTTCTGTTCGCCCGAGGTCTGTATATAGGGGACGAGCGTCAAATGCACGAAAAGCACATTCTCTCTGCCCATATCCTGCCGCATCTGGCGAATGGCCTCGAGGAAAGGCAACGACTCGATGTCTCCCACCGTGCCTCCCACTTCGACGATGACCACATCCACGTCGTGCGCGACTTTTTGGATAGCGGCTTTGATCTCGTTGGTAACGTGAGGAATGACTTGCACCGTCTTCCCCAAATAGTCGCCACGCCGTTCCTTGGTGATGATGATTTCGTAAATACGTCCGGCGGTACAATTATTGTCCTGACTCATCCTGGCATGGCTGAAGCGCTCGTAATGACCGAGGTCAAGGTCGGTTTCGGCTCCGTCGTCGGTAACAAAGACTTCACCGTGCTGAAACGGACTCATCGTTCCCGGATCGACGTTCAAGTAGGGATCCAGTTTCAGAAAAGTGACTTTAAGTCCGCGCGCCTCGAGCAAACACCCCATCGAAGCTGAAGCCAAACCTTTGCCCAGCGAACTGACTACACCACCAGTGACGAAGATGTACTTTGCACCCATGATCCTCCTTGGCAATGTCTAATGGGCTGGAGGTTTTGTGACCTATGCTCGATAAATCCCAATGCGTCTTGCAGCATGGAAATACCCAGCCAGGTCTTTTGTACCGAATTGGAGGTTCTCGGAAGGAATCGGTACGGTCAATTATCCGGGCGAGGCTGTGGTTTGTCAACGATAAATTCCGACGAAAATTCCCACGATAAATTCCCACGATAAAATCCCAAGGGCCGTAATCCTGGTTCCGCAATGCGTCCGCAGGCGTGAAGATATCAAGCTCCGCCATGCTGGGCGGACTGACCCATCGCCGTTCCGGGTGGCAGACTTCCTGTTCTTTCCCATCATTTCCGGCTTTCCATAACTCGGGGTGGCAAACGCGCCGCTACTCCTAGCGGCAACTGACTACGGACGGCAAATTCGAACTGTGCTAAGATAAATTCCGATGGTTCGTCGAAGGCCGACCGCAAAGCCTCCGACGACATGAAAAAATCAGCAATTGTCATTCTGAGTGATGATGGGCATGCAGCCCGCTACAGAAATGGAAGTGAGCGTTCGTCACCCCCGCGGAAGCGGGGGTCCATTGTCAGCCCAGGGAAAAATGGATTCCCGCTTTCGCGGGAATGACGTGAGCTTCGACGGAACGCGGGGAACGATCCACACTTGCAACTGACAACGGACGGCGAATTCGAACTGTGCTAAAATGGATTAATGAGCTCAGAAGGGCTGCAAGCCTAGGGGTAGGCCGGGGGCGTGCCTCCCACTTGCTTGCCAGGGGAGGGGCCGCGAGGATGAACGCACTATCGACGCACCGAGTTTCCCGACTCTGGATACTGAGCCTTATCGTGGGGAGCACGCTGGGCGCAGCGGCAATAAAGGAGGCGGTTGCGCAGGGCACCCAGCAGGCGGATCCCGCGGCTGCACCAGCGGCTGATAAGCAAACCCCGGTGAAATCGGCTGGTGACTCTGAATCGAGCCAAGTCACCGTCCGCAAACCCGATATCCATGTTGCGCCTTTTCTTGTGGACGTGAATTTGGTGGTCGTCAATGTGACGGTAACCGATCCGTTCGACCGGATCGTGACCGGCCTCGAACAGAACAACTTTCAGGTGTTCGACGAGAAAGTTGAACAGAAGATTGAATCTTTTTCCACGGAAGACGCGCCCATTTCGGTCGGCTTGGTTTTTGACAGCAGCGGCTCCATGAGTGATAAGATTCAGAAGTCCAAGGAAGCAGCCTTGCAGTTTTTCAAGACATCTAACCCCCAGGATGAGTTCATGCTCATCAATTTTAGCGACCGCCCCAACCTGATCACGGGCTTCACCTCGAAGTTCGAGAATATTCAGGACCGGTTGCTATTTGTGAAAGCGGGCGGAAGAACTGCGTTGCTTGACGCCATCTACCTGGGACTGAGCGAAATGAAGAAAGCCACCACCAACCGGAGAGCCTTGCTGGTGATTTCGGACGGCGGCGACAATCACAGCAGGTATACGGAGAATGACATCAAGCGTGCAGTCCGAGAGTCCGATGTGCAGATCTACGCGGTTGGTATATTCGAGCCGCTATCTTCCCGTGCTCGTACGCCCGAGGAAGCAGGTGGACCGGGCCTGCTGGCCGATTTGGCGGAAGTGTCGGGAGGCCGAATGTTCAGTGTCGAGGATGCCAACGAACTGCCCGATATCGCCGAGAAAATCTCCATTGAGCTGAGGAATCAGTATGTAATCGGGTATCACCCCTCGAACCTAGTTCGCGACGGTCGCTGGAGACGAATTAAGGTAAAGCTCGATCCTCCCCGGGGCTTGCCTCCGCTCCAGGTTTACGCACGCACTGGCTACTATGCACCAACACAATAGTATGAGTTTCAGCATCAGAAAGAAGTCTCGCGGTCTAGCCCCGCTTTGCGTGGCGCTCACTTTCTGCAACTGCCTTCTCGCCCAAGCTCCCCAGCCTGCCAATCCACAGACTCCGCCGGCTGAGAAGAGGGGACGCGAATACACCATCAATGTTGACGTTAACCTCGTGGTCCTTCACGCCACCGTCGTCGATAAAAAAGGGCGAATGGTCAACGATCTGAAGTCCGGGGACTTTCAGGTGTACGAGGACGGCACGCCGCAGAAGCTCTCGGTGTTCAGCCATGCCGACATCCCAGTGACGATGGGCATTGTGATCGACGACAGTGGGAGCATGCGCGAAAAGCGGGAGGCGGTGAATGCCGCCGCCTTGACTTTTGTCAAAACCTCGAACCCTCAGGACCAGGCGTTCGTGGTCAATTTTAATGACGTCTATTACCTCGATACGCCCGGAGATTTTGCCAGCAACATCGAAGATCTGAAGAGTGCTTTGGACAAGATTGATTCCAGAGGCGGGACGGCGCTTTATGATGCCGTATACGCTTCACTTGACCATGTAAAGCTCGGCAACCGCGATAAGAAGACCCTGCTGGTCATTACGGACGGTGAGGATAACGCCAGCCGCTACACTATCGACGAACTCCTGCGCTACGCACAAAAATCCGACGCCGTTATCTATACGATTGGGCTTTTGGGGTCGGAAGAACCCGGCGGCTTGTTCAAAATCCACGGCGGCAGCGCGCATCGCGCCGCCAAGATTCTCGAGAAGCTTGCCGACGTCACCGGTGGAGAAGCCTACTTTCCGAGATCTCTGGATGATGTTCAGAGCACCTGCGAGCAGATCGCGCACGACATTCGCAACCAGTATACTCTCGCTTACTATCCCACCAATGCCAGAAAAGACGGGACCTTCCGCAATGTTCGCGTCGATGCCTTTTCCAGTGGCAATCACGCGAAGCTGGCCGTCCGCACCAAGCCCGGTTACTATGCTCCGAGGCTGAATACCACAACGACGGCGGCCGCCGCCAGCGGCCAGTAGCGCCGGGGCTGGGAACTCGCACCACGCGAGGCAAACGGGTGAAAGACGCCGAGAGGCAACTGTTAGCGGGGCGCTTGTCACCCCCGTTGGGGGAGCCTAAGCGTCGGGCGTCTGGTATTTCCGTATCCTCAACCACGAGTTGCAGCCACACCTCCACCTCTGCGCCTAAGCCTGACGACCAACCCAAGTTGTCGCCACGCTCGGAATGACCCTACCCTTCTATTTCGCTTTAAAACTCGAGGTCAACTTCATATCGCCCCACTGAATCGTAATCACGCCGCCCCCACCCGATTTCGTGAGGTTCATCGTGACCATTTCCGCAGAATTGGAAGCCTTGGCCTCTTTTAGCGGCGCGGAAGCCAGATCCTGCGCGGCGTCGTGGTTGGTTCCCCACTGGCCGTGCTGCTTGTTGAACACCAGCTTCCACGAATTGCCCTCTGCTCGCTCTACCCAAAGGCTGTACTGTCCGCTCGGAACCGTCGTGTCGCCAAACTGCAGATCCGCCGCCGTCGAAAATGTGGTGGACTTATCGGCCCCGAGCCGCCAGAAGTCTCCAGGTTTTAACTGGTCGAGCAACTCGGACACTTTTCGTCCTTTCAGCGAAGGACGTCCGTATTCCACCGAGACCGTCTTGCCACCCACGCTGATCTGCGTTGTTGCGCGCGGGTTGCGTTGTGCAAGTGCGCTCTCCACCGTAATTGCGAGCAATCCCAGTGCCAGAACCCCCATCAGAAGTCGTTTCATTTTCCCTCCTTGTTTTTTGGATCCTCGGCGCAATTATACAGCGAGAGGCCGCGCCTCACCGAATTTTCTTCGCAGAATTGGTTTACAGCGTTCGGAGTTTGAGGCGCGTGGGCGGATGGAATCCGGACTTAGAATCCGCGTTACGCGCCCAGGTCTCGAAGGAACTCCGCCAACTCGGGAGGAAGCGGCGCCGACAAGCTCATCGCGTGGTGCAGGCGCGGGTGCTCGAACTCCAGCGAGCCTGCATGGAGAAAGGTGCGCCAAAGCGTCGGCACCTCACGACCTGCGACGCGCAACTTGCCCGGCGCGCCGTAAGTTGTGTCGCCGACAATGGGGTGGCCAAGGGCTGCGAAGTGGACCCGGATCTGGTGCGTCCTGCCGGTTTCGGGGTGGGCCGCGAGAAGTGTGAAATCGCGGAATCGCCGCACGACTTCATATCGGGTAAGCGCCTCTCGCGGTCGCAGTCCGCCTGCCTTCATGCGGGTGCGCCGGACTGGATCGCGTCCCACGGGCTTCGAGATTTGGCCCTGGTCGCCGCTGACCTTCCCGTGAACTAAAAGAGTATAGGTCTTGTGGACGGTGCGCGATTTGAATTGCTCTGCCAGTCGCCGGTGCGCGGCGTCGTTCTTGGCCACTAAGACCAGCCCCGAGGTCATTTTATCGAGGCGATGCACGATGCCCGGACGCGACACATCGCCGCCCGCAGAAAGGGTCCCAACGTGATGCAGCAAGGCATTAACCAGCGTGCCTGATTTCACGCCTGCGCCGACGTGCACAACCATTCCCGCAGGCTTATTTACCACCAGCAGATCCTCATCCTCGAAGACAACGCAGAGAGGCAAAGCTTCCGGCGCGGCCGCCAACTCTTCCCGCTCTGCGCGCACCGAGATGATATCGCCGGCCCGGACCGATTCCCCGCCCTTCCGGGCGTGACGCTCGCAAACCCGAACCAATCCGGAGCGAATCAGCCGCTGGATCTGACTGCGGCTCCAATCAGGCATTTGCCGGGCGAGAAAGATGTCCAGCCGTTCACCGGCATCTTCTGTCCCGGCCAAGTATTCACGCTCTTCGGGCATCTCTTGAAACCACGGCTGGTCATTCTGAGCGCGGCATCTCGGCAGCCCCCGGTTCTTACAAACTGCAGGGATTCTTCGCTTCGCTCAGAATGACACACCGGAAATCTGCGGTTGTCCAGCTACTATCTCGAGCCGTCAATCCAAAAATAGCAGCTCAAACACAAGGAACCCGGCCCCAACTACGATGGAAGCATCAGCAAGATTGAAGGTGTACCAGTGATATCCTCGGTAGTAAACGTCAACAAAATCCACAACTCGGCCGAAGCGGATGCGATCGAAGAGATTTGAGAGCGCCCCACCGAGGATAAGAGCAAGCCCCACGCCCGCCACGCGACGAAGCTGCTGATTCCGCCAGACGACGCCGATGACCATGGCCAGCAGTAAGCTTGAGACGACGATGAGCAGCACGGTCCTCCAGGCCGATGGCGATTCCGAGAACAAACCAAAGGCGGCGCCGGCATTCTTGGTATAAACGAGGTTGAGAAAATGGGGGACCACAGGAACCGTGACGTGTTCCGGAATTGAGCCCTCTACCGCGGCTTTGGTCACCTGGTCCGCGACAAATATTGCCGAGGCGATAACCGCCCAAACGGCGCGTGAGAAGCGATTGGCACGAGTTGGCATAGATCAGTCTTCAGTCGTCAGTTTTCAGTTCTCAGCCGAACCTGGCCGGCTGCCGACTGCATGGACATAACTGGGTGCCAGCACCAGACCAGCGTCGAGTTAAGACCGCGAACTGAGGACTGACAACTGACGATTGATTACTGACTACTACTTTCTATCTCACGCAGCGCCTGCGAGCACCTCTCGCACACCGTCGGGTAGCGACTGTCTTTACCCACCTGCTCGGAATAATTCCAGCAGCGTTCGCATTTGTGGCCCAAGGCCTTTTCGATCTTGATCTTGAGTCCCGGGATCTCAGTTTCCAGCGCATCCCCCGCAGGGCTGGCGCAGAGCTCGACCTGCGAAACAATAAAGATCGTGGGAAGCGCCTTTTGATATTCCTCGAGCAGACTCTTAAGGTCGCCGTCTGCCCAGAGGCGAATCCGCGCCTCCAGCGAGCCGCCGATGAACTTCTCTTGCCGCGCCAGTTCGAGCGCCTTGAGGACTGCATTGCGGACTTCGATCAAGCGCGGCCACCTTTCCAGGCGCTCGGAATACTCGGCCGGAACTAGATTGCGGAGCGCTTCCGGCCGGAGGAATTGGGCGAGATGCACGCTCTTTTCGCACCCCTGAAGTCCCGGAAGATTCGTCCAAACCTCCTCGGCCGTAAACGGCATCAGAGGAGCAAGCGCCCGAACCAAGGCCTCCGCAATGTGACAGATCGCTGTCTGGGCGGAGCGTCGCCGAGTGGAGCGGGCGGGGGCGGTATAGAGGCGGTCTTTAAGAATATCAAAGTAAAACGCGCTCAGGTCCACGGTGGCAAAATCGTAAATTGCCCTATACACCTTGTGGAAAGCGTACTCCTGATAGGCAGCCTGGACTCGCTCCAGCAATTCCGCCGTGCGCACCAGCGCCCAAGCATCCAACTCCTCGAGTTGCGAGTTCTCGACGGAGTCCTTCTGCGGGTCGAAGTCATAGAGATTGCTCAAACCATATCGAAACGTGTTTCGCAATTTACGATAGGCCTCGGAGAGGCGGGCCAGCATATCGGCTGAGATGGTCACGTCCTCACCGAACTCGACGGAGGCCACCCAGAGGCGCAGGATTTCAGCCCCATGGGTCTTGATGACTTCGTTGGGATCAACCACGTTTCCCAGCGACTTGGACATGGCCCGGCGCTCGGCGTCGAGAACCCAGCCGTGAGTGAGGACGGCGCGATACGGCGCCATGCCGTGCGTTCCCAGGGCGACCAGGAGCGAACTGTGAAACCAGCCGCGGTATTGGTCTCCGGCTTCCAGATAGACGTCCGCGGGCCAGGGAAGGTCCGGCCGATGACCCAGCACCACGTAATGGCTGGAGCCGGAATCAAACCAGACATCCAGGATATCCGTCTCCTTTCGCAGCCGCGTGCCGCCGCACTCCGGACACTTGGCCCCCTGCGGCAGAAGTTCCTCCACGCTGTGAGCGTACCAGGCGTCCGCACCTTCTTTTCGAAACAACTCCACCGCATGTTCCGCCAACTTCGGATCCAGCAAGGGCTTCTTGCAGGTCTCGCAGTGGAAGACGGTGATGGGAACGCCCCACATGCGCTGCCGCGAGATGCACCAGTCCGGACGCTCGGCAATCATGTTGGCGATGCGTTCTTCTCCCCAGGTCGGCAACCAATGCACCTTCTTGATCTCTTCCAGGGCTTTCTCGCGCAATTCGCGGTGGTCGATGTTAATGAACCATTGCTCGTTGGCCCGGAAAATCACGGGGTTATGACAGCGCCAGCAGTGCGGGTAGGCGTGACTCAGCCACCCCGCCGGCCCTACAAGCATTCCCCGGCTTTTCAGCAACTCCACGATCGGCTCGTTCGCGTCGAAAACCTTCTTGCCAAGATACTCCGGAAAGCCTTCCGTGAATTCTCCCCCGTCCCCAACCGGGCAGTAGGTATCGAGTCCGTACTGCACACCGGTGAGGTAGTCCTCCCGCCCATGGCCGGGGGCGGTGTGGACACATCCGGTCCCATCTTCCGCCGTTACGTAATTGGCCAGCACACCCAGGATCTTACGGTCCAGAAACGGGTGCTGCAATTCCAGGCGATCCAGCCTGCGCCCCGGAATTCTGGCCAGGATTTTGGCGGCGTCGAGCCCCGTTTCTTGCATAACCGGATCATGCCGCCGGCTTTCGATCAGGTACGCATCGCCGCCGTCTTCCGCCACCGCGACGTACTCAAACTCGGGGTGAAACGCCACCGCCATGCTGGCAGGAAGCGTCCACGGCGTCGTGGTCCAGATGATGACGTAGACTCTGCGGCCGGCAAGGGCGGGATCCAGGCTGGCGGGGTCCGTCAACACGCGATATCGCACATAGATCGAGCGGCTGCGGTGGTCTTCGTACTCCACCTCCGCCTCTGCCAAAGCCGTCTTGCAGGAAATGCACCAGTACACCGGTTTTCGGCCCCGGTAGACATAGCCGCCCGCCAAAAACTTCAGGAAGGCTTCCGCAATTTCCGCCTCGTACTCGAAGTTCATGGTGAGGTAAGGCTTTTCCCACTCGCCGAAGACCCCCAGGCGCATGAAGTCCTGACGCTGAAGATCCACATATTTCGCGGCGTAGCGCCGGCAAGCCTGGCGCACTTCCACCACGCTCATCTGCGCCTTCCGTCCCCCAAGCTCTTTGTCGACGTAGATTTCGATCGGCAACCCGTGGCAATCCCAACCCGGCACAAAAGGAGCGTTGAACCCCTCCAAGGTCTTCGATTTGACGATGAAATCCTTCAGGATCTTGTTGAGTGCCGTCCCCAGGTGAATGCGGCCGTTGGCATAGGGGGGCCCATCGTGCAATGTGAAGATTGGTGCGTCCTTCCGTGCGGCGCGAATCTGAGCATAGAGATCGCCCTTCGCCCACTCGGCCAGCCACCTGGGCTCATTTTGAGGGAGATTGGCCTTCATTGAAAAATGGGTTTTGGGAAGGTTAAGAGTGTGTTTCAGGTCGAGCGTCTTCTGCATTCGTCCTCCGCGGAGTGAGCCAGCCAGTATTATAGAGAACGTGCAAAGAGGGTGTCTAGCTCAGATGCAACTTCCAGCGGCTTTCATACGTCAACTACCTTGCCCGAAGCCACCTCATCGGCGCAAACGCCGGAACTTAGGGCGTCGGGACGCGAGGCTATGCACGCCCACAGTGAAAAGACAACTTCTGCTGAGTTGGCAGTGGCCAAGCTGTGGTAAAATGAGTCTGAGAAGAAAACAAAGGAATAATTGCTATCGCATGCAACTTCGGAGGGCCTGCGGCCATCATTAATTTAGGGCCCGGAGAAACGCTGGAAAGTTTTTCGAAAACGCCCGAGGGACACGACATGAGTGTGACGGCAACGAGCGATACCCAGGTTGGCGCCAACGGGGGGGGCAGCCCCCACGGCAGCGCCCCTAAGCCCGAACCCGAGTATCACTTGACATTTGTGGATTCCGCGCTTCCGCCTGTTTCTCTCTTTCGCCAGATCTGGGGGTTGCTGCACGAGCCGAAAACCACCGTTCCAAAAGAGTATTACCGCGGAAAGGTCGCTTTGCCGGCCACCGACCTGCGCCCCTGGATCTTTGATATCCCCAATCAACTAAGGGCGCTGTTTGAGAAGCCGAAAAACAACATCGGAAGCGAATATTACCGGGGCGAGGTGGATCTGCCCGCCACGGATATGCGTCCCTGGATCCTCGACATCCCAAACCAGTTAAGGGCCTTATTCGAGAAACCGAAGCCCCCCTCGATCCCCATTACCTCCCACCCCGTCGACGTGCCGAACATGTGGCAGGACTATCAGCCCCAGTCGGGCTCGTGGATGAATTCTCTGCTGGTTCACGTCGTGGGAGTAGCGATCATCTTGCTGCCATTTCTTATTTCTCAAGTCAATAGGCCGGCCAAAGTGTCCGCCAAGAGCGAGGTGATTGACATTTCGCCCTACTTGGCCGAAATCGAGGCGGCCGGCAAAAAGGCTGGAGGGGGTGGCGGAGGAGGCGACCGTTCGCCGACGCCGGCATCGAAGGGCGCAGTTCCCAGGTTTGCGAGACAGCAACTGGCTCCCCCAATGGCGGTAATTCGAAATCTCCACCCCATCCTGCAGGTCGAGCCAACCTTGCTGGGCCCGCCCGAGTTGAAACTCCCACAAATGGCTTCCAATTTGCCCAACTGGGGCGATCCGCAGGGCGTTGCGGGCCCACCTTCCAACGGGCCTGGAACGGGAGGAGGCATCGGTTCCGGTGAAGGGACCGGCATCGGGTCTGGCAAGGGCGGCGGGTTGGGCCCCGGAGAGGGCGGCGGGACTGGTGGCGGGATCTATAGTGTCGGTGGCGGTGTCAGCGCGCCTATCCCGATCTTCAAACCTGAACCGCCTTACTCCGAGGAAGCCCGGAAGGCCAAGTATCAGGGCACCGTGGTACTGATGATCGTCGTGGACACCCACGGCGATGTTACCGACTGTAAGGTGGTGAGGCCACTGGGCCTGGGGCTCGACGAAAAGGCCACCGAGACCGTGCGGACCTGGAAATTCAAGCCGGCTATGCGTAATCTCACGCCAGTTCCAGTGCGCGTGATTGTGGAAGTCAGCTTCCGCTTGTTCTGAAAAACAGTTGACAGTCAACAGTTGACAGTCAACAGTTTAAATCGGCAACCATTGTCCGCAGTTGGCAACCTGAATCAAGCAACAAAAATCTACAAACTTCGTGTCGCGCATCCCCCGCGACCCGTAGTGTCTGAGTTTGAATCTGTAGCGGCGAGTTTACCTCGCCAAATGGCGGCGTAAAGCCGCCTCTACCTCAAACTGAGACACTGACTCGCAACCGTTCAAATAGACTCCAATCACCAGGTATGGTAATGTAACTCATTGTTCCTGGGAGGTCGTCTAACGGTAGGACTGCAGACTCTGGATCTGCGTATCGGGGTTCGAATCCCTGCCTCCCAGCCAACTTAACTGGCTGTTTTTCAATTAATTAGCTTAGACCCACCTGCAGGGGATCCCCCTAAAGTGGGAACATTAGAGAACATTAACTCTTCCAATTTGATCATGGTGCGCCGCTCGGACTCTTCAACGGACTGGGCGTAAATCCCTGTGTTAGCCCTCGATTGCCGGAGATGGCTGGCGTGGTTTTCTCGCTCGCTGCCCGCTTGTTTGGCGCGCCCATTCCAGCCACGATCAATGCCGGCGTTCTTCGCAATATGCGCCATCCGTTGCGTCTCTGGGTAAACCGTTGTGGCTGCGACTCAGCCCTGGCCAATTTCACAGGCAACAAGTACAGCCTCCTGCTCTACCGAGAGTTTGTTCCGGATGACGCGACCTGGCGGGAGATCCGGAGAAGACGACTCTTCCCTCTACACCGGCCAAACCGCACCGGCGGTGGGCCGAATCCCGGCATTTCTGCGCGCATCACGGCGGTCTCGAAACAAATCACCTATGTGGCTCGGCGCCTGTCACATCATGTGATCGCTGCGGCTCAGTACGAGTGGGCGTCGATCCAATGGGAGCGCATCCGAACCGCGCGCCGTTAGGTACAATTGATGACTGGCAGTCCAACCGCGCCAATACCGATTCTGTTCCTCGAACAGCAGGCCCATCGCGCGGGCGCCCAGCGCGTTCTCGGCGAGGTGTTGCACGCCGTTGAGCCGGATTATCTGCCCATCGTGGGTTTCCCTGAGGATGGACCATTTGTGGGGGAGATCAAGCGCCGCGGCATCGAAACATTTCTCTACCCGCTCGGTCGCTATAGCTCCGGCCGAGAGTCGGTTGCTGACATGGCCAGGCTGCCGCTGCGGAGCGTTTATTGCGGATGGCTGCTGGCACGCATTATTCGCCGCAGAGGAATCAGATTGGTCTAGATCAACGGCCCGCGTTCCCTCATCGCCGGGACGCTCGCGGCGCGCCTAACGGGCACACCTGCGGTGTTCCACCTGCACCTCACCATGACCCGTAAGACCGATATCTTGGTCGTGGCCAGAGCGGCAAGGCACATGGCCAAGATCGCTAGCTTGCTCCGAGACCACGGCAGCAGTATTGCTGGCAAGCCATCCGGAACTCAAGAGCATCTTGCAGGTCATTTACAACCCGGTGCGCTTGCCCTGCGACGCCAAGCCTGGATCGCCGCTAACCGGCGGGTTAAGTGCCGATACGCCGGACGGCAGAGCCTTCGTCGTGGGCGTTGTGGGCCGAATTACGGCGCAAAAGGGACAGCACGTGGTGCTCGATGTTGCCTTGGAACTTGCCCGGCGCGGCTAGAGAGCGCGCGTCATCCTCGTCGGTGCTCCGGACCCACACAGCCCCGACGACGATTCCTACCTAACCTCTCTGAAGTCGTTTGTCAGGAACTCGGGTTTGGATAACCAAATCTCCTGGGCCGGTTACCAGGAGGTCCAAACCCACTCTACCGTGTCGGCGATGTCATTGTAATCCCTTCTACGGTTAGTGAAGGGCTCCGATGGTGGCCATCGAGGCGATGCAACTGGGGATTCCCGTCATCGGCTCAAACGTTGGGGGAATTCCGGAAGTCGTCCGCGACGGGGTGAATGGCTACCCCTTCCTCCCGGGAACTCGGCGGCTCTGGCCGAGCGTATTCAGCAGTTCGTCCACGATAGCGGGCTGCTGATGCAGATGAAGACGGAAGCTCGCGCCAGCGTCGATGGAAGATTCTCAACGCAGAACTTCGCGCTGGCAATTCGTCGAGTAATTGGTGAATGCATATCGAGCTGATCGGCGCGTGTAGCCGGCTCTTGAAAGCTGCGGTTTGAGTCGGTGCGTGAGTGGAGGCCGTCGCATGGTTCCGTACAAACTAAGGTTGATGCTTCGACTGCTCGGCGCAACGCTGGGATTACTGATGCTCGGGTGTGCCGCGCACAGGCAACCCTCTCGAGTCGAAACCACTCTCGCCAACATGGCGAAGGACGTCGTTATTCCGATTGAGGCTGAGGATAAGAAACCCGCTCCCTGACTCGCAGGACGTGCTGAACCAAGGCCGCGAATTATTCGTTCAATCGTGCGCCATCTGCCACGGGACTGACGGTCGTGGTGAAACGTATGTAGGGCGAAACATGTATCCTCCGGCGATGGACATGAACTCGCCGCATGTGCAGCACTGGAGTGACGCCGATCTGTTCTGGATTATTCAGAACGGCGTTCGCCTCACCGGAATGCCCTCCCGGCAATCCAGCATTTCCGAGACGGACACCTGGAAGCTTGTGCGATTCATCCACGGCCTTCCACGCCTCAATGCCGTCCCGCCTGCTCCAGTTGCCGCTCTGCAAACTCAACAGGCAACTCAGAACGCTGACGCTGCGTTGGTCAAGTACGGGAAAACACTATACAGGCAAGAAGGCTGCTTCACGTGTCACCGGCTCAATGGCGAGGGCGGCAAGGTCGGCCCTGACCTGACCACGAAGGGCACGCGCGGCCGCACCGCCGAATGGCTGGTTGGCCACTTCAAGGACCCGCCCGCTTATGTGCATGGTTCGGTGATGCCGCCCTTCAAGAATCTCACCGATGAGCAACTGCGAGCGCTCACGAAGTTTTGCAGACCCCAAGAAAGTCGGAGCAAGTAACGATCTCCTCTCACCTTCGTGAGCTTCGCGCGCTCAGCCGCCTGGGCACGTGCATCGCTCCTTGAGGGACTCTTTCAGCGATTCGGCGCGCCGGCGCGCCCTTCCAACACCGCCGTGACGGAAGGAGCGCTTGCTCGGCGTTTCCCGCCCCCAGTCGGTGATCTTCCACATCTCGGTGGGGGACAGGCTCTGACTGTAACCTCCCGGCATTCCCGTCAGGCGGATTCCATTCGCCACTTTCCAATAGGTCTCGCCGGGGGGATCGTCGGTAACGCCTTTTCCCTTCAACAGCTCGGGCGGCCTCGGAAACTCCCCGCAAAGCAATCGCCGTCGGCTCCTTGCCCGGAACACCGTGACACACCGCGCAATGGGTCGGTTACTGCAGCCAGCGCGCCGGCAAGGTAGTTGGCTTCGCTGGCTTCAATCGGAACGGTCCTCGGCATCTCCTTTTTGCAATCTCGCATCCGGCGCCATACGCACAGTTTTTCCTTCAAACGGCATCGGACGCGCGCTGGTAGCCGCCGGCGCCGAACCGTGTGAGAAGTAGGCGTACACTCCGCCGGCAATGCAAACCAGGGTGACAATTACGCTGCCAAGAAGCTTTTCATCTTTGACTCCTGTGTTGAGTTCACCCTGAAGGTTCTGAGCAACTGCCGGGATCCTTCACCCGCCGAACAAACCGGCGAGCTCAGGATGGGACGCCATTC
>CAWJHY010000029.1:0-243275 GCA_963842495.1 uncultured Acidobacteriota bacterium
CCGCGTGGCCACTCAGTACGGGTCGCACTTCGATGGGCATGCTTGCAGGTTTTCCTCCGGGGCCTGGTGCCTGTGACGCCCGGGCAGCGATCTTATACGCCTGCTCCGGACTGTCCACATCGATGATCCAGTAGCCGGCCAGGAATTCCTTGGATTCCGGAAAGACTCCATCGGTGACGGGCTCTCCGTTCGCCCCGGCACGAACGAGTCGCGCTTCACTGGGCCACCCCAGCCCCTCAGTAGAGACGAAAACACCGGAATCCTTCAATTCCTTGCTGAACGCGCGCATGAAAGCGACGTTTGCCCGGAGATCCTCCTTCGACCAGGTCGCACACCCCTCAAAATCGGACTTCTTGCCGCTCATCATCAGAATATACTTCATTTTCTTCTCCCTTCGAGTGCTTGTGGCGCTGCCTATTGCTCCTTCATCACCTAGCGGAACCGACGATGCGTTCTCGACACCCTTTTTACTTGGGCTTTGGCTCATATGTTGCGAACCGCCGCACTTCAATGGGCATATTTGTGGGCACTCCTCCCGGCCCGGGCGCTGCGGAAATCTGGCCGGCTATGACATACGCGCGTTCGGGAGTCGCAACGTCAACGATCCAGTAGCCCAGCAGAAATTCCTTCGATTCCGGAAAAATGCCGTCCGTGACTGGCGTGCCGTTTTTCTCGCCGCGCACGACCGTGGCTTCCCTCGGTTCAGTTAAGCCTTGTGTCGTGACGAACTCTCCGGATGCGGTCAGTTCCTTGTTGATGCGCTGGAGAACCGCCATGTGCGCCTCCATATCCTGTTTCGACCACGCGTGATACGTTTCAACGCCTGCCTTCGTGCCCGACATCAGCAAAATGTATTTCATCTCCGTCGCTCCTTTTCTGTTCTGATTGTCTCTCCTTGGTCACAGCGCCTGCCATCTGCGCTTTCATCCTGTAGTCGGAGCCGTGCTGCCATTCTCTACATCCTCCGCAGAAATTTTCATCTCAAAAGTCACCATCCCGGTGTCGATTTCGGAGGGCCAGAACCGACAAACGAGTGGAGGCGAGAAAATGACGACCGACGAAATGGTGGTGGACGTTAGCCAGGACTGGGTACTGGCCTGCGACGTGCAAGAGGGCTTTATGCAAGTGCCGCACACGGCTAGCGCTTCCTTAGACTATAGCGCGCGCTGCCGTCAGGTTCGCGCGCTCGGTGGCGACTGCTACGATTTCATCCCACTGAAGGATGACCGCTTGGCGTTGCTCGTTGGAGATGCGTCGGGCAAAGGTCTGGCCGCGGCACTCATGATTGCCAATGTGCAGTCCTCCGTTCGAACGGCGGCGTTGTTCACGGGGGATGACTTGGCCGTGCTGCTCGAAGCGGTAAATCGCCAGACATGCGCTTCCTCTCGGGCGAACCGGTACGCGACCTTGTTTTATAGCGTCTTCGACGAAGCGACACGAACGCTCCGGTACATCAATGCGGGACATAATCCGCCGGTCGTTCTGCGAAATAACGGCTTGGTCGACTGGCTCGAGACCGGGGGTGCTCCAGTTGGGATGTTCCCGGATTCGATATATGAGATGAGAGTCGCAAAATTAAAGCCCGGAGACTTGATCATTGCCTACACGGATGGGGTCGTCGAAGCGACGAATCAGGGCGCGGAGGACTGGGGAATTCAGGGCTTGTTGAAAGCGGCTGTCCGGGGGGTGCAATACTCTGCAGACGCCAGAGACCTCGTCGACCTGATCTTCAACTCGATGGACGACTTCACCAAGGGACAGTATGCCGACGATGCGACGTTGGCAATTGTGCGGGTAATCTGAGGAGTTTAGATAGAAGTCCGTGCTGCCTCCTTGACTCGTCATTCGAAGTAATCTGGCCAGCAAGTTCCCTCGAGAGAGTGGAAAGTCGGTTCGGGAGAATTGCTTGAGTTGCCGATTTTGAGGACCCTTGCCTGCTGTATCACGGGCTGCTCTTCCACGGTCAGGGAAGAGTAACTTTGTCGCAGTCTCCAGCCCAGCCGGATTCGAGCTTGTGCGGCGGGGCAGAAAGTGGGATAAAGAGAACTGTAGTTCATGGGGGCTCCCTCCCGGCGTTGACCTGCCAAGATTCTGAGCCGGAAGCAGGGCCGCTCCTCCTGAAGAGAAAAATCCCAGCTCGAGAAGAATAACGCTTCTCAGCTACAGCACTTAGAGGTGTGATCAAAAAGATTGGCCGGTTAATTCCGACCAGCGAGGACTAATCCGCGATAGGACCTCCGATGGCCCCTTGCGCAAAAGCCCTCACCGATAGCGCCTCCTGCACCGGATCGATTTGCCGCCGCAATTCCGTATTGACTTGCCCCCGACCGATGTCTAACATGAACCCCAAGGGTAGGCTCCCACATCATGATCGGCCAGCTAGCGTCGCACTATCGCGTCCTTGAGAAGTTAGGCGGTGGCGGCATGGGTTTGGTCTACAAGGCGGAGGACATCGAGTTGGGCCGCTTCGTCGCGCTGAAGTTCCTTCCCGAGGACGTGGCTTTGCAAGTCCATAGGACCGTCCGTGGACAGCAAATGAGGAGTGAGAAGATGCGCAAGTGGCATTCGGCATTATTCGTAAGCATCGGCTTGGTGCTAATGCTGATAGGCGCTATGGTGTGGGCGCAGCAGACACAGCAGCAACCGCAGGCGACATCCGCTCCGACCCAGCTTCATCAATCGATGCAGCAATCCCAAACGCCGCAGACACCCTCGTCAACGCAAGCGGCACGTTTCCCAGCGCATAGCCAGCAACCGGCGGGGCAGGAGTCCCCATCGCCGCAACCGCCGGGTGAAGCCGAGCTTTTGCATGTGCTCGTGGGGCAGTCGCTGGAGGTAAGCTCGCCGCAACCCATCAAGCACGTCTCAGTCTCAAGGCCCGGCGTTATCGATGCAGCCATCGAGGATTCGAACCATATCAAAATCAACGGCAAGGCGGCGGGCGGCGTCTCGCTGGAGGTGTTGGATGAGGCCGGCGAGAGTCAGACATTCTATGTCTACGTAGACCTCGACGCCTCCGCCCGGGCGGGACAGTTGCCGGAGACCCCGATCGACAATCCGGCACCGGCACAAGTGGGGAAGAAGACGAGGACAGCTTGGCTTGGATGGGTAGTCTTCGCATCAGTTCTCTTGCTGGCAGGAGCGGTCCTTGTAATGCGACGCCGGCGGCAACCCGCCTCGTACAGATTGGATCTTCAGACAGCAAAGGTGGCTCCCAATGACGGTCGCGCCGAATCAGCGCAGGCCCGGACCCAGGCAGCGCGCGACGAGAAACCGCACATGGGGGAGACCGTCACCGCCGCAAAGCGGCTCGAGCGCATTTATGCGCTTGATTGGCCAGCAGGCTTTGAATCTATCTCGAAGGCAGCGGCCCCGCCCACTGGATTTGCCAAGGTCGGGGAGTCTCAACCCGAACCTGCGCCTGCCTCTATCGAGCCAAAGGCTCCTCCCTTCTCGTCTGAAATGCGGTCGGGAGAGGGTTCCGTCTCTGTTACGAACCAGCAAGAGAAGCCGGTCAACGTTCACGCATCAACTTTTGTCCGTAGTGACGAACGGGCTCTGTCGGGACCTGACCAGATCCGCGAGGTGCCCATTTCTGACATTGAGGAACGCCTATCGCGAGTTTCCTTGGCGGCGGAAGTGCTGGAGGGGCGTGTGGGGGCGCTGCTGGAGGATTTCCAGGGGCGGATCGAGGGCAGTCTTCAGGCTTTCCAGGGGAAGGGCGCGCAGCAGGCGGAGGATTTGGAGAAGACCGCTCAGGAGTTGGGAGGGCAGTGGTCCCAGCAGTTTCAAAAGCAAGCCGAGGCAGCGGTGGAGAGGCTGCGGGAAGAACTGAAGACTTCAGGGAGGATCGTGGAGGAGAGCAAGCAACAACTGGCCAGCCTGGCTGAGGCGAAGCTCGCCTCCCTCATGCAAACTGTCCGAGACGAATACGGCCGGCAACTGGCACAGTCGATTCCAGAGCGAACGCAGATGATGCAGGAGGCGGCAGACGCGGGAGTGAAATCCATCAAACAAGCCGCCGAGGAAGCGATCGCGCAATTTGAGGCTGCCGAGCAGAAGCGTGAAATAAGTTATCAGCAACTGGCGCAGACATTTCAAGAGCAAACCCAGGCGATGCACGAGGCAGCAGACGCGCATGTGAAATCCATCAAGCAGGCGGCCGAGGAGGCGATCGCACAATCGCAGGCTGCCGCGCAGAAGAACGAGGCGAGTATCTTGGCGTGTGCCCGCGCTGCCGAAGAGCGCTTCACAGGAGTTTCCTCGGCGCTGGAAGCGCTCCAGGGGCGGGTGGGGGCGCTGGCGGGGGACTTGCAGTTAGAGAGTGCGAAGCGGGCGGAGGATTTTGAGAAGACCGCGCAGGAGTTGGGAGGGCGGTGGTCCCGGCAGTTCCAGCAGCAAGTCCAGGAAGCGGTGGAGCAGTTACGGGAAGAAGTGAAGAACTCGGGGCGATTCGTGGAGGGGAGCAAGCAACAACTGGCCAGTCTGGCCGAGGCAAACCTGGCGTCGGTCGGCCAAGCTGCGGCTTACGCCGTAGCGAGCCTCGAGACGGCGGAGGCGAAACTGCGGGAAGAATTCGGCGCTTCGGAACGGACGTTGGCGGAGAGCAGGGAACGGCTGGCCGGCTTTGCCGAAGCAAGAATTGCTTTGATGAACCAGGTTGCATCCAGCGCCGTCGCGGATCTCGAGGTCGAGCAAAGACACTTTCGACGCCAATACGCGACCTCACAAAAACGGCCGGGGGACCTCTTCACGCGACGTTCGGCATATCCGTCCGCCACTTTCGATGACAACGGAGCTCCCTCAGATCGACGAGGTGTGACGGCCGTGCTGGCGGTGGGGGCGGGATTATTTCTGGTGGTAACTGCGCAGCAGTTAGGCGTATTCCTCTCCTACTCCCCCACCGGTCCAAATGCACCTGCAGGCTGAGGCCCCGGCCGATTTCGCCGACGAGAGTCCATCCTGGAGCGTCAAGCGTCGCGTCGAGGAGGAGGAGATGGCGCGGGACTACTGGCGGGCAGCGGCATTCAGCTTGCAAAGGTTATACCCGTTCGGTAGCCAACTACCCGCCGACCCTCCACCCGAATTTCAAATCGACGATCAATACGCCACGACTCTTGGCGCGGAATCCGTAGCTAAAACAAGGGCTCGCTACTGGGAAAAGCTCCGGGTCTGCTGGGGGCAGCGCCGGTTCTGGGTAGAGAGTCAACCTGTGAAGGAGACGTGGGCGGATCGCCTGCGAGGCGTCTGGGCGCAGAATTAAGCAAAACTCGCGTAAGGGAGGTGTCGCGCATCCGAAATGCTGGAGGGAGATCTGTGGCTGTCATCGACTGGCTGCTTGATTCGGACCCGTCGATCCGCTGGCAAGTGATGCGGGACCTGACCGGTGCGCCCGCGGGGGAGGTCGCGGCGGAGCGCGCCAGGGTCGCGACCGAGGGCGTGGGCGCGAGGCTGCTCGCCTTGCAGGCGGACGATGGTCGGTGGGGTGGCGCAACATGGAACCGCGGGTGGAACTCCACGATGCACGTCCTCATGCTGCTGCGGGACCTGGGTCTGGATCCTTCGAGCGACCAAGCACGCCGGGCGGTGGGCCTCGTCCGCGACGGGGTGACGTGGCAGGGATGTGGCCCGCAGGAATGTGACGGCAACGGCTTCTTTGAGGGCGAGGTCGAGCCGTGCATCAACGGGCAGGTCGGGGCGGTCGGCGCCTACTTCGGCCAGGACGTCCGGGGCATCGTCGACCGACTGCTTGCCGAGCAGCTGTCCGACGGCGGCTGGAACTGTGAGGCGCCAAACGGCTCGACGCGGTCGTCGTTCAACACCACGATCTGCGTGCTGGAGGCTCTGCTCGAGCACGAACGGGCGGGTGGAGGGACCCCGGAGGTGACCGAGGCCCGTCTCAGCGGGCAGGAGTACCTCCTGGCGCGCCGACTCTTCCGAAGGCGGTCGACCGGCGAGGTGATCGAGCGAGATCGCAAGGGCGGCGCTTCTTGGATGCGGTTCGCCTTCCCGACGTGGTGGCATTACGACGTGCTGCGGGGGCTCGAGTACCTGCGCGGGGCCGGCGTCACGCCCGACGAACGGGTGACGGAGGTGATCAAGTTGGTCGCGTCGAAGCGCGACGGCGACGGGCGGTGGCCGCTCGAGACCCGGTATCCCGGCGTGATGCCGGTCGAGACGGACGAGGGCGAGGGCCGGCCGAGCCGGTGGAACACCTTACGCGCCCTGCGCGTGTTCCGCTGGTACGAGCGGGCTGATTCGTAACCGCAGGGAGCGAGCCGGCTGGCATACTTAGCGGGTCCCGTCGGATGGCGGGGCCCAGTTGAACTCGCCGGGGAGATAGCCGGGCCTATCGTTTGCATGGACACGGGAGGAATGTCATCATGTATCCATGCAAACTGTCTTCGAGGCGGCGGGTGGTAATGAAGGCCTGCGCCGTCTTGCCGACGCCTGGCATCGTCGCGTGCTGGCCGACGAAGTGGTCGCCCATGCGTTCAGCCACGGCTTCCACCCACAGCATGTCGAGCGACTCGCCGCTTACTGGGCTGAGGCACTCGGTGGCCCGACCACCTATTCCGATTCCTATGGTGACGAGACCACCGTCGTCAAGATACACAGCGGGAACGGGGAGCACGATGAAATGGATCGCCGCGCGATTGCATGCTTCGATCAGGCCCTAGCCGATGTCGGACTAGCCAACGACGGTGCTTTGCGACAAGTGCTGCACGACTACTTCGCCTGGGCGACCACGACAACGATGTCCCGCTGCCACCAGTCCGCCGATGATGTGCCGAGCGGCCTCAGCATCCCACATTGGTCATGGGACGGACTCCAGGAGTAAGACTCTACGGCAGACCACCGGAATTGGCCCTAACTTCGAACCTTGATATTGACCATTGTGGCGGCCGGCTCTTCGTTGTTCATAGGGGGCAAACCGGAGACCCTCAAGATCTGCTCTGCACCGGCCGCGAATTGCGCTAACTCAATTGGCGATCGATTCGACTGCCGTGCGAAGGTCATGCATGGATGCTAACCGGCGTGCCTCCATCGCCTCTAACTCACCCGGCGTGCAGGCGGATCCCGGAGCACGACGACACAGGACAGCACGGCTACCAGACTGTCCGCAGGGGGGCTCGCACTGGCAGATGTTAGACCGACTTCACCTGGCTACTTCTTCTTGGGAGGCACCACAGCGTCCTTGAAGGCCTTCGCGAAGCGGAATTTCACCACCGTCTTCGCCGGAATCTGAATGGCCTCGCCGGTCTGGGGATTGCGGCCCGTTCGGGCCTTGCGATTTGCCTTCACCGCCTTGCCCAGCCCCGGAACCACAAACTGCCCGCTGCTTTTGGCTTCCTTCGTGGCCAGGGTGGTGAGTTCTTCAAGCACCGCGGCGGCAGTCTTCTTCGGGATCCCCGCCTTTTCGGCCAGATGCGCGACGACCTGAGATTTAGTCATCATGTTTTTTCCTGCTCTCCCTCTCTCCGTTGGAATGTTGACGATTGCCCTATTGAAATCGTTGTTGTGCCATTACTGTATGCAATGCAAGGATGGCTGTCAAGGCAGTTGCGGAGAGAATTGCGAAGGTGCTAATGCCAAAAACTCGCGTGCGCCAGGAGAAAGTTCCACCAGCGGGTGTTGCTGTCAAAAACTCCGTGCAGGCTTAGTCTATCGAGGCTGCCGGCGCTAAGCAGAAGAGGGAAGAGGAATCCAATAACGGTCCGGGCAAATAGGGTGTAATCGCCACATCTTAGCCCGCCCCGGGTTCTCGCGCGCGACAGGCTTGAAGCAGGGCAAGGGGCAAGAACAAAGTCCCTCCCTGGCGGACACACGCCATCGTTCGCGCTTGAGGCGGATTGCCGCAGGACCTAGCAGCGGGAGGGACCCCTCACAAACCCTGTTACCATCCTCTTTAGCACGGAAGCACTGTCCCAATACCCTGGACTAGCGCGCGTCGATAGAGGGCCAGCGCGACCGCCATATCCTCGAGGGCGAGACCCAGGTTGACAACCAGGTAACGATGGTTGGGCGCCGCTTGAGGATTTCCAGAAGAAACCAGCGCGGCAAGTTCCTGGTAGCTCGTGGGCATCCCCGCAAAGTGCCCATGCCGGCGGTAGTATTCGAATTGCTCCCCGTCGTCCACCCACATTCCGTCCGCCGCGTGCGCGACAGCAGGCGTGACTGTCGCATCAAAATCCAAGGACGCAACCACGCAACCCGGCTTCAACCATTCCGGCGTGACGACGGGTTTCGGGCTTCTTACAATGGGTGCGCAGGTTACAACAATGTCTGCCTCGAACACAGCATCTTGGGGTGATCCCGCCTGCTCCACTCGCAGCCCCCAACTTGGAACTTCCTGCTCGAAGGCTTCACGGGCCTCCGAGGAGGGGTCAAACACTGCGATCTCCCGGATACTGGGGCGGACTCTGCGAAGGGCGTCAGCATTGGCCCGTCCCTGAACGCCCGCGCCAATAATAGCCATCCGCTCCACTCGTTCCGGGGCCAGCCGGAGGACAGCCACGGCGGTGGCGGCAGCAGTTCGCTTTTCGGTGATCCAGGTGCAGTCCACGACCGCCAGGGGCACTCCGGTTTCGGGGCAGTTCAAAATGAGAAGCCCCGTGATGTAAGGAAATCCAAACCGCCGGTTGCCGGGGAAACCGCTCACCCATTTCATGCCTGCCACACCCATCCCCGCAAGATATGCCGGCATGGCGTGGATGAAAGCGTCAGGAGAGGGGTGGATTCCAGGCTTGGGCGGCATCTCGACCCGGCCTGCCGCCTTCTCGAGAAATGCCGCTTCAACAGCCTCCCGAACGTCATCCACCGAGACGTGTAAAGCCTCGATTTGCGCCTTGGAGAGATAGAGCAATTGACGGCCACGCTCAAGGTCCAACATGCCCATACTTTTACCCTGAACCTCCGAGAGAAGTCAACGTTAGGCCACCTTCGTACTCGTTTCCGGTGCCTCGCCGAGAACTATTCTGGAAGACGTCGGAGCAGGGTGGGTGTGATCGTCGAGGCAGTCGCAGGGTAAATCAACCAGTCCTCTCGAACAGATGCGATTCGCGGTAGGATAGTAACTGGAACTTGGACGGCAACCCATGCCGCACAGCCGAAGCCGGTGAGATCACTCACGGGGTCAGATGATGATCGGTGCGCGTCTCGCGGTCGGTACGGGAAGGGTCATAACGCGCATGGGCGAGGCCCCAGCTTTCGCGGAGGGTCTGTACGAAATCGCTGAGAGTACTTTCGCATGGATGGTGCCTAACGGAAGCTGGGGGGAAACCAATCTCGGGCTTATCAACTGCGGCCGGCAGAGCGTACTGATCGATACTTGCTGGGATCTTCACTTCACGCGTGAGATGCTTGAACATGCGGAATCGATACTGACGAAGGCGCCGATCACGCGGGTCATTAACACTCATGCAGACGGCGACCATTGTTGGGGCAACCAGCTATTCTCCGATAGGATTATTACCGCGACACGGGCGTGCGTAGACCACATGATGCACCCCTCGCCCAGGCAACTGTGGGCCATAAAAAGTAGTTCGAAACTGCTACGATGTCTCCCCCTCGCGGGCCTGGATTCCCTGGGAAAGTACATGGGGGACATGCTGGCTCCCTATGAATTCCGCAAGCTCCACGTGAGACCTGCGCAGGAGACCTTCAGCGGAGAAATGACCATTACAGTCGAGGGCGTAACTCTGCATTTGATCGAGACTGGCCCTGGTCATACCGATGGCGACTGCATGGTCTGGGTGCCTGAGCGTCAGGCGGTATTTGCCGGAGATATCCTATTCGTCGGTGTCACACCTGTGGCTTGGGCTGGCCCTGTAGAGAATATCCGGCGAGGCCTGAGGAGACTGCTTGAACTCAATCCGGAAGTGATCGTGCCTGGTCATGGGCCGTTAGCGCTTTATAGCGACGTACAGGATCAAGTTGACTATTGGGACTGGCTCGAAAGTAGCCTTGGAGCCCATGGCGCGCAGTGGTCTAAGCCCTTTTGACGCCAGCCGTCAGTGTCTCGAACGGCATGACTTCCGCAGTTCAGCATTCGCCCGTTGGCGCTGCCCGGAGAGGATTTTTACCTCCGCGTGCACGCTTTACCGGCATTGGGGCGTCACGCCACAGACCTTGCCCGGCTCACTTGGAGCGCTGGACCACTTCAGAAAGCAATCTTTGGTACTACGATAGCATGCAGGCTCGCGCAACCAACACATCCGACTCTCTCGAAAACCAACCTTGGCAATGCGCCACGTGGGGCGTTATGCGGGGGAAAAGGCCGGGGCAAGGGTTTAAGGCTGACTTGAGCGGCGCTTGATAACTCCGAATTGTGCCCGGGACCCAGGCGCGCTTCGCGAAGCGCCGCTCGTCATCTCTCACAACGAAGTCCGCGCCATCTGGCGGTAGAAACGAGCCAGGGCCGCGATGTTGCGGTCATTAGCTGCCAGCCGGCCTTTTCCCGTGAAGGCACTGACGGGCCGGCTGAGATATTCTGCAATCGGCAGCGGTAGCGAGTTCGCGCGCGGTTCCGCAAAGCCGTACAAATCCAGCCCGCGGTTCTTCGGGTCAGCGAGGAAACCCTGCGCATCATGCTCCGCCCACCCGACAACATTCTGTAGCATGCGGGTCTGCTTTCCCACCAGGCGTTTGCCCGCCGCGAAAAGTCCGGGGTCCGGTGACTCGTTCATCGCCCAATCAACTTCCTTCAGCAGGGGAGAGGATTGAATGGTGGGATCGTTCAGATTGCTTACCGAGAGCCACAAGATGCATCGGGGATTAACTCGATCGCGGGTGGCTTTGATGCGCGCCCAGCAGCGATTGATGGCATTCCTTTCGTAGTCCAGCTTATCTTGCGGAGCGGGCGCCCCGCTGGGGGGAAACGTCTTGCCGGTCAATCGCGTGAAGAGTCTCTGCTCCGCCGGCAGCCAACCCTTCTGCCGCAGCTTGTCATCAGGGTTCCAAAGCCAGTCAATCATGGTGCCGTCCATGCCGGTCCGCTTCATCGCGTCGGCCATGGATCGCGAAAGGTATTCCAGATACTCGTCAGTGAACGGTATGTGAGGAGTATTAGGCGTGCCATAACTCAGGCCGGCATGCTCTTTACCCCACTTCGAATTCGCGCCGATGCAGAAATAGCCCATCACCAACATGCCTTTCTTGTGCCCGAGTTCAACCACTTCCTTGAGAAAATCGTATTTGAGACTCGGTTGCGAAGGCACGAAGCCGCCTTTGTACCAGGCGTAGCCATTGCAGGAGACCGCAAACGTCTGAATCACATTGGCGCCGAGATCCTCATACCAGCGCACATGCTCTTCGGGCGAAGCGTCCGCCCAATGGCCGGGCGGCGCGAAGTAGCTCGCTGGCTCCTCGGCCTCTCCAGTGCCGGTCTTGCTCGCCCGGTTCTCATGCGTCCAGTTGAAGTCGATGCAAAAAGCCCTGATCTGCCTGGGTACGGGAAGGGATTCCCCCGACCCTACCGCGCTGTCTGCCCTACTCAGCAGGCTCACACTCCCGGCTGCAGCCGCAACCCGCACGAGAAAGCTCCTCCTGGTTATCATGGCCATTCCTCCTCGAAATCTGTCGAGATTATATCAGGCGGGCTGCCGCAGGCGTTCGCCTTTCAACGTGTACGAACTGCCGCGGCATGGCAGCGCAGACCTGCCGTTGAAGGTCTGCAGCTCTCTGAGGACGACCAGCCGCAGGCCTAAAGACCTGGCCCGCGGTACTCGTTATCGGCAAAAGCGTCAGGACGAGCGCGCCGCCGGCGCAAAAGTAGCCGGCAAAAGTGAGGGATGTCGATTCGACCAAGGTCGAGCGCCTCGCGATGACCGGCGACCGTTACGTATATCCACCGGTCCTGCTCGTCGTCCCGATAAACAAGATCCCCGGCTGGGCGCTGCGCATCCATCCCGATCATCCGGAGCGCAAGATGACTCCACCGCGGCCCGGTCCCGGGGGGCGGTGAGGTTCCGAGTTCGAGCAGGTATCACTCGTGCCGTACGGAGTGACCAATTTACGCCTGAGCATATTCACACGGGTGTAAACTTGCGGGTGCGGGAGTCGCATGCCGCATCCCCTGCGCCAGCGCCCAGTTGAAGGATCGCGTGCACAGAATTGGTGCGGATCGCCGCGATCGATCCTTTTAAACAAGGAAGTGATTGCTATTGACCAGGACCGTCTAGGCAAGCAGGCTTCGCCAGTGGAGCACGGAAACATCGAGACTTGGATCAAGCCGTTGAAGGACGGCGGTGTTGCGCTGGGCGTGGTCAACCTTGACCGTGCGCCTGGCACAGCGCAGGTGAAAGCGAGCGATCTTTCTTTCAAGCACGCCGTGCGCTCGGCCCGCGATCTGTGGGCGCACAAGGATGTCAAGTTCACGAACGGAGAATACTCGGTGATCGTGCCCGCACACGGCATTTTGCTGCTTCGAATTCCAGCCCAGTGAGCCGTGGCAACGCGCGATGGGAGCTGATGAGCGAGAATCCCACACTGAGAGCCTCTACAATCGGTATAACATCGTGGACCTGAAAGATATCGCCAAAGCAACAGCAGCTCTGGACGCAGAACAGAACACTCAGAATACCCAGAATAGCCATAATTCAGCCATAAAGGAACAGGCTGAATCTTCTCAGGAAGAGCCTCTCGGTATGGAAGTCGTTGAGAATCAGGAAGTTAATGGTAGGCGTGGAGGGACTCGAACCCCCGACCCACGGTTTAGGAAATCCGTTGCTCTATCCATCTGAGCTACACGCCCAACTTGTGTACTTTCGTTTACTTACGACATGTTCACCTTATGCAAATCCGTTGGTCGACGATGCAGACAATGAAGAAACGGGCAGTTTTTCGCTTCCGCAAGCGCGTCTGGTGAGAACCGTATTACGTTTATTTGCACTTGACGCATCCGCGCGCATCGCCCGAGCCTGCGTCGTCAACAGTAGCATCGAGCTATACTAGCACAAACGATCATCACAACATCCGTTTTCGGATTCGATGTTTTCGAGTGTCCGAAGGCCAGAAGGAAATGTGGAGATATTCATCGGAACTCCGTCGAGTGTCATTCCAGTTCGCGAACGCCCAGCCCAGTTGGGGAGGGGTGTGGGGCAGGCTCTCCGGGGACTCCAAGGGATAGGGCCTCCGCACGGGCCGGGACAAAATCCTGGTCACGGGTAATTTTCTTGCCCCGTAGTGGATCTGAAGCGCATTTTGCTCGTTGATGCCGACAACGTAGGAGGTGCTTCGCTTATTTGAGCAGTCGCGGCACACACGGGCCACACACGAGCGGCGCAGCCTCGAGTCTTATGGGGTTTGGAAGGGACTTTCGCGTGGAAGTCCCTGCGGTGACCAGATGGTTTGGATCACTCACATACAAATTTGTCCGTCGCGGCTCAATAGAGCTATGCTGTAGACAGCGCGGTCGTCCAACAGGATTCGGCAGTGGTCACTGATTCGCCGGATCAGCGGTCGCGGCGCCGCCAACCACTTGTTTTGTTTCGATTGCGACGAGATCAATGAGAACTTGTGTGCGTGATGTATGCCTCATTGGGACTAGGGATGCACCGTGTCCGTCGTCCGTGTCTGGTACTCCAGTCAGTGTGTACTTAGCAGCGTCGGCGACAAAGGCGCGCCGCGCAGCACCTCCCCGCTGAACCTCAATCTCATTGACCACAAAAGAGGATGCGTGGTAGGCCTGCAGGGATTCAAAACCCTTACTTACGGTTTAGGAAACCATTCCCCCACCGTTCACCCTGTTCGGAATCAGCGAGGAATCTCGCCCTGCCTTGCTGCAGCACGCAGCCTCGACCGATTCAAGATTGGAGATTCAAGATTCTAAACCCTTGCACATCGTGATTGCGGGCACTGCTGGCGAAAGAGTGCAGTCCTCGGCAGCGCTGCTTTGCCGAGCGGCGCTCAGCGCGGGCCTTTACGCCACGCAAAAGAACGACAATCCGGTGACGCAGGGATCGGGATTCTCGCTCTCCGAGATTTGCTTGAGCCCCCTGCCCATCGAGTACACGGGAATGGAAAGCGCGGACGCCGTGATCGCGGTGAGCCAGGACGGGTGGAACGAACTCAAGGCTAATGGGACGTTAGCCGCACTAGCCCCCGGCACGCTTCTGATCGTCGATTCAGAAATCGAGATTGAAAGTGCCACCGGCCGGCTGCTCCGTCAGCCCTTCCGGCGTGAGGCGACGCCCAAGCGCGCAGCGCTTGCCGCGCTTGGGTTCTGGCTGGGGAATGAGCCTGTAGTCCCCCACGCGGCGTGGGATTCGGTGCTCGACTCACTTTCCATCGAACGCCGGGCGGATGTTTCGGAAGCGCTGCGCATTGGGGCAGACTTCGCACACCAGGGAGGCGCGCGTGCAGCGTAGGCTCGATACAACGAGGCTGTCATTCCGAGCGCAGCGAGGAATGCCAGCGTGGTAGTCTAGATGACATTTTGTACGCAACGTTGGCACTGAGGTTGCTGTAAACAACATGTCCTGATCAAAACTGAATGGAGCAACGCAATGAATAGAAGCAAGGTAACGATTGACGGCAACGAAGCCGCGGCCTACGTGGCCTTTCGGGTCAGCGAGGTCATTGCCATCTACCCCATCACACCCTCGTCTCCCATGGGGGAGTGGGCGGACCAATGGTCATCAGAAAATAAGCCGAACCTGTGGGGTACCATACCGCGCGTGGTCGAGATGCAAAGCGAAGGCGGGGCCGCCGGCGCTCTGCACGGCGCATTGCAAGCCGGTTCTCTGGCCACCACTTTTACGGCCTCGCAAGGCCTGCTGTTAATGATTCCTAACATGTACAAGATCGCCGGGGAACTCACTCCCACGGTGTTTCATGTTTCGGCCAGGACTTTGGCCGCGCACGCCCTCTCCATCTTCGGAGACCACAGCGACGTGATGGCGACCCGCCAGACCGGCTTTGCCCTGATCGCCTCAAACTCCGTTCAGGAGGTGATGGATCTTGCGCTTATCGCCTCGGCTGCCAGCCTGCGCGCGCGCGTGCCTTTCCTGCATTTCTTCGATGGCTTCCGCACCTCCCACGAAGTCGGCAAGGTGGAGCAACTAACGAACGAAGACATGCTCGCCATGATTGACGATGACCTGATTAAGGCGCATCGCAAACGCGCCCTGTCGCCGGATCATCCTTTCATCCGCGGCACCGCTCAGAACCCCGATGTCTTCTTCCAGGCCCGCGAGACCGTGAACCGCTTCTATGAAGCCTGCCCGGCTATCGTTCAGGAAGAGATGGATGAATTCGCGCGCCTGGTGGGCCGTTCCTATCACCTCTTCGATTACGTGGGCGCGCCGGATGCCGAGCGGGTGATCGTCGTGATGGGATCGGGCGCGGAAGCTGCCCAGGAGACCGTCGGACACCTTACCGCCAAGGGAGAGAAGGTCGGCGTCCTGAAAGTGCGTTTGTACCGTCCTTTCTCGGTCGGGCACTTCGTCAAATCGCTGCCTTCCACCGTGAAAAGCCTTGCGACTTTGGACCGCACCAAAGAGCCCGGCGCCGTCGGCGAGCCCCTCTATACGGATATCACCACGGCCGTGAGCGAAGGCCTGGCAACCGGCCTTGCCCCCTTCCAGACATTCCCGCGCATTATCGGCGGGCGCTACGGGCTATCTTCGAAAGAATTCACGCCTGCCATGGTCAAGGCCGTCTTTGACGAGATGCTCAAGGACAAACCGCGCAACCACTTCACCGTCGGCATCGAAGACGACGTCACCCACACCAGCCTCCAATACGACCCCACCTTTTCGACCGAAGATCCCAAGACGGTTCGCGCCATGTTCTACGGCCTGGGCGCGGATGGCACCGTAGGCGCCAATAAGAACTCCATCAAGATCATCGGCGAGGACACGGACAACTACGCGCAAGGTTACTTCGTCTATGACTCGAAGAAATCCGGCGCCGTCACCATCTCGCACTTACGCTTCGGCCCGAAACCCATTCATTCGACCTACTTGATTTCCAAAGCCAATTTCGTGGCCTGCCACCAGTTCAGTTTCCTCGAGCGGCTCGACGTGTTGAAGTCCGCACAGCCTGGCGCCACGTTCTTGCTGAACAGCCCCTTCGGCCCGGAAGAAGTCTGGGACCACCTTCCCCGGACCACCCAGGAAGAGATCATCAAAAAGCAACTCCGCTTCTTCGTGATCGATGCCGCCAAGGTGGCCCAAGCGGCGGGCATGGGTGGGCGCATCAACACGGTGATGCAAACCTGCTTCTTCGCCATCAGCGGCGTTCTGCCCCGCGACGAGGCAATCGCAGCCATCAAGCATGCCATCGAGAAAACCTACGGAAAGCGCGGCGAAGCCGTTGTGCAAAAGAATTTCGCCGCCGTGGACCAGGCGCTTAGCAAACTGCACGAGGTCAAAGTCCCCGATCGTGTATCGAGCAGCTTCGATCTACGGCGCCCGGTGCCGGAAGAAGCTCCGGAGTTCGTCCAGAAAGTGCTCGCCAAGATGATCACCAACGAAGGCGACGACCTGCCGGTCAGCGCCATGCCGGTGGACGGCACATTCCCCAGCGCCACCGCGCAATGGGAAAAACGCAATATCGCACTTGAAATTCCGGTGTGGGACCAAGAAATCTGCATCCAGTGCGGCAAGTGCATCCTGGTGTGTCCCCATGCCGTGATTCGCGCCAAGATTTATGATTCCCGGCTTCTCGAAGGCGCGCCCGCCACGTTCAAATCCACCGCGGCGCGCTGGAAGGAATTCAAAGAGCTGAAATACACCCTCCAGATAGCCCCGGAGGATTGCACCGGCTGCACCCTGTGCGTCCAAGTCTGCCCGGTGAAGAGCAAGAGCGAGGCCAAGCACAAAGCCATCAATATGGCGGCGCAATCGCCCCTCCGGGAAGCGGAACGCGACAACTGGAACTTCTTCCTCAAAATCCCCGAAATCGACCGGCGCACCCTCAGCCTGGGGCAGGTGAAAGATGTACAGTTGCTACAACCCTTATTCGAGTTCTCTGGCGCCTGCGCGGGCTGCGGCGAGACACCTTACATCAAATTGATGAGCCAACTCTACGGCGACCGGGCGCTCATCTCCAACGCCACCGGCTGCTCGTCGATCTACGGCGGCAATCTACCCACCACCCCCTACGCCCAGAACGCCGACGGCCGCGGCCCGGCGTGGACGAACTCCTTGTTTGAAGACAACGCCGAGTTCGGGTTGGGTCTGCGTCTGGCTCTCGACAAGCAAACCGAGTACGCGCGCGAATTGCTCACCCGCCTTTCTTCGGAGCTTGGCGACGCTCTCGTCCTCGCCCTTCTGGCCGCCGACCAGACCACCGAGTCTGGAATCCGCGAACAGCGCGAGCGCGTGCAGGTGCTCAAGTCCAAGCTAGCCGGCCTCGCGGGCGCAGAAGCCCGCGACCTCCTGAGCCTGGCGGACGCCCTGGTCAAGAAGAGCGTCTGGATCGTGGGCGGCGACGGTTGGGCCTACGACATCGGCTACGGCGGCCTCGATCACGTTCTGGCTTCCGGCCGCAATGTCAACGTGCTGGTCCTCGATACCGAGGTCTACTCGAATACGGGCGGCCAGATGTCCAAATCCACGCCGCGCGGAGCGGTGGCCAAGTTCGCGGCGGGCGGGAAGCCCCGGCCCAAGAAAGACCTGGGCATGATGGCCATGAGCTACGGCAACGTTTACGTGGCGGCTGTCGCCATGGGATCGAGCGACATGCACACGCTCAAGGCTTTCCTCGAGGCCGAGGCCTACGACGGCCCGTCAATCATCATCGCTTATTCTCACTGCATCGCGCACGGCTACGATCTGGTCTACGGCCTGGACCAACAGAAGGCTGCCGTTCAGTCGGGTTATTGGCCGCTCTACCGGTTCAACCCCGACCTTGCCCGGATGGGCAAAAATCCCTTCCAGCTTGATTCCAAGCCCCCTGCACTGCCCCTTGAGAAATACATCTATAACGAAACACGTTATACCATGTTGAAACATAGCGACCCTCAGGCTGCCAAGCTGCTGCTGCAATTTGCCGAGGAAGACGTTCGCAATCGTTGGCGCGTTTATCAAAACCTGGCCGCCATGCCCGTCAATGGCGCGGCGAAGGAGGTGAAGTAATGATTGACCTCTCCACGACTTATCACGGCATCAATTTGAAGAATCCCCTGGTTGTGTCGGCTTCCCCGTTGGCGGAGGAACTCAAGAACCTCCGCCGCATGGAGGATAGTGGCGCGGCGGCCATCGTTCTCCCCTCGCTCTTCGAAGAGCAGATCAATATCGAAAGCCGCGTGCTCGACCAGTTTCTTCAGCAAGGCACCGAAAGCTTTGCCGAATCACTCACCTATTTCCCCGATATGACGGGGTACAACCTGGGCCCGGAAGGCTACTGCGAGCACGTGCGGCGCGCCAAGGCGGCGGTCGGTATTCCCATTATTGCCAGCCTCAATGGCTCGTCCATCGGCGGCTGGACCGACTACGCCAAAGAGATTCAAGACGCCGGAGCAGATGCCCTCGAGCTCAACATCTACTACATTCCCACCAGCATCGATCAGACCTGCGCAGAAGTCGAAAAGCTCTATTGCGACCTGGTGGCCACGGTGAAGTCCAGCTTGAGCATCCCCGTGGCCGTCAAGATTGGCGCCTATTTCAGTTCGCTCGCCTATATGGCCAAGCGCCTGGACGATGCCGGGGCGGACGCCCTGGTGCTCTTCAACCGTTTTTACCAGCCCGACTTTGATATCGACAACCTCGAGGTGGTGCCCAACCTCTTGCTCAGCACCTCGCATGAGTTGCTGCTGCGATTGAACTGGGTGGCAATTCTATTCGGGCATATCAAAGCCGATCTTTGCGTTACCGGCGGCGTGCACACCGCCGCGGATGTGCTGAAAGCCATGATGGCCGGCGCGCGCGTGGTGGCGATGACTTCAGCGCTGCTTCGCAATGGCATCGGCCACCTCGCCACTCTCCGCCACGATATGCTCGCCTGGATGGAAGAACACGAGTACCAGTCCATCCGCCAGATGCAAGGTAGCATGAGCCAGAAATCCGTCGCTGACCCCTCCGCCTTCCAGCGCGCTAACTACGTGCGCGTGCTTAGCTCGTATTCGATGAAGGGACTGCCACTGTAGGAAGAAGGCAGTAGGCAGTGGGCAGGTAAACGAAGATCATTGCCCTCGCCCCCTTGGGGGAGAGGGTGGCCTGCGGCGGCGCTTTCATCAGCCGCCGCGGGCCGGGTGAGGGGTCACTTCACCAGCCTGCAAGATCACCACGCCATCGAGAATCCTGACTTGGCGCTTACATTGCGACGAAACTCGTCGTGACGTATGCGCCCCTCGGAAGTTCAACTGCGGCTGAGTCGGCTGGCCTTCCGAGTGCGCTCTCGAATGATCTGACCCAGCGCTCGTAGTGCGTTGTTCACCGATTGCGGGTCGGGAAACAGTTCAGCCACGTCGGGGTCAAGGACAACCATGATTGTGCCCTCGGCAAAGCGGTTGGCATATTTGCCACGAACGCCACCGGAAAAATCGTACTCCGGCAGCATCCCGTCGGCGTCGCGCCTAGGGTGAACCTTCCTCATACTGTCTCCTCTCGCGGGGCGTTGCGACTCTCGCGCTGATAACTCGGATCGTGGTCCCGGCCTCCGCATGCACCACTACGAGGGTCCGACCTTGATCAGATCGCCCGATAGTAATGTACCTCTCCTCCTGCGTGGAGTGAAGTGGGTCGCCAATGGTCACAGACAGCAGGTCCCGAAATACAGAGGCGGCCTCGATAAATCTGACACCGTGTTTTCGTTCGTTGGATCGAGCCTTCTCTGGATCCCAACGGAGAACTGGTCCTATTTCAATTAAAGTTCCCTCCTCATCTCCACGTTCCTATCCTAACATCTAGCGAGCAGCGCACACCCGCTTTATTTGCGGGTTTGCGCTGCTCAGACCCCGCGGTAGCTTAACCAACAGTCCGTTTTCTAATTGCGCTCATCTGGAATTGGGTGGCTCGAGGCAGATACGTCCCGGCGCCTGCACGGAGGGGTGAATGTTGTCAAGCTGCTTGGGGCCGCACCCTGCTCGACAATAGCGACAACAGGAGAAACAAGAACCCGGGTGCGGCGAACGCCAACCATGCCCAGCCTTTCAGGGGGGTGCCGGTGGTCGCGAAGTGAATCAGGTAAGCAGCCAACAGGTTTGCCACTGTTATGAATCCACCCAGGCTTTCTTTCTTCCACGCCACGATCATTCCCACACAAATCCCAAACGGGAAAAACAGAAACCCGAGCCACTCTCTTGGCGCGGAGGGGAGGGAGCGCTCGCCCACGATGAAGGCCAAAACCAAGGCGATGGCGGCGACGCTCCATGCTCGTGCAATCCAGCGCAGAGCTGAAGCCCACATCTTGTGTCTGTCGATGGGGTTTTCCATGGTGCACCTCCCAGCAATGACGTGCTGAACGGCGCTGCGAATAGTAACACTCTATTACGCACGTCTCTCGGCGTCAATTGCCGTCGGTCAAGCAAACTCAATCTCAGGCGAAGGTTTAGCCGAATGGCCCGCATGGGTGCACAAGAGCCGCCTCACCCTATGCTCACCTGGTGCGGCTTTTCTTCTTGCTTCTGACTCCTCCTTGAATACAAGTGATAAAATCCACGGTACGTTTAAAATGGGAGGGAGGATGGCAGGTCATCTTTCAAAGGTTGCGTTGTCGGCCGCTGTGCTGTTTGCGGTTCACCTGGCGTGGTCCGGGCAACAGGCGTCTTCCTCCTCGGACTACACTGGCTGGAAGGTCTACGGCGGAACTCCGGACGCCATTCATTATTCAACCCTGCGCCAGATCAATCGCGACAACGTTCGCAACCTGGCGGTTGCCTGGACTTACGATTCCGGTGATGAATTCCCCGAGTCGGAGATGGAGTGCAACCCGATCGTGGAGCATGGCGTCTTGTTTGTCACCACGCCCAAGCTGCGCCTCGTCGCCCTCGATGCTGCCACCGGCCGGTTGCGCTGGAGTTTCGATCCCAATCAGGGAGAGCCGGTCGCAACCAAGCTCCGCAACCGCGGCGTCAGCTATTGGGAAGACGGAAACGATCACAGGGTCTTCCTGGTTGCCCAGCAGTATCTCTACGCCCTTGACGCAACGAGCGGGAAGCCGATCGCCAGTTTCGGCGACTCGGGGCGAGTAGACTTGCGGGAAGGACTCGGCCGCGATCCCAAGCTGCAATCCATCTCCGCCACCACACCCGGCGTGGTTTACAAGGACCTGCTCATTCTGGGCAGCATCGTCAGCGAAGACCTGCCGGCATCTCCCGGGGACATTCGCGCTTTCGACGTTCGCACCGGAAAGATTCGCTGGACGTTTCACACCATTCCTCGTCCTGGTGAATACGGGTACGAAACCTGGCCGAAGGACGCCTGGACCTACATCGGCGGCGTCAACGATTGGGCAGGAATGAGCCTGGATGAGAAGCGCGGCTGGGTGTTCGCCGCCACGGGTTCGGCGTCGTTCGACTTCTACGGTGCCAACCGGCTGGGCGACGATCTCTTTGCCAACTGTGTGCTCGCCCTCAAGGCGGACACCGGGGAGCGCATCTGGCACTTCCAAGGGGTCAAACACGATCTCTGGGACCGCGACTTCCCTGCCGCGCCGACGCTTGTGACCGTCAAGAGAGATGGACAAGCAATCGATGCGGTGGCGCAAATCACCAAGTCCGGCTTTGTTTTCGTCTTCGATCGGGAGACCGGCCGGCCGCTGTTCCCTATCGACTACAGGCCGACGCCCGCCTCGGATGTGGACGGTGAAGTGACGGCGGCGACCCAGCCGCTGCCCCTGCGCCCCGCGCAATTCGCGCGCCAGATTCTCACGCCCGACATCGTTACCACCCGCACGCCGGAGGCGCATCGGGGCGTCCTGGAACAACTGCAAACGTTTCGCAGCGGCGGCCAATTCACGCCGCCCAGCTTGCAAGGCACGGTGGTTTTTCCGGGCTTCGATGGCGGTGGCGAATGGGGCGGCCCGGCGTTCGATCCTGAAACCGGAGTGCTCTACGTGAACTCGAACGAAATGGCCTGGATACTTAGGCTCGTGCCGCGACCCGGAACATCCGATCTGTCGAGTACCCGACAGGTATACGCCGCCAATTGCTCCAATTGCCACCGAGCCGACATGCGAGGCACGCCGCCGGAGTTCCCTTCCCTGGTCGGACTGGGAAAGAAGTACAAGCAAGAGGAGATCGCCAAGGTCATTCGGGAGGGCCGCGGCCGTATGCCAAGCTTCGCCTACCTCAGGAAGAACGTGATTGAGGCGATGGCCCGGTTCCTCGCCACGGGCGAAGACATTCAGTTCGCAACACCCTTAACTGAACAGCTTCCGAAACCACTCAAGTATACGCACGATGGGTATAACAAATTCCTTGACGCGGACGGTTACCCTGCCGTCGCACCACCCTGGGGAACGCTCAACGCCATTGACCTCAACACCGGCGCCTACGTCTGGAAGAAGCCCTTTGGCGAGTTTCCTGAATTGGTCGCGAAGGGAATGCCCAACACGGGCAGCGAGAACTACGGCGGGCCGCTGGTGACGGCGGGCGGGCTTCTGTTTATCGCCGCCACGAATCATGACCGTAAGATCCATGCCTTTGATAAGGCAACCGGTGAGTTGCTTTGGGAAAACGTTCTGCCCGCCGCCGGCAACGCTACCCCCGCAACTTATGAAGTAAACGGCAGACAGTATGTGGTGATCGCGGCGGGAGGGGGCAAGTGGGGCTCGCCTTCCGGAGGGACGTACGTGGCGTTCGCACTTAAGAGGGAATAGGGAATAGGGATTAGGGATTAGGGAATGGATCACACACTGTCACGTGTTGACGGCCTAAGATGCCGTTTTGGCTTGGAGACCGGTTCGGGCGGCGAATGGAGCCCTGGCGCGATCAGACGTCTAAGCAAGTGGTGAAGTCTGGAGGCGAGCGTCGAGCGCCCCATGCGAGTCCTCTGTTCCCTGTGCCCTAATCCCTGTTCCCTGTTCCCTGTTCCCTATTCCCTGTTCCCTACGAAGCGTTCATCACCTTCTCAAACGCCGCCTTGAACTTCTCCATATCTTCGCGCGAGCCTACTGTGACGCGAACACGCGTTGGCCAGACAGGCCAGACTCTCCCGATGTAGACGTTCTCCCTGGCCATGGCCGCCACGAATTCCTGCCCCGGACGCTTTACATCCACCATAAACTTGTTCGAGACCGACGGAATGAATGAGTAGTTCTTCCGGGTCATCCAATCGAAGACGTCGTTGCGGATGTCCGCGATAATCTTGCGGCGCTCGGGGACCACATTCTTGGCGCAGAGACTGGCGGTGGCTCCCACCATGGCGGTGACGGGCATGGTCGGCATGCCGTACTCTTTCAGTTTCACCAGCAGGTCGGGGCGGCCGAGCGCCACTCCGGCTCGAAGGCCCGCCATGCCGTAGATCTTGGAGAAAGTGCGCAGCATAATCACGTCTTTATCCGCGGCAACCAGTCCCACCGACGAAGGTTCCCCACTGATGTGGATGTAGGCCTCGTCGATCATCACCACCGAGCCGGCCGGCTTGTTGGCCACCAGCCATTCGATATCCGACTTGCTGGTGAGGGTTCCTGTGGGGTTATTCGGATTACAGACGTAAATGAGCCCGGCGTCCGGCGAGGCCGCCGCCATGGCCTTCACGTCGTGCGAATAATCCGGGCGCAGAGGGACGTGGACGACCGGCGCGCCCATGAAGCCCGCCGCTTTCTCGGGCGCTTCGTAGCTTGGATTGGCGATCACCAGCGGCCGCGTGGGCGAAGTATGGGCCAGCACGGCGCGATGCAGCGGGTCGCTCGAGCCCGGGAACGCCATGGCGTAAGAAGGTTGCAGGCCCTCCTGCTCCGCCAGGGTCTGGGCCATCTTGAAGCCTTCCTGGTACATGTAGCGCCCGCACTTCTGCACTACGCTGTGAATGGCCTCAGCAGCTTCCGGGCACGGGCCCATGGGGTTCTCGTTGGCGTTCAGTTTTGTTGCATCTGGCGGTATGGGGCCGATGTCAGATAATTGCGCCAAAGCCGATTCGTTGTAAAACGGCAAGGCGGCTGCGGCCCCCAGCAACAACGACAGGCGTGTGAAGTCGCGGCGGGAAAAACCGCGCCGCAGAAATTCGCGTTCCCTTCCTTTTGGCAGGTCAACAACCATCGTCGCACCTCCATCAAGCTGCCGCGTGCCGCTCAAGCAAGAACTGCGCGCGCCGACTCGCTGAGTCTGACACCACCACCTTCGAAGCGCCCCTCTTAAGCTTGCCGACTCATCAGATGATAACCCAGGGACGCCGCCGATTCAAGGAAGCTACGGCTGACGCACAGGTTGCGCCCGTATCGGAGGGCAAAACTGGGATGGCGGGGCGGCCCCTTGGCCGCCCCCAAACCACCGGTTGCTTTACTGCACCGTCACCGGGATGTCTGTCGCACTTGTGACGGTGGCGCTATTGATCGTGGCGGTGCCCGTTACGGTGACAGTGTAACTCCCCGGAGGAGTGCCGGGGCTGCTCGGACCAGTCGTGCCGCTGCCACCGCCGCAGGCGACGAAACCTGCGGCCAGCATCGCAAAGACGAGCAGGCCGAAGGCCAGCTTCACGCGGCGATGCTTTCCGGCCGCAATCAGTAGGAGGATCCAAGCAAACAGCAGAACTCCCGCTCCCGGCAGGAACCAGCGCGGCCGGTTGGGCAAGCGCAACGCAACGGATGGGGCCGTGGTGGCCACAGTCAACTGCGAGCCTGGGCCGCCCGGGGTAAGCGTGCTGGTGGACAGGGTGCAAGTGCTATAAGTCATCCTCGCTTGCAGCGTACAAGTGATGCTCACCGTGCCGGTGAATCCGTTAACGGGGCTCGCCGAAACGGTTGTGGTCCCGGACGAGCCCGGCGACGTAATCGTAAAGCTGCTGGGCGAGGCGCTCAAGCTGAAGTTGGGTGTGGCCGTGATGGTTATGGGCACCGCCGACGAGGTCGAAGTCGTGTAATTCCCGTCGCCGCTGTAGGTCGCGGTGATGCTGGCGTTCGCCGTGAAAGATGTTGAGAGGGTCGCAGTCAGCGAAGCTGGGATGCCGACGGGCGAGCCAGTCGCAGATGTGTAAGTGGGCGTGCCGCTGATCTGATTACTGCCGTTGAAGAACGCCACCGTGCCAGAGGGCGCAAGACCGAGGCTCGTGGTGTTCACCGTAGCGGTTAAGGTCACGGTGGCGCCGGAAGTGGTAGTTGACGAAGATGGGGAAACGGTAGTGCCGGTCGCAGCCTTGGTGATGGTAACCCCAACGGGGGCGGAGGCGCTCGTGTTGTAGCTGTTGTTCGGTGGGACCGGGTGAGGCTCGTAAGTAGCGACCAGGGAGTCTATGCCCACGGGAAGTTGGATGAAATTATCTTCGGCGGTCCCTTGACTGCTCAAGTTGTATGTCCCGTTGTAACTCGAGGGCGCACCTACGTCCGCTGTGGGCGGCAGGCTGGCTCCGTTGAGCGTCACCGTCACCTGCTGCCCGGTAGGACATTGGTACACAGGGCTCTCAAAGCAGGTGCCCGCGACCCCGTAGGGATCGGAAGCGTTAAGGCTGCCCGTGCTGTTGGTTACATTCATCACCAACCAATATTGACTTATGAGACCGGTGGAACAACTGATGCTATTCCCATAGACAAAAGACCCTGTGGTGACATAGGTGATATTGTAGTTGCAATCTTCCGTGACCAATTCCAGGAACGTATTGCTGTTTTCCGCAGCCACAGTGACTTGGACCGGCGAAGAAGTGCTCGCGGCATGCGTTCCGTCGCCCGCGTAACGCGCCGTCACGTCATAGGTCCCGCCAGGCAGCATCGTGGTGGACCCGGAGGCGGAGCCGTTGGACAAGGTCGCGAAATCAATGCCTAGATTGCAGGCGGTTGAAGTGCTCGGAGGGCACGAGGCGTTGTAGCCGGCCGGCCCGCCCAGCAGCGCGACATCGCCAGTAGAGGCTGAAGGAGTGACGTTGACCCCGATGGTCACCGCCTGGCCATGCGGAATGTTAGACAACTTGTAGCCTGCCGGCGGGGCGATCGTGAGTGTCGTCGTCGTGGGCGTGAAGCTGACCGTATTCCACTGCGAGACCAGATTCGCCGCATTCACCGTGCCCAACCCGGTGGCCAGGTCATAGCCGGGAGTGGTCAGCCAGGCTGCCTGAGGGAGCGCCGTGTTGGGATTTACCAGGATTCCGTAGTCGCTGGTCACCGATGAACTGTTGCAGTTCGGATAGCCGAGCACACAGGCCACCGAGTTGTTGCCGGTTTGAATGTCATAAAAGATGCAGGAAGTGTCGCTGACGGCTGACGCGGTCGAATCGCAACTCGCCCCGCCCTTCGCCGCTAAGGGGTACAAGACGTAGTTTGCGTTGCCCTGCCGGCCGTACTTCTGGTTGACCAGCGCCATGATGCCGCCGAAGACCTGCGCTGACCCGGACGTTCCCCCGGCCCCCTGAAAATCCAAATAGGGCGAGTTCAAATCGCAAGAGGTGGCGCTGGCGCCTGCCGACACGTCGTTGGCGTCCACTTCGCAGAAAATGTAGAAGCTGCCGCTAACAAAGCCATCGCCGGCGAACATCGAAACGTCAGGTACGTCGCGCGCGCCGTCGGCAGGCACGCCGGTTCCGGTCTGCCAGACAGGTTTGCCATAGCCTCCAGTGCATTCGTAACCGAGGGGAGTGAAGGTGCCAACGTAACTGGTACAGTTGCTTTCCCCACCGCCTCCACCCACGACATCAGTTCCCTCAGCGGATACCGTCGTGCAGGCACTCAAGGACCCGGTGCTTGCGCAGGAATCATTCCAAGTCATTTCGGGTATGTAAGATTTGGCGGAGGATTGCGTGGTGGAATTGTTGGTCTGGGACCAATACGTAGAGACACTGCTGGAGTCGTTAAAGTCCGTCCCACCCACCGCAACGTTGAAGGGTGTGGAAGCGTTCCCGCTGACGGCCAAGCCAAATACGGCTGCAGTGTCGCCCTGGCTCGGCCCGTAGGCATCGCACCCTGCCGAGCCGTTGTCACCTGCGGCCTCAATTATCGTAATGCCCTCCGCAGCCCCTTGCTCCCATACGTTGCTGTAGAAGGCATTGCCACCTGCCCCCAAGTTAGCCTCGCAGGCGCCGTAGCTCTCACTCATGACCGGAGCGAGGTTATTGTCGATGATATAAAGGGCAGAAAGATCGACGCCTGCTGTAACCTCGGTTCCCTCCGAGACAACAAGGTCAATCGTGGCGGATGGCGCGACCGCACCGGCCCACTCGACATCGAGGTCGGACTCAGTTTCGTCTCCTGTGATCGAGGGCGGGATGATCCCCGGGTCGGGGCCGTTCAGAATGACTGTCGGCAAGTTGTTTAGGGGAAGCACGTGGAACATAGTGCGAAAGTCCGATACGTCCTGAAGATTAATGTTGGTCTCAGCGACTACGGCAATCGACTGCCCGGAACCGTTGGTGCTTGCGCTATACAGAGGGGAAAGGTTGTAAATGGTGGCAAAGTCCCCGGGGCCGACGCCCAGGAGGTAACCGCTCATGTACGGGTACGTGAAAAGCGGCTTTACCATTCCGGTGGCTTTCTCCTTTAAAAACGTGCCCAGCCGGTGGATCATAGGCTTTCGAGGGAAATTGTTCAGCGAGGCAAAACCCGCCACCACGGGCGCCAGCGCGGCGGGAATCTGCGGATCGCTGGCGTTGGCCCAGTGCTCTTCGCCGTTCACCACATACTTGTGGATCTCCGTATGCAGGGCTTGCCGCACCGCGCCCGCCGTACCGGAGAACTCAATCACCGTGCGGCCCGCTGCCACACGATTGACTTGGAAGCCTTGTGACGTGAGCCAATCCGTCACCGCCTGAATATCGGCATCGGCAGGGCCGAACTGCCGGCCAAACTGCTCGGGAGTGAGCCACATGTGATAGTTGGGGGACGACTTGGTTTGCTGTGCGTCCAGAAGATTCCGCAGCGCGGTTTCCTGCTCAGTCGAGCGCTTCAAGACCAGCAACATACGTTCCGTGGCCAGGCTATCGGGCGCCGCCCCTTGGTCGAATTCGGGACGCGCCAATGGGTGAGTGTTCCCCCGCAGTGTAACCCGGTTCTCAGGGTCCACAGCCTGCGTCACGCGCGCCGGCACGACGTCCCTCTGTTGCCCTCTAGAGATCAAAGCGAATGAAACAACCATTGCGCATACCAATGCCGCCCGTGCCCTTATTACCCTTGCCTTTCTCATGCTTCCTCCCATGATCCATCCTGTCGGTTTCAGTCTTTTATCGCTGTTTCGCGGCTGGATTACTCACTGCCTCCAATGACCTACCGAAGGTGCCTGATATTGTAAAGGATTTCCGCCCGATACACTAACCTTTCACGACTCCCTCGTTCGGGATTCCCGTCCCACCTGCGAAAAGTTCCAAAAATCGGTTCAGCTTCGGGAAACCTGTCCCCAGTATTGATGCAGAATCCTCGCGCTGAGATTTCTGTAGGCAGGTCGGGAGGTGGGCAAACGGGCAGGTGGGCAGATGGGCAGGTGGCAGCAGGGAGTGCGCATGCTTTCTGCCTTCCGCTTTCTGCCGCCTGCCTTCTGCTTTCTGCTTTCTGCCTTCAGCCCTCCTTCTCCGTGCTATGATCTTACACGCATGCCCGAACAGCCTTATCCTCGTGTAGCAAGTTTTCGCACCTCGCAGGAGCTGGCCAGTCATCTCAGGCGGCTGGGATGGGACCTGCCTGTGGACGAGGCGATTCTCTGCGCCCCGGCCTCGCCGCTTGCCGCCCCGATTGTGGTGCCCTGGCTGAAGGGAGAGCGCCGGGTCGGAAACCGCTTTGCCGTGCAGCCCATGGAAGGCTGGGACGCCCAGCCGGATGGCGCACCTTCGGACTTAACCCGCCGGCGCTGGATGCGGTTCGCAGTGAGCGGCGCCAAACTGCTCTGGGGATGCGAAGCCGTGGCGGTGCTTCCCGAAGCGCGGGCCAACCCGCACCAATTGCTTTTGAACGAGCGCACGGCGCCCGCTCTGGCGGAGTTGCGCCGCCAGATGGTCAAGGCTCACCATGAGCGCTTCGGCGAGAGCGCGGACCTTGTCATCGGCCTTCAGCTTACGCACTCCGGACGTTTCTGCCGGCCGCGCGAGGAAGCCCGCTTAGAGCCGATCATTGCGTATCACCATCCGATTCTGGACATCAAGTACCCAGCCTGCGTCAACGTCCCGGCGGTTTCTGATGAGGAGCTCATCCGCATCGTCGGGGCGTTCGGCCGGGCAGCGCGTTTGGCCCAAGAGAGCGGCTTTGATTTTGTGGACCTGAAGCACTGCCATGGCTACCTCGGGCACGAACTCTTGAGCGCTTATCATCGCGCCGGGCCCTATGGGGGCTCATTTGACAATCGCACCCGCTTCTTGCGCGGGCTGGTGGATGCCGTTCGCTCCTCGGCCCCCGGGCTCGAGATCGGCGTCCGTCTGAGCGCCTATGACTCGGTTCCGTTCGTGCCGGATGCTCAAACGAAGCGGGGTGTACCGGCCAGTACTCCCGGCCAACAGCCCTATACGTGGGGCTTTGGGGTAGACACGCAAAACCCGGTTCGCTCCGACCTTGGGGAGGCGAGGCGTGTGCTGACTCTCCTGAGTTCATTGAATGTGCATCTGGTGAACATCAGCGCCGGCAGCCCCTATTACTCCCCGCATTTGCAGCGGCCGGCCCTGTTTCCGCCGTGCGACACTTATCTGCCTCCCGAAGACCCGCTCCAGGGTGCGGTCCGGATGTGGGCCGCGGCTGCGGAATTGAAAGCTTCTGTACCCGAGTTGGTTTTTGTTTCCTCAGGCGGAACCTATCTTCAAGACTACCTCCCGCACTTCGCGCAAGCGGCGGTGAGGGCGGGATGGACGCATTTCGTCGGCCTGGGCCGGATGATGCTGGCCTACCCGGAGTTCCCTGCAGACGTCCTTGAGAAAGGCCGGCTGGATCGAAAGAGAATCTGCCGAACTTTCAGCGACTGCACCAATGGCCCGCGGCAGGGGTTCGTCTCGGGTTGTTATCCGCTCGACCCATTCTACAAAGGGCGTCCGGAGGCGAAGGAACTACAAGCGAAGAAAGCGCAAATTGCCAAGCCTCCAGCGGCGGGGGGGCAGATTCCTCAGCCCCCGCGCCCAGCCGCTCGGAAGGTCGAGGAACGGAATGCTGCGGCGGCGGTAGCTCAACCCGTGGCTCTCATCACCGGCGCTTCGCGAGGAATCGGGCGCGGCATCGCGATTGAGCTGGCGCGCCTGGGATTCAGCGTTGCCATCAACTACGTCCAAAGCCGCGAGTCGGCCATCGAATGCGCAGCGCTGTGCGAGCAGGCAGCGCTTGAAAGCACACCCGCCGCCCCCAAGAACAGCGTTTCGCCGCGCTGCGGAGTTTTCCGAGCGGATATCTCAAACGCCTCGGATCGCGCGGGCCTCTTGCAAGCGGTTCAGGAAGGCTTTGGTTGGGTCGATCTCCTGGTTAACAACGCCGGTGTAGCCCCGCAGGTGAGACTCGATTTACTACAAGCCGGCGAAGAGAGTTTTGACCGGCTGATGAACATCAATGTGCGCGGGCCCTATTTCCTCACCCAGGCGATGGCGAATATCTGGATTCGAGGTTTAGGCTCGAGGCCGCAGAAAAGCCGCAAGCCGAAGATCGTCAATATCTCTTCTGTCTCCGCTTACGCCCCCAGTGTGAACCGAGGCGATTATTGCATGAGCAAGGCTGCGCTCTCGATGATGACGCAACTCTTTGCCACGCGTCTGGCCGAGTACGGAATCAACGTGTACGAGATCCGCCCTGGGATTGTGCTTACGGACATGACCGGCCCTGTGAAAGAGAAGTACGATGCCATGATTGCCGAAGGCTTGATGCCCCTCGCTCGATGGGGAACGCCGGAGGATGTGGGCCGCGCCGTGGCCGCCATCGCCGACGACCGTTTGCCCTTTTCCACCGGCGAAGTCATCAACGTGGACGGCGGCTTTCACGTGCGGCGGCTCTAATCGGCCATAGGGCAATCCTCGTGGTTGCGCGGCGGGCGGTCACGCGGGCCGCGCCTACGAATCCACCATGATCCGCATCAACACAGAACTTACACCTGAAAACCTCCGGCCTCGAATCGAACGCCTCTTCGAATTATCCGCCGGAAAAATCCGCGCCATCGAAAAGACCTTCGACGCGGCGCGCGGATCACCCGTCTTTACAATCCAGGGCGTCTACGCGGCGCGCGAATGGACTGATTGGACGCAGGGCTTCCTTTACGGTTCCGCACTCCTCCAGCACGACGCCACGGGCGACGAGTGGTTCATGGAGTACGGACGGCGCAACACCCTGGAGCGCATGACACCGCACCTCACCCACACCGGCGTGCACGATCACGGGTTCAACTGCGTCAGCTCCTACGGCAACCTGCTGCGCCTCGCTTCCGAAGGAAGGATTGCGGCCAGCCCGGACGAACGCCGCTTTTACGCCCTGGCGCTGAAGGTGAGCGGGGCCGTGCAGGCTTCGCGTTGGTCCCAAATCCACGACGGCCGGGGCTTCGTCTATTCTTTCAACGGCCCGCACTCGCTCTTCGCGGACACCATTCGCTCCCTGCGCTCGCTGGCTCTCGCACACCGCCTGGGACATCTGCTGGCGGGTGAGAATGACCGGCGCATTTCGCTCTTGGAACGCCTCGTGCACCATGCCGCGGTGACGGCGGAGTTTTCCGTCTATTACGGTGAAGGTCGCGACGTGTACGACGTGCGTGGGCGCGTGGCGCACGAGTCGATTTTCGGCAACGGCATTTACCGTTGCCCCGCCACCCAGCAGGGATATTCGCCTTTCACCACCTGGACGCGCGGGCTGGCTTGGATCATGTGCGGCTACGCCGAAGAACTGGAATTCCTTCAGACGCTTTCGGAGGCGGAATTAGAGCCGCTGGGCGGACGTGAGAAGGTGGAGAACCTGATGCTGCGCGCCGCTCGGGCAACTTGCGACTACTACCTCGAGCAAGCCGCGCAAGACGGCATCCCCTACTGGGATACCGGCGCGCCGCACCTTTATAAGCTAGATGACTGGGCTAATAAACCGGCCGATCCGCTCAACGACTTCGAGCCGGTGGATAGTTCAGCCGCAGCCATTGCCGCGCAAGGACTCTGGCGCCTGGGGAATTATCTTCGATCGCGGCACGAAAACGGCGAGCCGGCAACTCGCTATCGCCAGGCCGCCCTCACCATCGCGAATACGCTCTTTGACGAGCCTTACCTTTCGACCCAACCAAAGCACCAGGGCTTGATCCTTCACAGCGTCTATCACCGCCCCCGCGGCTGGGATTACATCTCTCCCGGTCGCCACAGCCCCTGCGGAGAGTCTTCCATGTGGGGCGACTATCACGCCCGCGAATTGGCGCTGCTGCTCCTGCGCGAAGCAAAGGACGAGCCTTACCTGGCATTCTTTTCCGTCTAGCAGGCAGCGGAAAAAGCCGTAGTGGCGGCTTTACGCCGCCACCGGACGTTGAAAAACAAAGAAGATGTGGCGGGGTAAACCCGCCGCTACATACCCCAAGTCCGCACATCTTTTTACCGGCAGGCACGAAAAACCCAAACCTTGCGTAGCCGACTTTTTGTCCTTGCCTCTCCACGCGAAAGCGTCGGCTCGTTTTGCGCAAACTGCGCGGCTTTCGCTCCCCTAGGGGCGGAATTTGTGCCGGTTTGCACCCAAAACGCGCATCATTTGCAGCCTTCAAAAAAGTGATGTCCTTTGTTTTCAGATACTTCTTAGCTTCGTTTCCACTGTTTTGATGTTTTGTCGCGGCTTTCCGGGTCTCCCCCAACCGGGCAATTTCGATCCCTGCCGCATGCCTCCCGATCCGATCCCCCGCCCCAGAGTGTGCGATGTCAAAAAGGTCGAATTTTGGGTTTATTTCACGCATTTGAGCGCTCAAATCGGGTTCGTTTAGGGTTCGTTTTAGCTCGTTTCTGACGTCTCCTTCTTTGTTTTCAATAACATATTGGCTTCGATCGTACTATTTTTTGTTTTTTTCGGACCCCGGTTTTCCCCAGTGCCGAGACTATTGCGCTTTTCCTCGCGGTCCGCAGCCTGCCCACGACAATGCGTCCACAAAATGCTCATGCTTGTAGGCTATCACATGTCCTGGAGTTTGTCAAGCAAAAAATGCAAGAAAAGCCACAACTCTCCCGAATACCGTCGCCCTGCTCGGCCAGCCCGCCACAAGGGGAATAGATGTGACTGCAAACATCGGCACTTCTACGTCGCGCGCCATTCGCCAGAGAGGGTCTGCGCCCTGGCTGTAGGGGTACGGCTTGCCGTACCCTCTTCGTCTTTATCGCGCCACCGAAACAAGAGGGTACGGCAAGCCGTACCCCTACAACCAGCCAATGTCGCGTAACCCTTGCCAAGAATTAGAGGTTACAGCTCACTAGCATTCGGAGTAAGGAGGTTCCTGGTCACTGTCCATCTTCCCCCCGGATCGAGCGCATCGTCGAAGAGGCTGTCCGCTCCGGCGAATACCGAAGAGGTGCTTTCGGAAGCCGTCGCCGTGTGGCAGGCGCGGCACACGGCGGCTGAGCCGGCCGGGGATGACCGGCAAGCGGCCATTGAGCGGCTCAAGAATTTCGGCAAGACACACCACCTTTCCCTCGGCGGAATCACCATCAAGCAACTCCGCGATGAGGCGCGCCCGTGAGTTGGATTGTCCTGGATGCCTCGGTCACGCTCTCCTGGTGTTTCCCTGATCCACGACGTCCAAGCGCTTTGCCGTCAACACGGCTTGGCATCCTACGAGGCGCTTTACGTCGAACTGGCAATGCGGTCAGGGAGTCCACTTGCGACGCTCGACAAGAATCAGCGGTATGCTGCCCTAGGCGTCGGCGTCACTTGCGTATGGGAGACGAACTGGGGAAACAGCGTCAGGTGCCGCATCTCCGCGGGAGGAACCTGACCGTTTCTCCCCCGTTTCTCACGTTTCCCGAACCGTTTCTCACCCGCGAGCATGCGTCACAGATTGATCGACTCGAGCTCACATCAAGTGCTATGCTGGGCGGCCTGGAGACGTGCCGGCATCGTGAGGCGAATTCACCGTCGTAGGTCGTTGAAACTAGTCTGCACGGCAGTGCTGGGCCTCGCCGTGATCGCCAGCGGCCGTGACCCGTCTGGATCCTTTCTTCAACAGGGCATTAGGCTTTTGGACCGCGGACACTTTGTGGATTCCGTGGCCGTGCTGACCCGCGCCCTTGAACAAAATCCCAAGGATATAAGAGCGGTTTACTATCGGGCACTGGCCAACGAGATGGTGGACCGGCAGGTGGCCATCGGCGACTGGCGCAGGTTTGTTGAGTTGGTGGGTATGGACCCTGAATCGAAGGAGGAGATGACGCAAGCCCAGGAAAGACTGCAGACCCTTGAGAAGATGCCTCTACTCCCCGACTCGTTGCGTCGCTCCCGGTACGTGCCGAAGGCCGGGGACTATTACCAGGAAAGTGCGGGGCCCTCCGCGGGGTCGCTGTGGACCCAGTTTCCCGTCAAGGTATATGCCGACAGCCCACCGGAAAAATGGCAGGCAGCTTTGCAAGAAGCGTTGGCTGCGTGGAATGATGTGATTCCGCTGCGACAGGTTCCCACGCGGCAGGAGGCGAATATCATAATGAGTTGGGCCGGCTTGCAGGGAGGAAGGGCGGGTACGGAGCGGAGTTTTGCCGTGGTGGGGAAGGAAGGCGATCGGGCTTTCCAGCGCCTCGACACGGCTTCCATTGTCTTGGACAACTCCCACCATTGGTCCGGAACTCAGATGCGCTTCACCCTATTGCATGAGCTGGGGCATGCCCTGGGCATCAACGGTCACAGCAACGGTTCGAAAGACGTCATGATCCCCATACTGCACGAGACGACTACTGAGGCGCCGGCGAACCTCTCGCTGGGGGCGGCGAACCCATCGGCCGGGCCGACACTGTTTCCTGCTGAGAGCTCCTCAGTGCACATCAACACGAAACTCACACCGCGCGACGTCAATACGTTCATACGCCTTTACAACTGCTCCGGACCCGTCGTTCACCTAAAATAGCCTCGGATTCCGTCCAGAGCGAGTAGCGCAGACCTGCTTTTCAAGGTCTGCGGTCTTTCGGAGCGCCTTGCACGCCGCGACGACAGCGGGTAAATAATCGCCATGTACCGCCTCGGCCTCGACCGGGTGCGCCTGGCCGCCGATGAGAACACGCGCATCTGCGAACCGGAAGAGCCATAGACCTTGACAAGCAGGCCTGCGCACGCTGCTGCCCATCCAGATGATGACCCTGCCCGAGAATCGAGGCTGAGTCGGCGAATTGGCCGCGTCACTGGCGCTGCTCTCCGGGGGCGCAGATTTCTTCAAAACCATCTCATAAATACGGTAAATGCACCATATTTCGTCAAGTCTTACCTGGGGGTCAAAGGGCGCTAAGAATGACCCGCATCCATCACCACCGCTTTCTGCCGGAAAAACTGGACCACGGGGTGCCTATCCCCATCGGGCTCAGCCGTGAGGACCTGCCAGGCGTTTGGAGGCGGGCCTTGACAAGGCTAAGGAGGCGGACCACAATTGAGGCTATGGAAGTACGCATTGTCGCTACCCCAGAACAAGAAGCCTTCATCCGCGAGGGGATCTCCAGTGGCCGTTTTACGACGCCCGAAGACGCCGCCCGCGAAGCACTCCGCCTGTGGGAGGAGCGGCAGCGACGCCGCACTGAGCTGCTGATTGAACTCGACGCGGCCGAGGCTTCTTTCGCACGCGGTGAAGGCCGTCGCCTTGGCCCCGAATCCATTACGGAGTTTATCGCGGGCGTGAAGCGACGCGGAAGAACTCGCCTGAATAATCCGCGTTGACCCGCACCCTCTCATGGCCGATCTGCACATATCCTCAGAAGCCGAGGCGGACCTCGACGATATCTGGCTTTACGTCGCCAAGGAAAGCCAGAGCATCGAGCCCGCCGAGTTGTTCCTCGATCGCTTTGGCGTTTTCTTCTCGCGCCTTGCCAAGAACCCTTATCTAGGCCGGCAGCGCGATGAAATCCGGCCGGGTTATCGCAGCTTTCCCGTGGGCTCGTATGTTGTTTTCTATCGCCTTGTGGCAGCCGAAGAAATACTGGTGCTGCGGGTCATTCACGGCAAACGCGACGTGGAGGAAATCTTCCGGTGAGAACACGCACATCTGGGAACTGAGAACCGGAAGAGCCGCAGAGCTTGAACAGCAGGCCTGCGCTACCGCGCCGCCCAAAAGCAGACGGCGATTGAGGCAAGCGTCAGGATAGAGAATATGGGAATGATGACACGGCCGAGCGGGCGCCCGCCGGACATCAACGCGATTCCGCCCTTGGCGAGAGTGTTGCTGGCGCACGAGGCAATAATGGCGGCGTTGGCGGTATTCGGCGCAAGCGTTTTCACGGAGGCGAGTTGCGCCGCGGAGATGATGAAAGCGTCAGGGTTCACCAGGCCCGCGAGGACGCTGGTCACATAGATCCCGGAAGTTCCGAAGTACTCGTAGCCGGCCTTCGAGGCAAACATCACCACGGCGAAGATGGCCGCAAACTTAATAGCGCTCCACAAGTCCATGGGATTCTTCACGTGCAGTGCCGCCTCTCGTTCACTGGTCCTTCGCTCCCAAAGAAAGATGGCGATTCCGGTGCCCAGCACGAACGGAACTGCCATAGGCAGAGCTAATGCCTTTGCCAGGCCATGATCGACCACCACGGCAATGATATACATGCGGATGAACATAATCGTGGAGGCGATGGTGATGCCCAGCGCGAAATACCTGGCGAGAGATTCCCCTTCTGTGCGCGCCTGGTTGGAAAGGCCGAAAGTGGCCGCGGTGCTCGAGGCGATGCCGCCCAGGAGGCCGGTCACAGCAATTCCCTGCCTCGCCCCCAGGAATCGCATCAGAACATAGCCGACCATGCTCAGCGCCGAGATCAGCACCACTACCCACCAGATGAGGCGGGGGTTCAGCACCTTGAACGGCCCAAACACCCGATCAGGCAGGAGAGGCAAAATAATCACGCTGACCACCCCGAACTTCAGGATGGCGTAAATCTCATCTTCCTGAATGGCTTCTGCCAAATGGTGCAGCGGGGCTTTGATGGAAAGTAAGAGAGTGGCCACGACGGCGAAGATGGCCGCCGGGACGACGTAACCCAGGGCCGATAGCGCACCAAAGACGTACGCCAGCAAGGCCATGAACTCTGTCGTGGCGCCCTTGTTGGGCCCTTCAGCCCTAACAATGTAGGCCACCACGGCGACGGCACTGACTCCCGCCAGCCCCACGGGGAGCATCCACTTCTCTCCCGACTGTGCCGCCAGTGCGCAAAGAAAACCCAAAAGGGTGATAAGAGGGAAAGTCCGTATTCCCGCGAACCAGGGAAGGTCCTTGTGGGCATGCTCGCGCTCGACGCCGATCAACATCCCCATGAGCAGCGCCATGGCGCCGTTAAAGGCAATCTGTGTGTAGCTCTGCATCAGGCCAAAACTACCTGGGGAAGAAGTACATCAACCAGCCCAGCACTACCGCGGTGCCCACAAACGCGCCAAAAACCTTCGCCCCGTAAACCAACCGCTCGCGGGGCGTATCCTTGGCCAGAACTCCGAATACCACCGAGACCAGGAAGGAGAATATAACGAGAGCCGGAAAGTGTGTCAAAGACATAATAAGATCAGTGATGAGTGACGAGTGACGAGCCGAAACACAGCCGCCGGGTGTCAGGTGACGGGTATCAGGTGCCAGGGAAAAGCAGGTCTAGTGCTTGCCAAAACCAGCCCCTGAGCCCAAGATTCTGCTTTCTGCTTTCTGCTTTCTGCTTTCTGCTTTCTGCTTTTGGCTCGTCACTTGTCACTCGTCACTCGTCACTTTTTTCGTCCCATGGCGATGTCAAAGCAATCCAAAACCGCTAGGGCGTTGAGCATGCCTGCGGCCACCAGATAGGCAGTGCCAAAGTCAGAACTGACGAAGAACAGGTCGCCGCCCCCGTAGCCGAAAAACCCCGCCGCGGGCAACGCCAGGCCCACGCACAATTCGCCGTAGTGGCCCAGGACTTCAAGATAAGAGGCGGAACTGGTCGAGAAGATTTGCCCCTGCATCGCCAGACCCAGCGCGAACATGATCATGATCGAGGCGAAAAGGATCAGTGCCCGCCACCGCCTTCCCACCAGCAGGTGACCCAACCCAGGGATGAGCCAAGCTGCGACGCACAGCCGCACGAGTGTGAAGGTAGGTGGATGGCCCGGGGAGACTTTGGCCTTTTCAGGGGCACGATCTTCGGCGATAACTTTTCCGGCCATAGTTCTAAGTCACGCGCCAAGCGCGGGATACTGACGAACTACTAAACAAACAAGCTAACACACCTGAAGGGGCGGATACAAGAATCGGACATGATCCGCGACATTCCCAGGCGCCCCTACCACCCTTGGAAGGGCGGGGCTTCAGCCCGCCTGCGCGAACCCCACGAGTTGGGCCTTTAGGCCCTGAAGCAGTGTTGCCTCAGGGGCTAAAGCCCCCAGTCACAAGCGGTTTTCCATGGCGGGGCTGAAGCCCCGCCCTTCCCGGCGCTCCGCAATTTCCCGAAGCAGAGGTTCATTTCAAGGCCTGGGGCTGAAGCCCCGCCCTTCCCGGCGCTCCGCAATATGCCGCGAACTTTCGTCAGCAGGCACTAGCCTAGAATCGGAACGATGGCCGTCTGCACCTCGCCGGTCACGCGCGCGCTCGCTGGCTCAACGAACATGTTCACCTCGCTGCGCACACCGAACTCCTCGAGATAAATGCCGGGCTCGATCGAGAAACAAATTCCGGGAATGATGGGCCGGGTATCGCGCGTTTCGAAGTTATCGATGTTGGCTCCGTTGGCGTGAACATCCTCGCCGATGGAGTGCCCCGTGCGATGCACGAAGTTAGGCCCGTATCCGTGGCGCGTGATAACCTGGCGCGCCACATCATCCACTTCGTAGCCGTGAATGGTCCGCCCGCTTGTCATGGCAGCCCGCACGAAATTCACGGCGGCGTCCCGCGCTTCCTTCACGATCTCGAAGACGTCAACAAAGCGGCGCGGAATTTCCGCGCCGACGAAACCCGTCCAGGTGATATCGAAATAGACCGCGCCGGGCCTGTTCATCTTTCCCCAGACGTCCAGCAGCACAAAATCATTAGCGCCGATCGATGCCGAGTTGTCGCGCTCCGGCATATAGTGAGGGTTCGCGGAGTTTCGGTTGACCGCCGCCACAGGCCCTTCATCCATGATCACGCCGCCCGCGTCAAAGACCCGCCGCATTTCTTGCTGCACGTCGTACTCACTGATTCCCTTTCCGGACCGCACCGCATCGCGGATAGCGGCGAAACCCGCGCGTACCGCGGCGTGCACCACCTTGCCCGCCTCCAAGTGCGACGCCAGAGCGTCTTCGGACCATCGCGCCTCAAACAATTGCACCAGGTCGGCCGATGAGATCACTTCCACCCCTAAACTCCTCACCAGCTCAATCGTTCCGGCATCCACGAGGCCCACGTACGGGATGTTGTTAAGAGGCGAATACTGCATTGCAATACGCTTCTTGCCATTCAGAATTTCCTTCAGCCCTTGGTGTTGTTCCTTCCAGGTGGAGTACTCGACCTCCCGGCCGGGCAAACCGTCCAGGTTGTGCCGCTCCACGCGATGAACAAGCTTGCTGGGATCGCCCTTGGCCGGAATCAGATAAAACCACCGCCGCGTACACATCGGCGGATTAATCTTCAGCACGCGGTAAGCAATGGGGTCGCGACGGTGGTGGTCGTAAAACAACCAACCGTCCAGCCCGTTTTGGCGAAGCGTTGATTGAATCAGCTCGAGTTCCATGGTTCCTCACAGAAGTTGTCAGTTGTCAGTCGTCAGTTGTCGGTGGTGCGTTGTCCGCCGATAGCGCCTTCCGGAGAGCGGGGATACCACTGCCAACCGGCAGGTGTTCCTCGCTGAAAGCTGATAGCTGACGGCTGACAGCTACTTTTCACTCTTCACTGCTCTTTGAAAAACGGTTTCCATTGTTCATTGCGCGGCGGCGCGGTAAGCAAGCTCACACCGATCAAGCATAGCAGCGAAGCTGCCAGCGCAGGAAAAATCATGGGGACACGCGCATCCAAGCCCAACACCTTCCACACCACCGCCACCCCCGTGCCGGCGCCAATCGAACTCAGGCCGCCGGCGGTGGTGGTGCGCTTCCAAAAGAAGGCCGCCACGACCGCCGGCGTTAGGCCTGCCCCATAGACATCGTAAGCATAGACTGCTGTGGCAAGGACCGAGGGCTGAAAACTTTGCGCCAGCGCGACCAGTCCGAGAGCCACCACGGTCATGCGTGAAAGCAACAGCAAGGTCCGGTCGCTCGCCCCCTTCCAGTACAAGCGTTGAAACACATCATGAACGACGTTGGTGGCGGGCGAAAACAGGTAGTTGTTTCCGGTAGACAGCACCTTGGCAAACACGGCGCCGAGAAATATGGCCCCGACCAGCGGTGTAACTCCATGGCGTGCGGCGTAGGGCACGATCCCCCAAGCCGGAACCCCGCCGGATTCGATTTCAGTGCGGAATAGCACTCCCCCTACCATGGCCAAAAGCACGATGATTGTTTCAAGAAACAATGTCCCAACGATCCAACCGACCACCGAAAGGCGTGCGTCACGTTCGCTGCGGGCTGAAAAGAACTTCTGATAAGAACTCTGATTTCCGACCATGAGGGTGAAGGTGGGAAAGAAATAGCCGAGCACTTCGCCCCACGTCATGCCACCCCGAAGCGTGAAGTGCTCGGGCGGCAACGCAGTATGCAAGGCGCTCCAACCGCCCACGCGCTGGAGCATCGCCGGTAAGGCGATGATGCATCCCGCCGTGACGAGCAGCCCAATGGCCACGTCCGTATAGGCCACCGACGACATTCCCGCCAGTGCTGTGAACAAGATCACAAATCCGGCCAAAATGAACGTGCCTGTCCTCTCACTGACCCCGAATGCGAGATTCAGAATTCGTCCGCCCCCGCGGAACTGGTAACTGACGATGGCGGTGTAGGAGACGATGATACACAGGGTTCCCAAAATACGCGCAATGGGACTGTACCTGACCTCCAAGAGATCAGGGACTGTGTACTGTGCGAAGGCCCGCGCGCGCCCGGCAATGAAATAGACCACCAACAAGCCGGCCCAGCCTCCCGCCGGCAGCCATAGGGAAGCCAAGCCTCTGCGATAAGCGAACTCCGCGCCCCCGAAAAGGCTGCCCGCTCCGATCCACGAGCATAAGAGAGTGAAGACCAGCACCGCCGCCGAAAGCTTGCGGTCCGCCACCATGAAATCCGCATGGCTCTTGAGCTTTACCATGCGCGTCACACTTACCGTCAGAAGCACGAGGACAATCAGGATGAGGACCGCGGCATAGAACATGGTGAGTTTCAGTTGTCAGTGATAAGTGGTCTGTCAAGGCAAAGTAGAAAGTTCCTAATCTGAGCAAAGTAGAAAGTTCCGCTTTTCGTTCTTTGGCGGCTAACCGGAGGAGCCCGTAGGGCGACGGAGGTTAGCCGCCAAAGAACGTCGGCGACCCACCCCGTCTCGCTTGCGGGAGAATCACTCCCAAGGGAGGACTCTCGTGCAAGTCGAAACCCTTCATCCAGTTATGCACAGCCTTGGGGCGAGGCTTCGGCGCGCTTTCTCGTTTCGGGGGTGGGGGAGTTTTCGGTCGTGGCTGGCACTCCGCCACGCTCAGGCCGTACTGACGAAACTTCACCGCCATGCTCCCGTCCAGGCGTTGCTCCACCCGCACCCGACCGCCCCGCAGTCCGGGGCGGATATCTCCGCGCGCGATCTGATAGATCCTCCCCTGATAGCGAATCGTATAGTCGGAGGTCACCCTCCGCTCTTCCACAAGACTTAAGATCGCCGCCAGTTCATGCTCCGCGCGCAGGGGGCGGTGCGCATCCGTGCTGCCCGCCGGCAACACCGTGAAGGTCTGGTTCCAGTGCGGCAAGTATTCTTCCTCCAGATAGGTCTGCGCCGCTGGCAGCGTGTCCGCCCTGGCCAGACGTAACCCTTTCACCAAGCGGTCCTGCGCCGTGCCGAAGAAGCGTTCGATGCGACCCTTGGCCTGGGGCGAGTGCGCCGCGATCCAACCAATCCCCAGTTCCCGCAAGGCTCGCCCGATCTGCGTCAACTCCTCTTTTACGGCTTCGTCCGCGGCTTCGACCACGGGCCGGTTCACCGTAAACAGGCTGCTCTTGTCGGTGTAAAACTCTCCCGGCCGACCCCAACGCTCCAGGTAGCTGCGCAGCACGCGGAGGTTCTCCTCCGTGCTGTCCTGCTCCACAAAACGTGCGTAGGCCTGGCTGCTGGCGTCATCGATCATGGCCACCAGGTACAGCCGCGGTCCCCGCCCTTCCAGCCAGTCGTGCTCCGAGGTGTCCCATTGCACCAACTCTCCCCGGCAACTCCGGCGCTGCCTCCACACGTGCACTTCCTCGACTTGGCGCCGCTTCCCCCGCCGCAACCCCGCGGCCATCATCCACTGCCGCAGCGTCTCCTTGCTCACCTCCACCGCGTGCTCTTTCGCCAAGTACTCGCAGGCCAGCGTGGGGCCAAAGTCTCCGTACTTCGCTTTCACCAGCTTCAGCACCTTGGCGCGCAGACTCTCCGCTAAGCGCCGATTCGACGCCCGGCCGCGCAGCCGGTGCACGATACCGCCGTCACCTTCTTTCTTCACCCGTACCAGCAGCTTCCTCACCCAGCGCTCCGTTACCCCCAACTGCTGCGCCGCCGCCCCTTGCGTGAAATGTCCTTGCTTCAGCTCATGCAATACCTTTAACCGATCCCGTTCCTTGGTGTTCATCACCAGCAGCTCCTGTTTGCTCATCCGGCTAGTTTGCCGGTTTTCAACAGGAACTTTCTACTTTGCTGTAATAGGAACTTCTCATGTTGCTGCGACACAGTGATAAGTGGTCCGTTGCCAGACCTCTAAGAGAGTGTATCATGGGCGCGATTCAGGTGGAGTGCCCCGCGAAAAGGAATCCGTAGGACCCGGGGTTGAGACAGGCTTGCGTATCTGGTAGAGTTCCTGCCACGCCGACTCTGCGGCCTGAAAGTGGTGCAACCATGCCAAACCGAATCAAATCGTCCCTTTTTCAAATAGGCCACGCCTTGCGTCTGCGCGGCCCTCTGGCGGGCGAAATCCGGGCCCGAACTCTGCATGGTCTGGTGGTCGGACTGCTGCTTTACATCTGGATCGTTCATATCCCGGTCATCGTGCCGTTGTTCGCAGCGAGGAAAGCCGGCTCCACGCTTGCCAACCTTTACCTCACCCTAATCTATGGAATTACCCTGGCGCTCCTGCGCCGTGGCTCGCTGCGGCGGGCCAGCCTGGTGTTTTTGGCGGGAACCTGGGTGGCCGCCACAGTGTTCATTGTGCTGGGCGGTGGAGTGCAGAGCACTGCGCTCGTGCATTACGTGAATCTGCCCATACTAGCGGCCTGGCTCCTGGGCGCCCCTGCGGCAGGCATGATGACGGCGGTCTGCTTGGGTGGCTCGCTGCTGTTGGCCGTCCTAGAGCAGAGCGGGTATGTCCTGCCACACTACTTTCCCGGCGCGCCATTCGGCAACTGGAGCTCCGTGGCGATGGCCACGCTGGGGACTGTAGTGCCGGTACTCTACGTCCTCAGCGCCCTCAACGAGGCCCTGGAAGGCCGCAAGGGGGCGGAGGACGGCCTACGCCAGGCTAACGAAAAGTTGGAACAACGCGTGAGGGAGCGCACGGCCCAGTTAGAAGAAGCCAACGATTTCTTGCAGATCCATGTGGAGGAACAGAAACGCTTGGAGGCCGGCTTGGAGTTGGCGGCACGCTTTCCGGGCGAGAATCCAAACCCCGTGATGCGACTTGGCCAAGGGCACCTGGTGGATTTCGCCAATCCTGCCGCCCAGGCACTGCTGAGGATGCTGGGTTGTGCCGTTGTGGGCGAAGCTCCGGCCCACATCGCAGAGCCGGCCGTGTCAGCCTTAAAGGACGGAGTCCCACGCCAGATCGAGAAAACGTACTCGGACCGCACCTATCTGTTCAGTCTTTCCCCCATTCTGCAAGCGGGCTACGTCAACCTCTACGCCATCGATATTACGGACCGCAAGCAGGCGGAGGAGGCCCTGAAGGCCTCCGAGCAACGGTTCCGGGGGCTCTCCGAGGCTATGCCGCAAATCGTGTGGACCGCGCAAGCCACGGGCGCCCGCGACTATTACAACCCGAGAGCGTTCGAGTACGCGGGCGCGAGCCGGAGCGACCTTGACGGATGGAACTGGACCTCCATCGTCCATTCGAATGACCTCGAGGCGACGCTCGACACTTGGGGCCATGCAATCGCGACCGGGCAGATTTATGAAATCGCGCACCGCTTACGCCGAGCCGATGGGGCGTTCCGCTGGCATTTGACTCGCGCGGTGCCGCTCCGGAACGACAAAGGCGAGGTCATCCAGTGGATCGGCACCGCAACTGACATTCATGACCAGAAAATGGCCGAGCAGGAACTCGAGCGGCGCGTTGCGGAACGGACGGCGGAACTTGCACAGTCCACGGCCCTGCTGGAAACAGTGACCGCGAACGCACCGGTTGTCTTGTTCGCCACAGATGCGAATGGTACCTTCACGGTGCATACCGGCCAGGCCGTCACGGCTTCCGACCGAAAGCCCGGCGAGTTCGTTGGCAAGAATTGCAGGGAATTGTTGCCGGAGCGGGCCCGGACCGTAGAACAGATCCACCGGGCTCTGGCTGGCGAGACGTTCACAGCCGTTCTGGAGGACCCTCACGACAGCACTTTCGAGACTCGATACAATCCCTTGAGGGATGCCAAAGGAAACATCACCGGCATGATCGCCGTTGCCGTCGACATCACTGAGCGCACGCGGGCGGAGGAAGCCCTGAAAGCCGAGCGGCAGAGGTTCTTTGCGGTTCTGGAAACACTGCCGCCGATGATCTGCCTGCTGACGCCGGATTACCACGTCGCCTTTGCCAACCGGGCTTTTCGTGAGAGGTTCGGCGAGTCGCAGGGCCGTCGCTGTTACGATTACTGTTTCGGGCGACCCTCCCCGTGCGAGTTTTGCGAAACCTACAATGTGCTGAAGACCGGCCAGCCCCATCATTGGGAAGTCAACACTCCAGACGGCAGTGTGATTGACGCCTACGACTTTCCGTTCACGGACGTGGATGGGACGCCCATGATTCTCGAAATGGACATAGATATCACCGAGGCTAAAAGGGCTAAGGAAGGGCTCGAGAAGGCCAACGCGTACAACCGCAGCCTGCTGGAGGCCAGCCTCGATCCGTTGGTGACCATCTCGCCAAACGGGAAAATCACTGACGTCAACAGTGCTGCCGAGAAGGTCACCGGCCATTTGCGCGAAGAACTCATCGGGGCCGACTTCTCCGACTACTTCACTGACCCGGAGAAAGCGCGCTTGGGTTATCAACAGGTGTTCAAGGAAGGCTTGGTGCAAGACTACGAACTTGAGGTAAGGCATCGGGATGGATCCACCACGCCAGTCCTTTACAACGCGTCGGTTTATCGCGACCAGGGCGGCGAAGTGGTCGGCGTCTTCGCGGCCGCGCGCGACATCACCACTCGCAAGCGGGCCGAGGAAGAAGTCCGCAGGCTCAACGAGGAGTTGGAACAGCGCGTCCGGTTGCGTACAGCGCAGCTTGAAGCGTCGAACAAGGGGCTGGAGTCTTTCTCCTATTCGGTTTCCCATGATTTACGCGCACCTTTGCGCGCGATGGACGGATTCTCCCGCATCCTGCTGGAGGAGTACCGGTCCCAGCTTCCGTCGGAAGCGCAGAGATACCTCGACTTCGTTCGGGACGGCGCGTACCATATGGGAAATCTGATTGATGGCCTGCTGGCTCTTTCCCGCCTGGGTCGCCAGGAACTGAAGAGGAGTCCTGTGGAGGTGGCGGAGATCGTGAGGCAGTCCATGGGCGACCTTCAGGCGGACGTGGAAGGGAGCGCCGCCGAGTTCGTTGTGGGAAGTTTGCCTTCCTGCGATGCTGATCCGCTGCTACTCAGGCAGGTGTTCGTAAACTTGCTGTCCAACGCGCTTAAGTTTTCTCGCAAACAGGAGAAAGTCCGAATCGAAATTGGGGCCCTGAGGACCCGTGAGGCGGCACAGGGGCGAGAACCGGTGCTACGGTTACTGGACCCGGATTCCTGGGTCTACTACGTGCGCGACAACGGAGTGGGCTTCGATATGCGCTACGCCCATAAACTCTTCGGACTGTTTCAGCGGCTCCACGGGCAGGAGGAATTCAAGGGTACAGGCATCGGCCTGGCAACCGTCCAGCAAATCATTCACAGGCATGGCGGCCAGGTATGGGCCGAAGCCGAGGCCGGGAAAGGCGCAACCTTCTTCTTCACCATCGGCCCCTCTCAAGATCTTGCCAGTGGATAGGCGTTATGCGGGGCATATTCTGGCGGGAGGGCGGCGGAGTGCCTTTCAGTAGCGACCCAAGAGGGGCTCAGCCACTCGCCGTTGCGCAATTCATAGCCGGCATCATGGAGAACCTCTTCGAGAGAACCATGTTCAGCGGCCGTCCTGAGGAAGACGCGCACCGCCTCGTCAAGTGCTGCACGAGCTGCTTCCGGCGTTTGCCCACTACTCATCACATCAAGAGGCATGGCGTGCGCGACAAACTGCTCACCCTCACTCCAAATCTGGACTGTGTACTCGATTTTCATCCTATTGATTATACCATTGCGGGATCATCCTGATCACCATTAGCGAATCGGCCTCTGGACACAAAGCGAAAACGCATTTCGAGACGCGATTATCAGAGCTGCAGGTAGGTTCGCAGGTCAGGGTCGGAGCGTACTTTCCAGATGTGCCCGTCGAGCCAATAGTGAAGCAGGCCTGGGGCAGCGAAGAAGGAGAAGACCACCTGGTTGCGGATGTTAATGGGCATCAAACTGAATTGCTGCTTTAGGACGAACCGTGGGACAACGTCAAAGATGATGGCATAGAGTGCGGCACAAGCGACGTAGGTCATCCACCGGCTGTTGATCAGGGTTGCCAGCCCGAAGCGGCGCGCTTGCCCGGGTTCATGCCCGTATTTGTTCTGGTTGAAGAACCATACCAGCCGATGGTACTGAACATTGTGGTAAATCGTGACGGCAGCGTAGACACCCAAAAGCGGCATGGCGCTGCGAAACAGCAGGTAATTGACAGGAACCGCCGCAGCGAAAAGGAACTGCTTCGGCCAATTGAGCGACAGCCCTTGCCGCCATTTCTGAATCTGGCGGAGCAGATAGAGAGCGACAACTGCTATAGTAACGCTCAGCAGGGTGTACTGGTAAATGGCGCCGAGCCGGGTGGGAATTGGGAAAGGCAGCAATTCCGCCGCTTCCCGGCTGTACAGGGGATAAGTCAGGAATGGGTAATAGAAGGCGACGGCGAAGGCCACCTTATCAAGCCGCATGTCCACGGGACCGAAGTCACGGTTCTTCTTCTTGTACATCATCATGAAGCCGTAGTGCTGCTTGAAAATGTGATAGTAGCCCCAGAGTTCGGTGGCCAACTCCAACCAATCGCCCAGGTGGAGCAGGATGAGCACCGGTCCTACAGCGAAGAAGAACGCCATGCTTCCCCACAGCCAACGTCCGCGGCGCGCGCGCTCCTCGGCGTCAAAGTAAGTCCGCGAAATTGTGGCAAAACCGTGGGTCTCATCGAAGACAATTGCCCAGACTGCCACCAGCAGCAAAAGCGGGACGTGGGTGAAACGCCACAAGGCCCAGAAGGCATAGGCCGAAGCAGCCCCGCCCAAGGTGAACCAGAGCAAATCAGTTCGCTCCGAGATAATCCAGCCTGTTCTGGCCTGAGTGGTCTTGCTTGGGGCCGGAGCTTCGAGTGCTGCCGACGGCATGTTCCTGCCTCCCTTCAAAGCAACTGATCCAAGCGGTTGACCGAATCGTAAGGGCTGCCGCAGCACTCCTGCAGTCCTCTTCCAGAAGCCTATCTCAATCGCCGGCAGCAGGGGCCAACCTGCTTCTTAATCGCCTGGTGCGATCCCTCGTGAACGTATCCTTGTGTTGAAGCCCTCAGAAGAATAGATGCCGGCGGGCGGCTAGAGGTTCGACGGCGGCAGGCCGGATTCTGGCTCTTGCAGCTTGGCCGCCCGATTTCGGGGAAGGATTGAACGGGCAACCTTTCGGGTTGCGCGCGTACGGCAACAAGGACCGGCGCTTCAGCGCTACTGCGGGTGCTCGGTGTGGCCGCGCAACAGGTCGATGGCGTGAGGCAAAAGCTCGATGATGCTTTCGAGCGATTCGCAGGCGCCGCGTGGGCTGCCGGGCAGATTGACGATCAGCTTACCCTTGCGTACTCCCACAATCCCGCGCGCCAGAGCCGCCCTGCGGGTTTTCTTAACCCCCTCGGCGCGCATCAATTCGGCGAGGCCAGGAACCTGCTTCTCAACCACCGCTTGCGTTGCCTCCGGTGTGACGTCGCGCGGCCCAAGCCCGGTGCCGCCGGACGTGAAGACGGCATCACAATCGTCTCCTTCCGTCCAGGCCACGAGCGCGGTTTGAATGCGGCCCTCATCATCAGGCAGCACCTCGAGCGCCTTGACCAGCCAGCCTCGCTTCTCCAGCAGTTCGCGCACCGCCGGACCGGAGCGGTCCTCACGCCTGCCGCCCGCCGCGGCATCGCTCAGGACGAGGATCTTGGCACGAAGTGACATCGGAGCTTTCAGCTTTCAGCTCTCAGCTCTCAGCGTTCAGTCGTCAGCTTTCAGTTAATGTCTAGATAGATGCTGGCTGATAGCTGACTGCCGAGAGCTGACTGCTACCCGGCCCGGTACGTGCCGCTCTTTCCTCCGCTCTTTTCCAGGAGCCTGACATCAGTGATCTCGATTCCCTTGTCGATGGCCTTGCACATGTCATAGACCGTGAGAGCCGCGACAGCCACCGCCGTGAGCGCTTCCATCTCAACCCCGGTCGGGCCGGTTGAGCTAACCATCGAGGAGATGACCACGCCCTGCTTATTAAAAGCGGCTTGCACATCAATATGACTTAACCAGAGCGGATGACAAAGGGGAATCAGTTCCGCCGTCCGTTTGGCGGCGCTAATTCCGGCAATCCGCGCGATTTCAAGCGGATTTCCTTTGGGATTTCGTTTCACAGCTCGCAGCGTGCGGGGATTCATTTTCACCCGCGCACTCGCGGAAGCCTGGCGCAGCGTGGGAGGCTTGCCGGAAACATCCACCATGCGGATGCGGCCGGAGGAATCGTAATGCGTGAGTTTCTTCCGCATGCTTTCACCTTCACCGGGAATCGGATGTAGCGCGGGCGTCTCGCCCGCTGTGGCTGGAGCGTCCCGCTCCAGCGCGCGGGCAGAGCCAGTCCTGAGCGAAGCGAAGGAATGCCCGCGCCACAATCTTCACTGCCCTCTCGGCATTACGTCAACCCAATCCCCAGCCGCCAAATCCGTCTGGTCGGGGTGAATCACCAAAAAACAATTGGCCGCGGCAACGCCCACCAGGTCCCCGGAACCCTGCCAGCCGACGGGCTCTACAACCGGTTCGCGGTCCCGCATCCGGACGCACGCCGGTATGAACATGGTCAGGCCCAACTTCTGGCGGCGGGGCTTTGCCAGGCGAGCGCGGAGAAAAACCGGCGGCTCGAAAGCCGCTCCACTTAACAGGGCGAGCGCGGGGCGGACAAACAACTCGAAGGTGACGAAAGTGGAAACCGGATTACCGGGAAGGCCAAAGAAGAAAAGGCCGCGAAGCCGGCCAAAAACCAACGGCTTGCCGGGACGGATCGCCGTTCCCTGGAAATAGAATTCCGCTCCCAGTTCGGCCAGGACCTCTTCCACCAGATCAAACTCACCCATCGACACGCCCCCACTCAACAGGAGCAAGTCAGAGTTCAGCCCTCGTTCGATCATCTCTTTGAGGAGGTCGTTGCGATCAGGAGCGATACCCAGTTGCAGCGGCACGCCGGCTGCGGATTTGATCTGGGCGGCCAGCGCCGCAGCGTTGCTATTCCGAACTTGAAACCATTGCGGCGGCTGCTCGATGGGCACCACTTCATCGCCCGTAGGTAGAATCGCCACGCACGGCTTTCGGTAAACGGCGACTGTTGCCTTGCCCACCGAGGCCAGCAGACCGATCTCCGCAGCTTGCAGGCGCCTGCCGCACCCCACGATTCGCGCACCCCGTGCCGCTTCACTCCCGCGAAGCACGATGTTTTCCCGCGGCTGAACCCTGCGCTGGATTTCGACATTGCCGGCGCTCGAAACGGTGTGTTCAACCATCACCACGGCGTCCGCACCCTCGGGCAAGGGAGCCCCAGTCATGATCGAGACGCATTGGCCGGGGCGCACCTCACCCTCAAACGATCGGCCCGCAGGCACTTCGCCCACGCACCGAAGCACAGCAGGCAGGGCGGTGAGATCAGCAGCACGCACGGCATAGCCATCGCGAATGGCGCGATGAAAAGGGGGCAGGTCACGGTCCGCGGCGACGTCCTCTGCCAAAACCCGGCAGAGCGCCTGGTCTAAGGGGACGGTTTCCGCTCCAGGCACGCGATTCGCGGCGCGGATTCTGTCGTGGACAAGGGATAGGGCCTGCTCGTAGGTGACTACCATGCAAGGTGCCTGCAAAAGGGCGACCCAACCAGAGCGGGCGGCCACAAGTGCCGCACTCACCTCTAGGGACGCGCGATGAGGGCCGCAAATCGGCTGTCTTCGAGCCAGAGAGCCTGGTCACGTTCCGGGCCGGTCGAGACCATGGCGATCTCCACGCCTGCCTGAGCGGATAGGAATCGCAAATACTCCTTGGCTTTCTGCGGCAACTTGGAAAAGTCCTTGATGCCGAAGCTAGACTCGAGCCAGCCCGGCAAGACGCAGTACTGGACTTGTACCTTCTCCAGGATGTCAACGTCCTGGGGGAATTCCGTAAACCGCTTGCCCTCGTACTCGTACGCCACGCCCACGGGAATCTCGGCAAGGTTATCCAGAATGTCGAGTTTGGTGATGATGAGCGCCTGAAGGTGATTCAAACGGGCGGTATAGCGGGCCGCCGGCACGTCAAACCAGCCGCAGCGCCGCGGCCGCCCGGTGACGGCGCCGTACTCGCCTCCACGTTCGCGAATCTTCTCACCTTCGGGGCCTTTGGCCTCGGTGGGAAAGGGGCCGCTCCCCACCCGCGTTGCATAAGCCTTCGACACGCCCACCACGGACTGGATACGCGTCGGTCCTACGCCCGTGCCCGTGCAGGCGCCGCCCGCCGAAGCGCTCGAGGAAGTCACGAAAGGATATGTACCGTGATCCAGATCCAGGAGCGTTCCCTGCGCGCCCTCGAAGAGCACCCGCTTACCGCCATCCATCTCGGCGTTCAAATACGCAGAAACATCGGCAAGAAAGGGGACGATCTGCGGCGCGGCTTGCAGGCACTGGTCAGCCACTGCGACCGGATCAAGCGCCGTGCCTCCGAACAACGCGGAGGCAATGCGGTTCTTCTCGGCGACCACCTCGCTGCAGCGGCGGCGAAACAACTCCGGGTGGCGAAGGTCGCCGGCCCGCAGCCCGCGGCGGCCGGCCTTGTCCTCGTAAGTGGGGCCGATCCCCTTGGCCGTCGTGCCGATCTTCCCCACGCCTCGCGCCTCTTCCGCGGCGACTTCGTGAGCCCGATGGTACGGCAGAATCAGGTGCGCCCGATCGCTGATGACCAAGCGCCCATCCACTCGCACACCGTTTCCTTCCACGGCTTTGATCTCGCGAAGCAGGGCCTCGGGATCCACCACAACTCCATTCCCAATAACCGCCGTCTTATCCGGCCGCACGATGCCTGTGGGGAGAAGCTGGAGAATAAACTTTTTGCCGCAAACGTAAACCGTGTGGCCCGCATTCGCACCTCCCTGATATCGAGCCACGATGTCAAAGTGCTCCGCCAAAGTATCGACAACTTTGCCTTTACCTTCGTCGCCCCATTGAGCGCCCACCACAACCACATTTGCTGGCATGTTGGTCCCTTGAAAAATCAGAAAGCAGAAGTCAGAAATCAGAATTCAAGTGTGTGAACTCAGGCTCTTCCCTGAACCCCGACACCTGGCACCTGACACCTGCCGTTCATAGGTGTTTGTCGAGCATTTTGCTGATGGCCTCTTTCGATGCGGTGCCGGCGATTTGCTCCCGGATTTGACCACTCTTGAAAAGCAGCAGAGTGGGAACTCCTCGGATCCTGTACTGGCTGGTCAACGAGAGGTTTTCGTCCACATTGAGTTTTCCAACCTTGGCGCGGCCGGCATAAGCCTCGGCAACCGCGTTGACAGCCGGCTCCATCATGCGGCAAGGCGCACACCACGTGGCCCAGAAATCCACCAGAACCGGCTGATCGGATTGCAAAACTTCCTGTTCAAAGTTCTTCTCGGAGAACTCCAAGATATTACCACCTGCCATCGTATCAATCCTCCCCCAGTAAGTGCTGCCTGTATTAATAAGGCCGAGTTTCTTCGCGGCGCGCGAGGAAAAGCAGATTCTTCGCTTCGCTCAGGATGACATGTCATTCTGAGCGAAGCGAAGAATCTGCATTTGGTTGCGGCTTTGCCGCGCTGTCCCACTAGGCGTTCAACGTTTCGGCCACCGGTTCAAGAGCGGCCGTTCGCGCCTGCAGCGCTTGATAGATCTCCAAATACTGCTCTGCCGACCTTCCCCACGAGAAGTCCTTACGCATCCCGTTATTCACCAGTTGGCGCCAGACCTCGGGCTGGTGATAGGCAGCGATGGCCTGCTCGATGGCGCGGAGCAGCGCCGCGCCTGTGTATTCGCTAAACTTAAAGCCTGTGCCTGACTTGCCGTCAAAGGCCTCGATGGTATCATCCAGTCCGCCGGTGGCGCGCACGATGGGCACCGTCCCATATTTCAAGCTGTAAATCTGGTTCAATCCGCAGGGTTCGTATCGCGAGGGCATCAAGAACATGTCGGAGCCTGCTTCGATCTGGTGAGCTAGCGTATTGTCATAAGCTACTGCCACCAGAAATCGGTCGGGATGCCGGGAGGCCATGACCCGGAAAAGCTCCTCGTAGACGGGGTCGCCGGCGCCCAGCGCCACGATGTAGATATCCAACGCCGCAAGCCGCTCCGCGACCTCCGCAATGAGGTCGAAGCCCTTCTGGGGCGCAAAACGGGAGACGATGCCCAAGACCGGGCGTTCGAGCCTGGGCGTTCTCACTCCCATCTTTTCGAGCAGCGCTTTCTTGCAAACCGTCTTGCCGCTTAGGCTCTCCGGGCTGAAGTGCGCCGCAATCAGCTTATCGGTGGCAGGATCCCAGAGGTCGTAATCCACGCCGTTTAAGATGCCTTGCAGGCGATCTCTTCGCGAACGAAAGACCCCTTCCAGACCGCTGCCGAACTCCTTGGTCTGGATCTCCTGGGCGTACTTCCGGCTCACCGTGGTAATGAAATCCGAAAAGACGATTCCACCTTTCAGGAGGTTGACCTTCCCGTAATACTCGAGGAAATCCATCGTGAACAGGTCTTTGCCCAACGAAATCTGCGGCAGAATTGTCGCCGGGAAAAGCCCCGGGTACCCCACGTTATGGATGGTGAAAACCACGGAGGTGTGGCGGAAGAATTCGTCCTCGTGGTAGAGGTTGCGCAAATAGATGGGGACTAGGGCCGTTTGCCAGTCGTGGCAGTGAAGGATGTCCGGCGGCGTAGCCGAGCGCTTCATCAACTCCAGCGCCGCAAGGCTAAAAGCCGCAAAACGCTGGGCGTTGTCGGGATAATCCTCACCATCCTCCTGGTACAAGCCCGGGCGGTCGAATAAGGATGGGCATTCGACCAGATACGTTTGGACGTTGTCTGCCGCACCGGCGTCCTGGATCGGGGCAAACTTGAACCCGTCACCCAGCGGGAGAGTCAGACTTTGCATGGTGGGCTCGGGCTTGCCCGGCTTGGTCATCCGGTAGCGAGGCAGCACGACCTCGAGTTGATGCCCCAGTTTTGCCAGAGCTTTTGGCAGCGCTCCCACAACGTCGGCCAACCCGCCGGTCTTCGAAAAAGGCACACCTTCAGAAGCTACAAAAACGATACGCAATCACTTACCCTCTCTGCTAATGGTTTGGAAATTTCAGATCCTGCCGCGCCTCCCTCAGCTAAGTTAGAGGATGCTCCGTTAGGTTGTCAAGCGCCGCCGGCTAGCGGAAACCCTGCATTCGGATGACGTGAAAGAGCCGGTTTTCGAGTCTAAACCGCGCATTTGGCAACCGAAACCGGCTTCGTTTTGAGTTCGTTTTCGCACTTAGTAAAACCTGACTTCCTTTGTTTTCAATTACTTCTTTAGGTTCGTTCCCACTGTTTTGTGTTTCTTCCAGCTCGGGCATTCCGCGGAGCGAGATTCCTGGCTCGCCTCGGAATGTGAGCGACGGGTGACATTCCTGGAATACCGAAGTTTGCGTGAAAAGCACCGGTCTGATGTCCAAACTGGGTTCGTTTTCGGTTCGTTTTCGCACTTAGTAAAACCCGACTTCCTTTGTTTTCAATGACTTCTTAGCTTCGTTCCCACTCTTTTGCGTTTTCCGCGTGCACGGGGGAAAGAGGCGGTTTCACGCCAAGGCGCAAAGTGCGCCAAGGACGCAAAGAAGACCGGTCAATTTGTCTTTGCGGACCTTTGCGGGCTTGCGGGCTCGACTTCGACTTTCTGACTCCCATCGACATTCTCGTACGACCGGCAGGGGGGCGAATGTGTGAAGCTCTCGCGCCCCATACGGCGCGGCCCGGGTGCGTCTGCCCTTGCGGACATTCCGTCCCTGAGCGTAAGCTACAATTGTAGCATAGAGGCGGGAGTTTGTCAAGCAAAAAATTCCAAAGCGCTCCGATCCCAGGGACATCGGTAGCGAATCTGCGGTAAGATGACGCGTTCGTGATTCGCCGGCAGAGGCCCCGACAGCCCTGTTGTATCTTATCGAGTCAGAACTCTATTTATGATGGAGTCATCGGCCAAAGAAGAACTTTACGCTTTCAAACCCCGGCACTCGTTCTTTGTGGGAATCGATTCTGATGGCTGCGTATTCGACACCATGGAGATCAAGCAGAAAGAGTGCTTCATCCCCAACATCATCAAGTACTGGAAACTTCAAGCCATCTCGAAATACGTGCGCGCCGCGGCGGAGTTCGTCAACCTTTATTCAAAGTGGCGGGGCGTCAACCGCTTCCCTGCCCTGACCAAGACCATTGAATTGCTGCGCGATTGGCCGGAGGCCATGCGGAGCGGAGCAGCAATTCCGGATCTCACAAGTCTCCAGGTCTGGATCGATTCCGGCGCAGCGCTGTGCAATCCTGCGCTGGAAGCAGAGGTTTCGAGAACCGGGGATCTGGTCCTGAAGCAAGCTTTGGAGTGGAGCAAAGCCGCCAACCGCCAGATCGCCGATGTGGTCGAAGGGGTGCCTCCCTTCCCCTGGTTTCGCGTTTGCGCGGAGAGGCTTGCGCCGCGAGCTGACATCATCTGCGTGTCCGTAGCGCCAGGCGAAGCTCTGGAACCCGAGTGGCAGGCTCACGACATCGCCAAATACGCTGCCGTCCTCGCGGGGCAGGAAATGGGCGGCAAGAAGGAACACTTGAGGATCGCCGCGGGGGGCAAGTACGCGAAGGATTGCGTTTTAATGATCGGCGACGCGCCGGGAGACCTGGCTGCCGCACGCGCCAACGGCGCCTTGTTCTTTCCCATCAACCCAGGATACGAAGAGCAGTCGTGGGAGAGGTTCTATCGGGAAGGCATCGAGCGTTTCTTCAATAAAACGTACACAGCCAGCTACGAGGCATCGCTCATCGAGGAATTCGAGAAGTTGTTGCCCGAAGTCCCGCCCTGGAAGGCAGTGGGCAGGTAGGCAGATGGGCGGGTGGGCAGATGGCCAAGTGGGCTGGTTGACAGATGGGCCTGGGTCAGTATACCCTGAATCCCATCGTGTCACGCGCATCTCGGCTGTCGAATTCCGGCTCCTGAATCCAGACTTGTCAGAACTCGCCATTTTGGAAATAGGCGTTCGAAATGTATTGCGACACCATTCGCCGAGTGTTGAAGAACGAACCATTGTCGGCGATTGCGGATCGCATAATCGCGGCGTAGGCCTTGGGGCGGCCATAAAACATGGGGAGGATGATCATCTCTAACTTCGCATACAAAGAACCTGCCTCAGCCTCTTCATTCTCCACGGTTTCAGGGCCATAGCCAATCGACCAACCCGTAAAGCCCTCCAGGCAGCCTTCCACCCACCAGCCGTCGAGAACGCTGAAGCTGGAAACACCGTTGGTGATGGCACGAACCGAATAGCTCGGAAACATGTGGCGCGACACTTCGCCGTGCTGCATGGCCACGCCATTCACGTAGCGGGAACCGGCGAGAGCCAGGTAAGTCATGTTCAATTGCGCGTCCAGGCAGACGTTCAAAGACTGGAGAGCCGCGGTCCGGTCATCGCCCAACACTTGGTGGACCATGTCGATGGGAAACTGATCGTGGCCGGCGGGCACAGGCGTGTGGGTTGTGAACACGCACTTATGTCGAACCGCGAGGAGGTCGTCCGGTTTTGCCTCGCGGATGTTGCGGCCCACCATCCGCTGGTCCACCAAAGCCAACACCAGCAGGGCGGCGTGCCCCTCGTTCAGGTGATAACTGGAGATGTAGTGATGGCCGAGTTTGGGAAGAATAGCCACGCCGCCCATCCCCAACACTGCTTCCTGGCAAAGGCGGTAATGGAGATCGCCGCCATAGAGGTGATCCGTCAGGGTTTAGTCCCAGGGCGAGTTCTCCGGCAAGTATGTATCCAGCAAATAAACTGGAACAACGTCGCCCCCAATCCCCTCCACCAGGTAACGCCAGGCGCGCACTTTGACCTCACGCCCTTCGATTCGGACGGAGACCACAGGCTTCATCAGCTCCAGTTTCTCCTCCGGATTCCAGGTGGCGGGAGATTCAGTTTGATTTCCCCGCTCGTCCAGGCGCTGCGCAAAGTAACCCTTGCGATGGAGCAGGCTCACCGCCACTACGCGCACCCCCAGATCAGCGGCGGAGCGCAACGTGTCGCCGGCCAACACTCCCAAACCGCCGCTGTAAGTGGGCATGGCCGGATCAAGGGCGACTTCCATGGAGAAATAGGCAACGCGCGAGGGCGTGGAAGGGGGAATCATAGGCTCCTCACTCTCTGAATCTGCACTCTACGACTATCGGCTTATTGTTAAATCTGGATTAACACCTGTTTCTTGACAGCGGGCATCCTCCCGCCCCCCGCCGGACTGCGCACTCTCGTTCAGGCGACAAACCCGAATGCGGACAGCATTTAAGTATTGTGATAATTTGATTCAATTGCGACAAGTCCCGCAGTTTGCGACTTCGAGTATGGAGAATGAAATGGATTACACCTACGAAGATATTGCCAAAATGATTGACCACTCTCTGCTGAATCCGGCCATGACCGACGTAGAACTTGAACGGGGATGCCTCGAGGGGGTGGATTACAACTGCGCCAGTGTCTGCATCATGCCCTATTACTTGAAGCGATGCGCGGAGATACTGCGCGGCAGCACAGTCAAGCCCAGCACCACGATTGGCTTTCCGCACGGCGGGCATACGACCGCGATCAAGCTTGCGGAAGCAAAGCAGGCCCTCGAAGACGGCGGCGAGGAACTGGACATGGTCGTCAACATCAGCAAGGTGCTGAGCGGCGATTGGGCTTACGTACGCCAGGACCTCAAGGCCGTCATTGACCTCACTCACGCCCATGGCCGAAAAACCAAGGTAATCTTTGAGAACTGCTACCTCAAAGACGAGCACAAGATTCGCCTTTGCGAAATCTGCGGGGAGTTGGGGACGGACTGGGTGAAGACATCGACCGGCTATGGCAGCGGGGGCGCCACGATCGAGGATCTAAGACTCATGCGAGCGCATTCGCCGGCGCACGTCCAGGTGAAGGCGGCGGGAGGCATCCGCGATCTTGACAAGCTGCTCGAGGTCCGAGCTCTAGGCGTTACGCGCGTCGGCGCCAGCCGGACCTCGGCCATCCTCGAGGAGTGCAAACGCCGGCTGCGCTAGGTGGTCTTCGATTGGTGATCTGCGATCGGTGATTTGCGATCTAAAACGCGCTGCGGCTCCGACGATCGTCCTGTAAATTTCGTTTCCGCGAGGGCAGATCTCCACCCTGTAGTACCAGGGGCGAGTTTCTTCGCGGCGCGCGAAGAAAAGCAGATCCTTCGCTGCGCTCAGGATGACATGTCATTCTGAGCGCAGCGAAGAGTCTGCGTTTGGTTGCGGCTTTGCCGCGCTGTTCAACTCACCGGGGATTGCGCGAACTCAGCCGGCGCATGGAACGGGCCAATCACAAATCACCGATCGCAAATCACAAATAAACCGGCACCCGGCGGCTACTTCTTGAGCCTCTTGCGCTGGATTTCCAAAGCCTCCGGCGCGCGGGTCGCCATCCACTGTTCATATTTACGGGCAAGCGTCTCGAGGTTTTTCCAGACGAGGGGATTCTTGCGAGCCTCGCGAAACGCGGGCGCCAGATGCCTGACTTTCTCCCATGCCAGCCACAGTTCCCCGGTGTTCTCGAAGAACAAATCTTCCTTGATGAGGCCGTGGTTGACCAAAGAAGCCGCCATGTCCCAATAACTCACCGCCATGCGGAAAAGGGCGTTCTCCTCAGATCCCATTGGACATTGCTTTTCCATTTCTTCCATCGAATCCGCATGAAACTTCCCGATCAACCACTCGCGTGCCCGGCGCAACTTCTCTTCCCGGCGGAGTTCATAAAGGCGCAGCAGCAGCTCAGCATCGTAATTATCAGCACTCTCTCGCACATTAACCTCCCTCGACGTTTGTGCTTCCAGCGTCGGTCGTCGAATTGCCGTTTTCGAGTTTCGAGTCTTGAACCTCGAGGTTCGTCAAAAGCCTCCGAACCTCACTTTCGATCAAGTCACGCACGTCCCGAAAATACTCAAGACCCAGCGAGAAAGGATCGGGGATTTGCCACTTGATCAGTTGCCCTTTGAAATCTGCGGGGAGCCTGCATTTCACTCCGAACCCCATCTCCACCACGACGTCCATGTCGGAAACAGGGACATCCTGCAAGCCTTTTGACCAGTGCCCCGCCAGTGTAATCCCTTTTTCGCCCAGGGCCGCGCGCGTGTCAAAGCTTATCGCACCCAGCGGGTGAGTACCGGCGCTGAAAGCCTGGAATTTTCCGTTGCCGAGCTGGTTGGCCAGCGCCTCCGCCATCTGGCTGCGACAGGAATTGCCGTAACAAACGAAGAGAATGCGCACTCAGTGCCCTTTCAAGGGTAGCTCAATGACTCAATTTCTCAATGAAGTACCGATGGACCGCTTCGTCTTCGGTCAGTTCAGGATGGAAGGTGGCGGCAAGGATGTTCCCCTGCTCGACGAGCACCGGCAGGCCGTCGCAGCGGCCTAACACCTGCACACGCTCACCGACGCGGCGGATGATCGGCGCCCGAATAAACACCATCTCGATGGGGCGGGGCGAAAGCTCGGGGCATTCACCCTGGCGCACGGAACTGTCTACCTGCCGGCCGTAAGCGTTCCGCTCGATGCTGATGTCCAGCAGGCCCAACCGCTCCTGCGGGGGATTCAGAACTTCCTTCGCCAGCAGAATCGCGCCCGCGCACGTTCCAAACACCGGTTGACCACTCGTTACAAATTCCTTGATCGCCTCGCCCATGCCTTCGTTCGAGAAAAACTTCAGCATCGTGGTGCTCTCGCCCCCCGGCATGATCAGGCCGCTGACTTCGTCAAGCTCGGATGCGTGCTTCACCAGCGTATAAGGCGCGCCAATCCGCTCCAGCATTTTCGCGTGCATCGCGAAATCGCCTTGAATGGCGAGAACTCCAATGGGTTTGTGGCCGTTGTTCATAGTCCGTCGATTGCAATCCCTTCATTTCTGACGGCTGTACGATTCAGCCGCCGTCCGAATCAGCCGGATCATCCGAACGATTGTCCTGCTTCCGTCATCAATATTGGGAAAGTTGTATTGGCAGGGAGTACAAATCGCTCCCCGCCCGTCCTCCCATGGATATTCGCTATTATCCCTACGAAGATCACCGTCATCGCACGCCGGCGCCAGTAACTCTATCTCGCGCGCAAGGCGCGTTATTGCTGAAAGTTCCCACTGATTTATCCGGTTATTATCGTTAATCCGCGGATAGAAAACACGCGCTATAATAGGAAGGATACGCGCAACATAAGCGTGGCTCTTCCTTACCTTATCGTGTCCATTCGCCCAAGTGAGATGTGCCTTGCACGTCTTTTCTGCTGCCATCTGGAGGAAGTGAAGACGGTGGCACTTATTTGCATTTGCGTCAGCAAGCTTTTCACGGGCGTCAAGATCGGAAAGCGCCTGTGTCGCATAACTTCTTGCCCACTCTTCATCCGTCCCCGGCATAGTCGTGCATCCTTTAACGCGCGAGCAATTCTTCGCCGATTGTCCAATCGTAATTTCCAAGTCGAACTTTACCGGCGGACCGGATGGACTTGTACTCAGTCGGCGATATTTCTATGATCATCAAAGGGTATTCCATTCCACGCGCGGGATCCGCAGGGAAGCTGACCGGTTCAATGCCCCGTTCGATCGTCCCCTCGACTACCTCGAGAAGTTTGATTGGGTCCCTCGGATCCTGATCGTTAATTGGCTGTATGAGATAAATTCGCTTGAGGTTTGGCTCAACCTGAAAATGTTCGTTCGCGAGACTCTTGGCCGTCTCCAGCTTGCTCTTCTTCATAACCCCTCCAAACTATACCGATACCGGACGAGAACCCCACCGCCACCCCGGTGAGCTTATCCAGAGACATACCGACTCCCGTCGATCCTGCCGCGACGGACAACCGACCATTGACAACTGGCCACTAACGTTCTACCATCCTCGCGTCTGCAGCAATTCCTTCGGATCGAGCTTCTGCACGTCCAGGCCGCGCATGGCTTCGCCGACTTCTGCCGAGCACTCGGCCACGACTTCCGGTTCATTGAAGTGCGTCGTAGCGCGGACAATCGCTTTGGCGCGCTTATCGGGGTCGGACGACTTGAAGATGCCGGAGCCGACGAACACCGCTTCGGCGCCCAATTGCATCACCAGCGAAGCATCTGCGGGAGTGGCGATTCCACCCGCGCTGAAATTCGGCACGGGCAGCTTGCCGTGCTCGCTCACCCATTTCACCAGGTCGTAGGGCGCGCCGAGTTCTTTCGACTTGGCCATCAGCTCTTCTTCCCGCAGCGTCGTGAGTTGCCGGATTTCGCTGGTGATGGCGCGCAGGTGGCGCACCGCTTCGACGATGTTGCCGGAGCCCGCCTCGCCCTTGGTGCGGATCATGGCCGCGCCTTCGCCGATGCGCCGCAGGGCCTCGCCCAGATTGCGCGCACCGCACACGAAAGGCACCTTGTACGGCCATTTATTGATGTGATGTTCCTCGTCGGCGGGCGTCAACACTTCACTCTCGTCAACGTAATCCACCCCCACCGCTTCGAGCACCTGCGCCTCTGCAAAATGCCCGATGCGCGCTTTGGCCATCACTGGAATCGTCACTCCGCCCATGATTTCCTTGACGATCTTGATCGACGCCATGCGCGCCACGCCGCCTTCCTTGCGGATGTCCGCCGGCACGCGCTCCAGCGCCATTACGGCCACCGCGCCCGCGTCCTCGGCGATCTTGGCCTGCTCAATATTGGTGACATCCATGATCACGCCACCCTTGAGCATCTCCGCCAAGCCCACTTTCAGTTTCATTTGTTGATCATATTCCCACATCGCAGCACTCCTTATAGAAGCTGTCAGCCTTCAGCTCTCAGCTTTCAGCTTTCAGCAAGCCTCTGGTATTTGTTGAGTGCTGAAAGCTGATAGCTGACGGCTGATAGCTGATTTTTATACCAACGCCACCCCTGCCCCCTCCGTCGAACGCTTTCGGCCTGTTTTGGCTTTGCGGATTTCCGCTTTGAAAAGATCACCCAAAATGCCGATTCCCTTTTCAATTTGCGCGTCAGTCGGGCCGGTGAAGCACAAACGCAACGCGTTGTGCCTCGGGTTTTGGAAATAGAAATACCTCGAAGGCGCGAAGATCACGCCCCGCTCCCGCGCCTTCACCAGAATCTCCGCCGTGTCGAGTTGCGCCGGCAACTCGACCCAGACGGACATCCCACCCTCAGGATAAACCACGCGGACAGCCCCGGAGAAGTGCCGCGTGGCGGCGCGCCGCAAGACCTCCAGCTTATGCTCGTAGACCTTGCAAATGCGCCGGATCCACTTATCAAGCCAGCCGCGCCTGCCAAGTTCCTCGATCACCGCCTGTCCCAGCAGGTTGGTGTGAAGATCCGCGCGCTGCTTGGCCCAGCGCAGGCGCTCGATCACCCGGCGTGAAGCCGCCATCCATCCCACCCGCAGACCTGGAAACCCCACTTTTGAGAAACTGTCGAGGTGAATCACCAGTCCCGCGGTGTCCAGAGCTTTCAAGGGCGGTAATTGCCTTCCGCTGTAGCGTAGCGCGCCGTAGATATCATCCTCGACCACCGGAACCTGGAAGCGCGCCGCCAGCTCCAACAACCTCTTCCGGGCCTCCAGCGGCATCGTGGCGCCCGTGGGGTTCTGGAAATTCGGGCTGCTTAGAATCAGCCTCACCTTGGTCTGCTCCAGCACCGCCGCCAGAAAATCCAGGTCCATCCCTGACGCCGTAACCGGAAGGCCGATCAAACGGGCGCCGGGCGACTCGAAGACATTCCAAAGCCCCGTGTAAGTGGGGTTTTCGGAAACCACCGCGTCGCCGGGAGCAACCAAGGTGCGGCGAAGCAAATCAATGGACTGCTGGCAACCGTTGGTAATCAGCAGTTCGTCCAATTCCACCGCAATGCCGTCACGACGCAAGCGTGCTCGCAAATAGTTTTTGAGCGGCAGGTAGCCATCGCTCGAACCGTAGTGAAGCACCCTGGCGCCCTCACGGCGCAATACGGTGTCGGTGGCGCGCCGCACCAAGTCGTGGGGCGCCATCTCGTCCGCGCCGTGGGCCGCGGCAAAAGAGATGATCCCCGCCTCATAGGTGCTGGCCATCAACCGTCCCAGGGAATCGTCGCGCAGGTCCTCGGGAAAGTAACTCTCCCAGAACATGTCGGCCCCTGCCGCGCGAATGGGACGGGTAGTGGAGCGCACGGTTTCCGCCAGGCTCGTCACGTACGTTCCCCGGCCGACCGTCCCCTGAATCAGCCCTTCAGCCTCGAGTTCGGCGTAAGCGTTGCCAACCGTCGTGCGATGCACATCCAGACGCTTCGCCAACTCCCGGCTCGGTTCCAGCCGGTCTCCCGACTTCAACGCCCCCGAGACGATGCGCGCGCGCAACTGCTCGCGGATCTGCATGTAAAGCGGCTTGGGCAAGCTGGAATCGAGTGTCACAAGCACGGCAGGCAAATCTCCTTTGTGGCGTTACCAGACCAGATTAGGCCATTCATGTCCCTTTGTAAAGAGCCAAGTGGGCCAAGTTGAGAACAGACCAAGAGCTCGGGAAGAAGGACAGGCAGTGGGCAGTAGGCAGTTGGCAGTCGGCAGTTGGGTAGGCAGTAACCCCAGCCCCTAGCCCCCCTGCAGAAACGGGTTCGTTTCCCGTTCATCGCCAATCGTGGTTGACGGGCCATGCCCTGGGAAAACCGGCGTTTCGTCGGGGAAGATCAGCAGCCGGTTGTGAATGGAGTTCAGTATTTGTTCATAAGATCCGCCCCACAGATCCGTTCGCCCGATGCTTTGCTGAAACAGCGTATCGCCGCTGAAGATCTTCTGCTGGGGACCCGCAAGGTGGAGCGAGAGGCTGCCGGGAGAATGTCCGGGTGTGTGCAGGACTTCTAAAACATAGGCGCCGCAGTGCAGCGCGTCGCCCTCTTTCAGGAATTGATCCACCTCGACCACACCCGGGGGGAGCATGCCCAACCATTCCGCCTGCACAGCCACATTCTCGTAGAGCGGCAGATCGGCGGCGTGCATCAGCACCGCGGCCCCGGTGGCGCGTTTCAACTGTTCGAGGCCGCCCACGTGGTCAATGTGCGCGTGCGTGGCGACGATGTACTTCACGCGCAAATTATGCCTGGCCAGCACTTCCTGAACGCGGTCCGTCTCGTCCCCCGGATCAATGACCACGGCCTCGCCGGTCTTTTCGTCACCCACAATGGAACAGTTGCAAGCCAGCATGCCCACGGGGATAATCTCGTGAATCATCCTCGGCATCCTACCTTTCCCCCTCAACCATTGTACCCGATCCAACGACTCCCCTGGGGCAACCCTTATGGTTACCCAGGCCGGCCACCAAGGCCTTCCCTAAGAGAATTGTCAAGCCCACTTGACACACCGACTTCCTGTCTCTACGATGAAATAGCTATGGAAGTAGATTTGACGCCTGACCTTGAAGCCAGGTTGACCCGGCGTGCTGCCGAGCAGGGCCGCGATGCTCGATCGCTCGTGAGGGAGGCGCTGGAACGCTTTCTGGATTACGACGAATGGTTTGCGCGGGAGGTCGAGAAGGGATTAGCCGCCGCTGACCGTGGCGAACTCTCCGAACATGCGGACATCGGCAAAATCATCGACCAGCGTTATCCCGGCTGATGCGCATTCGCTGGACGGACCCTGCCGCTCGCGATCTAACACACATTTGTGACTACATTCATGATCGGGACGCGCCGGCCGCGGCGCGTCGTGTGGCCCTTACCATCTACCAAACCGTCGGTTCCCTGTCCCAGTTTCCCCATCGTGGCCGTCCCGGACACAGGCCGAACACCCGCGAGTTAGTGTTTCCTGACCTGCCCTTCGTTGTCATCTATCGAATCCGCGGGGATGCTGTTGAAGTGGTCCGCATTTTGCACGGCGCCCAGAAGTGGCCATAGGATTCGCGCGCCCCGCGCAGGCCTCGACGAATGACGCCGGTCTTCGATCCCCAGCGGTTTGTCCTGAAGGTCGAAATCCGTTATGATGAAGTGTTCATGGCTTCCAAGACACATTCTCATCGCGCCGTGGCGAAGGCGGCGAAGGGAACTGCCGTTGCGCAGGTGAAGGCTCCCCTCAACGCCGATGACGGTTTGAATAATCCCGACCTTTACATCAATCGCGAGCTGAGTTTGCTGGAATTCCAGGGCCGGGTTTTAGAAGAGGCCGCAGACACGAGCAACCCGCTGCTGGAGCGAATTAAATTCCTTGCCATCCTGGGGTCGAACCTGGACGAATTCTTTATGGTTCGGGTGGCGGCATTGATGAAGCAAGTCGCCACCGGCACGGCAGAGGTCGGGCTCGACGGGCGGCCTCCGTCGGCACAGCTTGAGCTGATCAGGGAAAAGGTTCGCCAGATTACAACCCAAGCCCACGATCTTTGGCGAAAGGAAGTTCAACCGTGTTTAGAGGAACAAAACATTTCTCTGGTTGATCTTTCCCGTCTGGCGGATGACGAGCGCGCGGCTTTGGACGCCTACTTTTCACAACAAGTTTTTCCCGTCCTCACGCCGCTGGCCTTCGATCCCGGGCGGCCCTTTCCTCACATCTCAAATCGCAGCCTGAACCTCGCAGTGGTAGTTCGCGACCCCAAGGGGGAAGAGCACTTCGCGCGTGTCAAAGTTCCTGACATCCTGCCACAACTTGTTCCGATAACCCCCACTCACGGAGAGTCCGAGGCTGCCCCCGCAGCAGCCAAGGCGCTCAAGTTCGCCTGGCTCGAGCAACTGATCGCGGCGAACCTCGGCCTGCTGTTCCCCGGCATGGAGATCGTGGAGTCGTCGCCTTTTCGAGTGACGCGCGATGCAGAAGTGGCGATCCAGGAATTAGAGAGCGATGACCTGCTGGAAACCATCGAAGAGGCGATGCGGGAGCGGCGCTTCCTCGACGTCGTACGGTTGGAAGTTGCGCAGAACATGCCGGACAAAATACTCGATATCCTGACCAGCCAGATTGGAGTCAACGTTCAGGACGTGTATCGCGCCAGCGAGCCGCTGGGAATGGACCGGTTTATGGAATTCTATTCCCTCGACCGCCCTGACTTGAAGGATAAGCCCTTTGTGCCAATGACCCCCGCCAGCTTGGGCGCGGACTGCCAGGGTGATCTCTTCAGCCTGATCCGCCAGGAGGAATTCCTGCTTCACCACCCCTACGATTCGTTTCAGCCGGTGGTGGAGTTTGTGCGCCAGGCGGCGCGTGACCCGAACGTGCTCGCCATCAAAATGACCCTTTATCGTGTGGGCAGAAACTCGCCGATCGTGGCCGCGCTCCTGGATGCCGTGGAGCACGGCAAACAAGTGGCTGTGCTCATGGAATTGAAGGCCCGCTTCGACGAAGAGAGCAACATCGAATGGGCAAGAACCCTCGAAGACGCAGGAGTGCACGTCGTCTATGGGATCGCCGGGATGAAGGTTCACAGCAAGATTGCGCTTGTGGTGCGCCGCGAGGGCGACGTGATTCGCCGCTACGTGCATTTGGGCACCGGCAACTACAACTCCCTCACGGCGCGTCTTTACACTGACTTGGCCCTGCTGACCTGCAACGAACAGATCGCCGCCGATGCCACCCTCTTCTTCAATGCTCTTACAGGCTATGCGGCGCGCCAGGAACCGCAGAAGCTGCTTGTCGCTCCCGTCAATATGCGCGAGAAGCTGGTCGACATGATTCGCCGGGAAATTGACCACCAGAAGGCGGGGCGACCGGCGCGGCTGATCTTCAAAGTGAATGCGCTCGAAGACCTTGATATGATCCACCTGCTTTACCAGGCTTCACAGGCGGGAGTTAAGGCGGATCTGCTGGCGCGGGGCATTTGCTGCCTTCGTCCTGGAGTGCCGGGCGTAAGTGACAACATCCGCGTGATCAGCATTGTGGGACGGTTCCTGGAGCACAGCCGGATTTACTATTTTCAAAACGGCGGAGCTGAGGAACTCTACCTGGGCAGCGCTGATCTGATGCACCGCAACCTGAGCCACCGCGTGGAGATCATCTTCCCGGTGGAATCCCCTCGCTTGGTCCGGCGCTTGAAAGAGATTCTCGATATCTATCTCTCTGACCGGGCCAAAGCGCGCCACTTGAAGTCGGACGGCAGTTATACGCGCAGCTCGAACCAGGAGGACACTCTCGCCGTCAATGCCCAAACATCGTTCATTGGCCTCATCCCGCAGGAAGATTCCAGCCAGGCTACAAGCGCTCCTCTGTGATAGCTCAGGCCTTGCTTGCAGATGATCCCCTAAGGTGAGGTTGGAGCGGTCTTCCATTACCCCTTCGCATCGTTGACTACCCTTTGCCGCTCTTCTATACTCGACCCAAGGTGACCAGGGTGCGCGGTTACAAATGAAACTGGTGATCGTAGGCGGGCAGGCTCGCAAGGTCGGCAAGACCTCGGTGATAGCCGGTTTGATTCAGGGGCTCAAGATGCTTGCTTGGACGGCAGTGAAGGTCAGTTCTCATACCGGCGAGGCCGACGCACACGGCGCGCTCTCGGCGCAGGAACTTCCGGCGCATCTCGATTTCTTGCTTAGCGAAGAACGCGACGCCCAGGGACACAGCGACACGTCGCTGTACCTGGCGGCGGGAGCGGTGCGGGCACTGTGGCTGCGGGCTCGGGGCGACAGTTTGTCCCAAGCGCTGCACAGCCTGCTCGATGCTCTGAAGGACGACGGGCATGTGATCGTCGAAAGCAATAGCCTGCTTGGCTTCCTCAAACCCGCTGTCTTCCTCATGGTGATTGACGAGTCATGCCCAGACGTAAAAGCCTCAGCCCGGCAGTTCTTGGCGCGCGCCGATGCGGTGGTCAGCGTGCGGCCTCGTCTTGAGCCTTCCGCCCGTCCGGCTCCGTACCTGCACATTCCTGAAGACAAGCCTGTCTTTCCGGTCTCGGTGGGCGAGTGGTCGAATCCAGAACTGTACCGGTTCGTTAGCGAACGGCTCTCCTAGTAGTACGGGCGGTCCTTGTGGCCGCCCTGGGGCAACCGCAAGGGTTGCCCCTACACAAGATCAAGAAAGGAGCTAGCATGGCAGCCTTGACCGAGGATGAAATTCGCAAGACGCTGATGAGCATGCCGGGGTGGTCCTACGCCGGCAATGCGATCCACAAAAAGTTCACGTTCCAATCGTTTATGCCCGCCATCGCATTTGTGAACAAAATCGCCGAAGCCGCCGAGCACGCCAACCACCATCCGGACATTACCATCAACTACAGCCAGGTATCCATCAGCCTTTCGACGCACAGCGAAGGCGGGGTCACGCAAAAGGACTCTCAACTGGCGGACAAGATCGACAAGATCTACGCCGCTGGAAATTGAGAAGTCGAGAAGTCAAGAAGTTGAGGAGTTGAAAAGCTAAGATGCCATCCTCAACTTATCCACCCCCGAACTACCTATCTTTACGAGTTCTTAACTCCTTGACTCTCCGACTTCTTGACCGTTCGAGTCCCTGACTCCTCAACTCCTTGACTCCTCAACTCCGATGCGCATAGAATCCCCGTGACTTGCGTTGGGGAATAAGCGGATGCCCACATTCCTGCAATGGGTCCACGTAACAGCGGCCGTCCTGGGGGTAGGGGGTATGGCGTTTCTGCTGATCGTTCTGACGCCCGGGCTTGGAGACCTAGAGCCTGAGCAGCGCGAGCGGCTATCCAAACAGGTGACGGACCGGTTCAGATGGGTGCTTTGGTCCTCGATGGCTCTCATATTGCTTTCAGGGCTGTACAACATTCGCGAGTACTACTGGGAAGTCGCCTGGGGTAAGTCGTGGGAACTCTTGACTGTGAAAATCGTTCTCGCCTGTGTCGTCTTTGCTATGGCGCTGGCAGTGACTCTTCCCTTCAAGCTTTTCGATTGGATGCGGGCCCGGCGACAAATCTGGCTCGCCATCGCCGTCGGCATTTCGGTGGTGATCATCTTCATTTCCGCTTATCTACGCAGGTAGGTGCAGGACGGCCTGTTTGAAAGTGCCCTTCTGCTGCATGATCTTCTTTTGCAGCAAGACGATAGATTGCAGGAGCATTTCTGGCCGGGGAGGGCATCCGGGCACGTACACATCCACAGGAATGACTTGGTTCACGCCCTGGACGATCGCGTAGTTATTGAAGACTCCTCCCGAGGTTGCGCACGCGCCCATCGAGATAACCCATTTGGGCTCCGGCATTTGCTCGTAGAGCTTCTTGATCACCGGGACCATCTTCTGCGAGACCCGGCCCGCCACGATCATCAAGTCCGATTGCCGGGGTGAGCCGCGGAAGACCTCTGCTCCAAAGCGGGCGATATCGAAACGGGAGGCTGCCGTTGACATCATCTCGATGGCGCAGCAAGCCAAACCAAAACTCATGGGCCAGATCGACGACTTGCGCGCCCAATTTACCGCCTGGTCCAGCTTGGCAAAGATCAAACCTTCAAAGCCCGAAGATTCATTGGTTGGCATTGGCCATTAGCCCCTCAACTATTATGCCACCTCCAGCCTGCGGATTCAATTGCAGCGGGTGATCCACCGTCCAGCGACCTTACGAACCAGAAGGCGGATCTGCGAGGGCGCCATACATCTCAGGGCGGCGCGCGGCGATGCGGTCAAACTCCCATTGTCCCGGCATCCGAACCACCCGGTTGCGGTCCGCGCCCGCCAAGTCAAGTTCCGCGAGCAGGATTGTCTCTTCGGTTTCACCCGCCTCGGCCAGCGTCTTGCCCGTAAAGTCCACAATCTGCGAGTGGCCCACGAACCGGAATCCACGCTCCTCGCCAACGCGGTTCGCCGCCACTACGTGGAAATGGTTCTCCGCGGCCCGGACCTTGGGAGTGTGCTGCCAGCTATCCGACCCTATGGGCCAATTCGTGGCGATCGCCAGGAGTTGAATTCCTTTGAGTTTCAATACCCTTCCTGCTTCCGGGAAGCTGCAATCAAAACAGATATTGATCCCGATCTTTCCATGCGTCGTCTCGAAGACAGGGAACGGCTTGTCGCCCAGCGCCACGAACCGGTCGATCCCCAAGTAGGGAAGGTGGAGCTTGCGGAAAGTCCCCGCAATTCCCTGCGGCGTCACCACCACCGCGGCATTGTAGATCCGGTCGCCGTCGCGTTCGAGCATGCCGACCACGGCGGTGCAATCGAGTTTCTTTGCCGCTGCCGCCAGCGCTTCCGAAGCAGGGCCGGGCACCGGTTCGGCCACCGGGGCAGCCTCCTCCAAGCCCGTGAAGCAATACCCCGTGAGCGCGCATTCCGGGAATACCACAATTCCCGCGCCAGTCCCTGCTGTAGATTCAAAGCAATCCAGGATCTTCTCCAGGTTCTTTTCTTTCTCCAGAATCTTGATGTCCATCTGCACTGCAGCGACTTTCATGAACCCTCCCCAGAGAGCGAAACCTCGAAATCCGAAAATCGGTCAATCAACTGGAAACATTAGCTATTTCGGAGTGTAGCATGAGGCTTTCAGCGATGTCCTTGACAAAGAGTTTTGAATTGTGAGTAAATTTGTCCTACCGATGGGTCGCGCCTCCGGATTCTTTCTGGCGCGATGATAGCTACACAATTCAATATCTTAGTACATGGAGGAACGATGACGAAAAGACTGATCGTAATGGCTCTAGGATTGGCAGTACTGGTAGCAGCTTCTTTACCCCTGGTCTTTCACGCCCAGCCGCGGTCTCCGCAACCAGCCGCAGCAGCCGCGGCCATCCCGTCTCCAGTCCCGGCAGCAGCAAGTCCCGTGCCGCATCCCAGGATTGAGGCGGCGATTCGGAATCTTGAGGCAGCTCGACATGAACTCCAGGCGGCTCCAGAGGAGTTTAAGGGACACCGTGTGAAGGCGATCGAGCACGTGGACCACGCACTTCAAGAATGTCATAAGGCGCTCGAGGTGGGACCATAGTTGGCCAAAGAGAGGGCCAAGTTGTCGGCTGGCCCTAACTTGGCAGTCCTCAGTTATCCGTCCCCTGAACCAAGAGGGGATGCGGCAGACCCGAGTGGGCCCCATCCCCTTCCCTCCCTGCCCCGGCCCCTGCTTCTCTCTTGACCGTTTGATTGCAGATTCGCGTCTTAGCTTCAACGCAGCGCTCCGACTGGTGGTGGCATTTGCCGACGTGAACGCCAGCGTTACGTTCAAATTGGTCCAGCACGGATTGCAACTTGGGGCTTGACAAAAGGCGAACAAAAAGCGAAACTACTCGCATCCTGACTTTGAGGTGCCCTATGGCCTCCGCGCCGGTAGTTCCCGTTACGCCCGCTTCGCCGGATCACTTGGTGGGCATCGCTCGCCTGGCCGCCGAAAGCCCCCGGGTGCGCGAGCGTGCTGAAGTCGAATACTTCTCACTCCCCTGCCGCTCCGCGCTTAACCGGGAATCGAGCGGCCACATGCCGTTCGCGTGGACGCTCAACCCTTATCGAGGGTGCGAGTTCGGCTGCAAGTATTGCTACGCCCGCTACACCCACGAGTTCATGGAGATGTGGGACGGCAAGGATTTTGAACGTAAAATCTACGCCAAGGAGGCGGCGCCAGAATGGTTGCGCGCCGAACTGCGCCAAGCCAAGGACAAGGGCCTGCCGATTGCCCTGGGGACGGCCACCGATCCTTACCAACCAGCAGAAAAACAGTTCGAGATCACCCGGAGAATGCTCGAAGTCTTCCTGGAGTTTGAAGGCTTGGACTTCTCGATAACCACGAAATCTGTCCTGATTCTGCGTGACCTCGACCTGTTAGCGGGAGTTTCCGCCCGGCATCGCTTCAGCGTCCACATGACCGTCACCACAACCGACGAACGCCTGGCGCGTTTGCTTGAACCCAAGGCTCCGCCGCCCGCAAGACGACTCGAGGCGGTAAAACTGTTGGGTGAGGCCGGGATTCGGGTGGGCGTCAACGCGATGCCCATCCTGCCGGGATTGAACGACTCCGAGAAATCTCTGGATGGTCTGGCGAAAGCCGCGCGACGGGCCGGCGCCGGGTTCCTTTACGGAAATATCCTTTTCCTGACCTCCTCCGCCATGAAGCAGTTCATGCCCTTTCTCCAGGCGGAGTTCCCGCGCCTTGCCAAGAGCTATCGCAAACTTTACGCGCACTCTGCGTATCTGAACGGAGAATACAAGCAGAATATGACGAGACTCCTGGCGCAACTCAGGACGCGCCACGGCCTGGACGGCAACCAGGGCGAACCGCCTCCCGCCGCAAGGCATCCCCAATTGTCCTTGCCGTTTGCCACGTTAGACCAGAGCGCCAATTCCTCGCGGCCCCTTACGCCTTGTGCTTGACCCTCCCATTCTTGCCTCCTGCCTCGGCTTGTATTGTGCATATTGAGGCTGGCGAGAGCGAGGATTACGGTTGGCCGGCGGCCCAAAGGAGGCCTCGAGAATCTCGCGCAAGAACTTCTCAGCGATGCCTTACTGCACTAAAGCAAAAGGACTTACGGCGTTGCCAAGGCTTGGACTGTGGGCTGGGTGGCATCATCCGGCTAAGCCTCTTCGCCCTGTCCACCGCGCCAATCCTCGCACTTTTGGGCGTTTATGCTCGCTTGCAGTGAAAGGGTAGTATCCCATTTTGAACCTAGCGCTGACCTTCAGAGCCTGCCCTGAGCGAAGCGAAGGGTCGGCAACGCTGGCCTAACGGCCAGCTCTACGCGCCAGGCTGGGACAGTGCCAAGTAAAGGGAGGAAGGCAGTATGAACACGAATGGTGAGCAGCGTGGTCCGCGCCTGAATTTGGACGAACTACGAGCGGCTGCCGCTGAGATGCGCGCTCTCGATATTATCGACATTTTTGCCGGGGGATCGGGTCACCCGGGCGGCACGCTTTCGATCATGGATATCGCCGCGGCGCTCTACCTGCGCGTATTGAATCACGACCCAAGCAGTCCAACCTGGCCGAGACGCGACCGGGTTTTCTGGTTGACCGGCCATAAGGCGCCGGCGCTTTATGTCGCGCTCGGCAAAGCAGGCTACTTCCCTCTGGATGGCACGGTCCTGCTTCGCCAGCTTGGCTCCGGGTTCGAGGGCCACCCCAATTGGCTTGAACTACCTGGTATAGAAGTTTCCAGCGGTTCGCTGGGGCAAGGGCTGGGAGTCTCGGTGGGCAACGCTCTGGCGGGAAGACTGTTGGGCAAGACCTACCGCGTCTACTGCATCATGGGCGATGGCGAGCAGCAGGAAGGCAGCATCTGGGAAGCGGCCATGGCCGCCGGCCATTACAAACTGGACAATCTCTGCGGAATTATCGACAAAAACGACCTCCAGATCGACGGCCGGGTGTGCGACGTCATGAACATTGACCCGCTGGCGGAAAAGTACAAAGCCTTCAACTGGAACGTTCTGGAAATCGCTGGGCACGATATGGAGCAGATCCTCGCGGCCTTCGAAAGCGCGCGGGGAGCCACGGGACTGCCGACCCTCATCATTGCCCACACCGTAAAGGGCAAGGGTGTGTCTTTCATGGAGAACGAAGCGGGCTGGCACGGCGTGGCGCCGAATCGCGCCCAGTTCGAAAAGGCCATGGTTGACCTGGCGACGCCCTCGGTCCCTGCCGCGCGGGTCGAAGCTTTGCTGTCGAAGGCTGCTGACTACGGTGCGGAGGTCGCTCTCAAGTCAAGAGGCAAGCTGCCGGCCTTCCAGCGCGATTATTGGTGGAATGCCGGCCCAATTATGAAAGTGGATATGGACCCCACCCGCATGGGCTTCGGGCGCGGACTCGAGAAGGGCGGTGATGATGAACGCGTGGTGACGCTGCACGCGGATATTTCCGGGTCCATCCGCATCACAGATTTCGAGGCCAAGCATCCCGAGCGGAAGCATCGCGTCTTCAGCGTGGGGATCGCAGAGCAAAACATGATGGAAGTGGCCGCGGGACTGGCGAAGGAAGGCTTAGTGCCGGTGACAGGGACCTACGGCGTGTTCGCTTCGGGCCGCTGCTGGGACCAGATTCGCACCACCATCTGTTATTCGAACTTGAATGTGAAAATCGCCGGTGCGCACGGGGGCATCTCCGTGGGCGCGGATGGGGCGACGCATCAGGCGCTCGAGGAATTCTCACTGATGTGCGTCCTGCCGAATATGCACGTGCTGGCGCCCTGCGATTCGCTCGAGACCGAGCGCGCCACGCTCTTCGGCCTGCTCGACCTGAACGGGCCGACCTACATCCGCTTTGCGCGCGAGGCTACGCCGGTGGTGACGACTCCCTGGACACCCTTCCGCTACGGCGAGGCAAATATCATCCGCTATCGGGGTGAAACCCCGCGCTTCCTGGACGCCTTCGAGACCTTCCTCTCCACTCAGTACTCGAGCGAGCACGAGGAAGTTTCCATCATCGCCTGCGGCCCCATGGTCCCCGAGGCCATGCGCGCCGCCTGGCTGCTCAAGGAAGAATACAAGCTGGAAACGCGCGTCATAAACATGCACACCGTGAAACCGCTCGACGTGGGCGCGTTGATCCAGGCCGCGGAGCAGACGCACCTGATCGTCACCGCCGAAGAGCACCAGGTGGGCGGGTTCGGGAACATCGTGGCAGGCGCCATCCTTCAACACCGCAAGAATTACAGGCACCCGCTATTGTTCGATATGGTCGGAGTCAAGGACCGCTTCGGCCTTTCCGGCAAGCCGTGGGAACTAATGCAAGAGTTCGGCCTAAGCGCCGAACATATCGCCGAGCGCGTCTTGCAACTCCGCGAGCGCTGGCTGAGCCGAGAGGAACACACAAAAGCAGCGTGACGCGCTGCCTAGCAAACCTGGGAAAGACAGCCCTCTCCCCTGGGGAGAGGGTGTCGTGCTCCGGCGCTTTCATCAACCGGGGCACGACGGGTGAGGGGTTGGTTTCGGAAAAGCCGCAGAGCTTCGCTTTGCGCCAGCCACGTGCTCGGTCCACCACGCTCGCTCGGGAGCACGGTCGCCATGGAGAGGGAGTCACGCAGTCGACTCGTCGGTGGCGCTTTAAGCCCAGGTAAGTAGACATTCACATAATGGCTCTTGACTCCCCCCCAAGAAGTATAAGATTAGCAGCGCAGGTTTGTTCATTAACAGTTGAAGAGTCAAGCGGGCCGCGATCTGACCACGTGGGGTTCCCCCGCCATGGATCCAAGGATCGACGCTTCGTTCAGCTTTATCGGCGCCGGATTAGAGAAAGGCGTCAAAGCGGCGGAAGTGGCAGCGAGGGTCGGTCTTAGCCGGTCCCGCTTTGAGCACTTATTCAGACGACAAACGGGCAGTACCTTCCGACGCTATGTGCAAACTATGCGGCTGGCGAGAGCGAAGCGGCTTCTTCGAGATCCGGGTTTTCGCGTTAAGGAAGTCGGCGGGCGATGCGGCTACGCTCGCACTTCTACGTTTGACCGTGAGTTCAAGCGCGAGTTCGGGCTTTCTCCCTCCGAGTACCGCCGTGGCAACTCAGGCTAACAATTAGCACGTCGGGCTAACTAAATCGCGTTGACAACTTGGTGGAGGGAGCTAAACTGGCCGGGAACGGGAAAAGTGCGGGCCCCGCCTAAACCAGCACCGTGGAGTTAATGTGATGAACAACCAAGAGGAGAAGAGCAACGACAGGCGCCCCACGAAACTGGAGACAGCGGCGAATCTTACGACCATCGTGGTATCGCTCCTGCTTTCGGTTGTCTTGGTCAAAGTGTTTCTGCTGCCCCAGCCGCGTCCGGCAGCCTCAGTTGCCAGACCCCAGGCCGCGAAAGGGACCGGTCTGAAGGGGGTGCTTCAGGGGGTAGATTGGGGCGCGAATGGACGCACGCTCGTGCTTGCGATTTCCACCGGCTGCCATTTTTGTACCGACAGTGCGCCTTTCTTCCAGCGTATCTCGAAGACGAGGCCGACAAGCACGAAGATTCTAGCAGTTTTGCCGCAAACGGTTGAAGAGTCTCGGAAATACCTCGACCAAGTAGGTGTGCGCGTGGACGATGTGAAGCAGGCACCGCTTGACGCGATCAAGGTCACTGGAACCCCGACGCTCCTCTTGGTCGACAAAGCCGGGACCGTGACCGACGTTTGGATTGGCAAACTCTCTGCCGACGGGGAGGCCGAGGTTCTCCACGTGCTGGAAAACACTCAACCGCCGAAGAAATGACCATGGGCTGACGTTCGAGCGCCATCCCCTCTGTCGGACAGGACACGGGGGGAGCCAACGCCAGCGAAAGGAGAGCTTCCGTGCTAAAAGGATTGCAATGGTTTGGCGCGTTTGCGAGCTGCGTGCTAGCTGCCGCTATCGCCTGTGTGCTCATCGCACGGAGCTGGGCCGGCCTGAGCGTCCTCCCCGTCGTTCAGGCCCAGGACGATTTGACGGCAGGGTCGAAGTTCATAGAGGTTGAGCCAGAGAACGCCAACCAGGCGGCTAGGGTCGTCAAGGTTACCGTGGGAAAACAAATTGTTACACCCGGCTTCTATCGCCGAGGGCGCGGCCCTTCCGGGGTGCCGTTTCAGGCCGGGGACGACTGGCTAAAAGGTCTGGCTTTTACGGTCAGGAACCGGACGTCAAAGAAGATTGTGCAACTCTTTATGACCGTTTGCTTCCCCGAGACTGACAATCCAGAGTATGAGTTCGAGGTTTGCCAGACCATATACCTGGGGCGAACCCCTGAGAACGCTGCGTATGGCCCCGATGGAAAGAAGTTTGATCAAGGGGCGAAGCAACCTTTAGGATTCGGCCCGGGTCAAGAGATGACCTTCTCCTTTGCCGACTATGCCGACGACGCCCGGAAGAGGATTGAGGAGCGCCAGCCATTTTCCGCCTTGAGCCGCTGCTTCATCAACGTGCACACGGCGTACCTGGAGGATGGAACGCAATGGGTGCTAAGCCACTTTGACGCCCCGGATCCCAGCCACCCCGGATCGGTCATCCCTGTCGATCCCTCCTTGTTTTTCTCAGGAGATCCAGATGCCGAGAAATAAGGCGATCGGGTGTGCCGCCTGTCATGCCTGGCAATCCTGCCGGTGGTGGCAGGCGCACAACAGGTGGTCACGCCGTCCGTGATCGGGTGGCGCTCTGGCAGTAGCGCATGGATGCCGCTCGCCGCCGATTTCGCAGTTGAAAGGAGGCTCGACTTATGAAGCGTGTTGCGCCCCCAAGCAGAGTGCTCGTATTCACCGCGGCGTTCTTGCTGCTGGTGCCAAACCTTAGAAGATCGCCAGGGCGAAGCGTCCCGCAGGGTGCCGCCGGTCAGGATACGGCTGCCCCGCAGGGGGAGCCGGGGGACTGCATCTATGCTATAGACCAGCCGAACACCCCCTGCCCCTCGGGTTGTACGGCTAGCAGCTTCACACAATGGGGAGCGAAACCTGGCACAAACGGAACTGACTACCTTAAGGCGATCGGGTCCGCACCCTGCGGCACGGCTAAGTCAGGCCAACAGTGCAACCCCCCAACGCTTTGGAACCCCCAGAACGACTATGCGAACTGCTGTACAGCATTAGGATCCAGCGGCTGTACGGGCAATTACAACGTGACTGAATACTTGGCGTGTTGTAATCAATCCCCTGTGGAGTGCGTGGCGGGGGTCTGCTGCCTTCCCAACGGGCAGGGCTGTTCCGGCAATAACGCCTATTGTTGCTCAGGGTACTGCAACCCCGCTAGCAATACGTGTACGCCCCCCGGCTGCCCGCCCACATGTCCGCAACCCGGTTGTTCTAATATCAACGGCTTCTGCTGGGCGGCGTGCGACTGCCCCGAAAATGAGGCCTGCAGCGATTGCCTCGCAGCCTGCGAAAGCGAAATGTATGAGGGATGTGAATCGGTATGCGAACAGTGCGGGGTCTGCTGCCCCCCGCCTGGCACCTATGGCAAGCCTATTCAGGGTCAAAGCTAGTAGCAAGTAGCGCGGACCTGTCTCTTGGGTCCGCGGTTGGTCCTCGGGTGTACCGCGATATAATCGGTTCATGGTGACGGTAGCGTTCGACCGACTTGCTGTGAGACCCGGTCAGTGCAACGGTAAGCCCTGCATGCGCGGCCTGCGCATCCCCGTACACCTAATTCTGCGCCTCCTGGCAAACGGAAAGACGCCGACTGAGGTCGTCGCCGCCTACCCGGAACTCGTGGCTGGCGCATCCGGTTTTCGATGTCCGCGAGGTTCGCGGCAGCGAACCGTGATTGTGCATCGGCCACCGTCCCCCGGCCTCGCTTCGCGAAACCGCAGAGCTCACGCGGCAGAGGTCTGCGCCACCCACGAAATCGATTGCGTCGTAAGCGAAATGCGAGACGACGATCTGCGAACCGAGCGTTTAGCGCGGACCTGCGTTTCAGGTCCGCGGTTCGTCCCCGCAACAGAACGAAAAGCAGCGGATCGTGGAGAGCAGGTCCGTCCCGGCGGTTGGAGCGCAGCGTGGTATAATTGGGAAATGGTGACGGCAACGTTCGACCGAATTACCGTGAAACCCGATCAGTGCGATGGCAAGCCCTGCATTCGCGGCCTGCGCATCCCCGTTCACCTGATCCTCCGGCTGCTGGCCAACGGCAAGACCCCTGCCGACGTCATCGCGACTTATCCCGAACTCGAACCGGCCGACATTCAACAATCCATGGGTTATGCGGCTTGGCTGGCCAGCGAATAGAATCGGCCGGAAAAAGGGATACACTCGAAATGCAATCCCAGCCCCGAAGGGGCGCCCTACCCCAGCCCAGGCCAACTGGAGTGAACCCCAAAAGTGAGACATTCGTTAACCCAGGGTGGATACAGCGAATGGAGGGAAACGGATGTCGGAGAAGAAGAGAAGACGGCGGCACAGTGAGGAGTTCAAGCGGGAAGTGGTGAAGCGGATGCGCGAGTGCAAGAACGTCGAAGGGCTGGGGCGGGAATTGGGTTTAGACGTGAAGATGATGTACCAATGGAAGTGGAAGCAGGAGGGGCGGCCGACGCGCAAGCCGGCGGTGCTGACGACGCAGGCGGCGAAATTCGGCGATCTGGAGACGCTCCGGCGGGAGAACGCGCAGCTGAAGCGGTTGTTAGCGGAGAAGGCGCTGGAGGTGGATTTTTTCAAAGGTGCCTTGCAGCAAGTCGAGGCTCGACGCCCGGGTCGTGGAGACTCTGGCGAGACGCCGTCTACGAGCACCTGGGAAAGCGGACGGAGTCAGGGCAAGGCGGATTGAGTGTCGAGCAGATGTGTCAGTTAGCGGAAGTAAGCCGGGCGGGATATTACCGGCGGTTACAGCAGCAAGCGCCGGAGGAAGAAGCGATGGCGGTGCGGGCCGCAGTGCAGCAGATCGTGCTCGAACACCGGCGGCGGTATGGCTACCGGCGGGTGACGGCGGAGTTGCGGCGACGCGGTATGGCGGTGAATCACAAGCGGGTGGCGCGACTGATGCAGGAGGACCAACTGCTGGCCCTGCGGCGGCGTCCCTGGGTGACCACCACGAGCTCCGGACATGCCCTGCCGGTCTATGTCAACCTGGCGCGGCGCATGGTGCTGAGCGCGCCGGATCAGCTCTGGGTGGCGGATCTCACCTACATCCGGCTGGCGCAGGAGTTCGTCTATCTGGCGGTGGTGGTGGACGGGTTCTCCCGGCGGGCAGTGGGATGGGCGCTGGAAGGCAGCCTGCAAACCCGCCTGACGGTGGCGGCGCTGGAGATGGCCATTGCCGAGCGTCGGCCCGCTCCCGGATTGGTGCATCACTCCGATCGCGGCATTCAGTATGCCGCCGCGGAGTACGCCAGCCTGCTGGCTCAGCACGGCATGACCGCCAGCATGAGCCGGCCGGCATACCCCTATGACAACGCCCAGTGCGAGAGTTTTATCAAGACGCTGAAGCAGGAGGAAATCTACTGTCACCGTTATCGCGATCGGGAGGACTTGCGGGGCCATCTGCGCGAGTTCCTGGAGGAGTATTACAATCGCTGCCGTTTGCATTCCGCGCTGGGCTATCGGACGCCGGCCGAATTCGAAGCGGCGGCCAGCAAGGCGTCGAAAACTTCCCTCGCCGCGAGCGTCACCTTGAGTTTTCCAGGCATGGGGAAATCTATCTCTCCGATGAACGAAACGATACTGGCCGACAATAGTAGGCTCAGCACAAGGAAAGCAGGGGGCCCTGTGGACCCCCCGCCCCATCGGATCGATGAGTCTCCAGCTGACTATTCCTCGGCGAGTTGCTCTCCAGCAGAGCTCGCTTCCGCTTCATCAGCCAAGCGCGAGTCTGCCAGAAAGGGGCGGCGAGAGTGAACCGAAAAACATTGAACGGTAACCCTGGGTTATTTTCTGTGTCTCACGATAGGGGTTCATGCTAAACGGCCTGGGTTCAGCGTGTGCACCTCAGAGCATCTAAGCCCTGAAAGGGCGTAATAAACCCCTCCGCGGATTGAGGCGACCATCCTGGCTCCTTCGCAAAGCTGTCTCGCCCTTTCAGGGCTTGCTGTGAAAAAATGGTAGGATTTCGTAGACCCAGGCCGTTGGCCTGGGCTTTGTTAGGCCGCCCCTTTGGGGCTACTGTTGGCGGCTGTGGCACTCACAGCCTGGGCGTCTGAGTTCATTCTGAACGTTGTCCTCTGCCGCCTGATGATCGTGAACGTGAATCATCGGAAGACTCTTACTGCTTTCTTCGCAACCTCTTCCGCCTCGACGGTTCCTGCCCGGCCCGCGTGGTACTCATCCAACCGCCTTTGTGCTTCCTCTGCCCAGACACGCTCTGCCTCTTCTTCGCCCAAATCATCCAGGCTGGCCAGGAGCTTTTCGGCTAAGGCGGCGCGGTCGTCGAGCTTCAGGCTGAGGGCACTTTTCAGAACTTCACTTAGGTCCGGCATGTTGTCCTCCCACTTTCATTGTACCAATTGTCACCGATGAATTGTTGCGTGCGCCAGCCGCTTCGCGAGGAGATCACTCATGCAGCACGGCGCGCCGATTGCAGGGCAGCTAAGCATGTGCCGACTCTCGGCCTGCCGACCTGGGCGGCGTCGGGTCCTCCGAGAGCGCCAAGAGCACCACAGGGCCGCGGTCTGGGAATTGCGCGACCAGGGACAGCGTGCCGCCCATCGCTTCCACGGTTTTCCGAAGGGTCGAGAGCAGGACATCGCTTCGCTTCTCGAGGCGCGAGACGCTGTCCTGCTTGATTTCCAGAGTCTTGGCAATGCGGACCTGCGTCAGCTTACGGGCTTTTCGGAGCTCGCGCAGGGTCATCTCTTCCGCCATCAACTCCGCCGCTCGCGCTTCTACTCTCCTGCGCTGCGCAGGGCGCAGTTGCCGGATTTTGTCATTGACGTTGACAGGCATGGTCAACCTCTCTCAACTACCCAACTCACGCTCATAACATGGCATACGATCCATATGATTTCAAATACACATTGAAATCTTCAGGACAATGAGATGATATCCTGGGACACAGGCTGGTGGAGCAGCACCGGCACTCCTGCCTGTGTTTGTCGAAGCGCTGCGGCCGCCCTGAAAGGGCATGAGAAAGTAGCCGGGGGCAACGCCCCCGGAACGGTGAGGGGGAAACCGACCGACCCTGGAAGGGTCGTATACGCTCCCATGCACGCACCATCGGTCGGGAGAGCGTTTTATTCGACCCTTTCAGGGTCGGATTCGTGCCCTGCCCGATTCCGGGGGCGTTGCCCCCGGCTACTCTATGAATCCCCTACGGGGATTTTGAGCGAGTCGCGCGGACCTGGTTCCTATGCAGAGCGACATAAATTGTGGCACGGGCGTCCCACCCGTGATCACGGCCGGGACGGCCGTGCAACGAAGGGATGCGCAATTATTCAAGTCGCTCTGTATAGCTCCGCGGTATGTCCTCGCATCAAAACGAACAGCCGTAGATCTCGGCGAGCAGGTCTGCGCGGCACGCAGGTCGACCCTATCGCAAGTGACCCCTCACCCGGGTACTGGGCTAATAGAGTGTTGCTGAAAATTAGTTCTCGTTGCCTTTTGAAGGTGGTTCGCCGCCAAGGATCTGCCTCATGCGATCCTCGATGAGCTTCTGGATTGGTGGAAGGTCGGTGAGAGCTATCTTGGCAGCTTCCTCCATTAACTTCCCGTAGGTTGCAACGGCTGCTTGATTTACGTAACCTGGGGGCACGCCCTGGGAACCTTTTCCGATCTCACTCGCCACGCCAAAGTTTAGAAAGACCGAGAAGTACCTCTGTAGGCAGCCCTCAAGCTGAGAGCAGAATTCTTCGTCGAAGTAGAGGCGGTTCTGATAAAACGACTCCTGAAGAGATATGAACTTCTTGAAAGCGTCTGCACGTTCCTCCTCTTGTGCCGGCTCACCAGAATAGCGGCCAGCCCGAAAGGATGCGCGAAGCGACCGATTGATCAAATCCATTGTCTTATAAAGTTCATCTATCACCTCCGAGCGGCGCTTGTGCAGATAGGTAAACCGAGTTTCATGCTCTGAGAGGAGTTGCTGAATCTTGCCTGAAAATTCAGTCTGCTTTCGTTGTGAAAGGTAGGTGATGACCCATCCTAGTGCTGTTACGCCCAAGGCAAGCGCCGCGAAGAAGTTGCTCGTCATGGTTGCGGTCCTCCATTACGTGAGAAGTCTAGGCTTGAATTGGTCGAAAGGAAAGAGTAAAAGAGAAATACGATTCTTTCACGATGCGTTTCAGTGGAGTCTAGGCTTATGGCCGTGGCGGTTATCGAGTACCATAAGCACGCTTGCCCTCATTGCGGTCGCGCATTCCTGCGAACGTTGGCGCGAAAAAGTATTTTGCTCGGACCGGGAACCAGAAAATGTAGGGGATGCGGAAACTTATTTCAGGACGGATCGCACGAGTGGCCGCAGCTTAACTGGACTAACCGGGGCGCATTGTTCATGCCGCTTGGGTTGAGATTGTGGTTTGCCTCCTGTCTAGGGGTGCCCCTCGCGTTGGACTTTCTAAGTTTGGTAAGAGGCCACGGCAGGATAATCCCTGGCGGGATGTACTTGGTGATGCTCGTCCCATTTGGCGTGCTCGCCGTACCGTATTGGGTGATTACGGCAGTCGAGGTGGCCATATCTCTGCTGAGGTTCAGGAAGTCCCCCCGCTAAAATGACCTACCGCCAGAGCGAGCCTCGCTTCGAGTCGGTGGCTTTGTCCTCGGGTAGCTTAAACTCTGCCAAACCCTTTCCGATTTTATCAAGCGTCCGCTTATTCTTTTTGAGTTGCCTTCCAGACCGAATGAAGACCACTAGGGCGGCAGCCGCCAAACAGAAGAACGAAAGAGCCACGTAGAGGTGAGAGTCGCTCACGGGAAACCTCCGGTTGTTAACCGTGGTAGGCCTGCTCCACCTTTTGGTTCAATGGCAGGCAGGCCGTCAGTATCGTCAGTGATCGTTTAACTAAGAGTTGATCGCGATTTTCCAAGGGAGCGCTAGGAGTAAACTTGCCGCCGTGGAACAAGTTGTTGCGCACGCGCCTCACCATTAGGAGTATGCGATCAGCGTGTGCCCGGTGATCTTCTGGCGGGGCATCTATCCACCCAAGCGCGCCATTACGTAGAACCTGTTTCTTTGGAGGATTTTTGAGAAGGTAAGTAACCGCTTCCATTACCATCGCATCTTTGTTTTTCTTAAATTGTGAGTCAACACTCTTCGCGTAGCAGGTCCAGTCAGCTTCCACTTTCTTTGGGCCACCGCTCGCAAAGCCTGCTGCCTTGAGTGCAAACTCGTAACGCGCAAGGGTGACAAGGAACTCGCACGCTAGATTGCGATCAACTGCTAACGAGGCTTCGCCTCAGACCCACAAAGCGTGTAAAGTAAGGCTCCGTTCGTGGACGTGAAAACGGGTGGGGTGTCCCCCCGCTCATGGACCGCGCGAGGCGGTGGTTGGCCTTCAGGCCGGTGGTCCAGCAAACGGAGCCCAGATGAGCATAGCACCGAACGTGGCCGAGATGCTTCGAAAGCATGTCACCTTGCAGGTCGAGGGCATTGACCGGATGTATCTCAACGCCTGCGTCCCACGCCTGCAATGGGAGCGAGGCGTGGTGACCTTCTTTGAAAGGCACTTGGGCCAGCCGGTGGCTTCTTCCGCGCTGATGGCGCCACGTACACGTGACTTCGTGGCGGCCATTGAGAGATTTATCAAAGCCCGTGCCCTTCCGGTGGTGGAGTTTCGCAAGGGCCAGCGCAAAGACGACGTCATGGCCGAGCATCTGAAGCATTTTCGATTCGCCGAGGGCGTGGTCTTCGTGGGCAAAGCCCAGGAAAAGACAACCCTGTTCCGCACCCAGAAGCGGCGCAACCCTCAAACCGGTCGCCGCTATGCTTGGATTGTGAAGTCCACCGCGGTGGTGAATCACTACTACTTCTACTGCGTGGACCGGGACTTCGGCCCCTTCTTCCTCAAATTCTGCTCTTACTTCCCTCATAACGCCAAGCTCTGCCTCAATGGTCACGAATATCTGAAGCGGCAACTGGAGAAGGAAGGGATCACCTATCAAGCCCTGGACAACGGCATTCTCTCTTGTGCTCACCCTGCACGCCTGCAACAGATTTGTGACGCGTTGTCGGCGGCGAAGATCGAAGCGCTACTGGCCAAATGGCTGCGATTCTTGCCCTCTCCGTTCACCAGCCTCGATCAGGAAGCTGGTTACCGTTACCACCTTTCCATCCAGCAGGCCGAATTCTCGCTCACCCAAGTCCTGGATCGGCCAGCCCAAGGTCGCCTCTTTTTCGAGCAGGTCATCCGCGAGAACCTGGATCTGGGCCGCCCCGATCAGGTGCAACTGATCTTCGGACGGCGTGTGACTCGCGCCACCCCGGGTCGCTTTCGCACCCGCGTGATTACCGATGGCGTCACGCCCTCGCTGCACGTTGACTACAAAACCTGCCGCATCAAGCAGTATCACAAGCAAGGGCGGGCGCTGCGTACCGAAACCACCATCAACAATGCTCGCGACTTCTTCTGCGGCAAACGGCTGGTTAACCTGCCGCGTCTGCGGCAGATTGGCTTTCAAGCCAACCGACGTTTGATCGAAGTCCAATGCCTCAGCCACGATTGCCAACTGGGAGAAGAGGTATTTCAGCAGCTCCATCGGCCCCACGAAGTAAACGGACAGCATGCCGCCGCGCTACGCTTCACTGATCCCCGCGTCCTGGCGCTGTGGACCGCTTTGCTCTTGTTCCGTCTCCTGCCGTACGGTTTCGCGCATCGCGACTTGCGCGGGCATCTCGCCGCGCTCACCGGGCAAGTGCCCGAATCTCTTACCCCCGGCCGGATGACCTATGATCTGCGGCGGCTGCGCCTGCACGGTTTCATCCAACGCATTCCCAAAACGCATCGTTACCAAGTGACGGAGTTCGGGCTGCGCGCCTCCCTCTTCTTCACCCGCGTCCATGCCCGCATTCTCCGCCCCGGCCTCTCACAACTGCTGCCTAATGCTCCACCTCTCGATTCAACCCTGCAACGCTGTCTGCAGCAACTCGAGGCCGAGATCAACCGGCGAGTTGACCAAGCGCAACTCGCCCCACAAGAAACTTGACCTGAACGCTACAGGTTCAGCAAATAAAGAGGTCTAGACGCTCAGAAGGTAAAGCCATTGGTGGAGACCGCTCCTCACGATAGTTACTCTAGGCAGAATTTTACGCTTGATGTTTCTGGATTTCCAGAGGCAGAATAGTGGGGAACAGTACGCCAGCCTGTGACGGCGACCTGAGTACCGGAAGGATGTCCCAATCTCATGGTACCAGAGGTTGGCCGTGACACAAAGATTTTTTTTTTTGCTTTCTTGCCCCTTCTGCTCCTCGCCGGTCAAGGAAAATCACAAGTTCTGTAGCCAGTGCGGGTCTCGGTTGCCGAGCCAAAACTTCAGAGATGTTGAATGTTGCGGCGTAGTCTATCGGGTCTCAGGGGCGAAGAAGTCTCACTGTATGTTCTGCGGCTCATTGCTCTCACTCGCCAATGTCAACCACGAGGGATCCAGTCTTGGGGTGAGGGTCGAATCTTAATTGCTCGCCGCATTCATGGCAGAACTTAGGAGCAGGGTAAGCGTCCAGGGTGGGCGTGCCGCAGGTGATGCATTTGTCTATAACCCCGCTTCCGCACTCGGGGCAAAACTTCGGGGCGGGTTCGTTTTCGGATTTTTTAGCGTAATTCACGAGTTCAACCTTGCACGTTGCGTTCGTGCACAGAGCATTATAAATCGACATGGTGAGCCTCCCAGGAAGAGTTAGACTGGAGATAGGTGGCAAATCACCACGGAATGTGAGGCCCCGACTAGCATCGGGGCCTCACAGCATGTAGTGGCATCTCGTAGTGTCTCGTCTTATTTTACCGTCGCATTCCATTCTAGGAGCGTGCCATGATGGGAGTCAATGCCCGATCTCACTTTTCGTCATCTCTGAGGAATGCCGTTCCCTCCCGCAGGACGGCGAAAAGGCAGGAGCAACCGTCAGGCCATTTGACGGAAAGCGCTCCTTCGGTCAGACGTTCAAAATCAGGGTCGATACCATTCATTGTTAGCTCGCGGTCCCACGGTTCCACGTATTTGAAGGAAATTCCTGGGACATCGAACCGAAAGCGGCACCAGTTAACGTCGTTGGAAACTACCGCCGAAGCGCCTATCGCTTCTTTGATGGCGCCGACAGTGAAAAACTCGGCTGTCCGTCGGCCTTCTGGTGGACTGGCAAAGAACGAGACTCCAATCAGGCATTTCTCGACCTTCCACTTATTCAGTAGTGACATTGCCTCGTCAACGGAAGAATCCATGGTTTCGATCCTCGCTGAGGGTCTTGGAATAGCTGAGGCGCTGAGCATCGCGGCTGATTTTGGCTGGACGCTGAGCGCACGATTTTATAACACACTTCAGTCAGAAGCTGCTGTTAGCAGTTCCGCCAAATCCCAAACGTGATCGGTCAACCCGCTCTCCATCGCAGGTGTGACGCGCAGTGTCGAATGCACCCGGCAGAAGTTGAACCAGGCCATGTAAATGGCTACGCAGGCTTTCAAATTCTTGAGCTTCTTGCTGTGTCCGTTGGTGAGCCGCACGAATCGCCGTAGATGCGTCCGCACGCTTAGGTTGGCCCTTTCAACATAGCTGGTCGAGATCAACCAGGGAGAAGGCTCCCCGGTGATGGGAGTTGGTATCGTCGAGATGACTTCTGCTGGCCCGTACCAGTCTGGCCCCGCCTCCTTCGGTCTGCCGTAGACCTTCACAAGTTGGGCGAAGTCGATGTCGGCGCCGAAGTTCTCTTCGACCGCCCCCACGTATTCCCTGAGTCCATCCGTCGTCAGTTGAAGCCTTCCACGTACTCGCTCGCTGAAGTCCTTCACGAAGATCATTGCGTCGGCAGCGGTGCGCTTTCCGACGTGGTACGAAATCACTAGCTTGGTGTTTGCCTCTATCGCCATCCAGATATAAGCACTGCCCCACTCGTCCGGGTCGTCCTCGCCCATGTGATCTTCCTTTGTGTGGACGAACGTCCAAAGCTCATCAGCCTGGACCACGCCGGCCCTTACGTTCCTGATCCGCTCGTCGAAGACGGCGCGGCACCTTTCCCCTATCGTTACCAGCAACGCGAGGATTGTAGACTTGTGGACGCCAGTCAGCCGCTCGATGGCGCGGACACTCACGCCTTCCATCATTAGGCCAAGAACCTGGACCGCCTTCTCAACGTCGATCCTGTGGTCGCCCAGAGGCTTCGGCTGCGGCTCGGAGAAGGTTGAGCCGCAGATATGGCATCGGTAACGCTGCACTCGACGCCTGCCGTAGAAACCGAACTTCCTCACAAGCTGGTGTTTGCATCTCAAACAAGTCATATCGTCCTCCGTGTGCAGACGTTGGTAGGGAGCCCCGGCAAGCGGGGCTTGCACCGTGGAGGCGGACGTGCTATAAAAACACAGAAGCCTAGTTGCATTGGTTCACGCCGTGCCTCTTTGGTTTCACCGAAGCCCGCTGTCATCAGCAGCGGGCTTCAATGTCTTACTGCCCTAACTATCTTGCTCTCTCCTCTTCAGGGAGACGAGTTTTTCTTTACCGCGCTTCCTTACCTGAAAGGTTTCATGGTGACGTTTGAGCGCCGATTCAATTGCTTGTCGGCTAACATTTGGAATTCCGACCTCGTGTAGAAACGACGCGATTTCCCCAACCTTCGCTTCAGGGACAATCAAAAGGTACTCTTGTACGGCCAGCCATAACGGCAACTCGGACCTCAGATCCTCAGGGGTCGGCATGGAAACTATCGGCTGACCGTCTTTTGCTTCGAGTTGCTCTGCCCCCATGGGTTCTTTAGCCTTGATGATTAAATCTCTTCCAAGAATGCCCATGATTCTCTGTGCGCGGACGACGTGTTTATCTAGTCGATCTCGAAGGTCAACGTATCGGTTGTACGCCTCGGCCAACCCCTTCATTTCCTCCCTAATCTGCTTGATGCCGCGTATGTCATGCACTAGCCTCAACTGCATCATAGAGACGACATCTTGCTTCGGCGGAGCGGCCATACTGGGATCATTGCACACAAAAGCAACTTTGTCAAGATAAAAAGTTGCCTCGTGGTTTTGTTTTACCTTGGGGCGACCTCGACGCATCATAGGCCACCCCCGGTTGAAGATTTTCCTCGATTTTGCAACACACTGTCCGACCAGTACCCTCACCCGGCCCACCACGGCTGGTGAAAACGCCGTTGTGGTCCACCCTCTCCCCTCGGGAGGGCTGGCATTCCACAGGGGTCAGTGATTGATGGTCAGATTCTCGAACAGAAACAGTCCTGACTTCCCTGCCACGACAATATCCAGGTCCCCGTCGCCGTCGATATCGACCACGGGGATCTGCATACCGCCGCCGGTGCGGCCGCCGTAATCGATGACATGCCGCCGCCACTGGATTTCATTCCCTACCTTGATAGGTTCGTACCAGTAGATTCCCAGCGGCTCGCGGCTGCCGGGATCGTGGCCGTTGTGCGCGAAGTATCGCTTGCCGGTGACGATTCCGATGTGGCCGTCGCCCTTCAGGTCAACGAGGGTCAGGGCGTGGGCCTGCGACCAGCTATCGTCAATCACGTGCTTCACCCAGGTGCGGTAGCCGGCTGAATCCTTCTTCTGCTCGTACCAGAAGATGCCATAGCCGTGACCGAGTGAAGTGACGATGTCCGGCAAACCATCACCGTTCACGTCCAGCGTATAAATGAACCCCGTGGCGCCGAGGTCGAACTCAGGATGGAAAATCCATTGACCGTTGCGGGGGTCGGGCGGCGCTTCGAACCAACCCTTCGGGGTGATGATATCGGTTCGTCCGTCCCCGTTCACGTCTCCCGCTCCGATGCCATGGCCGTAGCTCCTTGGGCTCACGATGTGCGGAATCCAGGCGGCGTCGCCGCCTTTGCCTGACAGCTCGTACCAAGTCAGCGGGAATTTCTCGTCCCCAAACTGGGGCAGGAGTTGCTGTGGCTTGCCGGTGTTGAGGATATCCACCAGGAAAGCGAACTCGACGGGAGCGCGCGACTCGATCACGTACTTCGTCCAGGGCTTATTCTCCGCCCCAGGGTTTTCCCACCAGGTAAGCGTTTCGCCCCAGTACGAACAGCTAACGATATCCGGATAGCCGTCGCCGTTCACGTCGATCGCCAGGTCGCTAAGGTCTTCCAGGTAGAAATCCGAATAAGGCAAGCTGCGGAACTTGTGCTTGATCCAACGCGGCCCTTCGCCGGGAGCGGTGGGCGGCGCCTGCTCGAACCAGTTCTCCCCGGAGACGATGTCCAACTTGCCGTCGCGGTTCATGTCCACGATGGCCACGGTCTCGCTGGGGCCCAAGTCGATGGTGTGCTTGCGGAACAGGATCTCATCCGAACCTTGGGCGCCTGCGCGGGGAATGAAGTGAAAACCCGACGCAACGGTCAGAAGAAGCGCGCAAAGCAGGAGCAGCCCCGCTCCCCCGCTCCGAAGGTGAGAGGTGTTATGAAGGCGAGCATTCATAGGGCCTCCAAAATCAATCGTCCGTTGTCTCTGGAAAATCGCTTGAATGTCGTGGCGCGGGCGTCTCGCCCGCGCCACAGCGGGCGAGACGCCCGCGCTACGTCTCTCCGCCAGCGGGACTACGGGCCGACCCCGACACCTGGCACCCGGTACCTGAAACCTTTCACTTGATCCCCAGCCCTCCGGCCAGGCGTCGAATGAAGCGCAATCCCTGCTGCGCCAACTCATCTCCGGAAGGGGCCATATCGCGCCAGATGGCTGCCGCCGCGGCAAGGTCGGGCTCCGGCTGTGCGAACGACTCAATGGTCATCCAGCCTTGATAGCGGATCGCCTTCAACACCTTCAGCACGCCCTGCCAATCGACATGGCCGCTGCCGGGAATGCCTCGGTCGTTTTCGGAGATGTGAACGTGCCCCAACTCCTTGGCGATGGAGCGCAGCGCTTCCGCCGGATGCTTCTCTTCGATGTTGGAGTGGAAGGTATCAAAGTGGATTTTGACGTTCGGCGCGCCGATGTCTCGAATCAAACGGGCCGCATCCTCGAGGGTATTCAGGAAATAGGTCTCAAAACGGTTGAGCGGCTCCAAACAGATTGTTACCTGCCGCGTCTCGGCGTGCCAGGCCACTACCTGCAGTCCCGCGACGGCCCGATTCCACTCCTCCGGGGTGCGGCGGCGGCCCGTCATCACACCCAATCCCGCGTACATCGGGCCGCAAATCAGCCGCGCCCCAAGCTCCGCCGTGCGGTCCACACAGGTCTTTAGAAACTCCACTCCCCGGGCCCGCATTTCGGGCTCGAGACTCACCAGATGGCAATCGCGCGGCAGCACGCTACAGGTGGTGCATTCCAGGTGATTGTCCTCCAACATTTGCCGCACCGCTGGTATGTTCGCCGGCTCCTGCGGGGAGAGAAACAGTTCAACTCCGTCAAAACCCCACCCCTTGATGCAGGAGAACAACGCTTCGTGGGTTTCGTTAATACGCGTCGTCCAGACCATTGTGTTGACGCCGAATTTCATGTGCGAGCCTCCTTGACGCATGATCCCGTCATCCTGAATTAGTGTGCGCAGCGGCTCTGCCGTACGTTTAGATCGAACAAAATGCAGAACCTGACCGCCTAGGAGTCCTTCCGATGGCTCAAGTTTCCCCGAAGGGGAACAAGATCATTAGCCGTAGGTGAAACCTACGGACAATTAGCGGAAAGGATATTCGACCCCGCAGGGGTCGAACACCGCGGTGCCTCTCTCACCGTGGGTTTCACCCACGGCTAATGACCTTCGGCCCCTTCGGGGCCACCGACACATCACGGTCATGAGACGTGCCCCTCGGGAAGGGCCGAACTCACGACACGATCCAAGGCTTGCGGTATTCCTTGGTCAGCATTCTGTTGGCTTCCGCGTCGCCTATGAACTGCTCTTTATCCCGATCCCAACGCAACTTCCGCCCCAACTTATAAGAGATGTTCCCAAGGATACAGGCACTGGTCGCCCGATGAGTGGTCTCGATATCGGAGTTAGGCTTCTGACGCGAGCGGAGGCACTCGAGGAAGTTCTCCACGTGCGGCTGGTGCTGAGGCGTCCCATCACCCGTCGTCAAGGCGCTGGGGCCAAACGTTTCCCAGCCGTCGTGGACCAGGTCCATGGGCCAGATGGTATAACCCTCGCGATTGACGAACAGGGTGCCTTCCGTGCCAAAGAATTGCATACCGTATTGATGATCGTCGGGGCCGCGTCCGGCCCGATTGAAGAATTTCACCAGGAAGCCGTTTTCGTTAACCGCCGTTCCGGGATATTCGTAAGTCGCCTCAATCGTGTCCGGAGTTTCGAAGACTCCGGAGGAAATAAACTGCCCGCCGGAAGCCGCCACGGTGCGCGGCGCATCCACGTCAATCGCCCAATGGACGATGTCGATCAAGTGAGGAGCCCAGTTCGTCAACTCGCCGCCGCCCGTCTCCCAGAAACCGCCCCACCCCATGTGGCGATTGCGGTTGTAAGGGTGGTAGGGCGCCGGACCCAGCCACATGTCCCAATTGAGGCCCTCTACGGGCTCCGTGTCGGGATAAGGCGTATGCATTCTCGACTGCACCGACGTGCCGCGCAAAACCCAGGTGTCGGCTTCCGTCACCCGGCCGATGCGCTGGTTGCGAAGCAGCTCGGCGACCTTTCTGAAGTGCTCGCCGGAGCGTTGCTGCGTGCCGCACTGAACAACGCGCTTGTGCTGGTTGGCCGCCTCCACCATCCGCCGGCCTTCCAGGATGGTGTGTGAAATGGGCTTCTCCACATACACGTCTTTGCCGGCCTCGCACGCCGCGATCATGGGGATGGCGTGCCAGTGTTCCGGCGTGGCCACAATCACTGCATCGATGTCTTTGTGCTCGAGGAGCTTGCGAAAATCCCCATACGTCTTCACCTTGGCGGGCACAAGGTCGAGACCGATCAGCGTCTCCCGCAGGCGCATGTCCCACACGTCACAGAGTGCGACCACGTCAACTTGACCCGTTCTGATAAAAGAGCCTAGGTCATAACGGCCCTGGTTCCCCGAACCAATCAGCCCCACACCGATGCGATCGTTGGCTCCCACAACATTTCGCACCGCCGGACCTGAAGAAACAGCCAGACTCGCCGTTCCCAGAACGGCGGATTTATGAAAATCGCGACGAGACATCTTCAAGCCGTCCATCATGACCTCCTGGATAGTGCAGAACTGCGTCATTTGCAGGTCCGCGGCTTTTCGAGTCCTGTCGTCCCGCCCTGCACCAAAATCCTGACGCCGTCAGGCGCAGGCATTATACAACCGGAATGCAATGAAAGGGTAAAGGTTAAAAGGTAAAGGCTAAAGGATGAAAGAAGGGGTACTTTTCAGCCTTTAGCCTTAGCCTTAGCCTGGCCTTAGCCTTAGCCTTTAGCCTTTAGCCTTTAGCCTTAGCCTTAGCCTTTAGCCGTTAGCCTTTAGCCTTTAGCCTTTAGCCTTTAGCCTTAGCCTTTAGCCTTTAGCCTTTAGCCTTTAGCCTTTAGCCTTTAGCCTTTAGCCTTTAGCCTTTAGCCTCTAGACTTTAGACTTTAAACTTTAGACTTTAGACTTCTCCCTTTAAGAACGCTTCTTTGTTCACCACGTAAGGCATGTTCGCGGGGTCGCCGCCGTAGCGCCCTTCCAAAACGTCGATGACGCCTTGCACGCAACGGCCCGCCATCCCTTTGTTGGGGTTGGTGGAGAGGCGCGTGACGCGTCCGGCGCTAGCGAAATGCGAGAAGAGCCGCACGCGATTTTCGAGTTTTGGGTCGCGCAAGGGAGAATCCGCCGGCAGTGGTTCCCGTTCATAGACATCGAGCGCCGCGCCGGCAATCACCCCTTCTCGCAGGGCATCCACCAAGGCCTTCTCATCCACCACGGCGCCGCGCGCGGTATTCACCAGGATAGGCGGTGGGCTTCATCCAGCGAAGCGTTTTTTCGTTGAACAAATGATAGGTGGGATTCTTGCCTTCCTCCTCTCGAACCAAAGGGACATGAACGCTGACAAAGTCCGCTCCGCGTAACGCTTCCTCAAAGGTCACATAGCCGATGGTGCGCCGTTCGGGCGTGAAGCCGTTCCTGAAGCGCACGTCCATGGCCTCCTGAATCTTGCGTGTGAACTCGTGGTCTTCGACGCCGCCATCGTAGCAGAGGAAATCGACATCGAAGGCCATCGCTTTCTTGATGAACGCCTGGCCGATGCGGCCTGTGCCGATGACGGCGATGGTTTTGCCCGTCACTTCATCGCCCAGAAACGGAAGGAAGGGGTGCCAGATTCCCCAGCGATTGTCGCGCACCAACCGCTCGCTGGGACAGAGCTTGCGCGCCACGTTGCCTAAAATGAACAGCGCAAATTCCGCGGTGGCCTCGGTGAGTACATCGGCAGTGTGCGTGAAAGGAATGCGCGAGCGATTGGCAGCAGCGCGGTCAATATTGTCGAACCCCACCGCATACTGGGCCACAACTTTCAGACTGCCTCGCGCGGCCTCGAAGACTTCCCCGTCAATGCGGTCGCGCAGCGTGGTGATGAGCGCAGCGATTCCAGAGCGCACTTTCTCCACGATCAGGCTCTTCGCGGGCGGCTCGGACTCAGGGTAGACTTCCACTTCGTAACCGCGCTCTCTCAGAACGTCAAATGCGTCCTTGCCGATATCGCAGGTGGCAAAGACGCGGAGGGGCCTTCGTGGATCAGTCACCTTTCCTCCAGGTTGTTGTTTGGCGCCCGAGCCGGAATCCAAAAGGATCTCACCACAGAGGCCGCAGAGTTCACGGAGAAGGGCGGCGATCTCTGTGATCTCCGTGTCCTCTGTGGTGCATCTTTTTCTCCCAGTTCATAAGAAACTCGATAACAGAGGCTGAAAGAATAGCCGGCTAACTAAGCCTCTTCTTCGCCCAGTCTCCGATCCAGTCCAGAGCCTTTTGGATGTTCTCCACGGAATTAGCAAACGAGAACCTCAGATAGCCCTCGCCCCACGCTCCGAATGCGGTCCCCGAAAGACACGCCACGCCTGCTTCTTTCAGGATGGCGTCAGCCAGGGTGCCGGAATTCCACTTCGTGCCTTTGATGTTCGGGAACACATAAAAGGCTCCACGGGGTTGCTGGCAACTGAATCCGGGGAGGCGGTTCAAGCCGTCAACGATGACACTGCGGCGCCGGCGGAATTCTTCTCGCATGACCCCAACCGAGCTCTGATCGCCCCGCAAAGCTTCGACCCCCGCAATCTGGCTGAAGCTGGCGGTGCAGGAGTTGCAATTAGTCATCAACTGCGCGATCCACTTTGCCAGGTCCGGCCGCATCACGCCCCAGCCCATTCGCCAGCCGGTCATGGCATAAGTCTTCGAAAACCCGTTCAGGATGATCGTCGGCTCCTTCATGCCCGGGAACTGGGCTATGCTTGTGTGCTCGCCCTCGTAGATTAACTGATGATAGATTTCGTCGGAAAGCACCGCAATCTCGCGCCCCGCAAGTTTATCCGCAAGCGCTTTGAGCCCCTCGCGGCTGATTACACCGCCGGTGGGATTCTGCGGGCTATTGAGGATGAGCAGGCGCGTGCGGTCCGTGATCTTGTCGAGGATTTCTTCCACGTCCACATCGAAGCTCCGGTCCTCCCGTAAACCGTAGGGCACGGCCTGCGCCCCAACGAAATTGATCATGGATTCGTAAATGGGAAAGCCCGGATTGGGATAAAGAACTTCATCCCCGCGCTCCACGAGCGCCAGAATGACAAAAAACATGATCGGTTTGCCGCCCGGCGTGATGACAACCTCGCTCGCGTCCACCGGAATCCCCGAATGCTTGGCCGTGTACTCCGCCGCAGCTTCCCGGAGCTGGGGCAAGCCTGCCGAAGGCCCGTAGTGGGTCCAACCGTCGCGCAAGGCACGGACAGCGGCCTCCACGATGTTGGCAGGCGTGGGGAAATCCGGCTCCCCAATTTCCAGATGAACGATTTCCCTGCCCTGCGCTTCCAGAGCACGGGCGCGCACCAGCACCTCAAAGGCCGTCTCGGTGCCCAACCGCGACATGCGCTCGGCCAGACGAACCGTTCTTTGCATAGTCGTACTCATGGTGTCCCCCTTTTCTTCACAGCCGAATCTCGAAAATCGAAATTCGAAAATAGGAAGTACGAGCTTGAAACCGGTAACTCGAAGTCAGAATTCACGCCCCCCCGGGCTGTCAAGTTCCAGTTTCGGCTTTACATTGTCAACCTTTCAGCCCTCAATTTCCAGCGCCAATTTCCGCTCTCCCGTCCCGAATTGGTGTCATTCTGAGCGAAGCGAAGAATCCCTGCAGTCGTCGCGTTGAACGGCAACTGCGGAGATTCTTCGCTTTGCTCAGAATGACTGCGTCCCACCGGGGGTTTTCGAGTTTCCAGTTTCCAATTTCCAGTTTCTGTTTTCCGCTTTCCTACGGGTGGAGCAGAATCTTACCGAAGAACTCTCGGCTTTCCATCTTCCTTTGAGCGGCCGCGGCCTCCCGGAGCGGAAAGGCGGAGTCAATCACGGCCTTGACCTTGCGCCGCGCGATCAAGCGGAGAGCCTCGAGCAGCTCAGCTTTTCCACCCATAAACGATCCCATGACGGTGCGTTGCCGCCCAAACAGGCCTTGGAGGTTCAGCTTCACCTCGCCTCCGCTCGTCACGCCGCAAGTCACCAGGCGTCCGTAGGTGGCAAGCGAGTTGAAGCACTCTTCCCAGACGGCCGCGCCCACGTGCTCGACGATCACATCCACCCCGCGCTTCCCGGTAAGGCGCTGGACCTCTGCGGATATCGCTTGCCGGTTGTGATTAATGACCTCATCGGCGCCGAGGTCCCGCGCCTTGTCCAGTTTCCAATCCGCTCCGGCGGTGGCAATCACCCGCGCACTCACTGCCTTGGCGATCTGGATGGCTGCGCTGCCCACTCCGGAGCCGGCGCCAATCACCAGCACATCCTCACCCGGTCTCAGTTGGGCGCGGGTGAAAAGCATGTGCCAGGCGGTAAGGAAAACCAAAGGCACGGCGGCGGCTTCGTCGAAGCTCAGATCGCCGGGGATGGGTATGACATTGACCTCGGGCGCCTTCACGAGTTCGGCATAGCCGCCGTCCACGAAGACTCCGAGAACCGTGTAGTTCCGGCAGGCGCTGTCCCGTCCGTCGAAGCACGCTTCGCACTGCCCGCAACTGATCCCCGGGCACAACAGCACGCGCTCGCCGGTCTTCACGCGCTTCACCAGCGAGCCCGCCTCGGCCACCTCCCCGGAAACGTCGCTGCCCGCGATGTGAGGAAGCGGAAGCTTCCAATCGCTCACGCCCTGCCGAAGCCAGAGATCCAGGTGATTCAAGGCGCACGCCTTGACCCTTACCAGTACTTCGTTGGCCGCGATCTTCGGGTCCGGAGCCGCTTCGTATTTCAGCACCTCGGGACCACCGTGCTCGTGGAATCGGACTGCCTGCATGGGTCACCCCCGAAGCTCAAAAGTACCATTCCTTAGCGGCTCAAACAATGTATGATACGGCGGTGTGATTGGATTTCTCTGCGAACTTTGTGGCCTCTGTGGTGAATCTTTCATTGGCCTTATAAGGGATTGTGACCAGTCATGGCCGGTAGTAGCTCGCTCCAACTTCAGTCCGAGTTAGACGGCGCCCCGGATTCTTCCGCGCCCGTCGGTCCGCCGCTCGACCGCATCGACTTGGCGCTCGCTGCCGTCCTGGCGCTGGGCGCGCTGGCGATGTTTGGGAAGGTGATCTTCACTCCTTCCATGCTCTTCATCCGTGACGTTTTCAATTACACATATCCCTCGACCCGCTTCATCCAGGAGATGTGCCGGCACGGCGCCTTGCCCTATTGGAACCCTTATTTGAACTACGGGCAGCCGTTGCTGGAGAATCCCAACCTTCTGTTCTTTTATCCCTACACGCTGTTGATCGTCCTGCTCCCAATAGATTTCGCCTACCCCTTTTTTTACGTCGTACATGTGGCGCTGGCGGGCATCGGCGCATACCTTCTGGCCCGGCGCTGGGGGCAGAGCCGCCAGGCTGCATTCTTCGCCGGATTCGTTTTTGCCTTCAGCGGCCCGCTCTTGTCGCTGGGCAACTTGTATAATCACGCCGCCTGCGCGGCATGGATGCCTTGGGCGCTGCTCGCCACAGACCTGGCGGCGCGCAGCAGAGAAGTGGCGCAGGCGTCCCGCCTGCCGTTGCAGGAGCGTCCCGCTCCTGCGCACGGGCAGGATGCCCGTGCCACAGCGGGCGGGACGCCCGCACTACCGCTAGGAATCCGCCCCTGGATTCTACTAACCCTGGTTTTTTCCTTGCAGTTTCTGGCCGCCGAGCCTTTCACCTTGATCGCCACATTCGGCCTGTGCTTTGCTTACGCGCTTTACCTGCGAGGAACGCTTCGGCCTCTCGCCTCGGCCGCAAATCTGCGCATCCTGATCGGGTTCGTGCTGACCGGATGCCTTATGATCGCCTTGTGCGCGGTGCAGTTCCTGCCTTCTGCGGAACTGCTCAGCCACTCGCGCCGAGGCGCCCAAGGCCTGCGCTACGGCGAGACATCGAACTGGTCCTTCCACCCCTTGCTGCTGGTGGAAGTGCTGGTGCCGGATTTCTACGGCCCTGCATTGACGTCCCCCACAAAGTGGAATGCCTTGGTTGAGGACGGAAACAGCCCGTACTACCTCTCGGTCTTTATGGGATTTGTCCCGCTCTTCTTTGCGCTGGCGGGCTGGGCATTGTCGAAGGATCGGCGTCGCAATTTCGTGGCGGCTGCAGCGCTCGGTTTCCTGGTGCTCTCCTTCGGCCACTTCACGCCGGTCTTTTCCCTCGCTTACTTACTCGTACCGCTGCTCACTCTAGTGCGATTCCCAGTCAAGCTGCTCGTCCCGGTGGTGATGCTGATCGCTATTCTGGCGGGGTGGGGCCTGGACGCGCTTCGCGCGGAAGCTCCCCAGTGGAAAGCGCGCCGCAAGCGCGCCGTTTATCCACTGGTGATTCTGCTCGCCTGTTCTGTGGCGATCTGCGCCGCTGCATGGATGTCGCCAGGGCTGGTTAGTCTTCCCACCCAGTGGGCGCTGATCCGGCAGGGGCATGCCAGGGCGGAGGCCGGCGAAATGGCGCAGGCTCTCGCCAGCCTGATTCGGATTTACGCCCCGGGAATCACCGGATTTGCACTGTTCTCTTTCCTGCTAGTGCTCGGACGAAGCCAGAACAAAACCTGGGCGCGCATCGGCGTCCCACTCTTCGCACTTCTCGGGCTTGCGCAGCTTGTGCAGGTGAACTACGACGCCAATCCCACTGTGCCCAGAGGCTTCTACAGCTATCGGCCCCCCGTGCTCTCGAGCTTGTCCAGCCCGCCGGGTTCCTTCCGAATAGAATCCCAAACGCGAAATTCCGCCTCAGCGGTCGACACCAGAGACGTCCAAAGCTTCGTCAGCTTTGATTCGATCCCTGAAGTTGCCGGATTGTCCGCTGTCGCGCGAGGAAGCTTTCAGCAGAGGCTTGTGTTGGGAGCCGGTTCGATGATGGAGGACGTGGAAGGGAGCCTGAACCTGGACATCGAGCGCTCCTTGCCGCCTTTTCTTTATGACGTCTGGATTTACACCATTAAACAGGTCCCCGACGCCCTCCACCTTGACTGCCTGCTGGGTCGCACGAATGTCAAGTACATCATCCGCTCCGGGCGCATCTCTTCAAGCGGTTCAAAGCTGCTCGGAGAAGTTTTCAATGGCTCGCCCAAGCCGAGTTACCTCTACGAGGACCTCTACTTTCTTCCGCGCGCCTACGTGGCGGGCACGACGATCTTCACCACCGATCCACTCGCCACGCTGAGTCGCCTGGCTTCACCGGACTTCGACGCTGCGCAGAACGTCATTCTGGCCGCAGACCCCGGCGACTCTCCCGCCGTCCACGACTCGGCGACCGATCATTCCCGCGAAGGCGGGAATCCACCGGCAGGTCAAGTTGAAATCACCGGCGGCCAGCCCAATGCCGTAACTTTGAAGGCCGATCTTTCACGGCCAGGCTACGTCGTGCTGCTGGACCGCTACGATGCAAACTGGCACGCGAAAATCGATGGCCGGGAAGTCCCGGTGCTCCGCGCCAATCAACTCTTCCGGGCTGTGTACGCCGAACCGGGCCAGCATGTGATTGCCTTTTCTTACCGGCAGCATGGCCTGTTGGCCGGGATGTTAATCTCGGCCCTTACGCTTCTAGCGCTCTTGTGGGTTTACCTGCGAAACCCGGTTTGAAGACCTGAGCCGCTTCGTCGCTGCTTCTTCTGCCTCGTGCAAGGGATTTTTCGTGAGCACGTAAATCTCAAAGTCCGTGTATTGCATGACAGGCGCGTATTGGTCCCTCAGGAGGTTAGTCAAGCCAGGAAACTGACGTAGACGCAAATATTGCTCTGAGGTCATAATGTTATTAGTGAACACGGGGTTCGCATCGTTACGCTCCACGGTTATGTAACGTGGAGGGTCACTCTCTAAGGTTCGAACGACCTCCTGGCGCCAAGTCTCCAGCCCCCAAGTAGAGATCAGCGGGTAGTTGTAAAAGAACCGGGTGGGACTCCGCCGCTGCGACAGAAAGTTGATGAGAGGAGCCATGCCCCACACGTAAACGGTGTCCTGGCGGTTGGAGTTTTGTTTCACAAAGTTGATGATGTGCAATTGGTCGGAGAGTTTTTCGAGCTGAAGTTGGGGGTAATAATTTCTGTACGAAAGCTCTGCATCTTTCCACCACTCAGCGAGGAACCTATACTGCTGCACCACTCTGACGCCCTCTTCGGCTAGCAAGGCGAACACGAGACTGACAAAGACCCCCCAAGTAAGGACGCCTGCCAAACGCCATCCACGCCCCGCGAAGATCCTACGAACGTACTGACCACCTTCCCAGGCCTTGACGCAAATATACCCCCAGAATATGGAAAAGAGCGGATGACATGTCTCGAAATGATAGATGTGGAAACGGCCCTGTGTCGCCACACAAAGATATCCGGCAAGCGCCAGCAATAACACACGCGAGAGGGAAGCTAACTCCCGTCGCCACCACGCGATTATCAGGCTCAGCGTCACCACGATCTCCGTCCAGAGTCCCAAGCTGTACTGGGTCAAGCGAAGGGCGTGGATCACGTAATCAAAGCGCCACTGGAAAGCCGCAGCCCCATAGCGGGGGAGTACCTCAAGATGGACCTGCTTCATGGCCAGCCATGCGCCCGATGCCCAGAAATGCACTAACACCGCGACAACTGCGAGGACGAAGCCACCTGCAACGAAGGACAGCCGGACCAGCAAGTCCTTCCAGGAGATTGCCATGCGTATCCGCGACAATCCTCGGTCCAAATCGCGGAAATCCACGAAGGGCATCAGCAGGACGAAGGGAAAGAAGACGATGGCATTATATTTCAACCAAACCGCCGCGCCCAGAATCAGTCCCGCCGCGAAACAACGGGACACCCTTATGGGCCAACCCTGCATGCGCCGCCGGAGAGAGGATGCGCCAGAGTCGCGAGACAGGAGGGCGGGTGAGTGGTCATCTTCACGCATCAGGAACCAAACGGCGAACACGCAAAGGATCAAGAAGGTCTCCGCTTGGGCCGCGTCGTTATAGCCTATCCCGCAGTGCCGCACAGCGTTGAATACCATCGCAAGTGCTGCCGCTGGCGCTCCCAAGTAGGGGCGGGCAAAATAAAAGATGCAGAGGGAGATGGCAAGCAGCCAGAGAAGATCGACCACGCCCACGGACCACATCACAGGTCCGAAGATTTTCACGATTAGCGCGTAGATATAGTAGATTCCCGGAGGCTTGATGTCCCAAAGATCGCGATAAGGGAGCCGGCCGTGGAGCAGACCCTGCCCAAGCATGCCATAGATGGCTTGGTCCACCCCCAGAGGATACCGAAGGTTAGGAAGACCCCGCAGGAGTACCACGGCCATTCCGCCCAGAAGCCAGGCGCGGGGCTGTTGAAGCTCATGTGAGGGCGAGTTGGTCAAAGGGGTGAACGTCGTGTCTGTGGCGTGTCCGCAGCAATCGTTCCTGGATTCAGCGGTCGGGCGTCCAAACCGGTTCATCATTTCGCGACTTGTCCCTTCACTAACGGCGTCGGCATTCGAGCGAATTGTTCCTCTAGTTCGCACGAACTTTAACGGCCGACTGGTAGTTCCGAGACCCTTCGCGCCGACCGTTGGCCCGAAAGAGATACCAAGCCTCGAAGTACAACGTGGGTTCGTCGCGTGGGGTATACCAGGAGCGACTGATGGTGGTGTCGCGCCAGTCCCAGAGGCGTTTGTGATCCACGTCTACACTAACAGGATACGAATCCCAATTACTGCTATCGAGGGGACGATAATAGCACGCCCCTACTATCTGAACAAAAAGTGCTAGCGCCACCGCCGCGCCGAACGCGACGCGCAGGGCGGGACGGCCCAGCACCTCGCTCCAGACCGGGAGAACGAAGAAAGTGAGGAGAGGGAGGAAATCCGTGAGGTAACGCGGTCCGAAGGACCAGCCTGCCCACCACGACCCAAAACGCGCGTGTAAACCGAAAACGATGGCCATCCCCAGGAGCAGGTATCGCTCCCAGCCGAACCGATTCTGTTTCCACGCCCGCACGCAGCCCCACAGCGCGAAGGCCACCCATGGGATGAAGATCAGCACCCCGCGACTTGGACTGATCAATTGCCCGATAACACCATCCCACAAGTGGTAGATGCCCGGGGTACGCATTGGCCCAGGAAGCCTCGAAACTAGATAGCCAGGAGAACGATCCCACGCGTCCGAAACGGCCGCTAGGGGGCGATTCAGCCCCATTTTCGGCATAAAATAGGCCCCGGAGGCCGAGCCGAAGTAGTGCAGGTTATAGGCCAACGTGAGTCCGCCGATGAATACCAATGGAACGCAGAACAACCAGAACCGTTTAGGCTGTCGAACGAGTAAGAAGGCAGCGAGCAGGACTACGAAGGGAAGATATTGCATGGCGTTCGAGGCTAGGAGCCCAACGGCGCCACCAATCCAGAAGGCATAAGAGCGTGTTTCGGGATCCCTGAGCAGCGCACACATCAGTAAAGCAAGACTTAGTTCCGTGAAACCCTGTCGCCATAGGGACTGACTTGAGATGCTCCAGGTGCTGCTGGCCAAGGCATAAACGAGCGCCAGGAGCAGGCTGCTACGCCGTGATGCTGCCCTCCGTAGCGCAAGGTAGAGGACGCCCACCGAAAGTGCAGCCACCAAAGAAGCACTCAACTTCTCCATCACGTCGACTATCGCCGTCGCCGCAAGGTCCCCCGTCGCCGGATCAATGTGCAACTGGGAGAACCATCGTGCCGGATAGAGGTAAAGCGGGCTGATGGCGACCGGAAGTATCACGGGATAATCGGAAAGCCAGTGGGGGCCGACTTTCACAGCATAGTACACTCCATACATCCCTCGGGCCTGGGGCAGATACGGCTCGATCCACGGCTCAAGATAGAAAGTCCCGTGCAACGCCAAATTAAACGGCAGAAGACGAGCGGGCACGCTATCATCAATGCGGACCAAACGGAAGTTGGCATTGTAGACGACAAAGACGAGGAATACCATCAGAACGAAGTCTCGCCACCTGTGGTCCGACCGCCGGGAGCCCTGTGCGTGCGCACATCCGGCCACGCGGGGGGAAACCGGCTGTGGCGGCGAAATGGTTTCAACATTCATACAGTCCGGGCCTTTTGCCGACGTCATTCGGGATAGGACAAGTTCACGCGCAAGTACTTTAGACCAGTCTCGAATCCCATTCTCTAGCACCAAAGTACCCAGGAAACAAGCAGGAAACTGCGGTTCTAATCCCTGGATAAGCTCGCGTGAAGTCTGTAGAGACACGCCGTGGCCTACTGGTCCAAGCTTCCTGGAAGCGCCGAGCGGGTTCCGGTGGCAGGGGCATCCTGCCCGTGCAGGGTCACCGCCAAGATGTCCGTGCCACCTCAAAGTGAGTCGCTGCGCATTTTCCGCTCGACAAGCCAAGATGGGTATGATAGCCTATCGTCATGGTCTGTTTGTGGACAGTTTGTCGTGCGCCGCTCAGCGGTGCCAGATCGGTTGAAGCCGTAAAGGAATCATGTCTAGATACAGTCTCCAAGACACGGGTTGTTACCTCTTCCTTCGATTAGCGGTGGGAAACCTGGTGAATAGTGCCGCTGCGGCCCTCGGTCTGGGGCTAGCCTCTTACCGCGAACCGGCGAGAGTTGAGGCCATGCGCACTTTTCGTGAGCTCAAGAGCGGATTGGACATGGGGATTACACCGCTCGAGGCGATTCAGCTATTTACCCTGGTGCGCGCCACTGAAAAGCTGGGTGGCTGCATGGCCGAAGTGGGCGTCTATCAAGGGGGGTCCGCGCGCTTAATCCGTCGAGCGGGAACCTCCAGGCCGCTTCACCTGTTTGACACCTTCGAGGAAGGAATGCCCGAACCCGGAGAGACGGACACGTCGGTCCTGTGGGGCCCGCCCCGGAAAGGTCAACTCTCGTGCCCGCTCAACACGGTGAAAAGACACCTCGGAAATAGCCAGAACGTTTACTTCCATCCGGGGATGTTTCCAACCACCGGTGAGGACGTCAAGAACGAGAAATTCTCGTTCGTGCACTCCGACGTTGGGCTTTTCGCGAGCACGCGAGGCGTTTTGGATTTCTTCTATCCCCGGCTGCTCCGCGGCGGCATCATCATCTCTCACGATTTTGCCACCGCGGTTGGCGTCCGACAGGCTTTTGCAGAATTCTTCGAAGAGCTGCCGGAGCCGGTGATCGAACTTCCAGGAAACCAAGGAATGATCGTCAAGCTGTAGATTGTTCAGCAGCCTGATGCGGCTTAGACGTATGAGGGTGTTGGTCACCGGGGCAACAGGCTTCATCGGGGGAGCACTGGCGCGGGCGCTGGCGGCGGAAGGCGCCGAAATTCACGCTCTCGTCCGTCCTGGGGCAAACCTTAGCGCCCTGGACGGCTTGGCTGTAAGTTGGCGCGAAGGTGACGTAACGCTGCCGGCGAGCGTTGGCGCTGCCATGGCTGGGGCGGAGTGGATCATCCATGCCGCCGGCCGGCTGGGGCAAGCCGGTGTGCCTGAACACGTGTATCAAAGAGTGCACGTGGAGGGGACGCGCATCGTGCTGGAAGCGGCTCTCGCTTTGCCGCATCGACCGCGCGTGCTGCACGTGAGCAGCCTTGGGGTTCTCGGGCCTGTTTCAGGGACCCCGGCGGCGGAAGACGCCCCTTACGGCCCGACGAATCCCTACGAGCGGAGCAAGGTGGCCGCTGAACGTGTGGCGCTTGACTTCGCCGCGCGCGGCTTACCTGTCGTCATCTGCCGGCCCGGTTTTGTTTATGGGCCCGGCGACCGTCATGTCCTTGGCCTTTTCCGGGCGATCAACCACGGCCGCTTTTTTTTGATCGACCGTGGACGCCACCTATGCACACCGACGTATATTGATGATGCAGTTAACGGGATGCTATTGGCTATGCGCTCCGCGCGTCCGGGAGCTATCTACAACCTTACCGGTCCTCGCACTGTAAGTTTTCGGGAGTTCGGAGAGACGATTGCCGCCGCCCTGGGTGTGCGGCGACCGTGGATGAACCTGCCCCGCTGGTGCGCTCTGCTGGCGGCAACGGGGTTAGAGTTGCTGGGACGGATGGGCGGTTGGGCGCCTCCGCTTAGCCGCACGGGAGTGGCCTTTTTCAGCGAGGACGCCCTCTTCTCTTCGAAAAAGGCAACCGACGAACTAGGCTATACCCCGAAATACGACCTCGCTGAAGGCGTGGCCCGTACCATCGCCTGGTATCGCGAACGAGGCTGGTTGTAGCCCCCTAGCCCAGTAAACCTCGTTGTGCATCCTAAGATTCACACGGAAACGACAGTCGCGGTGCTGACCGCAGGCCGAGACGTGAAATGTCGAGCCCTAATCCCTCGTTAGGCGCCAACGGAGCTTGCAGAGACACGCCCTGGCGCGCCCGCTCCCGGCTACACCCTCAAAATGTACCGCTACGCATTTTCTGCTTGACAAACCAACACACCTATGATAGCCTATGCTCGTGGTTTCGTTGTGGACAGTTAGTCGCATGAAGGCGCCACGGCCGCCCAGGCGCAAAAGACAACCGGATGGTTCCGGCGATGAGGTGAAAGCAAGGCATTATAAAAAATGAAAAACAGTGGGAACAAAGCTAAGAAGTACTTGAAAACAAAGGAAGTCACCATTTTGAATGCTGCAGATTACGCGCGTTTTGTGCGCCAATTAGCTGCAATCTGACCCCAAAAACCGCAAAAAGACAACATCTTGCGAGAACGAACCGGATACTGCAAACCCCAAAGCGAGGCCCTGAAGGCGACAAATAGTCGACTAGGCGTGCCTTGGGTTGGCTCGATGCTGAACTAAAGGTCGGCGCTGCAAATCCTGATCAGTGGTCCGCGCCACCTACCACTTCCGCGAGCTGTTCGCCGGCGTAACGCACTTGTTCGTCCGTCAACTCAGGGAAGAAAGGCATACTCAAAACTCGCTCGCAGGCCCGTTCGACATGCGGGAACCTGCCGGGTCCGAAGCCGAGAGTTGCGAAGGCGGGCTGCAGGTGGAGGGGACAGGGATAATGGATTGCGGTGTGAACGCCTCGACCTTCCAGAGCCGCGCGCACCGCGTCGCGCCGCTCAACGTAGACTGTGAACAAGTGGTAGACGCGTTCATCGCGAAGGTCATCAGGAAGAATCTCCACGTTGGCGCCCTGCAAGACGCTGCGATAGAGGCCGGCAATTTCCTTGCGACGCGCGTTCCAGAGCTCGAGCCGCTTTAGCTTGATTCTGAGTACAGCGCCCTGGAAACCCTCCAGGCGGTAGTTGTAACCGATCCTCTCATGTGTGTACGGGCCGCTCTGGCCGTGGTTGCGCAGCGATCGCGCCAACTGGGCGATGCCGGCGTCTTTGGTCGTGAGCGCTCCGCCTTCACCGTAGGCGCTTAGATTCTTGCTCGGATAAAAACTGAAAGTTGCCGCGTGGCCGATGCTTCCTACGCGCTTGCCGCGGTAGCGCGCACCATGCGCCTGGCAGGCATCCTCGAGGACCGCCAGGTTGTATTTGCTTGCGATCTCCAGGATCGGTTCCATGTCCGCAGGGCGCCCATACAAATGAACAGGAACGATGGCCCTGGTGCGTTCCGTGACGGCCAGTTCGATAAGCGCAGGATCGAGATTGGCCGTCTTGGGATCGATGTCGACGAACACCGGCGTCGCGCCCACGTAGGAGATTGCCGAGGCGGTGGCGATAAATGTGTTCGGGGTGGTAATCACTTCATCGCCAGGCCTCACTCCCAGAGCAAGCAACGCGACATGCAGGGCGCTGGTTCCGGAATTCAGGGCCACGCAGTAGTCAACTTCGCAATAAGCGGCAAACTCCTTTTCGAATTCGGCGACCTCTTCGCCCAAAACAAAGGCAGCGTTGCTGCAAGCGCGCTCCAGGGCCTGCATGATCTCATCGCGAAGGCCCGAGAACTGTTTCTTCAAGTCAAAATACGGAACAAACATCGGAAACCTCTCGGACGATATTCGAGGAATCGAAAGTACCGTCCGGAAGGCGAGAAGTCAAGCAGCGCAAAAGAAAAGTCGACAGCCGACAGTCAACAGTACAGGGCTGTGACAGCGCCTTGGGCGCGATAGATGTCGAACGGGGCGCAAAGATGTATATTAATGAGTTTGAAATGAAATCATCCACCTCGCTGCACCTTCTCTTGCTTGCGTTTTTGCTCCTGGGCCTATTCCTGCGAGTCGGGGCGGCATTGCGATTCCCAACCCAGTTTCATGCTGACGAGATCTTCCAAACTCAGGAGCCGGCGCATCGCCTGGCCTATGGCTACGGAGTCGTCACCTGGGAATGGAGGCGCGGAGTTCGGTCCTGGGTATATCCCGCCTTCCTGGCAGGCGTGATGCGGGCCACTGCCTGGATGGGCCCCGGATCCACAGGCTATGAGCGAGGAATGGTCATTGTGCTCTCCCTGATGTCCCTCATCCCCATCGGGTTCGGCTACGCTTGGGCCAAGCGCGCCGCCGGGAACGAGGCGGCCCTGATTGCTGCGGGTGCTTGCGCTTGCTGGTACGAGTTGGTCTACTTCGCCCCCAAGACGCTAAGCGAACCCGTGGCCACCAACGCTCTCCTTCCTGGCCTGTACCTGGGAATGTATGGTGAAAAACTGGGAGAGAACAGGCGCATGCTGCTGGCCGGAGCGTTCTGCGGGCTCGCCATGGCGCTCCGCATTCAGCTTGCGCCCGCCGTGGGCTTCGCGCTTCTGTATTTTGGTTATCCCCATTGGCGCAAGCGCTTAATCCCTCTCGCGGCAGGGGCCCTGTTGCCGTTACTTGCCTTCGGCTTGGTCGACCAGTTGGTCTGGGCACACCCGTTCCACTCCTACATCAATTACATACGGGCGGACCTCGTCGAAGGGGGCCACGGCTACGGCGTGCAGCCCTGGTTTTGGTATCTGGAGATGCTGTGCGTCCACCTGGGCCCGCTGGTTTTCCTGGTCCTCATGGGAGTTCGCCGGAGCCCCTTTCTGGGCTGGATAGGGCTGATCATTCTTCTCACGCATAACTATTTCGCACATAAAGAGGTGCGTTTTCTTTACCCTATGGTGCCCTTGGAAATCACCCTGGCCGCTCTCGGTTTTATGGAAGTCTTGCCGGCGTTGAACGCGCATAGGAAAAGGCCGCTGTCGTCCCGAGCGGTAGTCTTGACCGGCTTGGCGTTCTGCGTGATCAGTTCCTGCCTGCTCACCCGCCAATTCGATTGGTCCCGAAACTCCGGCGCCTTGGCCGCTTTCGATCGACTTAGCCAGGACCCATCTCTCTGTGGGCTGGGACTCTACAAGATTGGCTGGTATGACACCGGAGGCTATGCGCATCTGCACAGAAACGTCCCCATGCTGCTCTTTGGGCAGGCTTCCGAATTAGACGAGCAGGCACAGAGCGTTAACGCCATAGTCACCTACGGAAAGTTGCCGGAGAAGGTGGACGGCTTCGAACCTGCAGGATGCCCAGGCGGCGTCTGCCTTTACCTCCGGCAAGGCCCCTGCACGCCGCCTCGCCCGGACAATGAAATTAACTGGATGCTCTGGTTGAACGGAAGTTAAGGCGGCAACTCCGCTTCCGAGCCCTGAGGTGTGCTAAACTCTGCGTACCATGATCTCAGTCGTGCTGCCTACTTACAATGAGGCTCGCAGCATCGAGGAAGCCCTGCGCAGGGCATCCGAAGCCCTGCGGAATGCGGGGGAGGACCACGAACTGATTGTGGTGGACGATTCCAGCCCCGATGGCACCGCAGACGTGGCGGAAACCCTTGCCCAAGAGTTTCCCGTCAGAGTCTTGAGGCGCCCCGGACGGCACGGCCTGGCGACCGCCGTAGTGGACGGCTGGAGGATCGCCCAGGGAGACACTCTGGGCGTGATCGATGCTGATCTTCAGCATCCACCCGAAACCCTCGCGCGCCTTGCGAGCGCACTCCGCAGCCACAACGCGGACGTAGCGATTGGCACACGCGCGGGCCCTGGCGGAGGCTCGTCGGAAGAGTGGTCATGGATGCGACGGCTGAATTCCTGGGCGGCGCGCCATCTGGCGGCCTGTGTGCTCCCACAGACTTTGGCTGAAGTGAGCGATCCTATGTCCGGGATGTTCCTGGTCCGCGCCCGGGCTCTGGAGGGAGTCCGGCTTGAACCTACGGGCTACAAGATTCTGCTGGAGGTACTCGGCAAAGCTCATTACGGCGACGTCGTAGAAGTCCCTTTCATGTTCAAGGCCCGGAGCCTGGGGAACTCGAAGCTCGGCATGCGCCAGTCGCTTCAGTATCTTGAGCATCTTGCCCGGCTGGCGCGCTCCACCGGTCAATTGCGGAGTTGGATTGGCTACGCGGTGGTGGGCTTCACGGGAGCGGTGGTGAACGTGGCGGCTTTGACGTATCTGGTGGAGCGCCGGTCCTGGCCGCTGGGGTGGGGTTTGGCAGTGGCCATCCCGCTCGCGCTGCTGAACAACTTCTTGTGGAACTGGCTCTTTACCTTTAGTCGTGCGCGCGCATCCGATGAGGAAGGCCGGTCTGGAGTTCTCAATCGGCTGGCCCATTACGCGAAGGTTTGTGCCTTCGGGGCAGCATTGAATGCGGTCTCGACCTTGCTGTTGCATGGGCTAGGGGTGCAGCTTCCTTTGGCTTCCTCCGCCGGCGTGGCGCTGGGGGGTGTCTGGAACCTCTTCTTTAACGTTCCTGCCATCTGGCGGAGTTGGGATTCTCCTACTCCGGACAGCCCGGCGAGCACGTGGGACGAATCAGGTAACCGCGTGCTTTCGTCGCTTCGTCACGCATCCGCCTTGCATCCAAAGCGTGTGCTGGGCGGAGTGCGGTAATGTTCCGGCGCATTACCCCGCGAGTTCCCTCCTCAGTGAGAAGGGGACGCAGCGGCAGTTCGGTTTCGAATCGATCAGGCGGATCCTGTCATGTCCATCGCGTGCTCGATGGGGATTATGGCTTACAACGAAGAGGCCAACATCGGCCGGATGCTGGGGGCTGTGGTCTCGCAACGCTTGACCACCGTGAACTTGGCGGAGATTCTCGTCGTTGCCAGCGGCTGCACGGATCGTACGGAATCTGTCGTGCACGATTGGAGGCGCAGGGATCCGCGCATTCGCCTGATCGTGCAGGCGCACCGTGAAGGCAAGGCTTCCGCAGTCAATCAGTTTCTTCCCCAGGCGCGCGAGAAGATCGTGGTGGTTTGCAGCGCTGACCTCGTGCCAGAAGCTGGCGCCATCGAAGAGTTGGTGGCTCCGTTTGCCGACCCCGCGGTGGGCATGACTACTGGACGGCCTGTACCCGTCAACGATCCCGGGACTTTTATGGGGTTTGCAGCCCATCTGCTCTGGGAATTGCATCACCAGATCAATTTGCGCCACTTCAAGGCCGGAGAAATGATCGCATTCCGGAATATCTTCGAACGTATTCCCTACTGCACCGCGGTGGACGAGGCAAGCATTGAGCCGGTGATCCGCGGTCAGGGTTACGAGGTGCGCTACGTGCCGGCGGCCGTGGTCTACAACAAAGGCTCTCTCACGGTCGCGGATTTTCTGCGCCAGCGCCGCCGCATTTTTGCCGGACATCTGGCGGTGCGGCACACCCTCGGTTACACCGTCAGCACCATGAGCGGGTGGCGAGTACTGCGGGTCCTCCTGCCGCGGCTCAATTGGCGGCCTCGGCCTTTTCTCTGGACCTGGGGAGTGGCAGCACTGGAACTGTACGGGCGGTTCCTCGGCAGGCAGGATTACTCCAAGCGTCGCGACCAGCGCGTCTGGCAAATCGCCAAGACCACGAAAGACCTCACCTCTCGAGTCTAGGGGCAATATGAATTCCATGCTCGGCGTTTTGCTGCGCATTCCCGCGTTTAAGCTCTTTCGCCGCCTGGGCCGGCCGCGCCTGCTGCCGCTCAACCTGACTCTCTCCCCTTCACCCAAGTGCAATTCGCGTTGTCTCACCTGCAACATCTGGATAAAGCGCGAAAGCGAACTGACTCTGGAGGAATGGCGCAAGGTGTTGGCATCCCTGGGCCGGGCCCCCTATTGGTTCACGATCAGTGGCGGTGAACCGCTGATGTACCCGCACGTCGTCGAACTCGCACAGTCAGCCTATGAACAGTGCCGGCCAGGTGTCATCAACATCCCCACCAACGCCATCTTGCCCAGCATCCCGGAAACTGTGGAATGCATTGCCCGGTCGTGTCCTCAAAGTCAGGTGATCATCAATCTGTCCCTGGACGGAGTTGGCGAGAAACACGACTTTATACGCGGCATCCCGGGGAACTTCCAGAAATTCGAGCAATGCCTTGAGCAACTGCTCTCCCTGCGCCAGCGGCAAAAGAACCTCACTGTTGGAATCCATTCCGTAGTGTCGGTATTTAACGTAGATCATCTGGATGAAATCATCGCCTACGCCGACCGCTCCGGCGCCGACCAGTTCATTACCGAGATCGCCGAACCACGAGTGGAGCTGGATACGGTGGGGCTGCCGATCACGCCGGACGCGGAGAGCTACGCTAAGGCCGCCGATCAACTGATCCGCTACGTGCAGAGCAAACGCTTCCGAGGCGTCTCCAGAATCACGGAAGCCCTGCGGGTGGAGTATTACAAACTGGTTAAGCGCATCCTGGACGAGCAGGACCAGGTGATCGCTTGCTACGCAGGCTGGGTAAGCGCCCATATCTACGCCGATGGCACGGTATGGCCGTGTTGTGTGCGGGGCGATAACCTGGGCAATCTACGCGACCACAACTACGACTTCAAGCAAATCTGGTTTGGAAAGAAGATCCAGGCAGTGCGCTCGAGCATCGCAGCCAAGGAATGCCATTGTCCCCTGGCCAACGCCGCTTACACGAGCATGCTGCATGACCTCGCGACCTTGGCGCGCGTAGGCGCAAAGTTATTGTGGTGGAGGACTGGGATGCCTGTGTAGGGGCGGCCCTGGCGGCCGCCGGTCGGGCAATCCGTCAACTGACGGATTGCCCCTACAAATTCTCTCCAGGGAAACACCATGGCCTTCGATTGGTTGGACAGATTCCAACACCGGTTAGAGAAAGAGCCGGACTACGCCCGGAAATCTCTGGCCGCCTACCGCCTGGGCATGAAAGCCAAGGGTTCCATTGTGGGCGTGATGATTCAGCCGGCGCCGGATTGTTGCGACGCCGCACGAAGGTTGCCCGCCGGGAAGGTTTACCACCCCGACCAGGCTCCCAACCTGCCGCTGCCGGATTGCCCCCAGGGCCGCGATTGCCAATGCCTTTACCGGCCGGTAATGTCTTATCAGCGTCCTGGCTGATGGAACGCATGCGCGTCTTTATAACCGGAGCCACGGGCTTTCTTGGCGGAGCGCTAGCTAGCGCATTGGCGCAAGAAGGCGTCGAGGTTCATGCTCTGGCTTGAGCCACTTCCGACCGCGGCGGCCTGGCCGGCGTCGCCGTCAACGGGCACGAGGGCGACGTTACGGTGCCCGGGAGTTTGGGCAATGCCACGGCTGGCGCCGAGTGACCCAAACCTATGAATGAAGCCTCTGTTGACCAGGCCGCCAAGCCGCTGGTGACAGTGATAATTCCCACCTTCAACCGTGCCTCGATCGTGGGCCGCGCCATTCGGAGTGTGCTGGGCCAGACTTACCCGAATTGGGAACTCTTCGTTGTGGATGACGCCTCCACGGACGGCACGGAGAGGGAGGTCAGAAGTTATTCCGATAAGCGGATCACCTACATCCGCCACCGCCAAAACTGGCGCGTCAGCGCGGCTCGCAACACAGGCATTCGCTGCGCTCAAGGCGAGTATGTGTCATTCCTTGACGATGATGATGAATGGCTGCCGGAAAAGCTCGCAAAAGAGGTCGAGGTCCTTCGCAGCTCCGATCCCGAGGTCGGGCTTGTGTACACAGGCAAGACGGTCTACGACGAACACGGCCGAGTCCTCCAGGTGCGTATGCCCACACTGTCCGGCTGGGTGTACGATGCCATGCTGGACCGGCACTTCATCGGCTCGCCCTCCCGCGTGACCGTGAAGAAGCAAGTGCTCGACCGGGTGGCCGGGTTTGACGAGACGTTTGTCAACTGCCAGGACTATGACCTCTGGTTGAGAGTGGCCAAGGTTTCCAAGATCGCCGTTGTGCCGTGGTTCCTGGTAAAGCGATACCTGCTTTCGGATCAGATGTCCGGGAGCCTACGGAACGTCTGCGAGGGGTGGGAGCACATCCTGATGAAGTTCCGCGCCGACATGAAGCCTCGCACCCTGGCCAAACACGTCTCTCGAGTCGCCATCCTGCTCCTCAACTACGAACCCCGGCGCGCCCGCGCCTTGGCGTGGGAGGGGTTCCGGCTTCGGCCCCTTCAGCCTGCGCTTCTGGCTGCTTTGGCACTTTCAATTCTTGGCACGAATGCTTATCGATGGGGGTTCGTAAGGATGGTTCGGCGTTTCGACAGATTCTATTTGGGCAGGGCGGAAATTTGAAATTCGGCCCCATCATTGGGCTGTGGATTGGAGTCGTAGGGCCGGCCCTTGTGGCCGCCCGCAGGCAACCACAAGGGTTGCCCCTATAGCGAAACCAAGAACATCCGGGTCATGAATACGATCGTTACGCACAAAGTCCGCGCATCGCTTCGCAACCTCCTTCCCGATCACGTTGCGGTCAATCTGTTGTACTACAGCGTCTTTCGAAGATTGCCGGACCTGAAGCATCCCAAGACTTTCAACGAAAAGATCGCCTGGAGAAAACTGTACCAGCATGATCCGCGATTTCGAGTCTTTTCCGATAAGATCGCAGTCAAGGCCGAAGTCGCAAGACTGATCGGCGAGCAACACATCATTCCAACCCTCTGGACCGGCGACGCTCCGGAACCTATTCCTTTTGACGAACTCGCGCCGCCCTACGTCGTCAAGGTCAATCACAGCAGCGGCGCTAGCCTGTTCATCCGCACGCCCCAGGACGTCAAGAAACAAATGATTGCGTCGTCAATTCGCAAGCAACTGACGCCGTCGCATGGGCGCCGGCTCCGCGAATGGGGCTATCTGGGGATCCCGCCTAGGGTTCTTGTCGAGCGCATGGTCGAAACACCCGGCGGCGACCTCCCGGCGGACTACAAATTCTTTATCTATCACGGACGCGCCCATTTCATCCAATTCGATTGCGACAGAACTCGAGGGATCAAGCTGAACTTCTATGATCGTGAATGGAATCTTCTGCCCGCGAAGTTGAGATATCCGCGCACCTCGGAGCCGGTCCCCAAGCCGCAAAACCTGGCCCGGATGATCGAAATCGCGGAGAGAATCGGCGCCCAATTCGACTTTGTGCGCGTGGATTTATACTCAGCGCCCCAAGGCATCTTATTTGGTGAAGTTACCTTCTATCCTAATGCAGGACTCGAGGCGTTCACTCCCCAGGAATGGGACACAACGTTTGGCGAGCCCTGGCGGCTGTGAGAAGCGAAACTCGAAACTGGAAAATGGAAGGCGGAAAATGGAAAATCGAAAATGGAAAATCAAAACTCGAAACCGACATTGAGTTCAGATCGATGAGTTAAGGAACTCGATTTCCCAGTTTCCAGTTTCTATTTTCCAGTTTCCAATTTCGATTTTCAAATTTCGAATTTCAAATCTCAAATTGCCGTTCTGTTAGAATACTTTGGTATGCGAAAATACCTGTTGCTGGCCTTCTCGCTGCTTGGACTCTTTGATGCCCTCTATCTCCTCTGGGTTTATACCTCACCCTCCCGGCCCATCGTCTGCTTGGGAACGGGATGCGACGCGGTGCGCGCCAGTTCGTACGCGCGACCTTTTGGCGTGCCCATGCCGGTCTTTGGAGTTGCCGCCTACTTAGTCCTGGGATTGTTGGTCGTTGCAGAAAACCTTTCTTCGCAACGCCTGGGGCGGACCTTCCAATACGCCGTCATCTGCATCTCGGGCGGGGGTTTCCTTTTTTCCTTATATCTTACCTCGCTGGAGGCATTCGTCATTCATGCCTGGTGCGCGTGGTGTGTGACCTCGGCGATTGTCGTGACCTGCATATTCGTCCTATCGCTATTTGATCTGCCACGTCCGCTCGCCCCACCCGATCCTGCGGAGGCAAGGGCGAGGGTCAGAACACATTTAGTTCTCTGTGCGCTGGCGGTGGCCCTCGGTACGCCCGCTTTTATTCTCCTCGCCAAGCACGGCGAACTCCCAGACGCACCGCAGAACTCACCCCAAGCGCTCGCCAAGCACTTAGTCCGCCCGGACAGCCACATGACCGGGAATTTGAATGCTCCTCTCACGGTCGTCGAATTTGGAGATTTCGAATGTCCTGCCTGCGGCATGTCAGAGGAAGCCGCAAGGCAGATCCGCGCCCAATACGGTGACCGGATTCGTTTCGTGTTCCGCCAGTTCCCGCTTACCAAGATTCATCCCATGTCCGAGAAGGCTGCGGAAGCTTCTGAATGCATCGCCGAGCATGGCAGGTTTTGGGAGGGAGTCGAAAAGCTCTATTCCCGGCAGACCGATCTGAGCGTGGACGCCCTCAAGCGCTACGCAGGAGAACTTGGCCTGGACCAGAGCCGTTTCAACCAGTGTCTTGACAGCGGCCAAATGGCCTCGCGGGTCAAGCGTGACCTGGCTGACGGTCACGCCCTGAAGGTGGAAGGCACCCCGACCTTTTTCATCGGCCGGGAAACACACTTTGGTCCTTTGGACTTCGACACCTTTGCACACCTGGTTAATCAGGAGCTGGCCGCACGATCATCAACCACAGCCGGCGCCTCGACACCGTCGCAAACTGCCTCCGCGCCGCCTCAGGGAGGAACTGGCGCTGAGGCCAGCGCAGGGTCCGGCGATCTGTTTGGATCGAGCCCGGCGGCGGGCTTCCTCGGCGGCGCGCAGTCGTCGCTAGCCGGCTGCAGCGAGGCCGACGCCAACAAGAAGCAGCCCACGTTGATTGGGACAACGGAAGCGCGACAACTGCTCCAAGCTGCGCCGAAGCCTCTGGTGGTGGACGTCAGGCCACCTAAGGAATATGCCGCAGGGCGAATTCCGGGCTCCATCAACATGCCTGCCGACAACTTCGTGCAGGATATGAGCAAGCTACCCAAAGACAGAACCATCCTCCTCTACGAGGGCGGACAGTCCTCCGGAGGGGACATCTGCGCTGTCAGCCGCGCCGCAGGGCGCGCCCTGCTCGAGAACGGGTTCTCGTTTGAGAGAGTAAAAGTCTATCAAGATGGGCTGGCGGGATGGCAGAAAGCCGGTCAGCCGATCCAGCATTAGTGAGGGCTAAGGGTCCGTTGTCCGTCGTCCGTGGTCAGTTGCCCGCAGTTCCGGGTTGCAGGCCCCAGTGCCTGTCGACCGGAATCCTAGCACCTCGCCATGGACAATGGGCAACGGACAACTGACCACGGACAACAGCGACAAAGGAGTCTTCAATGTCAATCATTTCACTTCGTAACGGTCTCTTGGCGTGCGGCGTTTGCGTGCTCCTCATTAGTGCAGGGTCGATGCCTGGAAAAACGAAAGACGACTCCCGCACCGCACCTCCGGCTCAGGTTGCGCGTCCCGAGAAGATCGCCCAGTTTGTGCGCGACCGCCTCATGGTGCCGGACAGTATCAAGTTGACGGCGGAGCCGCTGGGCAAGTCGCAATTCCCCATGTTCTATCAGACGGTCCTTACGTCGGAAAACGGCACGCAGAAACGAACCAACAACGTCTTTATCACCAAGGACGGCCGGTGTCTCGTGATGGGCAACGTCTTTGCCCTGCACGATGGCTCGACGGCGGACCTCATCCGCTGCCTGCACGACGCTGCGAAGATTCCGCCGCAAACGGAATTGAAAGTCGGCGCTTTCGACAGAACTCCCTACCCGGAGTTCTTCAAGTCCGTGGTTACGGCCGGTGACGGTAAGAACAGACAGTCAGGAGATATCTTCATTACCAAGGACCGGCGAACCGGCATCGTGGCAGGCATCATTCTGCCTTTTGGGGACGACGTAGTGCGCGGCATGATCAATACCAAGGATATGCCTAGCCAGGGCCCCGCCAACGCTCCCGTAACCGTGGTTGAGTACGCCGATCTTCAGTGCCCCATGTGCGCCCGGTTGCAGGAATTCCTGGAGAAACAACTCCTGCCCAAATATGGCGACAAAGTTCGAGTCGTTTTCAAAGAGTTTCCGATCCCTGGCCACGACTGGTCCCCCACCGCCGCGGTGGCCAATGAGTGCGCGTATGGGATCAAGCCATCGGCGTTTGCAGACTATCGAACTCTCATTTTTGCGAATCAGACCAGTATCAATGCTACGAATGTCCGAGAACGCCTCCTGATCCTCGGGGAACAGGCGGGAGTGGACCCCGTAAAACTGGCCACTTGCATAGACTCCAAAGCCTCGCTGCCGCGAGTTGAGGCCGGCAGCCGGGAGGGCAACGACCTCGCGATTAATAGAACCCCTACGTCGTTCGTGAACGGCAAGTACATAATCGGCCTGCAGACCGAGTCGGCCTGGGACAAGGTCATCGGCGACGCGCTTCTGGCGAAGTCCCGCTAACCGGGAATGAATCTTGTCACGAAGGCCCTGCCATCACTGGAGCAGCATCTCGCGCTCGGCAAAACTCGGCTATCCCTGTCAACTCAATCCTGTAACCTGCCAAGGGCGTGCTTTCGATCGAATCGGCGCTCCGAGGAATCCTGGCGCGCATGCCCGGATCGGACCGACAGACGGGACACGAGACGAAGGGGGCGGATTACGGGGTTAACTACATAGATAAGGAGAAGAGGATATCTAGTCCGACGATATGATCGTTCTGCTATTGCAGCAGGAGTATTCAGACCCGCGCTGAGTCAATCCCCAATCCGTCGATAACTTTCGCTGGATTGTAGAGTGGCGCCGCAGTAGCCCGCAATAATGGGCTTGGGCAGAGGGCGGGAGATAACTGTTCGGGCAGGCATTTGTCACCCCTCAGGTGCAAAATTCCGGTATGATCCCCGCATGCGCAAAGAGCCCAAACGTTCTCCTACCGAATCGCCGTTGTTGTTCGAGGTTGACCCCGAACCCCTCCCGGAGATGCTCACGGCCTTCGGGGGAATACCGCTGGTGGTGCAAGCTTTCCGCTCGCTGGGTCTGCCCCAGAGCGTGCGGGAGCAGGTGCGAGTGAAAGAGCGACAGCGCGGATACGATGAAGCGACCTTCGTCGAGAGCTTTGTAGTTCTGAACGCTGCGGGGGGCGAATGCGTGGACGATTTCGAGCGTCTGCGGCAAGACCCTGGTTTGGCGGAGATGATCGGACACGAATTGCCTTCGCCCAGCGCGGCACTGCAATTTCTGTATGCATTTCATGAGGAGGCGAAGATCGCGGAGGCACAGCAGCGACGCCTGCCGGGTGAGATTGCCTATATTCCGGACGAGACGGCATCGCTGAGCGGATTGGGGCTGGTCAACCGGGATCTGGTGCAGCGTTTTGGGGAGCGTCGTGCGGAGCAGCGCATCGCCACCGTGGATCAGGACGCCACGATCATCGAGAGCCGCAAGCGGGAAGCGAAGCCCACCTACGAGGGCGAGCGCGGATATCAACCGATGCTGGCGGTATGGGCGGAGACGGGTCTGGTGCTGGCGGACCAGTTTCGAGACGGCAATGTACCGGCGCAGATGGAGCCGCTGGAAGTCGGGCAGCGGGCTTTTGCGGCCCTGCCCCGGGCGGTGAGCGAGTATTACTTCCGGGGCGATGCGGCGTGTCACGAAAGTGGGCTGGTGAATTGGCTGCGGGATGAGCAACGCTCCGGCGGACCGTCCGGGCGGATCGGCTTTGCCATCAGTGCCCGCATGACGGAGCCCTTGCGTGAGGCGATTCAGGGGGTGGGGGAAGCCGAGTGGCAGCCCTACGGCAAGCCCCACCCGGAAGAGAGCCGCGAGTGCGCGGAGGTGCCGTTTGTGCCGGGTGAGAAAAGCGAGAAGAAGGACACGCAGCCTCTCCGCTATGTAGCCATCCGGATTCGCAAGAAGCAGGGGGAACTGTTCGAGGATGGCAGCCGGGTGCGTCATTTCGCGGTGTTGTCGAACCTTTGGGAGTGGAAGGCGCCGCGGCTGATCGAGTGGCATCGGGAAAAAGCGGGGACGGTGGAGATGCTGCACGATGTCCTCAAGAATGACCTGGGGGCAGGCGTGCTGCCCTCGAAATATTTCGGAGCCAATGCGGCTTGGCTGCGCTTGGTAGTGATTACCCATAACGTGCTGACGGCTCTGAAGTGGATAGCCCTGCGGCCGGAGCTTTTAACGGCGCGCCCCAAGCGCCTGCGTTTCCTGATCTTCAACATGCCGGGACGGTTGGTGCGTCACGCTCGGCGACTACTGCTACGGCTGGCCAGCGTAGCGGAAGGGATTGCCGCCTACCGGGAGGGGCTGCAGTTGTTGGCGGTAGGGGGGTGAGCGCGGCTGCGGCAAAATGGCGCAGTTATCGAAGGATTTGCAAGCCACTTTTTCCAAGCGTCGTCCTCGTGTGTGGTTCTCGCGCGACGCCAAACTCAGAAGGAGCATTTGCTCGTGCCTAATATGGCAGGCATCCCGCTGAAACCGGGCTGAGACGCCTCACTCGCAGCGAGGGCTCCCACTAATTAAGGGAAAGCCCACAAAGTGAACCACTCTGCACGCTTATCAACGGATTGGGGTCAATTATTTTGTATTGACTTCTTACTTCTCATCTCTTAGAATTCCCGCGACGTAATCCCGTTTTTCAATGTACTAACTGTGCTATCTCCCGAAAGCGCGTGTTCTGGAGTCCGGCAGTAGTTATATGTTACGTAATAATATAGTTTCTAAGGATTCATCATCTTATTAGAGCCGCTGATCGAAGGATGCCTCGAGGCGGATTCGGGAGGGTGCAATGGTTTTGCCTATTCCCAACCTCTCCTTTCTGACAAGCCTCGCAAGCTCAGTACTGGCCACTGTCACCGGCGGAACGCTGGCTCTAGCTGCGTTGGCGATGCTCCGCCGCTGGCATCACGACCGCTTTGATCGCCGGGTCAAGGCTCTGTGCACCCAGTTCGGGCTCACTCCTTCCGCCTTGTTACAGGGGAAATTTTCGCCGCAATGCCTGGCAAAGTTGCTTGCGCTTCCTTCGTCCACCCTGGAATTCCTACTCGAGCCTTTGCTCCTCAAATGCGCCTCCGCTCCGCCACTCGCAGGGATCTTACAGGAAATCTGCTTGGAGCTTGGATTAATCGATGTTTGGCAGCGCCGCATTCTCGGTCAATTCGCGCCCGTTACTCTCCGGCAGGCGTATTCGATTCCCGAGGGGGCTCTCCACTTCTTCGGCCGCCTGCACTTCCTGCTTCGTGCCCGCAGCGCCAGGAGCCTCGGTCTGCTCCGCCACCGGGCGAGTTGGCCTATCCTTGCCAGGGCTCTGGACGATCCTCATCCCGATGTTCAGCGGGCGGCGTTGCGCGCGCTGGCGGCGCTCTGCGAACCGCGCAGCCTGCCGGCGCTTGTCATTCAAATGGACAAAGCGGTTACGGATAACCGCTGCGGCCTCTCTCTTCATTCTTTAAAAACCGCCTTAGCCAAGTTCCCTCTTTCTGATGCCCTGCAACTCCTTCCTGCCTTGCGCCACCCGAGCCCCCGCGTCCGCGCCGCGGCGGCGGAGATTCTGCATGCCATGGCAAAGCGGATAGCGCCGGACGCGCCGGCCCTCATTCAGTACAAGAGCGTTCTTGATCGCGAGATAGCGATGCTCACTTCCGATGTTGACCCTGGGGTCAGGGCGATTGCTTTCGAGGTAGCGGCGCTTCTCGATTCTGCGAACCGCCCGCCGACCCCGCATCGGGAGCTTGACCGAGCTCGAGAATCAGTTCGGGCTGCCTCGCCGGGGACCTCGCGACAAAACCTTGAAGCTCTTCCCTTGGCTGAACTCCCAGGCCTTCTCGCCGACCCTCAACGAACGGTCCGGCAAGCCGTGTTGCGAGCGCTTCTCGCCCTAGGGCGCGAGGGTCTTTCGAGACTCTACGAGGAATTCCTGAAGACAGAGGACAAAGGCCTTAGGGACCAGATCCTCGAGGAACTCGACCGCGCCGGCCTGCTCCCGAATCTCTTGCAGAACCTCGACGGCAGCGCCGGCAAACTGGAAACGCGAGTGGTGGAACTGATCGTAAGCATGGGAGCCACCAGTTATCTCCAAGCCGCCCTCACCAACATCTACGGCCATCAACTGCTTAAAGTCCTGTTTGAGAAACTCGAAGACGACAGCCCGCAGAAGATTGATGCATGGCTGGGAGTCTGCGCTGCTCTCAAGGCATCCCGGCAGACGGATCCGGCCAATCGCGGCCAAGCCCCGGTGGCCCTCTGAAAGGATTTCCCCATGGACATGTGGGGAGCGTACTTCGATCACGCCCTCATCTTCTTCAATCTTCTAATCCTCTCCTATTTCGTGTTAGGGAATGGGGTTTATACCGCCCTGATGGTCATATCCATAAGGGCCATCTGGCTTCATTCCCGGCGACTGGCGTATCAAGGATTAACCGACCTGCGGGAATCTTCACTGACCCCCGCGGTCACCATCATCGTGCCCGCCTGGAATGAGGAGCGCATCATCGTCGAAACGGTTCGGTCCGCTCTGGGGGTGGACTACCCCCAGCACGCGGTCATCGTGGTCGACGACGGATCCACCGATTCGACTCTGAAGCGCCTGACGACCGCTTTTATGCTGGCCCCGACTTCTCTGAAATACAACCCCGTTCTTCCCACCTCGCCCGTACGGGGCTTCTATTTTAGCCCTCACTTTCCAAATCTCCTGGTCGTCCACAAACAGCGGGGCGGCAAACCGGAAGCGCTGAATACGGGCATCAATCTCTGCCGAACGCCTTATTTCTGCTGCCTCGACGCGGACTGCATCCTGGAGCGCGACTGTCTTTTGCGGCTGATGGACCCCATCCTTAGCTCGCCCCGGGAGATCATCGTCAGCGGCGGTGTCGTGCGGATTATTAATGGAAGTACCGGAAGCAATGGCCAAATAGTGAAATTGGGATTGCCGCGGACTTCCCTGGAGCGCTTTCAGGTGGTCGAGTACCTGCGCAGCTTCCTTACAGGCCGCAACGGCTGGTCGCTGCTGGGAGGCACTGTCATTGTTTCGGGGGCCCTCGCCCTCTTTCAGCATAAAGCTGTCGTCGAGGTGGGCGGGTTCAGCGCGGATACAGTCACCGAGGACATGGATCTCGTCATCACCCTGCGCGAGCACGCAGCCAGGAACAATGCCAGCGCGGGATTCTCTTTCACTTCCGATCCGGTTTGCTGGACCGAGTGCCCATCCACTTATAGGATGCTGAACCGCCAACGGCGTCGTTGGCAGTTAGGGCTATGCCAGTGCTTGCGGAAACATCGCGGTATGCTCTTCCGGCCCCGTTTCGGGATTGTCGGCATGTTTAGCTTACCGTTCCATCTGTATATCGAAGCGCTCGGCACCATTGTTGAGTTCCTCGGCTACCTTCTGGTGCCGCTTTCTTTCTTCGGCGGGCTCATCTCACCGGCCCTGTTGGTCTTATTCATTCTACTGGGCCTAGCTTACGGCGGTTTTCTGTCGGTGGGGGCTGTACTCCTCGAGGAGATGACCTACCGGCGCTACCCCAGGCCCAACGATCTTTTGGTATTGCTTGCTTACGCGATGCTCGAGAACGTCGGCTATCGTCAACTTATACTTTTCTTCCGTGTTCAAGGGATACTGAAATTCCTGGTGGGATCGCATCGCTGGGAAAAGGTCATGCACGACGGACAGTCTCTCACTTCGGGTCCTGCGGAATTGAGTCCAGCCGCCGTTCAAGGGAGCGCAGGGAAATAGCGGCGGCTTCGCGCCTATCGAAGCCCGCCGTTGCAAAAGCCTTTGCTCGAGGCGGAAACATGGCCCCTTGTCACTTTGAGTCCCAGTCATTTCGCCCTTTCCGAGCCCTCCCACCGCCCGTTCTCTTCCTGCTCGTGCTGCTCCTTCCGCAGGGCTCGATCGGCCTTCGAGGCCAAGTCCTGGCTTCAGGAGATTCGTCAAAACAAGCTGCCCGTCCGGCCTCCGCGCGTCCGGTGGGGGAGCACCTCGGCGCGCCCCCGACGGCAGACTCTCGTTCCCTCAGACAATCCGCCGTTGACTCGATGCGGCGCGGTGAGTTCACGGCGGCGATTCAAGCCTACAAGCAAGCCTTGAATCTTTACCCCGATAATTCTGACCTCAAGCTCGGCCTGGCGCGCGCGCTCAGCCTGGGCGGACACAACCAGGAGTCAAAAGGCGTCTACCAGCAGATCCTGTCAAAGACCCCTGATAACGCTGACGCGCTCGAGGGCTTGGGGAGCGCTTTTCTCCGTTCTGCTCAGCCCTTCGAGGCGCGTGCTGTTTTTGAGCGCCTGTCGGCAAGGCACCCTGAGAATCCTGAGTATAAGATCGACTTGGCGCGGGTTGAGGCTCGCTTGGGCAACTATAATCACGCTCGCCAGCTCTTGACGGCCGTCCTTGCTTTCCACCCCCATGAGCGCGATGCGCAGTTGCAACTCGCTTACGTCAAGCTCTATCAACGCAGGTATGCGGCGGCGCTGGCGGACTTCACCCGAATGCTGAAGGCCGACCCGGCGGACTTCGACGCCTTGCTCGGCAACGCGCGCGTTCATTATTTTCGCGGGAATATTACTTACGCCTATCGGCTGGCCAGTAAGTTGGTCGAAGATCGCCCCAACGACTACGACGCGGTCTTCCTCCTGGCCAATCTCGAGCGCGCCCGCCAACATCCGAAAAAGGCTCTCGAACTGCTCGCCCGGGCGGATCAACTGAGCCCCGGCAATCCCGAGACCCTCGAACTCGAGCGGACGCTTCGCCAGGAAAAAACGGTGGCCCTCCGCACCTCAGCCTCCTACGCGCGTGAAATCAGTTCCGGGAATAGCGCTCCGGACCTGATCGGATTCGCTGGTCAGGACCTGCGCCGGTTTGTGTACGAATCCGCACTCGACTTCTCGGCCTTGCCGCGCACCCGCTCCACCGTTGTCCTTGACGCCATGCCGGCGACCAACGCCGGCTCCTTCGGCGGAGCGGTTGCCCCATCCCAGGTTGCTTACCGCCAGTCCACAACGATCTTCTCGAAGCTCACTCTGCGCGCTGGCGTGGGCGTGATACGATTCGGACCGGGCGGCCTACGAAGCATACCCGAGGATACCCAGGCCGTCTCGGTGGCCACCTACCGCCCGCTGGGATTCGTGAGCGCGACTTACGCCCTCAAGAAGAATCTCAATCTTGATGTCACGGTGGCTCGCGACCCGGTTCCCTACACTCCCCTCTCGGTGCGTATGGGCGTCATGGAAGACCGCGTGGAAGGCGGGTTGAGGTACTCATTTGATTCGCACACTGATCTCTGGTTGGATGGTTATGCGGCCAGCTACTCCTCCATCCGATTCCAGCAGCTTGGCCTTTCGAACGGAAACCCGGCCTTGGCCGGAATCGGCGCCATCCGCCAGCCGGCGCGCGGCGGCTCGGCGACCCTGGTACGAAATATCGTGCGCCTCGAACGCGCCGCGCTCGACATCGGATACGCCGGCCGGGCGTTTGCTTTTTCCGGGTCGCAAGCGCAGGAGTATATGGGGTTCTTTAACCCCCCCTTCTACCAGGTGCACCAACTCACTGCCCATCTCTACGGCGCCATCCGCGGCCCGCTCGGTTACGATTTCTCGGGCGGGTTGGGAGTCCAACAGATCAACTCGAACCAGCCTTTCACGCAAGCTTTGAATCTGACCCCAACTCTCTCTTATAAACTCAACCGCCGCTTCTCCCTGAAGCTCGGTTACACCCATTACAACTACGCGCAAAGCCTGGGTGTGATCCGGGGTAACGGGGTTACGTTATCCACCGACTCCAGGTTTTAAACGCACTGGCTGGCGGTTAGTGGCTAGCCACACGGACCGCTCACTTGCACGATTCCTCCGTTCTTGCGCTCGCTCCCGTTGAATTGAGGAGGGGCGGTACTTAAGTAGCATTGATTCGGCCTAATAACGGTGCTACCCATGAAGCGCTCTTACATTACCTTACCCCGACGGAAAGACAGCAGGAGGGTGCGTGGGAAGAACGCTTCTATTTGCGTTATCGAAGCGCGCCCAGATTAGTTTTTCTGCTTTGCTGAGCACAGCATCAGCTCTGGCGATTCCAAAGAAAACGTCCAAGGCCAAACCAGGGCAATTGCGGTAACGGCCTCCGTGCATGTGGAGTCAGCGGAGAAAGGAGACACGGTGATGCGGCACCAACTGAATTTGCGGAACGTGAGGATGGTACTTCTTTTCGCACTCATTCTGAGCTGGTTCGGGTGTGGTGGAGGGGGGTCGGGCAGTTCACCTAGCCCTTCGCCCAACCCGGTTCCCAATATCACCACGCTTTCGCCGTCTTCGGCGACGGCAGGGGCCGCAGCACAGACGCTTACCATCAATGGGTCCAACTTTCTCTCCAGTTCGACTGTGACTTACAACAGCGCAGCCCACACTGCCACCTTTGTAAACTCGACGCAGTTGACCATTTCCCTGACTGCCAGCGATCAAGGAACCGCAGGAGCCTATGCGGTGGTGGTGACGAATCCCTCGCCGGGCGGTGGACCTTCGAACTCTGTCAACTTCACGGTCAATAATCTGGTTCCCCGCATCACGGGCCTTTCCCCGTCCTCTGCCACGGCAGGGGCCGCAGCACAGACTCTTACCATCGACGGGTCCAACTTTCTCTCCAGTTCGACTGTGACCTACAACAGCGTGGCCCACACCGCCACCTTCGTAAACTCGAACCAGTTGACCATTTCCTTGACTGCAAGCGATCAGGCAACCGCCGGAGCCTATGCGGTGGTGGTGACGAATCCCTCGCCAGGCGGTGGCGCCTCCAACTCATTCACCTTCACGGTCAACAGTCCGTTGCCTGCGATTACGACCCAGCCCCAGAGCCAAACGGTGACAGCTCCTGCGACTGCAACGTTTAGCGTGACGGCGACCGGAACAGGATCGCTCTCGTACCAATGGAACAAGAACGGAGCAGCCATCGGCGGCGCCACCTCTGCGACCTACACGACGCCAGCGACTACGACTGGAGCGAATGGAGCTTCCTTCAGCGTGACGGTGACGGACAGTTTCGGCAGCACCACCAGCGCTACGACCATCTTGACCGTAAATCCAGCGCCGACCATGAACTTGTCGCCAGTCGGGCCGGTCCTCATTGGAGGACAGCCGCAGAATCAGATGGTAATAGCCGGAGCGAGTGCGACGTTCAGCGCGACCGCAATCGGAACCGAGCCGATCACCTACCAGTGGAACGAGAATGGAACGCCCATTAGCGGCGCCACATCGGCCACCTACACAACCCCCGCGACCACAAGTGCGGATAACGGCGCAAGCTTTACGGTGACCGTGACAAACAGCGTCAACGGCTTCACCAGCACCCCCGCCACCCTCACCGTCACATCCGCTCCCGTAGCGCCTACTATAGCGGCGAATCCTCAATACATGTCGCCCAGCCAAGGCAACACCGCGTCTTTCTATGTTATCGCAACAGGGACGGCCCCGCTCAGCTATCAGTGGAGCAAAAACGGAGCGTCCCTCAGCGACGCCACGGACCCAACCTACACAACCCCGCCCACCACGAGTGCGGACAACAACGCGCAATTCAGCGTAACGGTGACGAACAGTGCAGGGAGCGTCACGAGTGGTCCCGCCACTCTAGCCGTCATCTCGCAAGCGGATGCGAACGGCCATGGAGGCTTTCAGCCACTCACCACGTTGCCGAGCATTTACCCGGGCAATCCGAGTGACCTGATCGGCGTGCAATATAAATTCCAGGTCGTCACAAATGAAGACCAACTGGGGACGATCATTTTCGGTGGGAGCGAGGTTTACACCCCGGGACAGTCGATCAACAGTTACTACGACATCCAATACAATGTGTATTCATGGCTCGACACTTTCACAAACGGTGGTTGCACGACCTACCCCCCGCTCGGTGCATATACGTCCGCTCAAGCGAGCTTGCGTAATGCAACGGCGGACTACCCCTACCAAGCCGGAGCAACGTCAGCGGTCGGTAGCGCCATAAACACCAGCGACACGGTGAACTGGCCGGTTCAAACCTACTTGATTGATAACATCCCAAACCTCTGGGAGTCGGAATCGATGAGCCAGTTCAACATCAACGGGCTTGAAACGTCCGTGACGGTCCAACGTGGCGACACGCTGACCGATATATCGGGGTTCGAGCGCTGCGGGCTGCCGATGTTGTCGACAACCTATCAAATGTGGACGATCACTACGCAAGTAACTGGTTTCCCCTCGGTGGTCAACCAAGTCGTCCTACCTGAAGCGGACGCTCAGTACTTATGGCCCGTCGAGTTTAACCAGATTTTCACCGAGTTCCTCGCCACGACGGGCACATTCACCGTCCAGTATTGGGACTTCGCATACATGACTGAGTCAAACCCGGTGTGGACCCCCCTCTCCACGTTTACGACCATGTATCCGTATGACGGAAACGGACAAAATTATGGCGAACACGTCGTGAGTGTAAACGGCCAGGACCGTATTGAGATCAGCAACGTTCCCGGCAATTCCTACCTGCCCGGGAACCTTCCCTTCGCGATCGCTCCGCCCTAGCCACTAATCACTCTATCCCCGATTCCCTGCGCCAGAAATCCCCCGTCCACCGCAAGGATTTCGCCGGTCACAAAGCTGGCGCTGTCGGAAGCCAGGAAAATAGCGGCGCCCTGGATTTCGTCCAGATTCCCGAATCGCCTCATGGGTGTGCGGGTGAGAATGGCAGACTTACGGCCCGGCTCATTGACGATGTTGACATTGAGCGGCGTCTCGAACACTCCCGGCGCTATCGCATTCACCGTAATGTTGTAGCGTGCCCATTCCGCCGCCAAGCAGCGCGTCAACAACACCACCCCGCCTTTGCTGGCGCAGTACGCCGTGGCTTCGTAATTGCCCACCAGTCCGCCTAGGGAAGCGATGTTGACGATGCGTCCCTTGCCCTGTTCCTTCATCACGCGGCCCACCATTTGACAAGCCAGCCAGGTGCCTTTCAAGTTTGTGTTCAGGATGCGGTCCCAATCCTCGTCGGCCATTTCCAGTGAGGGAACTCGCTTGGTGGTCCCGGCGGAATTCACCAGGATGTCAATTCCCCCCAGTTGCGCAACCATCAAGTCAATAACACCCTGGATGTCGCTGCGGCTCGTCACATCGGCGGCAGCTTCCACAGTCCGGCGGCCCAGGGCGCGGATTTCCACGGCCGTCTTCGCCACTTCCCCGCCCCGGCGGCTGACCGCCACCACATCGGCCCCTGCCTGCGCAAAACCCAAGGCGATCGACCGGCCCAACCCGCTCGTGCCGCCAAACACCAGTGCCCGCTTGCCTTCCAAACTCAGCCCTTGGTAGTCGCTCACAATTGTTGCCCTCGCGTATTAGGATGCCAGCCACCAGCGTACCACATTCACCCGCGCCGGAAACATGTTAGGATTATCGCAACGAATGTGGGGGACTCTGCGCGAGGTCAGCTTTGAATGGACTCATCGGAACTAACTCGACTGTATGATTTCAGCGGGCAAACGATTGTGATCACCGGCGGGACGGGAACCCTGGGAGGCGAAATTGCCTGCGCGCTGGTAGGATGCGGCGCCAATGTGGCTATCCTGGCCCGCCATCTGGACCCTGCCCAGCACATCCTGGAACTTATGGAGCCAAGGGCGAATCACGCCGTGGCGGTTCGCGCGGACGTGCTGGACGTGGAAAGCTTGCAGGAGGCCTCCAAGATTATTCTGGACAAGTTCGGCGTCGTTCACAGCCTGGTGAACGCCGCAGGAGGCAACAATCCTCGGGCCACCACCACTCCCAACCTTTCCTTTTTCGACCTTCCCTCTGAGGCTTTGCGCTGGGTGTTCGATTTGAACATCCTGGGCACCATGCTTCCCTGCCAGGTGTTCGGCAAAGCCATGGCGGAGAAAGGCGAGGGCGTCATCCTCAATGTCTCCTCCATGAATGCCTTCCGGCCCTTGACCCGAATCCCCGCCTATTCGGCCGCTAAAGCCGGCGTCAGCAACTTCACCCAGTGGCTCGCCGTCCACATGGCCCAGGTTTATTCGCCGCGCATTCGCGTCAATGCCATTGCGCCGGGTTTCTTCCTGACCAATCAGAACAGGTTTCTCTTAACCGATGAGAAGACCGGCGAACTGACCGCGCGCGGCAAGTCGATCATCGACCACACGCCCATGGCGCGCTTCGGCCAAGCGGATGATCTGTTTGGGACAATCCTTTGGCTCCTGTCGCCGGCTTCGGCATTTGTCACTGGAATCGTCGTGCCCATAGACGGCGGCTTCTCAGCCTTCAGCGGCGTCTAACGCGGAGGCGGCCTGTCTGAGAGACATAGCCCTCTCCCCCTTGGGGGAGAGGGTGGCCCGCAGTCGCGATGCACTTCATCGGGAGGCGGGCCGGGTGAGGGGGTCCACGCCAGCGAAAGGATTAACAACCATGGTCATCGGAAAAGGATTCGCAGACCGTTATCTAACCCGCGAGGAAATCAGCGGCGTCACGCAGCAGGCCCTGAGTTCTCTCGACGTGGATGGCAAACGCGTGCTCATCATCATCCCGGACGGCACGCGCACCATGCCGATGCCCCTGATGTTCGAGCTCTTCGAGGCTCAACTGGCTCCGCGCGTCGCCGCTTTGGACCTCCTTGTGGCGCTCGGCACACACCCGCCCATGAGCGACGAGCAATTGAGCACGCTGGTGGGGCGCCCGGTAACGAACGGACGAGCGGGCCAGAGTCGCGTCTTCAATCACCACTGGGAAGACCCCACGAACTTCTTAACCCTGGGTGTCATCCCTGCTCAGGAAATTGGCGAGATGACCGGCGGACTGCTGGCCCAGGAGGTGCCCGTCCGCCTCAACAAGCTGATTCTGGATTACGACCAGCTTATCATCTGCGGCCCCGTGTTCCCCCATGAAGTGGTCGGCTTTTCCGGCGGCAACAAGTATTTCTTCCCCGGCATCGCCGGTCCCGAAATCATCAACCTCACCCACTGGTTTGGGGCGTTGATGACCAATTACAAAATCATCGGCGCCGGTTATACCCCCGTGCGCGCCATCATCGATCGAGCCGCCGCGCTCATCGACCGGCCCGCCGCCTGCTTTGCCCTGGTCGTCACGCACGAGGGCCTGGCGGGGCTTTACTTCGGTTCGCCGCAAGAAGCCTGGAAGGAAGCTTCCGCCCTCTCCGCGCAGAAGCACATCGTTTGCGTAAGGAAACCCTTCCGGCGCGTGCTCTCGGTTATGCCGCGCCTCTACGACGATCTTTGGACGGGCGGCAAAGGCATGTACAAAATGGAACCGGCAGTCGCCGACGGCGGCGAGGTGGTGATTTTCGCGCCGCACATCGACGAGGTCAGCTACACTCACGGCAAGCTGATTGACGAAGTCGGATATCACTGCCGCGACTATTTTCTTGCCCAGTGGGACAAGTTCAAAGGCTATCCGGGCGGAGTGCTGGCGCACTCGACGCACGTCAAGGGCCTGGGTCAGTATGAAAAGTCAACGGGCACGGAGACCCCACGCATCCAAGTAACCCTGGCCACCGGCATCCCTTCGGAACGCTGCCGCCGCATCAACCTCGGTTACCTTGACCCTGCAACCGTGCATCCCAGCGAGTGGGAGGGCCGCGAAGATGAAGGCGTCCTCGTCGTCCCGCGCGCCGGGGAAATGCTGTATCGCGTCCAGCCCGATCCCGCCTGATGCCGAGAGTAGGTTCGTCACCCCCGCGAATGCGGGGGTCCATCGTCGGCCGAGACCATCAACGGACTTCGGATGAAACTGGACTTTGACGCCGCAACCAACTCTGACGCCTCCGCCCTCGCCACTCTCCACAGCGCGGTGGCGGAGGATCTCACCCGCAGGTTCGGGCAGGGATTCTGGTCGTCATTGTCCTGGGAGAGGGCCGTCCTGAATCAATTGCGGAAGCCCAAGTTTTCTCGAATCGTGATCGCGCGCTCCGAGAGTCATCGCATCGTCGGCACTCTGCGCCTGGCCAGAAAGAAGCCTTGGGCGATCGACACCGCATATTTCACTGCCGTAAAAAGACCCCTGTATCTCACCGGAATGGCGGTCCATCCCGAATTCCAGCGCCAAGGCATAGGTCGCCTTCTCCTGAAAGAGGCCGAAGCCGCTGCGCGCGCCTGGCCCGCGGATGCCATTCGCCTCGATGCCTTCAATGCCGACGCAGGAGCCGGAGCCTTTTACGCCAAGTGCGGCTTCCGCGAAGTTGCTCGGATAACCTATAAGCAAGATCCGCTGATCTATTTTGAGATGATTTTGCGCTCTTGATGGCGACTAGATCCAGTCAAACGCCCCGCGGTTCCAAAGCCAGATGTAGCCGATGATCAAGATGCCGAGGAACACCAGCATCTCGATCAGTCCATACAACCCCAGAACCTGAAACTGCACAGCCCAGGGATAGAGGAAGACCGTCTCAACGTCGAAGACGACGAAGAGAATCGCGACCACGTAGAATCGCACCGTGTAGCGCCCGCGGGCATCCGATTCCGGCGTCATGCCGCACTCGTAAGGCATGACCTTCTCCGGCGTGGGATTGAAGGTGGGCCGGAAGAACTTGGCAATCCAGAGCAAGGCAGGCGGCATGATGGCTGCAATCGCAAAGAAAATCAGAATGGGCCCGTATTGGTCGAGCATGCTTGCTGAACCTCCTCCCGGATGCCCTCTATCATAGCACATACTTGACGGTACTCGGAGGAGACCCTAAGCTAAGAGGTTGGGACCGTTCGGGATCGCGGAGTCCGCTGGAAGCTGTTTGGAGGGCCGAACTGTGACATGGAGGACCAGATCATTAAACCCGGTCGAGAACGGTGCAAGGCTTGGATTTACAGCGTCATCAATCCGCTGCTTGATGGGCTGAGGATCGAAGCGTCGTTTCTGGCGAGAAGAAACTGGACTTTTCGCCGATACAACCGAAACCTCGAATTCATCCGTCCCATGCAGGCTTTCGTGGCCTATCAGAGCCGCCCAAATTGGGATGACCTCATGACGTCCAACCCGCCAGTGAGGGCAAGCGTGGACGAACGTGAGGCGCGCAGAGAGGACTTACGGACGGCATGCAACGCCGCGTTCGAAGACCTCATCGAGGTCCAAGAATTTCAGAGCAAGGTCTCCGAATACCTGAATGCTTTCGTGAAAGAATCGGGAGAAATCGCTGCCTCCATCTTCAATCCGAAGATTAAGCCCTATGAGGGGGTAGCCGAGATTATCGTTAACAATGTGGTTGAGCTGCCTCACCATTATGGCCCACACCAATTCTGGTCGAGGTTCAGAGACGACTTGATTCGGTTCAGGCGAGGGCCCAAATTTGAATACGCAGATCAGGCGGGACTGAAGCTCCAGAGGAGTAATGATGATCTGACTGCTGAACTCATCAGGTTAAGGAGCGACGTGGCGGCAGAATACGACATTCCTTGGGCTCCGTATGACGACGAAAGCCTGGCGCTCTCAGGTCGCTAACAAATGGGATCATCTTTCTCCGCGCTACCCAGGAATCCGGTGGTCGACGCCAACTTGCTGCTAGACTACCTTGCGTGGCGGTTTTCCGCCCAGGCCATTCGTCCGTTCCCGGAACCTAATCTTCAGCACCTTTCAGACCCAAACCTCAAGGAGGCGTTTAGCTGGTATTTGGAACTCGCCAAACCGATCCTAACCTCTCCGCATGTGATCGCTGAAATCCAAGGCCTTGCAAAGTCACGCCTGGATTGGCACGGCAAAAGGCTGGAGTACTTTTGGAGGTTCGCCCAGCAGGAGCTCACCCGACTTCGCCTCCAAGAGCAACTGGTCAGAACGTGGAGATGGATGGTGACGATCTTTCGACGTTTGGACCAACCGACACGTCGCTCTTGGCATTGGCTGCGAATTCCCACCGACTCCTGCTGACTGATGAACCCGAACTGAGGAGCCGCTGCGCGGGGAAACAGATCAAGGTTGGGGAATCTCCGACGTCCTCGCGGAATGGCAGATTCGCGTCGTGTGACCGGCGTGTCGCACCATAGAGCTGCCGTTCAGGTCTCAGGCGGCGCACTCCGGGACTGGCCCGCTCCAGTTGGATGGACATTTCTTGACAAGCGCCTTTCCCCGGTCGTAGCCTCGTGGTGTGGAAGCCTGCCGTCGAGACACCCTCGGTCCCCGTCTATTGGCGCTCCGTCTGTGCTCCTACGCAAGTGAAGCTGCCCAAATGTCTTCCGCAGCCCTCGATTAAGCCAAGTCCATGCAAGCTTCGCGACGCCCAAACCGACCTGCAGAAATCGTGAGGTGTCAACCGGTAGCGTTGACTCAGCAGCGGCGCCATGCCGACCCGAAGGTCGGCGCTACGAAACGCCAGAAATCGACGGAACAAAGCGAGAATGTCTATGAAAACAAAGGATAAGGTCAAAAAGTCGAGCGGCCCAGTGGCGCTGACCTTCAGGTCAGCAGCGTCGCCATGCCGACCTGAAGAACGGCCTTACGAAATTCCAGGAATCGACGGAACAAAGCGAGAATGTCTATGAAAACAAAGGACAAGGTCAAAAAGTCGAGCGGCCCAGTAGCGCTGACCTTCAGGTCAGCAGCGGTGCCATGCGGACCTGAAGGTCGGCCCTACGAATCGCCCAAAATCGACGGAACAAAGCGAGAATGTCTATGAAAACAAAGGACCGCAAGCTAAATGAGCGACTATCTGCTAATTGAACCACTCCGCCCCAAGGTAGACGGACAGGGCGGTCCACAGTTTCTCATGGGTGGGCACGCGCACGCGTTCACCAAACACGTTATAGCGGCGCTGCTCGATCCGCCCCAAGAGACGCCAGTAGATCGCCGCCATAATTTCAGCGGAAACCAACCTACGGCGATCCTGCGGCGGAAGGAAACGGCGCGCTTCGGCGAAGAAGCGGCGGGCCCGGTCAGACTCGAACCCCATGAGCCGAATGAAAGCGTCCTGATAAACGCCCGAGAGCAGGTCATCGGGACGCACGCCGAATTGCTCGAGGTCCGCGCTGGGGAGGTAGATGCGCCCGCGGCGCGCGTCGCTTTGAATATCCCGCAGGAGGTTGACGAGTTGCAGGGCCTTGCCGAGATTCACGGCGTAGTCGCGCGCGCGGAGGTCCGTATAACCGAAGATCTCGATCGCAATCAATCCAATGGTGGAGGCCACGCGATAGCAGTAAACCGAGAGGTCATCGAAGGTCTCATAGCGCGTCCCTGCCAAATCCATCTCGAGGCCGAGGATGAGGTCCTCGAAGGGCTGGCGGGGAATCTGGAATTCCCGAATGCTCGCGGCGAGCGCGGCCAGTTCAGGATTGCCAAAGGCCGCGCCCCGCTCGGCGTAACAGGCGTCCAGCGCCTGCCGGTAAAGGGCCATCTGGCGAGTGGCTTCGTCCGGCGGGAGGCCGCTATCCACAACATCGTCGCCGCGGCGGGCAAAAGCGTAAACGGCCTCGATGGCGCGCCGCTTTTCGCCGGGAAGAAATACGAATGAGTAGTAGAAATTGGTGCGGCGAAACGAAGCAGCGCGGGACCCTTTCATGGCGGCGCTCCAGGCGGTGTCATGACGACGGAAGCGTGTCCACGCTCCGCCACCGGCAGAGCGTGCCGGGCGCAGAAATACAGGCGCACGAAATCGAGCTTCGAAAGGGACGGCCTGTGCCGGAAAACGTCATAGTCCGCAGCCTCGATTTTACGCAGCACCGTCGTGCCGCCCAGCCACGTCAAGCGAAGCTGGCGGCGCAATTCCGGCGCCACCCTCTCCGGCAGAGCTTGGCCTTGCTCGAACAGCGCCCGCGTGCGAGCGATTTCGAACTTCAGCAACTCGCGCCAACGCCCGTCCGCGCGATGGGCGCGCAGGTCGTCCAGAGTGTACTCGAAACGTTCGAGGTCTTCCAGGGGCAAGTAGATCCGGTCGCGCTCGAAGTCCACGGCAACGTCCTGCCAGAAGTTGGTAAGTTGAAGCGCCGTGCAAATGCAATCCGAAAGAGCGAAGAACTCCGGCTCGCGGTGTCCGTGAAGCTCGAGCACCAGCCGCCCGACGGGATTGGCAGAGCACGAGCAATAGGCGAGCAGGGAAGCAAAATCCTGATGACGATTCACTTTCACGTCGGATTCAAACGCTTGCAGCAGGTCTTCGAAATTCCTCAGAGAGAGGTGGAATCGCCGTGCCGAATCTTCCAGCGCCACGAAGACCGGATGTTGTGCCCGGCCGGAGAAGCATTCGCGCAACCGTTCGCGCCAGGCGGCGAGTTTTTCGAGCCTTCCCTCCACTCCCGGTTCATCGGCAACGTCGTCGGCGTAGCGGGCAAAGGCGTAGACGGCGGCCAGGGCATCGCGCTTGTCGCGCGGCACGAGGCGCGAAGCAACAGGAAAGTTCTCGTAATGACGGCGCGCCAACCGCCGGCACTCAGCGTAGGCGGCGCGAATTGTGTGCGATTGAGCCATCGGGCCATTGATTCATTGAGCCATTGATTCATTGAGCCATTGGGTCATTGCCCACACCCACCGGTTCACTGCACCACCCATTGGGGTCTCAATGGATCAATGAGGAAATGAGTCAATGACTCAATGGCCCGATGGCTCAATGACTCAATGAATCTACTGTTTCGTTTCAGGTTTGCGCCGCCGCAGAAAGGCAGGCACGTCAAAGTCATCTTTGGGTATTTCCGTGGTCATCTCCGGCGGTTCCTGTTCCACGGGGAGCTTTTCCTTCTTCGCAAGGGCCGACTTGACGCTCTGCTGCGCGCTGCGCATCGCCATCGAGGAACCGCTGAGAGGCTTAATGCCATATCTCTCGGATTTTATCCCGGTCGCGATGACCGTGACCTTTACCGCATCGCCCATGGCCTCGTTGAGAACGGCGCCAAAAATGATGTTGGCGTTCTCCGCTGCGGCTTTCTGCACAATGCTGGAGGCCTCGTGGACTTCGTACAGGGTCAGTTTGCTGGACCCGGTAATATTCAGCAGGATGCCCTGGGCGCCGTTGATGCTGCCGTCTTCCAGCAGGGGGCTGGAAATGGCTCGATTGGTGGCTTCCACCGCGCGGTTCTCTCCCACAGCCTCCGCGGTTCCCATGACCGCGTAACCCATGCCTTCCATAATTGTTTTGATATCAGCAAAGTCACGGTTAATCATTCCAGTAATAGTAATTATATCGGAAATCCCCTGCACCGCCTGGCGCAGAACGTCGTCGGCCTTTCTAAATGCTTCGAAGAAGCTGGTGTCCTTATCCACGAATTGCATCAAGCGCTCGTTGGGTATGCAGATGACCGTGTCTACGCTCTGGCCTAATTCCGCCAATCCCGTTTCGGCCTGCATCATTCGGCGCTTGCCTTCGAAGGCGAAGGGCTTGGTGACCACGGCGACGGTAAGGGCATGGAGTTCGCGCGCCAGGCTGGCGACGATGGGCGCGCCTCCGCTGCCGGTGCCCCCGCCCAGCCCGGCAGTGACGAACACCATGTCGGCGCCCTCGAGCGCGTCGATGACCTTGTCGGTGTCCTCGAGCGCAGCGCGCCGGCCGATTTCAGGATTCGCTCCCGCTCCCAGGCCTTTCGTCAACTTGGCGCCGAGTTGGATTTTCACCGGCGCTTTCGACATGCGGAGCGCTTGCGCATCGGTGTTGGCCACCAGGAAGTCCACGCCCGTCACCCCGGCTTCGATCATGTGGTTCACAGCGTTTCCGCCGCCCCCGCCCACGCCAATCACCTTGAGCTTGGCGCCCACGCGAAGCTCATCGGAAAAGTCCACGCGAAGGTTATTGTCGGTTTCTTCGATCTCCATTTTGCCTCTCCTCTATCGCCTCAGCGGTCGGGGCCAATCCACTCCTTACCCGACGCCCCTCCTCCTCTTCCCACTCCCCAAGATAGAGAGAAGGAGGGAAAGGTGTGTGAGGGTCAAGGGTTTTGGCCCCACCACGGGGTTCTGTGCTATGCCGCGCTCTTCCCAAACAAGGCCCGCCACAATTTCGTCATAAAGCCGGTTTCCTTGGCGTCCCGAAGCAACCGGCGCCGATTCGCGTAGACCACGAGGCCGACCAGGGTTGCGTACTCCGGCTGGGGGAGCTCCTCCCCCATGTTCTCGAGTCCTGTACAACGACCCAGGCGCACGGGGGCGCCGAGGTTTTGCTCCGCCAAATGCAGCAAGCCTCCTTGCTTGGCTCCCCCGCCGACCAGAATCACCCCTGCGCCCAGTTGCCGAACATGGCCGCAACGCTCGAGTTCCTCATGGATCAATTCCAGCAATTCCAGGGTGCGCGGCTGAATGATCTCGTCAAGCACCTCGTAGCTGACCACCCGGGCGGGGCGCTCCCCTACACCGGGGACTTCCAAGAGTCCGCCCGGCATATTGGCGAGCTCGCGCTCCGCCCACGATCGTTTGACTCGCTCCGCTTCAGGAATGGTCGTCCGCAGCCCAACCGCGATGTCGTTGGTAAAATGTTCGCCGCCTACGGGGATAGAGCCCGTGTGCCGGACACTACCCTCGGCGTACACGATCACGTCAGTGGAGCCGCCTCCAATGTCCACCAGCGCTACGCCCAATTCACGTTCGTCCGGCGTCAGGCAAGCGGCCGCTGCGGCAAAGGGCTCATACACGGTGTCGAGCACCTTGATTCCGACCAGATTCGCCGCTGTAACCACGTTCCGCAAAGCGGTCGAAGCGCCCGTAATCAGGTGGACGTTGGCTTCCAGCCGCGCGCCGCTCATCCCCACAGGGTTGCGAATACCCTCGTGGGAATCCAAAACGTAATCCTGCGGCTCCAGGTATACGATTTCGCGGTCCCCAGGGAGCGTGATGCCACGCGCTGCCTGAAGGACTTTTACAATGTCTTCCTGGGTGACCGTCCCGGTGCCGTCTGAGCTTCTTGCCAAGCTCACCGCGCCACGCGAGGTCACGCCTCTAATGTGCGAGCCGGCAACCCCCACGTAAGCCGAAGCGATGGAAACCCCCGCCGCGGATTCAGCAGCTTCTACGGCCTTCTTCAGGGCCACCACCGTAATATCGAGATTGACGATGACGCTCTTCCTCCAGCCTTTCGACTCCGCCACTCCAAACCCTGCCACCTGGAGTTTCCCGCCCTCCTTCGGCTGACAGACGAGCGCGCAGGTTTTCGTACTGCCGAGATCCAAGCCTACGAAGAACTGATCGTTGCGTGCCAAGGTCCCTATTCCTTTAGTGTTTGCGGGTGCTCAACCTCACCCGCGGAAGAAGCCGGAGTTCTCTCCTGCGGATTCACCACAACCTGATTCCGATAACGCAAGTCTACCGAGTCAAGCGGCATAGTGGACTTGTGCAGCTCGGGGAGCAGCGCCAAGAAGGTGTGAAAATGCGGGAGAAAGTTCTCATGTCCAAAGTGCACCTGCAAAGTTTCCCGGCCCTGAACGAGCAGGGCCTTAAGGTCGTCGCCGTCCGAAAGATCGGCTTCCGAAATGACCCATCCGGAGTGTACGATCTCAGCGCCGACTTCGCGCATGAAATCCTGGTACAGTGCGATCCGAGTCTTGCACTCCTCGGACCCTGCTTTCGGGTCCAAGCCGGTAATTACCGGAAAATCGAAATAAGCGCTCTCGGGCTTATCCAGAAAGATTCCCTCACTATCCACCAGGCTCACGTGGCCGCCCACATTGGCGTAAGCCACCGGTTGCCTTTCAACCACACGGATCACCAAGTGGTTGGGCAAAACGCGCGTTAACGTCGCGCTATGAACCCAGGGTATCGCTTCCACTTGTTTGCGCACATCCTCCAGAGAGAGGCGCAGGATCTTGAGGCCGAAACCGTTGCTGCCGCGCCCCGGCAACCCCAGAGCGGCGGCGACGTCCTCGCGGGTAACAAAGTGATTTGCCATTAACTGAATATCGTCCGCGGAGCGCAATTCGAATCTCGGCGACGTCAATACGAAGGTTGTCAGGAAATAGCTGCCGACTCCGAGCGGCGCCACAACGGTGACGATAAAGATAGCCCACTGCCGGGTCCAGGAGAGCCCGCGGCGGCGAACGGCCACAGCCTTCTGTCGCCGGAGGTAGGGAGACTCCTCTTCACCGTCCAGCCCCTGGGCTGAGAGCGTCGCTTCGTCTTCGATCAACTTCCTGGCCATTTGATACCAGACCCCTCGAACTTGTAGCGCCTCGACCCCTCGTGACCTCTCAGCCTTGACCAACTCCTAATCGAGCCGGGCGGTTTCGGATCTCCGCCGCCAAGGCCTCTCCGATCTTCCACACGCTTCCGGCGCCCACCGTTAGAATCAGATCGCCGGGCCGTAAGTCATCCAGAATGCCGTTCATCACAGCCTGTTCTGAAGGCGCATATTCGGCGTGGTGATAATCCAACTCGGCCATCCGCTCAACCAGCCGCTGAGCGGTGACGCCCGGGGTGGGCTTCTCGCTCGCCGGATAAATGTCCAGAACATAAACGTGATCCGCAGCCTGAAAACACTGCGCAAAATCATCCATCAGGAACTGGGTGCGCGTATAGCGGTGGGGTTGGAAAACAGCAATGACCCGTTTGGCGCCCCAAAGACGGGCCGCCTCGAGCGTGGCGCGTATTTCCGTCGGATGATGTCCATAATCATCTACGATCGTAATGCCTCCGAATTCCATCTTGACCTGAAACCGGCGGTCGGCTCCTCGGAAGTACGCCAGCCCCTCACGAATCTGTTCGGTGCTCAGTCCCAGTTCTAATCCCACGGCGACAGCCGCCAGAGCATTCTGCGCGTTATGCCGTCCCGGAACGTTGATGCTAAAGCTACCCAAGTGCTTCTTGCCTGCATCCACTTCGAAGCTCGAGCCGTGAGGCAAGAGTTGGAGCGAGATTCCCCTCACCTCAGCGCCTGGTTCGAGACCGTAAGTAACCACACGCCTCCGGATGTGCGGCAGTAGCTCATGAAAGCGCTCGCCCCAAGGGGCATCAGAACAGGCCACCACCGCGCCGTAGAAGGGCGCCTTGTTCGCGAAGGCAAGGAAAGCGGAAGTTATCTCCTCCAGGTTGCGGTAATGATCCAAATGTTCCCGGTCGATATTGGTAATCACCGCAATGGAGGGCAGAAGATAAAGGAATGAGCGATCACTTTCGTCGGCTTCGACGACCATCAGTTCGCCCTTGCCCGGGCGGGCGCTCGAGGCGAAAACATCCAGGCGTCCGCCGATAACGGCTGTCGGATCGAGTCCGGCTTGGGTCAGCATCACCGCGATCATGGAGGTGACCGTAGTTTTCCCGTGAGCCCCCGCGACCGCCACGCAGAATTTCAAGCGCATCAATTCCGCGAGCATTTCGGCCCGGGGAATAACCGGGATTTGCAGGCGCTGGGCCTCCTGCACCTCAGGGTTGTCGGGGGGGACCGCAGAAGAAACCACCACGACTTGGGCATCCAGGAGATGGCTCGCGGCGTGGCCTTCCGAGACTCGCGCGCCAAGTTTGGACAGCCGCTCCGTAACCGGTGTCGACTTGAGGTCAGAGCCTGAGACTGTAAACCCCAGGTTCAACAACACCTCGGCGATGCCGCTCATCCCGATGCCGCCAATGCCCACGAAGTGTATTCTTCGAATCTTGCCTAGCATGACTATGCCGTATTTGTAGCGGCGAGTTTATCTCGCCACATGGCGGCATAAAGCCGCCTCTACACTAAGCCCTGGCAGCCAGTCCTTCCACCAAGTCCGCAATCTGCGCGGTCGCCTCAGGACGCGCCAGGGTCTTCGCGGCCAACTCCATTTCGATCAATCTCGGCGGTTCACTGATCAGCTCACTGATCTCGCGGATCAACCGTTCCGGGGTCAGCTCCGCCTGGAGTATTATCCGGGCGGCGCCGGCGCGCTCGAAAGCTCGGGCATTTGCCAGTTGATGCTGGTCGGTGGCTGCCGGAAAAGGAATCAGCAATGCGGCTCGCCCCGCGGCCGCCAACTCAGCCACCGCGGCCGCCCCGGCGCGTGTAACCACCAGGTCGGCCCGTGCCAATGCTTCCGGCATATCCTCGATGAAAGCGCAGACGTGAGCAGCCACGTTGTGTTTCAGATAAGCCTCGCGCACGAAGTTATGGTCCGCTTCCCCAGTTTGATGGACGACCTCGAGCCGCCCCGTTTCGCGCTTCAAGAACGCCGCGCATTGTGCCATCACTTCATTGAGAGCTTTCGATCCCTGGCTGCCCCCGACGACCAGGATGCTAAAAGGGGCCTGGTGGTTCTTCGGAGGAATCGCATAGAAAGCCGCTCGGACCGGAAGGCCGGTGACCCGGGCCTTCTCTCCGTAGTAGCGTGCGGCCTCCGGGAAACCAACCGCCGCCAAACGCACCACTGGGGCCAAAACGCGGTTGGTGAAACCCGGCAACGCGTTGGGCTCAATGAGTACGGTCGGAATATCCTGGAGCGCGGCTTCCAGCATCACCGGTCCAGCCAAATACCCGCCCACCCCCACCACGACCTGGGGCCGAAAGTCACGCAGAGCCTGCGCCGTTGCCACCGCCGTTCGCGGAAGCAGCATCAAATTCCGCAAGCCCCGAATCCCTCCTATCCCCTTAAGCCCCGCCGCCCTGATGGTGCGAAGGGGAAAACCGGCTCCAGGAATCAAGCGCGCCTCGAGAGGCCGCAGGGTGCCGAGAAACTCGATCACATACTTCACTCCGCAGCGTTCCAGGCGGGCGCCACGGGCGCGCAGTTCCTGCGCCACGGAGAGCGCCGGAAAGATATGACCTCCGGTGCCTCCGGCGACCATCAGAAATCGCATCACACACTACCCGTCTAGGCTTCATCCTGCGAAATGTTCAGGAGCACGCCCACCGCAGCCAGCGTAAAGAAGAGAGACGAGCCACCGTAACTGATCAGCGGCAAAGGAATGCCCTTCGTCGGAAGCAGGCCGAGCACCACGCTCATGTTGACAAGGGCCTGTCCGACCACCATCACCGTCAACCCTAGGGCCAGCAGCCGGCCAAACTCACACGTACATCGGGCGCTCGCCCGCAGGCCTCGCCAGAGAATAATTCCAAACGCGATGACGAGAATGAAAGCCCCGATGAACCCCAGTTCCTCGCTCACCACGGCAAAAATGAAGTCGGTCTGAGGTTCCGGAAGATAGAAGAGTTTCTGTTTTCCCTCCATCAGTCCCACGCCGGTAATCCCGCCTGTGCCCACCGCGATAAGGGACTGAAGGATGTGAAACCCTTTTCCGAGCGGATCGGAATTCGGGTGCAGGAACGCCAGCAGGCGGTTGTACCGGTAGGTGGAGTGAAAAATCAGCCAATAAACCACAGGAGCAGCCCCTAGCCCCATGCCGGCGAAATACCCGGCACGCAACCCCGCGACGAATAGCATTGCCGCCACGATCATGGCGATGGCAAGTGAGGTTCCGAAGTCAGGCTCCACCACCACGAGAGCCATCGTCGCTCCACTCACCAAGCCCACAGGAAGCAGGGTGTGGACAAGGTCGTTCACTTTGCCGGCCCGCTGCTCGAGGAAGTAGGCCATGAAGAGAACTATAACGAGCTTCGCGAATTCGGAAGGCTGCAAGCTGGCAGGCCCCAAATGCAGCCAGCGGTGGGTGTTGTGGGTGCGCGGCGCGAATAAAACTCCCACGAGGAGCAGCATCTGCAAGGACAGCGCCGTAAACACCACCAGGGGGCTCGCTAAGCGGCGATAGTCCACATACATCAGTACGACCAAGGCGGCAAACCCTGCCCCAGCCCAGGCCAATTGGCGAATCAGGAAATAACTGCTACTGCTGAACTTCTCTGCCGCTACCACCGCCGAGGCACTGAAAACCATGAGGGCGCCGAAAAGGGTCAATGCCACGATGGTGCCGAAAAGCACCTTGTCGGATTGGAGTCGCCTTGACATGCTCAACTAATCCATTCGAGGCAGTCTGAGTTGGGCCGACTCGCTTCGTTCTGCCGAGTTCGACTTCTTCTCTTCCGCGATCTTGGGGCCCTGTTCTGCCTGGTTCATGCTGGTTTCGGAATCATGGACGTCCGTTGATTCGCCCGCGGCCGGACCTTGCTCTTCGAATCCTCCCTCATAGGGCAGTGGGGAGCCGTCAACTTTCTCAGCAGTAGCCGGAGTTCGGAGTTGCCGCGTTTCCGGCCGCGCCGAGTAGTCTTGTTCCAGCTCGACGTCCGCCGCGGAATACTCGTCGGCGTTGATTTCGTACACGAGGGTCAGTTCATGAGTCGGCGGCTCAGCTGGGCGAGCGCTGTCCGCGAGATGTTCCGCGGGCTCGTCGGCAGGAGCGGCGGCTGGCCTGTCTACAACCTCCGGCGCCGGCGTCTCCACTTCCGGTCCGGCGGTCACCTGGGGCGCCTCTTGACTCGAGCCGCCTGAAGGCTGAACCTGAACCTGGGCGGGGACAGGTGGCGCCGTCTGAACGCGCGCGGACACATCCGAGCGCCCACTCGTCGCCTCCCGTTTCTTCCATCTCCATTCGACCGCGCCCGATCCCACATCCTGGGCCAGCCGCCCCACCAAATCTTTAAACACCCGTCCTCGATGCTCATAATCCTGGAACTGATCGAAGCTCGAACAGGCCGGGGCAAGCAGAACCACATCGCCAAGCCGCGCGCGCTGGAACGCCTCCGGCACGGCCGTCTCGAGGTTGCCGGCGGGAATCAATTCCACAGCACCGGAAAGCTCCTGAGCGATGCGATCTGCCGCCGCGCCGATGAGCAGAACTTCGCGCACCCGGTCCTTCACGAGGGGTAGCAGAGGAGCATAGGGAGCCCCTTTGTCCTTGCCGCCCATAATGAGGTGAACGCCCCGCTCAAAAGCCTCGAGCGACTTCGCCGTCGCATCGACGCTGGTAGCTTTAGAATTGTTGTAAAACTCCACCCCGCAGATTTCACGCACGTATTCGAGCCGGTGCTCGACGCCCTTGAATTCCCGCACTGCCTTGCGCACGGCGTCGAAGTCCGCCCCTAGGACGCAGGCCGCCGCCGCGGCGCCTAGAACGTCTTCGAGATTGAAGCTGCCCCGCAGGCGCACCTCCTTCGTCTCCAGGAGCACCCGCTCCATATGCCCGGTCCGGTACACAATGTTTCCATTTGACACAAAGAGGCCGCAAGAAATCTGCTCCAGCCGGCTGAAAAACACCTTGCGGCTCACCAAGGCGGGACCGAGGCTGCGTACCCAGGGATCATCGGCATTCAGCACGGCGTAATCATCCGCTCGCTGATTGCGGAAAATCTGCCGCTTGGCCTGGGCATAGGCCTGGAAGGTGGGGTGGCGGTCCAAGTGGTTCGGCGAGATATTCAGCAGGACAGCGACGTGCGGGCGAAAGTCACGAATCGCTTCCAACTGAAAACTGCTCAATTCGGCCACCACGATCGAACCGGGCTTGACCGATTCCACAGCGCTGCTCAAAGCCACACCAATGTTCCCACCCACAAAGGTCGAAAACCCGGAGGCCTCGAGCATTTTGCCCAGCAGAGTGGTCGTCGTGGTTTTGCCGTTCGAGCCGGTGACACCCACGATGGGAGCATCCATGTACCAGCCGGCGACTTCGACTTCAGGCACGACAGCGATGCCGCGTGCACGGGCGGCCTCGAGTTGCGGCAATTCCCACGGCACCCCCGGGCTGACTACCACCAGATCGTGTGCGAGAAAGAGCTCAACCGGCTGCGATCCCAGCGCCAGACCGATCTTCTCCGCCAGAAGCCCCGACAGCGAGTTTCCGAAAGTGGCTGGAGGCTTGATGTCGGTCACCGTCACAATCGCGCCTTGCCGTCGCAGTAAGAAGGCAGCGGCCCGCCCGCTCCTTCCTAAGCCGACAACCAGCGCGCGCTTGTTGCGTACGTCAATCATGCCAACCCCCTCGGCCGGGAGCGAATACCCTTGCGAAAGTGGGAGTCCAGAATCTCGGAGACGAGTTCCGAAAGCGACCTCCTGGCCTGGCGTGCCAGCCGCCGGGCCGTCACCAGCGTCTCCTTGTTGAGTGTCAAACTCACGCGCCTCGGATTGCGAAAGGATCTCGGCCTGCCCATAGGAATTATGGCGCATTTTATGCGCAAAAACAGTCTGTCGTCAAGCGCTGCGCCTCGTCCGTGGTCCGTGGTCCGTCGCCGGTTGGTCGATGTCCATCCCCGTACCCGCTAGTTTCAACGACGTGGTTCTGCCGCAACGACTGTCGCACGTACTCGCAGTCCTTACCTTGGCCTCCGCATTGCAGGTCGGGAACATGGAGGATCTCATTTCGAATGCCAACGCGCCACGGACAACGGACGACGGACAACGGACTTCTGAAAACTATCTCAACTTCAGGGTCGTCAGAGCCAGCAGGGCAAAGACCAGAGCGGCGATCCAGAAGCGCACAATGATCTTTGACTCCTTCCACCCCGCCAGCTCGAAGTGATGATGGATCGGCGCCATCCGGAACACCCGTTTGCCCCGTAGCTTAAACGACATCACCTGGATGATCACCGAGAGCGCTTCAATCACGAAAATTCCGCCTATGAATGGCAATAGAAGTTCCTGTTTGATAAGCACTGCGACACAGGCGATTGCGCCGCCCAGCGCCAGAGAACCAACATCGCCCATGAAAATCTCTGCCGGATATGCGTTGTACCAAAGAAACCCCAGACTTGACCCCACCATCGATCCGCAGAAAATGGTCAGCTCACCGACGCGCGGGAGGTGCTGCAAATCCAGATATTCGGAAAACACGGCATGGCCGGTGACGTAGGTCAGCACGGTCAAGGCCGAGGCTGCAATGATGACGCACCCTATGGCCAGTCCATCCAGGCCATCAGTGAGGTTCACCGCGTTCGAAGAACCCACCAGGACCAGGATTACAAAAAGCAGAAACGGCATGAAGGCGAACGGGTAAGTCCAGACTCGAGACAGAAAACTGGTAATCAGGAAATCGGGCCGGAAGCGCTTGAAGAAGGGGACGGTCAAGGTTGTCGAGTAGAAGCCACGCGCCGAAAAGAAAATCAGCGCCACGCCAAATACAAAGCTCACCAGGATCTGGAGCAAGAACTTGGTCCGCCCGGTGAGGCCCAGGTTCTTATGCTTGCGGACCTTTTGGTAGTCATCCCAGAATCCGATCGCGGCCAAGGCCGCCGTCACCCCCAGAACCAGCCAGATAAAAACGTTACCCAGGTCAGCCCACAGGAGGGTCGGAACAAAAATGCAGAGATTGATCAGCACACCGCCCATAGTGGGAGTGCCCGCCTTAGACACGTGGGACTGTGGCCCGTCCTCTCGAATGTACTGCCCGATCTGAAACCGCTTGAGCACCCGCACAACCCACGGTCCAACCACTAAGCAGAGCAACAAGGCCGTCAAGCTGGCGTAGGCAGTTCGGAAAGTGATATAGCGAAAGAGATTGAGGATGTGGAATTGGTTGTGAAATTTGATGTAGAGGTAGTAGAACATGGCATTGCTAGTCGAGCAGTCGAGGAGTCAAGGAGTCGAGCAGTCCAGAGCGGATTGCTGGACTTCTCGGCTTGCAGACTCTTCGACCTCTTCACTCTTCGACGGCCTCGCTTCTCGACTTCTCGACTCCTCGACTTCTAGACTCCTCGACTGCTTCGCAGCATCTCGACCACAGCTTCCAAGTGCACTCCGCGCGAACCTTTGACCAGGACTACGTCTCCGGGTTCGAGCTGGGACCGGCAGAACTCTCCCGCCGGAGGCGCCTCCGAGAAAAAGCGAGTCTGTGCGGACGGCATACCAGCCGCCACTGCACCTTCCAGGAAGAACCTCGCATCGCCCTGGACCGCGATCAACCACGCCAGATCGGCCTCCGCGCACTTGCGGCCGACCTTTTCGTGCAATTTCGGAGACTGCGGACCCAATTCGAGCATCTCCCCGGCGACCACGATCCGGCGGCGAGCGCCGGGCCATGCCCGCAGCGTCTCAAGCATGCACTCCAGGGCCTGCGGGTTCGAGTTGTAGGAATCGTTGATAATCGTCACGGGTCCCGGCAGCGTGAAACTCTCTCCCCTTTGCGGCATACTTTGGAATTCGGCCAAAGCTCGGCGCATTTCCCACGCCGGGATTTCGAACTCCGAGGCCACGGCGATGGCGGCCAGTGCATTCTGGACGTTGTGGCGTCCCGGAGCGGGGAGTAGAAAATCGCATTCCAAGTTCGGCCCCACGACCCGGAACTCGCTACCGATTCCTTGGCCGGGCCTGACCCAGAGGGCTTGAAAGTCCGCGCCGGATCCCATTCCGAATGTAACCACTTGCCCCTCAAAACCCTCCGCGAATTTCCGGGCGCGGGGATCATCGTTGTTCAAGACGGCAGTGGGCGGTCCGCCGCGAGACGAGAGGTTTTCGACTAGTTCTCGCTTTGCTTTGGCGATGGAATCCACAGAATCAAAGAACTCCAGATGTGCGGGGGCGACGTTCGTCACCACGCCGGTCTCTGGCTCAGCGATCAATGCCAAATGCGCAATCTCGCCGGCGGCAGACATAGCAAGTTCCACGACCGCGATCTCGTGCTCGGGCTCGAGCCCCAACAGGGTTAGTGGCAGTCCGTAGTGGTTATTCAAGTTTCCGGCCGACCGATGCACTACGAAGCACCGGCCCAGCAGAGCGGCGATCATCTCCTTCGTGGTGCTCTTTCCGGTGCTGCCGGTCACTGCAATCAGGGGCCGACCCCATTTGCGGCGTACGGCCCGTCCCAAACTCTGGAGAGCCTCGAGTGGGCTCTCAACCGGGACGAGGGCCGGCCGGAGGTCCGGCGGCGCCTGGTCAAGAAAAACCTTCTCGACCACCGCTCCGGCAGCCTTGCTCTCAATAACCTGGGCAACGAACTCGTGTCCATCGAACCGCGGCCCCCGCATCGCAAAAAAGAGCTGACCCGGCGCGATCGAGCGGGAGTCCAGCGAATACCCCGTCACCATTCGTTCCGGGACGCCGCACTGGGAATGAAGCAGTGTCGCGATGTCGCCTAATCTAAATCTCATGCGCCCTTAAGTCCTGCAGGCCCTATGCCATGACCCGCGAAGTCGCTGTGTCATTCCGGTGTTTGATAGCCCATTTCATGCAGCACTTTTCGAGCTACTTCGCGATCGTCGAACGGAATCGGCCCGTCCTTCAATATCTGGTACGTCTCGTGTCCCTTTCCAGCCAAGACGACCACATCTCCTTCGCGGGCTTCTTCCAGAGCCTTGCGGATGGCTTTTTCCCGATCCACTTCGGCCCAATAAGGCTTACCGGCCTTCTGTAAGCCGACCAGGGCATCATTCATGATCAGCAGCGGGTCCTCGCTGCGGGGATTATCCGAGGTGAGTACGGCAAGATCGCTTAGGGAACCCGCCGCCTCCCCCATCATGGGCCGTTTAGCGCGATCTCGCTCGCCTCCGCACCCAAAAACCACGATGAGCCGGTTGCGTGTGAGTTCGCGCGCCGCACTCAAGACATTCCGCAAAGCATCATCGGTGTGCGCGTAATCCACCACGACGAGGAAGGACTGGCCTTCGTCGATCCGCTCGAAGCGCCCCGGAACCGCTTTCAGATTCCTCAGTCCCTCTTCGATCTTATCAAGCGGAATGCCGTAGGCAAGGGAGGCTGCGGTAGCGGCGAGGATATTTGCCAGGTTGGCCCGGCCCACCAATGAGGAAGCAAGCTCCAGTTTGCCGGCCGGGGTCAGGATCGTGCCCTCCAGCCCGTTGTGCCGGCTGTCGAGACGTTTCACTTTGACCTGGGCATTCGAGTTCATGCCGTAAGTCAACTGCCGTGAACCGCGCAGGTCAAGAAGCTTCTTGCCCCAAGGGTCATCGATGTTAATCACCGCAGAGGCGGGTGGAGCAGTGCCAAGACCCTCGAACAAACGACGCTTGGCTTCGAAGTAGTGCTCGAAGTCCTTGTGATAATCTAAGTGGTCGCGGGTCAAATTCGTGAATACGGCCACGTAGTACGGGAACCCCCAAACCCGCTCCTGAGCCAGCGCATGCGACGAGACCTCCATCACTGCGCCGTCGCCCCCAGCTTCGACCGTCTGGGCCAGGTAAGACCACAAGTCCAGCGACTCCGGTGTGGTGTTGAGCGCGGGCAGCACACGGCCGCCCACTCGGTACTCAATAGTCCCGAATAGGCCGGTGCGAATTCCCGCTGCGCGCAGAATGCTATCCACCAGAAAGGCTGTGGTCGTCTTTCCGTTTGTGCCGGTGATTCCTACGAGTTTCAGGTGTAGATCAGGCAGGCCATAGAAGCGGCGTCCGGCGGTCGAGAGCGCCCGGCGGATTCGAGGGACTCGCACCCAGCGCGACGCCAGTTCGCCGGGAGGTTGACGCTCGCTGACCACGGCGATTGCACCCCGGTTGAGCGCTTGGGGGATGAATGTGTGCCCGTCTGCTTTCTCCCCCTGAATCGCGAAGAAAAGAGTTCCCCGCTGCACTTGGCGAGAATCGCAAGCTAAAGAGATGACTTCGCCTTCGGCTTCCAGGCCTATGTCGAGGCCATCCAGCCCTCGCAACAACTCGTTCAGTTTCATTGCCCACTCGCATTATATCACTGCGCGAATCTTGACAGCCTTACCACCAATCTTGTTCCGGGCGCTACCTGCGAATGCGCAGGGATGTTCTGGTCGACGGCCAATCCGCTGCCCAGAAGACTCAGCTCAAGGCCCAACTTCTGGCACTCCTGGGCGACATTGCGTGCTGCCAGCCCGGAGAAGTCCGGCACGCTAACATGAGGTCCGTTGTCCAATACCACGGTAGGGGGCGTGGCAGCCGCGTCCGGCTCTTGGTCGATCGAAACTCTGGCCGGCTCAGGCGTCGAGAATGATGCGGTCTGAACGGGTGAAGTGGCAGCTTGTCGGTGCTCAGTGTCCAGGGGAAGGCTCCCGTTAAGGCTTCCGAGTTGCTGGCCCGGAATCCCAGCGGGCGTTGAGGCTATGAATTGCGGCCTTGGGGCGGGACTGTCTTGCGGAACGTTCAGGTATCCTAGAGTCTGCTCTGCGATGGACTTGAACACCGGGGCTGCCACATCCGTCCCGTATATTGCTCCCACCGGCGTGTCGATAACCACCAGAATGGTTACCGCCGGTTTCCCGACAGGAGCGAAGCCGATAAACGAGGCCACATAGTGTGACTTGGAGTAGGCGCCGGAGGGATCGATCTTCTGTGCCGTGCCCGTCTTGCCGGCTGACGTATAGCCGGCAAGTCGTGCTGGCTTGCCTGTTCCCCTCTGCACTACGGCCGTGAGAAACTCTTTCATGAGGTTTGCTGTCCGTTCGCTGATCACGCGGTGACCCGGAACCGGAGGCATGGGGTCGTGTACCTGGCCGAGGAAAAGGTCGCGGACGATGCGCGGCTCGAACAATACTCCCCCGTTGGCCACCGCGGAGTAGGCGCTGATGAGTTGAACGGCCGTCACTCCAACTTCCTGCCCCATCGAGATTTCGCCGATTGATATTCCAGACCAGTGGGTCGGGGACTTTAGCAGTCCGTGTTCCTCGCCCGGGAGTTCGACACCGGTCTTTTCGCCAAATCCGAAGCTGCGGATATACTTGTAGAGCCGTTGTTCACCCAACCGCATTCCCAGCTTGATGGCGCCCACGTCGCTGGAATTCACCAGTACGTCCTGCACCGTCAGCGCCCCGAAGCGTTTATGATCGTGAATGACATGACCCGCAAGTACGATGCTGCCCATCTGGCAGTCGATGATTTCCTCGGGCCTCGCCAGTCTTTCTTCCAAAACGGCTGACAGCGTAACGAGCTTAAAGGTAGAGCCGGGCTCGTACACCCAGGCCACGCCGCGGTTTTCCAGCGCGCCGGTAGGACTCTTGGAGAATTGGTTGGGATCGAAGGTGGGCCGGCTGGCCATGGCCAGGATTTCGCCGGTATTGGGATTCTGGACCACCACCACGCCGCCCGCAGCGTGCCATTTCTCCACCGCCTCCGCTAAGCCCTTCTCCGCGAAATACTGGATTTTTTCGTCCAAGGTCAGAACCACATTCTTGCCCGGCGCCCCTGCCCACTCCGTGGATTGAAATGACTTGCGCCTGGCATCCGTGGCCACCAGCACGCGGCCCGGGCGCCCCCGAATGGTTTTGTCCATGCCGTACTCGAGGCCCGCCAGGCCTTTGTCATCCAAACCCACGTAGCCCACGATGTGGGAGGCCAAATCGTCTTTGGGGTAAAAGCGCTTGCTCTCCGGCTGGAAGTAGATTCCTTTCAGGTTCAGCTCGCGGACACGATTGGCTTCCTCGGGAGTGACCTTCCTTTTCACCCAGCAAAACGAACGAGCGTTGGTGAGCCGCCCCAGGAGCTCCTGCGCGTCCAGGCCCAAGGCCGGCGCGAGCAATTCAGCCGCCGTTTTGGGCTCCGTCATTTCACTAGGATCCGCAAAGATGGAATCCACTGCCAGGCTCATGGCCAGCGGATTCATCTGCCGATCGTAGATTTCGCCGCGGCGGGGCGCGATTTCAATCACGTGTTGTTGCTGGCGCTGTGCTTTCGCCAGGAAATCGGCATAATCAATAACTTGTAGGTGGTAAAGTTGGGCGGCCAGGCCGAACATCCAGAAAACCAGCCAGCCACCCAATATCAGATCGCGTTTCGTGGGGTAGGACTTATGGTTTTTTTTCGGTTGCGAGTGGCTTATGCGAAGCACCATGAGACTATAGCCCGCTCGGAATACCATCGCCGACGATGGGGAGATGCAAGCAACCTGCGCGCTTTCCGGCAGTCTACTGTGCCGGCTCGCTCGCCCCGCTCCACTGTATGACTTGTTTCGGGCTGGGCGAGACCATGCCGAGCCCCCCGGCCAAGGCTGCGATTCTTTGCGGATCAGCCAGCTTGGCGTGTGAAAGCCTCAATTGATGATTCCATTCCTGCTGCTTGGCGTACTCCTTCTTCAGCCCTTGAATCTCGTACCCGTCCTGCACACACTGCAAATGCTGCCACGAGAAAAGCAAACCGAGGATAAAGGCCAGCACCACCAACACGACCAGCTTGCAGTACTCACGCCACTTCCCCAAAGCCGCCTCCCGCACCAGACGCGAGTTGTCAATGTGCTTGGTGTAGTAGATCTCGGGGAAACTCGCGCGGCCTGCCGCCAATCCGTTTGTCGGACGCCGCCTTAGCTTCGGCAATGTGACTGCTGCTGTCGCCATATTCCAGATCCAGGGGACCCATGAGCGGGAGGCGGAAGCTTAAGCCCCTGCCGCATCTTCTCCCCTTCCTCCTTTCCGATGAATGCCCGTATCTCCGGTCGCTCGCTGCGGCCCCGAAAAGTGGTTGCGGGTAGTTCCCAACCCCTGGAATTACCCTGCACACCGTTCCGCCGCCCGCAACTTCGCGCTGCGCGAGCGCGGGTTAGCGGCGATTTCCGCTTCGCTCGGACGCACCACTCGCCGCGTCAGGATCCTGGCCCGCCCTTCCCGCTGCCAGCCTTTAAACGCCCATTTTACTAGCCTATCTTCAAGAGAATGAAAGCTCAGGATCACCACTCGCCCGCCCGGCTTGAGCACCTCCAGCGCCTGGGCGAGCAGCGACTCCAGGCACTCCAGTTCCCGGTTCACCGCCATCCGCAGCGCCTGGAAAGTGCGGGTGGCCGGATGAAGGTGGCGGAGGGCCGTCCGGGAGGGGATCGCTCGCGTCACCACCTGCGCCAGTTCGGTGGTTAATCGATACGGACGGCCCTTCACAATCGCTCGCGCGACTCGGCGCGAGTGGCGCTCTTCCCCAAGCTTGAAAATTACGTCGGCCAAGTCCTGCTCACTCATCTCGTTCACCAGGTCTGCCGCGTTGGGTCCTGAATTTGGACCCATCTGCATATCGAGAGGCCCTGGCGTGCTGAAGGAAAACCCGCGCGATGCGTCTTCGAGTTGCATCGTGCTCATGCCCAGGTCAGCCAGAAGTCCGTCGGCAGGCGGAAACCCCCTCGCCGCGTACAGGCCGCTGATTTGTGCGAAGTTCCCAGGCATCGTGATCAGCTTTTCCCCAAAGTCCTTCAGCCGCTCCCCGGCGAAAGCAAGCGCCGCCGGGTCGCGGTCGATTCCTATCAGTTTCCCTTTGTCCAGACGCCGAAGTATCTCTTCGGCATGTCCCCCTGCCCCCAGGGTCGCGTCAATGTAATATCCGTCAGGCTGCACATTCAGAATCTCGATCGCCTCTCGCCAGAGCACCGGCACATGCGCGCGCATCGGGCTAGATCCCTAAATCGCTCAAGGCCTTCATGTCGTCGTCGGTGAACGGCTCCTTCTCCATGTGCTCGACATACCGCTGCTTGTTCCAAACCTCGAGATAGTTCAGATAACCGAGCACCGCGACTTCACCTTGCATAGCGGCCGCATCCCGCAGTAAAGCAGGGACGAGAATTCTCCCTTGACTATCGGTGTGAGCGGCCTGACCATAGTAGTTGGTTCTGTCGAGGAACTTTTTCACCGACTTATTCATGGAGGGCTGCTGCTTCAACTTCTCCTCGAGCTTCAGCCACTCCTGAAAGGGGTAGATCCGTACTGATTGACCATCAAGACTAGTAACGTAGAAATCGGTGGCGTGGATGTCGTCCAGAATGGCCTTGATGGCGGCCGGGATTTTCAATCGGCCTTTGCCATCGACGGTTGCGGGATAATTGCCACGGAACATGCGGAATCCCGAAAAGCCACTGGGCGTAGGGGGCCCGGCCCCTGAACACCACATTTTTCCACTGCTGACTACTCTGCTCCACAAACATACGTTTTTGCCCCTTTCTTGTCAAGGTTTTTTTCGACTTTGACTACTTTTTTCTCACAACTCACCGGAATTTATATAAGTCTTTTAGAATCACAATGATATATTTGAAATCGATTCCTAATTTGCAGATTGGGAGTAGCCGTTAGGACGACCTTATGGCAAAATCCTGCGTGGTTAGAAGCAGAAGGCAAACGTTGTCAGCATTCTTCTGCGGGGCGCTTGCGGTTGTCTCCACGCGTCCGCAAAGGCCGCCCGTAGACAGTTCGCTGAGCGTAGCAAGTTTGCAGGTTTGAGTCGAAACGAAACCACATCCTGAGGCAGGTTCATATGAGAAACGGTCAACAGACAGGCGCAGCACGGGTCTTATCGGAGGCGCCGAGCCCCCGCTCCGGCCATTGGACAACAGCCGTCATATTTTCAATGTTGCTATATTCGATGATAGTATATTCAGCTATAGCAGCCGATAAAAGCGTTGCAGACGTGGTCAAGAATGTGGACAGCGTAATTGCCAAAGGTCCCTTCAGCGCATCCTGGGATTCTCTGGAGAAATATCAAGTTCCAAAATGGTATGAAGACGCGAAGTTCGGAATCTTCATCCATTGGGGCGTTTACAGCGTGCCGGCCTTCGACAGCGAATGGTATCCGCGCAACATGTACCTGATAAAGAGTCCGGTCTTCGCGCATCATGTGGAGACGTACGGCCCGCAGTCCCGCTTCGGCTACAAGGACTTCATCCCCATGTTCAAGGCCGAAAAGTTCAACGCCGACCAGTGGGCGGAACTGTTCAAGCGGTCCGGAGCGAAGTACGTCGTGCCGGTCGCGGAGCATCACGATGGCTTCCCAATGTACGCCTCCGATCTGACGGAATGGTGCGCCGCGAAAATGGGCCCGAAGCGCGACGTGGTGGGCGAACTCTCCGTGGCGGTGCGCAAACAAGGATTGCATTTCGGAGCGTCCTCGCACCGCGCCGAGCACTGGTGGTTTTTCAACGGCGGCAGGACCTTCGACTCCGACGTCAACGATCCGCGCTACGCGGGTCTTTATGGTCCGGCACAGTCCGATAAGGACCAGCCCGATCAGGCCTACCTCGACAATTGGCTGGCGCGCATCAGCGAGATTGTGGACAAATACCATCCGGAGATCGTCTGGTTCGACTGGTGGATCGAGCAGCCGGTGTTCCAACCTTATCTCCAGAAATTTGGCGCCTTCTATTACAACCGCGCGGCGGAGTGGAAGAGCGCGGTGGCAATCAACTACAAAAACAAAGCGTTTCCGGAAAGCGCCGCCGTGCTGGACATTGAACGCGGGCAACTCGATATGCTGCGCCCCATCTTCTGGCAAACGGACACTTCCGTGGGTGAGAAATCGTGGGGATACATCAAGGACGAGAAGTTTCGCACCCCGGAATCGCTGCTCGATGAACTGGTGGATATTGTGAGCAAGAACGGCTGCCTGTTGCTGAATATCGGACCGAAACCTGACGGCACTATTCCCGACGAAGTCCAGAAGATCCTGCTGAACATGGGCAAGTGGCTTTCCGTCAACGGCGAGGCAATCTACGCGACGCGGCCTTGGAAAATCTACGGCGAGGGTCCGACGAAAGTGGTGGGCGGCTCTTTCAAAGACACGGCCACCAGCGGATATACAGCCGAGGATATCCGCTTTACCGCCAAGGGCGACACACTCTATGCGATTGCGCTGGCATCGCCGGAGGATGGCAAGCTGAGGATCAAGTCACTGGCCGCAGGTTCGGAGTTGACGAAGCGAGAGATCAAGACAGTCCAGATGCTGGGCTCGAAGGCGCAAGTGAAATGGACACGCACCGACGACGGCTTAGTCGTCGAACTGCCGAATGAGAAACCGAGTGGTTACCCGGTCGCCGTGAAGATTTTCCCGGTGGATCGCGCAGCAGCTACGGCGCAGTGGAATGAGCGTGGGGGGTGGGCGCTGTTGTTCGGATGCCCGATGCCTCCAAACGAGGTCGCCAAGCCCTGTTACACGTGGCACCTCCATGCGACCCGCTAAAACAACGATGAGTCGCTCGGTGAGCGTTTTTCACGTAGACTCGATCGCGAACGAGTCAATCAGTTCGAAGTGGCGGCGGTTGCCGGTGAGCAAGGTAAGTTCGTGGCGGAGCGCAGTGCTGCCGATCAAGAGATCTAAATCGCCGATAGTCCTCTGGGTTGTCCGAAGGCGACCTCGTTCCCTGCCGAATACTTTCATGTCTCCTCATCAATTCCGATGACCACGACGCCTCGCAGGAAATCGTTGAGATCGGCCTATTTCCTGACGGATCGGTGGAGTAATAGATTCCCTCATAGAGCTCCGCGAGGGAGACGACCGAAAGGGCCAGTCCTCGCTCCTTGAGTTGACCCCCGAAACGTTGTACGATTCCGGGATGCCCGTTGAGGTAATGAATCACCCAATCCGTGTCTACGAGATTGTTGGTGTCAATAGGCGAGGGGCCGTTCGAGTAGAGATCAAGCGTTCGGCGTAGATATCGCGGAGAAGCTTCTCGGCATCGATAGTGCCTTTCCAACCGCCGGCGGAGCGGGCAAAGGCTTCAAAGTCGAGAGTTGAAGGGACATGAGAATCGTCAGGGTCACTTCTTTCCCTCTGGAAGATCAAGTTTGTCCAAGGGCTCCAATACGCCTGTTGACGCGCGCTCGAATCGTAGTGTGCCGTGTGATCCGCTGATCGTCTTGAGGGCCTGCTGCCGCAACCAGGGGGCTTTCTGCCGGCGCGCTCCACTCTTCCAGTTCGCCGGAGAGCAAGTGAGCATAGCGCGATTCCTTTGTACCTGGCTGGCGCGGCAGTTTCATCACCAAAGGATGCTCCCGCTCCATCAAGCGATGGAGCGAGGACTCCACCACGCTGAGATCATCGAACCTGTACATCCTTTCGGTACGTCCCCTCAATTCCCCCGGAGTCTGCGGGCCGCGCAGCAGCAGCACGCAGAGCACCGCCGATTCTCTTCGATCAAAGTTAAAGACTTCCTGCAAGTGATGCATAGACTTCGGAACTCGGCTGTCGGCGCTCGAGGCCTGGCCTGCAAGGTTCTTCTCGTTCAGGCTTTCGAGCGCCGTCCTTACAGCGCTCTCGTCCAGCGTCATCACCGGATCGCGATTCGATTTCTGGTTGCAGGCATTAATGAGGGCGTTCAGCGAGAGCGGATAGTATTCCGGGGTTGTGATCTCCTTTTCGAGAAGCGCGCCGAGGACTCGTACTTCGACTGCATCCAGCGTTGTCATGTCTCGCTCCGGGCCTCGCCTTCCCTGCCGCCGAGAAACATCCAGGCCACAACCAGAAACGCTATCACTGCCAGCAGCAATCCGCTCGAGCGGTAGACGCGCGCTTGTTGCGAGAGCAGCGAAATCAAGGGCGCAGCTATTTGCAGGCAGAAGATGGCGCCGAGGTAGGCCAAGAGGTTATCGCGGAAGAACCAGAAGGCCATCGCCGCCCCGGCGGCAAGCGGTACGAACGCCATGAGCCAGCCCGCAAAGAACTCACGCAGGAAGTGCGCATCCGCCGGCCCCAGTCCCGACAGGAGCAACAGAATTCCAACCCACAGCCACCAAGCCCGCTTTCTCCATCCCAGACGAATAACATAAATCGCCAAACCCAACCCGCAAGTGTCCACGATGCTGAATCCGAGCGCTCTCAGGAAATAGCCGGCGCCGGGGGAAAAGGCGTTGAACATGGCCGGAAAGATTTCGGTGTCCACGGGGGCAAAGGCATGAAAGTGGCCTGCGAAAAGCTCTCCCAGCTTGTTCAAAGTCGCGCCAGCGGCCAAAACCAATACAATGCAGACCAGCGCATCCCGCCGCCAGAGGCGCCGCGCACTCCCTTTCAGGACCTGCCATGCCTGCGGATAGAGACTCGCGACAAGGCCAACCAGCAGCCAGGAAAGCAGACCCGCCAGCAAAGGAACAACTACGATGCTAACCACCTCAAACAACCGCCACGTGGGCAGCGGAAGGGAAGTCGGATACTGAGCGTCCAGAGCCGGCCACTGGTTGATCTCGGCAAGGAGCGTCAACGCCATGATCAGAACTCCTACCTTGGCGGCGGGGCGCCAAGGCATCTGACCGGACCTGATTTGCAGGACCAACAAAACTACGCCGGCTCCAACCAAAGCCAAAGCCACCGCCACACCCGTAAAGGAGAGCACCGTATTGACCAGGAGCGAGGAGCGTTGCTCCCTTTCCCACGCCTCCGGCAATTTAAACAAGTGCGAAAATCCGACCACTTGGTCACCCGCCACGTTGACCTCGAGACGGAAATGCGCTTCCGCCACATTGCGCGCATCGCCGGCCTTCGCCTGCCAAACCAAGGTATAGTCCTGCCGCGCCTTCCGTTTCTCTGCCTCCGAACTCTGCAGGTCGAAATCCGAAAGGTGGTAGCCATGCTCTTGCACGCAGTCCGCTGCCAGCTTTTGTGCCTGCTCAGGAGATAGCGAAGCGCCGGGTGCGTTATCGTCCAACAAGGTCCGAGAGCCGAACACCTGCCCTGTGGCGGGATCCAAAAAGACGAGGTGTTCTTCCTTCTCCAACGGACGGAAATAACGCACCTCGTAGACTGCCAGGAGGGTCGCCTTCCGGTAAATGCGGTCAGACTCCTTGATGGATTTGTGCTCAAGCAAATAGCGGAGGGCCAACGTGTCAACGTTATCGCGAACCCACGCCGCACGACGGTAACGCGAGGGGTCCAGATGCTGCTGACGAAGGTAGGTATCAGCGACGCTCACAGCCTGGTCGCGGGTGATCCGCAACGAGAAGCCCTGCCCGAACCGGTAAGCAGGAATCAGCGCCAGCAAAACAAAAGCGAGGGTGAGCACCCCCGCCGCAGTCAATCGAGTCGGCGACAGGGGACGATAAACGAGCGTGGCCTCGGGTCCGGCGGCCTCTTCGCGCGCGGCCCTGCGGATGCCCTCGTGGGCGTTAGTCAGGACTTCACTATCACTGAACGTGCCGTTCCGCCAGTAGGCCAGCCCGGCCACCAACAGCGGGATCAGCATGATGCCCGCGGCGACCGCGCCCGAGATCGCCAGGTAGTGATTGGGAGAACGAATCAACAGGAAAGCTGTGTAAAGCGCATCCACGGAATAGTGCCAGATTAATGTGGCCATGATGCCATAGCGCAGCATGATCACGCCCATCACCACTCCGCCCATTCCGACCTCGAGCCCGCGAATGAAGAAAGGTTGATTAGGGTAGGCCGCGTGCAGGAATCCCCACATGAAGGCCGAAAGCACCACCGCCAGCGGCCCCCAGTGCAGCAGTTTCTTCAGGAATGGAATTGAGAACGCCCGGAACTGCAATTCTTCAGACACGGCCGCGAAGAAGCCGAAGGAGAGCACGAAAATCCAGGGAAACTTTGTATTCAGCAAGTCCGTGAACGGAAGGTCGGCGGGCGCCCACGCCCCCATTTTGTTGGCAGCAAGATAGAAAACGGTCTGGTAAGCAAAGAAGAAGAACGTGAGGGTGATCCCAACCACGTTGGCAATAAAAAACGAGTGGCTGCGCAGACCCTGCCAGGTGAAGTATCTGCGCAGGGCGATCTGGTTCGGATAGCTCTCCCGATACATGGGCTCGGAAGCGGCGACGAGCAGGAATATCGCTGCGCCCGTGCCCACGGCCTCAAGCAGGGCGCCCCCCAAGGACTTGGCGATAAAGCTCGTATACGAATCCGTGGTCAGGTAGCCGAATTGAGCCAGTGAGAAGCTGTTGAGCTCGCCAAGGAAGTAGAGGGCCGCAGCGACCCCGCCGAACGCCAGCGCCATCCAAACCGGCACATCACGATCGCGCAGGCGGCGAATCAAGATCACCAGCATGGCCACGCTCAACAAAATCCAGAAAACCTCGTCCACGACTTGCGCCGCATCGTTCCGCGAGCGCAGCTTCTCGTAGTCGCGCGTCCACTGCTCCGGAACCTTGAGGAACTCCCGGTACCCCGCCACCTGGTCGCCATCCACCAGCACTTCCACGCGCAGGCTCCCATCGCCCAGTTCCACGCTCTTCTGCTTCCAGGTAAAGTCGTGGTCGATGCGCGCCGGACGCTTTTCCGTCTCAGTTTCAACGAACTCGAGGTCGGCAAGATTCCGCTGCATCACCTGCGTGAGGAATGTCTCCCGCGAGTGTGCGGGCAGCAGCCGGATCGAGTGAGGCGCCGGGCGAGGCTGCGGGATTCCGTGATTGAACCCCACCACCTCGCCGGCGGGGGTGACGTCCACCCCAGTACCCCCTCCTGCAATGGCTTCAACGGCAGTTAGACCAACACCAAATGATAGGGCCCGCGAGCGAGGCTATTCATCCGCTCCAGCCCTTGCGTCCGCTCCAGGTAGACCTTTTCTTCGTCGTTGTAATAGAACTCGCGGCATGTCGATAGCCGTCCAGTTCGAAGCCGCGGTCGGCAAGAAACTTCCAGCCACAGGGGCTGAGTCGTCCCGGTTAACGCGAAATTCAATCGCCGCTTCAGGGAAAGGCACGCGAGAAGTATTTGATGGCAATGCTCAGCGAAGCAGCCGCGATAAGGATTGCAACGATGATGGTCTTGTTGTCGGAGGATTGCAGTTTGGTGGGCATGGGCTCCTCTGATCCGTGTGGCGCGGGCGTCTCGCCCGCGGTGGCGGGAGCGTCCCGCTCCCGGATGTCCGAGCGCAGGCAAAGCCTGTCCTGAGCGCGGCGAAGGAATGCCTGCGCCACGGCGGGCGAGATGGCTGCGCTACAGATCTCTCCGTTTCAACCACTTCAACATAATCCAAGCCGATGCGCCGTCCGAGTAATAGTTTCGGACGCGATCCACTTTCTTGTAACCTCGAGCCTCATAGAAGCTTAGTGCAGGCGCGTTGTTCTCTGCGGCTTCCAGGTAAACGAATACGAGTTGTCTGCTCCCTCGCCCAATCCTCGGCGGCGTCCATTAGGGAGCTCCCCACGCTTCGCCGGCGCCAACTTTCCACCACGTCGATCGTCACGATGTGTGCAGCCTTGCGCGCCGTGCGTTTGGCGATGAGGAAACCGACGCCGCCCCCTGTCTTCGCCACCCATGTCCTGCTTCGCCGATTGCCGATGAACTCACTCAACGCCTCGCGAGAATAAGCAATCCCTGCGCAAAACATGCTTGATCGATCCCGTAAAGTGTCTCGAGATCCTCGGAACGGACATCGCGTAGGCGCATAAAAGCAGGAGTCAGGAGTCAGGATTCAGGATCCAGGACCGCAGTAATCCCGATTGCGAATCTGGTGCTAGGAATTGGCGATGGCGCCGATGCCTGGCCCCTTACCCCGTTGCTCTGCGGGCAACCCGGGTTACTTAGCCCCGAAGCCTGAATCCCGAATCCTGAATCCTGGTCTTACTTCAAACCCGCTTGGTTAATGCTTTCGCCCAAGTGCTCAGCGATCGCTTGCGCGGTATCGTTCACGGCCTGGGCTAGGGAGGGCGGGTTGTAAGGCCGCAAGATAATGTCTTGCCAGATTGATCCGCCTCCCCGATCGGTGATCGACACTTCCGTGTGCAATCGTTTCAGCCGCGCGATTCCAGGCACGAGCCCCTCACGATGGCGTCGGCTTCCTTCGCGTTGGAAGCCATCTTGTAGCGGCCTAGTTTGCCAAGGCTTGCCACCAGGCTTTCATTCAGATCATTGTCCATTCTCTCGACGAAAAGTGTGCGGATTCGCACGAGCTTCCGCGAGTCATTGACAGTGGCAGTCCGGGGACCAGACTCACTCGGTCCAGGCTTTGGACCGAGGGTGGGTTTTTGTTCTTGATCTCCCCCCTGCGGTTGCGCTTCCTGCGCTTTCAACAGCGGCGCCAACGACAAGGCTAGAGCCAAGTACCACGACGATTCGTCGATGGCAACCTCCGATGACTAACCCTAACGAACCTGCTTCAACCGTTCCTTGGCCAATCGCTGATTATCTTTTCGTATCCTGGCGTTCGTTCTTTTGTTGTCGGGTGAGATTCTGCTTGTCACGCTTCATCTGGTGCTTGCTTGCACCCGGTTCGCCTTCGACATACGAGCGCTCTTCCAGGAATGTTTAGGTCTTCTGCTGGGCCTTAACGTCTTCCGTTCCCGCTTCTGGCGGGCCTTGAGCGCTTTACTTGCCGTCCTGAATTGGTCTCGGTTCTGCCCCGCCGCCCATCGGGCCGCAGGAAAGCCCAGAAGAAATGTAATCATCATGCCTGCAAAGAGTTTACGCATTCTGCCTCCGCTTCCGCTCGGTACCCTACAACGCCGATTTGGTACCCAGTCGCATCTTACCGGGAAAGTGCTCGCAGGACAACTGCGGTCCTTCGGGGTAGTGTCCGAATTCAGCTCCTGGCGCCTGGCCCGTGCCGATGTACTGACTCACGTTAGACGGACACCCGGCGGCTATGGGCAGCGGGCCGATAAAAAACGTAGAGCATCCAACCCACCGTAGCCAGCCCCGCCAGCAGCAGGACCACGAATATTGAAAAAACCACCCACTGACCCTGGACGGGCAGCGAGTGCGGATCGAAGTAAGGGCGTAGATAAGCCACGCGCACGAGGTGTCGAAGCGTTGCCATCGCGCAGACCGTGCCCAGGATGGCAACGCTCGCCACTCCCAAATTCGCAGGGGCCGTCAGAAGCGCCAGCAAAGCCAGCAAAATGCCTGCGACGAGCAGACCCACAGCTAGCTTATCGTCCACCAGCGCCTGGCGGATTTCCGCAGGAAGGCTGAACAAAAACCACAGCCCGACCAGAGAGCCGCAACAATGTTCCACCCATGAACCAAGTCACGCCGTAGCGTCTCGCCCAATCCGCGAACTCCCGCGAGTCCGTTCGCCACCGGCTGGAAAGCAGCGCTATCCCCAAGCCGGCTAAGGCCACCGCGGCCACGACGAAGTGAGCCAGCCGCGCCAGGTTCAGAAGAGGCACCGGGCCGAAGATTTTACCTACCTTCCCGTTCATGAAGCGGGCATAGAAATCCTGAGGATGCAGCATGGCCGTGGTATTTTGCGTAAAAATGAAGGCCACAATTAGAAAGAGCACGGCAGTCACCAATATTACCCAGGCGCCCTTGGGCCCCAGTGCGTCGTGCTGCAAGTGATACCCATAAACGCCATAATACCCAAGCAGAACCAGGAACACGACGGCAAGCCAGTACCACGCCATGAGAACGGACGACGTGTAAAAGAGCTGGCCGTAAACAAGTTGCAAGAACAGGAGCGGCGCCACCCCCAGCGTGATCGTGAAAGCCGCCACAGGAGGCATGGCGCGGGAAACCCGAGGCGTCAGTTCTTGATGCCGGGAATCGCGCCTGCCCAGGAAACCGGAGATGGCAAGGATTATAACTCCACCCAGCAGGAAGTTCATTGCCAGCAGGTGCAGGATGAATGTGAACACCAGGAGAAACTCCAGCAGCCCCGGCGGCGCCGGCAGCGGTACGGGCACTGGTCCCGGGATAACGGGATTCATGGCTGCGGCGCTCCTTGAGCAATCGCGCCCTGGGCCTGGATTTCTACCGCGGCAGCTTCCGGCTCAATGGAAATGCTGGCGGGCAGCGTATTCAACGTCGCCAGCCAGGCGCCCAACGCCTGACGCTCCGCTTCGGTCCCCGCAAAGGCCGGCATGAAGCCTTTCAAGGAGCTGAGATGGTCCAACTGGTAGTCAATCATCGCCCAGCTCCAACCTCGGACGGCGAGGCGGATGCTGTTGTATCCGTCTACGGTATGGCAACTCGCACACTCGACGCGGTAAATCTCCTCGCCGGCGGGCGCCAGGTCCCGGAGATCAAGGTCGCGATGGCGAACCCAGCGCGCTGACTTGAGCACCCCTTGCGCCCGAACCCGCTGCACGTCTTCCAAGCGCAACCCGTTCGAGTACATGTAGCCGTAAATGATGTAGGGCTTGCGCACCGCTTCGCGGACCCACTCGGTTACCGCGGTTGTGGAGAGGGCAAGAACCGCGATCAGCAAAGCGTAGACGAGGTTGAAATGCTGGGGCCGCCGAAGGGCGCCAAAGTAGGTGAAAGCCATGACCAAGGCCGAAAAGAAGATCGAGAGACCGGCAAAGATGCTGACTGCCGGGGCTCCTCCCATCGAAATCTCGCGGGCCATGGCGGGGAGCGTGGAGATGTACCAGATTCCCGCAAAAGGAATTATCAGAGCGCCCAGCAGCAGCCATTTGGCGGCGTAGGGGACAAGCTGACTTCGCAGGGCCACGTCGCGAACCGTGGAGGAGGTAATCAAAGCATAAACACCGGCCAGGGCAACGCACACGGCGGTCCGAACCAGCAAGGAAGGCAACATTCCGGGATTGAAGTACGCGGAAGCGAAGGCTTGTGTCTGGAGCCATCTCCCCGGCGTCAGCATGAACGTCAGAATGCCGTTGATCACCAGCAGGCTGGCCCAGGCTGCCGCGAAATAAATCCATCCCACCCGCAGGTGAGTCTGAGCGTCAAGCCGCTCCCAGCCGTAGTAATAGATAAAGGCCGCGGCAATCTCGACAACGAAGAAAACCCATTCGATGGCCCATCCCCAAACAAAAACGTGAATGAGCGTCGCTGTGGCCTCAGGATTCACAAGGCTGATGCTCCACCAGATGCCGACGCCGCTCACCGCTCCAAAGACCAGGGCCACAAGCACGAAGAACTTCGAATGGGACTTGACGTATTCCAGCACGGCGGGATTGTTCTCGCGATAAGCCTTGCGTTCGGTGAGTACCAGAAACAGACCGCCGCCCACGGCGAAGTGCGAGACGAAAACGTGGAAGATGGCGATGATCCCAATGACCAATCCCCCACCTACCATGAACGGTTCCCAGACCGGATAATTCATGAGCGAACCTCGTAGGCGGCAAGGCCTCCGCAGAGCGAGGCGAGGAGAGATGTTAAGCTGTACGGAGCAGGTCTCAACAGACAGAATGTCCATGACAGTGGCCCATGGTCCGTGGTCCGTCGTCCGTTGTTGCACCTGGGTCAAATTGTCCTTTTTCCTGTGCTTTCCGCCTTCTTGGCTTCTCACTTCCCTATCGCCCGTGCGATGGCCGCCTCCACCACCGGCGCCATGAGGGCGTACCCGCGGTCGTTGGGATGCAGGCCGTCATCGGAATAGCCTTCCTTCAGCATGCCCTTATCATCGACGAGCACCGAATAGTAATCGGCAACCTGCAGCTTCCGCCCCTCGGCGTAGCCACGCAGCCAGTCGTTGAGTTTGAGAATGTCGGAAGGCGGCCTGCGCTCCGTCTGCTTGTGTAAAGTGTAGTCGCTAACCGGAGTCAACAGGCAGAGGATTACCTTGACCTGATGCCTTTCGGCCAAGTCGCACATGGCTCGGAAATTGTCCTCAATCATTTCCGCGGTTTCCGGGCCAGTGTTGCGGGCAATATCGTTTGTCCCCGCCAGTATAATCACTGCCGCAGGATGCAGATTGAGCACGTCAGGGTAAAACCGCACCAACATCTGTGGTGTGGTTTGCCCGCTGATGCCGCGATTCACGTAGGGCTTGCCGGGAAAATACTGCGCCAGTTTCCAACCGTCGGTGATCGAGTCACCAAGGAAGACCACGCGCCCCTGCTGCTCCGGTAGCGCTTGAAGCTCCGCATTGTCATCGTGGTAGCGGCCTAACTGGTTCCAGTCCTGTAACTGGTCGGCGAAGTTCTGCGCAGCGAATTGCAGGCAGCAATTGGCCTTGGGCGGCTTGAATTCAGTAGCCAGTTGAGCCATTGCGGTCGCAGGGAACAAGAGCCCTGCCAGTAATGAATACATCAGCCATGAAGTGCGTTTCATATTCTCCTCCTGTCAATGTCCCTTCTTCTGCACCCTGCTATGGTAAGAGCTTATACCGGATATTGCGGAATTCGATTCGAAATCCCTCAGCTTCAAGGCCTAGATAGCCTTTAGGCGCCTCTGGAGCCGTAAACCCGGCGCTCGCCTCGCCGTTGACGGACAACGAGATATTCGGCCCTTGGCAGCGAATCTCGTAAGTGTTCCATTCGCCGGGCGGCTTGATGTGGTTCACCGCCGGCTTGGGGCTGAACTTCATCTCAGAGAGTTTGCCACCGATCAGAGTCTGCCCGAAAATGTACCCGTCGTTCCCTGCCCCCACCTGCGCCTGGTGCCAGACGCGCCCGTTGGCGTCGTTCCGGACGAAGACCCCGCTGTTATACCCTTTGAGCCCTTCCCGCTTGGTGAAGCGCCATTCGACGTGAAGAACAAAGTCACCGAGCTCACGATTGTAGCGCAGCCATTCGTGGCCGTGGTTGCCCTCGCAGATGACTAGCCGGCGGGGCACATCGACACTCCACTGCGAGACAGGATCCAAGGCTTTGTCCGGCGGGATGGCAACGCGCGTCCAGTTGGCAAAGGACGCGGAAGGCAATATGTCCACCCAGCCGGGTGAACCGGATGTGGGGACATCTTGCCCCAGGACTGAAGTTGAAACCACCAGTATCAAAACCACTGCCAGGACTGTTAACCTCATCGCCGCACCTCGCAGGATTTGCCGTCTTTGCCCATGAATTTGCAGCTCTCGCGCTCAAAACTGTGTTCCTTCTGGGTTCGTTCTACAATACAAATAACAGCCGGGTCGTTTGTTTTCAAGGACATTCTCGCTTTGTTCCCGAAAGTCGAGAAGTCGGGAGGCTGAGCGGCGCCTGCCCAGCCGCCCGCGAGCCATCCCGTTGATCCCAGGTTCTTCATGCGACTACCAAACTCCTCGACTTTTTGACCCTGTCCTTTGTTTTCTTAGACATTCCCGGATTGGTCGTTGAAATTCAGAATCGCAGCCACGCGCCTGCGAGATCCAGGGCACTCCTCTTCCCCACCTTGCCGGCCCCACGGACAGGAAGTCGGCCCCGCAAACCGACGAAATCGGCCATCCCCGCATCATCCAACAATTGTAGCCTATGATTTCGATTTGTCAAGAGACAGAACGTTCGAAAGCCGTTGTGCGTGGTGCGGGCGTCCCGCCCGCATCACTCCCGGCTCCTGGACTTTTTGGTAGACAATCTACTACCTGATGTGGTAGATTACCTTCCACTATGACCAGGCAATCTTCTGAAGATCGGCTTGAACTTGTTTACGGCTCGCTCGACATGCTCATTCTGCGCACTTTGCAGTGGGGTCCAACCCATGGTCACGGAATCGCCAAATCCATTGAGCGCATGTCGGAAGAGAGTCTCAAAGTGGAACACGGCTCGCTCTACCCTGCCCTTCAACGCCTTCAGCAGGAAGGCTGGATCACCGCCGAGTGGGGCGTCTCCAAAAACAACCAGCGGGCGAAGTACTACCAACTGACCGCGTCGGGCCGGCGCCAGCTTACGGCCGAGACGTCGCGCTGGGAACGCTATGTGCGGGCCATCACCGGGGTTCTGCGGCCGGTTGATAGCAGTAGCTAGTGGTTAGTGGCTAGTAGTCAGTGGTCAGTTGTCAGTGTATGCGCGACCCAGGCGGTAAATGTCATTCCGAACGTGCGGCACGAATGATTGACGATTTTCGATTGACGATTGGCGATTGCGGAAAGACGAAGTTGGATGAAGGAGTATCTAGTGGAGAGCGGTCAGTCGCTGGCAGCAATCCCCCCGTTCCTCTTCGCTCGCATGGATTCAGAGCCGAGTGACTCAGGGGCGGTACTCATCCAGCAAGGTCTCCACTTCGTGACGAAGGGTGGGGAGGTTTGTTTCGAGGACTCTTGCTGGATATCAAAAAGCTACTTACGGACTTCAAGGTGCGGCATAGATGAGCTCTTGGCTTTGCTCGACGGCTTGGCGGAAGTAAGGATTGCGGATGGGCTCCGGCTCAACCAGATCGACGGGGCGCCCGAAGAGCTGCTCCAAGTCCTCTTGCAGGCTGAAATAGCATTCCGCGTGTTGGGCGGGGCTCAGCTTTGGAAACTGGACAAGAAAGTCGAGGTCGCTAGAGGTCGGATCGAAGGAGCCGCGGGCAGCCGAGCCGAACAGCAACAATCGCTGCACTTGCCGTCGACGGCAGATTTCTCGAAGCTCCGGCGCATTCTTTTCGAGGATGGGGTTCACAATCCTTACTCCTAATGCAGTTCGTCAAACAGTATTGTACGCCAGGGTGCTGCCGTTCTTCACCTTTGATTTTAGGAGCGCGCGAATTCTTTACGGGGGAAAGCTAAAGTTGAGCTTTCGGCGCGAATTTTCTAAACTCGGCGCTCTGCTTCGCCGGTCGAAGCCGATGGATGATCTCGAGGAAGAAATTCGCGCGCACCTGGAAATGGAAGAGCGCGAGAACCTCGAAGCCGGCATGTCGCCGGAGGCAGCTCACTACGAAGCCCTGCGCCGCTTCGGGAATGTGACACTGACGCAAGAGAGGAGCCGCGAAATGTGGGGATGGAATTCCGTCGAGACACTTTGGCAGGACGTTCGCTACGGCTTGCGGATGCTGGCGAAAAATCCCGGCTTCACGGCCGTTGCCGTCATCACGCTCGCCCTCGGCATCGGGACCAATACGACATTCTTCAGCATCATCGATGGCCTATTGCTTCGTCCCCCGGCCAATGTCGTAGCCCCGGAGAGGCTAGTCGCACTTTACCAAACGGTGGCCAAAGGGGGCACACGTGACTACATGCCCGTGTGGTCTTACCCTGACTACTTGTACTACCGAAACCGCAACGCGGTTTTTTCCGAATTAGCAGCCTACTCACCTACGCCCGTAAGCATCGGCGTAGAAGGGTCGAACGAGCAAACGGTCGGTGACATCGTATCCGGGAACTATTTTATAGCGTTGGGCACAAAGGCACTTCTCGGCCGCATGTTGGTGCCTGAACAGGACGACACTCCAGCATCTCCATTGGTTGCCATCGCGAGTTACGAGTTCTGGCGAAGCCGCTTGGGAAGTGACCCGAGTGTGGTGGGGAAGCCCCTAACGATTAATGGACGCCTCTTCACTTTAATTGGAGTGGCTCCCAAAGGGACGACTGACCTTGGTTTGCAGATGGCTCCGGCAGTGTGGGTGACGATGGCCGCCCAACCTGCCATGAACTGGCCGGAAACTGGAGCACTCGAGAGCCGCGGAACCGGTTGGCTCACCGTGCTGGGCCGTATGAAACAGGGTGTCACGCCACAGCAGGCCGTCTCGCAGTTGAGTTCTCTCGCGCTGCAACTCGATCGGGATTATCCGGCTGTAGAGCAGGGGCGCGGTGTTTCGGTCGAACCTGCCACGACGCTGCCTCCATTCTTCCGCGGGAGCGTCACAGGATTCGTCGTGCTCTTGCAGGCGCTGGGAGCGCTGCTGTTGCTTATTCCGTGCTCGAACGTCGGCGGCCTGATGTTGGCGCGATCTTGGCCGCGCCGGAATGAAATCACGATTCGACTGGCGATAGGAGCGAGCCCTGGCCGAATCCTTCGGCAACTGCTCACGGAGAGCACGCTAACGGGATTGCTCAGCGGTGCGACGGGTTTGCTGCTGTCATTCTGGGGAGCGGAGTTCCTAACGCACCTCAAACCTCCAGTGGGGCTGCCGATTGCCCTCAACCTTCAGCCCGATCTGCGCGTGCTTGGGTTTACGTTGGTCGTGGTGGTCGTGACGGTGCTGCTGCTGGGGACCGCACCCGCCATTCGCCTTTCGCGCACGAGTCTTGCGCCGCAACTCGGGCATCGGAGCGATTCGGGAGGTGGTCGGCGCTCCAAGGGCCAACGTCTACTTCTCGTCGTGCAGGTGAGCGTGTCGTTCCTGTTGCTCGCGGGAGCAGGTTTGTGCGTTCGCAGCCTGCGCAACGCTGAGCACATTGACCCAGGGTTTGAGACCCACAACGTTCTCACCTTTTCTGTTTCTCCCGCATTGAACGGGTACACAAGGGCTAGGGAGGCCATCTTCTACAGGCAGCTTGGGGAGCGCCTGAAATCCTTAGAGTGCGTGCGGTCCGTAAGTATGGCGGCATCACTCCCTCTAAGCTATGGTGAAATTCAAACCATGGTCGGAACAGAGGGGCGCACAGGTGCTTCAACCCAGCCATTCCTTGTAAGCGAGAACCTGGTTGCGCCGGGGTATTTTGAAACGATTGGAATCCCCACTCTTCGAGGTCGAGGATTTGTTGATGCTGACAGTAACGAGGACAGGGTCATTATTGTTAATGAAACCCTGGCCCACAGATTCTTCCCGGCACAAGACCCCATCGGCAAGCAATTGGCACTTGGCGACGTTCAACACCCCCACTTGGCGCAAATCGTAGGCATAGCCCGCGACAGCAAGTATCACACCTTGGGGGAACCTGCCCAGCCGTTCTTGTATGAGCCATTAGCGACGGGCTTTGAAGGACCAGCGGGCACAACGGTTCTGGTGCGGACATCGGTGGCACCCGGCACCTTGATTTTGGCAATCCGCAAAGAACTCAGAGCGCTCGATAAGAGCCTGCCTGTAACGAAAATGGAAACGATGGGAGAACACATCCGATCAGCGCTCTGGCTGGCGCGAACGACTGCCACGCTTTTCGGGATAGTGGGAACAATTGGGATGCTCCTAGCAATGATAGGTCTTTACGGCACCGTAGCTTATTCGGTCGTTCGCCGGACAAACGAAATTGGTATCCGCATGGCGCTGGGTGCTCAACGCAGGGATGTCCTGAAAATGGTCGTAAGGGAAGGGCTTTTGCTCACTTTCGTCGGTATGGGAATTGGGCTCGCGGTTGCTCTCGCCCTCACCCGATTCCTCAGCAGCCTGCTGTACGGAATGAGCGCAACTGATCCCCCCACGTTTGCGGTGGTCTCCATCCTGCTCGCCGCCGTTGCTTTGGCGGCCTGCTATATTCCCGCCCGCCGGGCGACCAAAGTCGATCCGCTGGTGGCGCTGAGACACGAATGAAGTCGTCAGTCGTCAGTAGTCAGTTCTCAGTAAGAACGGCAATGGAACTGACTGATGGCTGAAAACTGAGAACTGATAACTGAGGCATGAATGAAGTCGTCAGTAGTCAGTTCTCAGTAAGAACCGCAATAGAACTGACTGATGACTGAAAACTGAGAACTGAGGACTGAGAACTTCGCATGCGCTTGCGACGTGAACTTTCCAAACTCGGCGCTTTATTTCGCCGACGGAAGCCGGTGGACGATCTCGAGGAAGAAATTCGCGCGCACCTGGAAATGGAAGAACGGGAGAACCTGGAAGCCGGCATGTCACGGGAGGAAGCTTACTATGCGGCGTTGCGGCGGTTCGGCAACGTGCCGCTGACGCAAGAGAGGAGCAGGGAGATGTGGACATGGACTTCGCTGGAGACGCTTTGGCAGGATATTCGCTATGGCCTGCGCATGCTGCGCAAGGATCTCGCCTTCACCGCGGTGGCGGTGCTTACCCTGGCGCTCGGCATCGGCGCCAACACGGCGATCTTCAGCCTGGGCAATGTCTTTATGTTCCGCCCGCTGCCGGTAAAGAACGCTGAGCGGCTGGCTGTTGTTGCCGTGCAATATCACGCCGACGACGATCCCGACCAACTCTCTTATCTGGATTACCAGGATTACCGCAAGCAGAACGACGTTTTCACGGAGATGACCTTCTACGACCTCCATCTCGCGGGAATCGGTTATCGAGGGCGCGCCGACCGCGTCATCATGGCGTATGTGCCGAGCAACTTTTTCACCATGCTCGGGCTGCACGCCGCGCTGGGACGGCTGATCGCTCCTGGCGAGGGTGACGCGCCGAAGACGGCTCCGGTGGTGGTGCTCGGGCACAGTTATTGGCAGCGGCGATTCGGCGGCGACCCTGGCGTGATCGGACGCAGCGTGACCTTAGATGGGCAAATGGTGACCGTGATCGGCGTGGTGCCGAAGGAGTTCAACGGACCTTACAACCTTATCGAATTGGACGCGTACGCCCCCATCGGGGTATCCGGAGACACCGATTTGTTCTCCGACCGGCGTGATTCGGACTTGCGCGTCTTAGCCAGCCTGAAGCCCGGGGTCAGCGCCAAGCAGGCTGAAACTGCTCTCAGCGTCATTGCGCACCGGCTGGCGCAAGAGTATCCCGCGACCAATCAGGGACAAATCGTGCGCGTGATTCCGGAGCGTCTCGCCCGCCCCGAACCCGCGGTGGAGAATTACATGCCGCTGGTGACCACGATTTTTCTGGTTATGGTCGGCCTGGTTCTGCTGGTGGCCTGTTTCAACGTCGCCAACCTGCACCTGGCGCGGGCGGCGGCGCGCGAGAAAGAGATCGCCGTTCGCGCCGCTTTGGGCGCCGGCCGCGGACGCCTGATCCGGCAGATGTTGACCGAGAGTCTTCTTCTGGCCATGGCGGGCGCGGCAGGTGGAGCGCTGATGGGAACCTGGGCGATCAAGGGCCTGGAGAAATTGAGGCCGCTGGGCGATTTCGCACTGCGGCTCGCCTTCACATTTGACTGGCGGGTTTTCGCCTACGTTGCGGGGGTCGCCTTAATGGCGGGGATAGTTGCCGGGCTGGCGCCGGCGTTGCGCACCTCACGCACGAATCTGAATGAGACTTTGCGTGAAGGCGGCCGCGGCCTGATCGGCGACACGCGGCGCCATTGGCTCCGCAACGGGCTGGTGATGGCGCAGGTGGCCGGCTCGTTGATCGTGCTCGTCGCCGCCGGCCTGTTCACGCGCAGTCTCAGAAATGCCGAAGCGGTTGACCTCGGCTACGACCCCCATCAAGTCCTGAACGTGAGCCTCGACCCCAAATTCCAGGGCTACGAGCAAGCCCACGCGGAGGCATTCTTCCGTGAATTGCTGAGGCGGGCGAAAGCCCTCCCCGGCATCGAGTCAGCTAGCTTAGCTTACTCAGTTCCCCTGGGCTATTACAACGATGCCAGTACCGTGTACGTGGAGGGGCGAGCCAGTCAGCCGGCGGACCAGCGGCTCCCCGGCGCGGGCTACAACTGCGTGACCCCCGATTATTTCTCCACCATGCGAATGAAGATACTTCGCGGGCGCGCATTTACCGACGGCGACACCAGCACTTCCCAACTGGTCGCTATCGTAAATGAGACCATGGCCAAGCAGTTTTGGCCACACCGGGACGCGATTGGGCAGCGGTTTGGCATGGAAGGTCCCCCGGGAGCGGTTAAGTCGAGGTCTCAAGGCGGCTCGTACCCATGGGTGACCGTGGTCGGGGTGGTACGGGACGCGAGGGTGCAGGGCTTCCTTGCCGCGCCTGGAAGTTATTTCTATGTGCCTCAAACGCAGAACTACAAATCAACCCACGTCCTGCAATTGCGCACGTGGGGCCCGCCGCAATCCTTGATCGCTCCCACCGAGGCCCTGGTGCGCGAACTCGACCCGAATCTGCCGGTCTTCGACGTCATGACGATGGAGCAGGCCGTCGCCGGCGCCAATGGTTATTTTCTCTTCAAGATGGGCGCCGGCTTTGCGGCATCCCTGGGCCTTCTCGGGTTAATCTTGGCAGTGGTGGGGGTCTATGGCGTAGTGTCGTACGGCGCCAGCCAGCGCCAACACGAAATCGGAATCCGCATGGCATTAGGCGCGCGTCCCGGGAGCGTCCTGGGGCTCGTCATTCGCCAAGCCGTCGTCCTGGTGGGCGCCGCGATCGGGATCGGTATCCTTGCCGCCCTCGGCGTTAGCCGCCTGTTGGTGAGCTTGCTCGTGGGCGTGACCTCCTATGATCCGATTACACTCATTAGTGTCTCGGGAATAATGCTGGTAGCAGCGCTCGTGGCTTGCTACATCCCCGCCCGCCGCGCCACCAAGGTCGATCCGTTGGTGGCGCTGCGGCACGAGTGATTGACGATTTTCGATTGACGATGGTCGATGGAGCGGTAGACGGACCGAGTGGGCGGTCGGTTCCGCGCTGCCGCCGAAGCGGAAGCCGAGGTGACGCGTCGCATGGGGAATCTTTTTGTAACCAAAGAGCAGATGCGCGACGAGCGCGTGATCGAGTGGCTGGCATCATCGCTTCAGGACCTGCGGCACGGACTGGTGCTGATGCGGCGGGATCCAGGTGTCTCCGCCCTCATTGTGCTGGTGCTGGCGCTGGGAATTGGCGGCAACGCCGCGGTCTTCACACTGCTGAAGGCCGCCTTCCTTGATCGCTTGCCGTTTCGCGATGCGGGCCGGTTGGTGACGATCATCGAAAACGATGGCTGGATCCCAACCGTGTCCGAGTTTCTCGAGATTCAAAAGCACACCCGCACGCTCGAAGGAATGGCGTTTGCCGAGCACCGCGACATGCAACTGAGCGGGAGGGGCGAGCCCACGCGGGTTTTTGCGGCTCGCGTGACCGCATCCTTCTTCCCACTCTTAGGCGTAAACGCCGCACTGGGCCGGACGTTTGTCGAGGAAGAGAATCAGCCGGGCCGTCCTCCGGCCGTACTCCTCACCGACGCCTTCTGGCGGTCGCGCCTGGGATCGGACCCCGCCATCGTCGGCCGGACGCTTCGGCTGGATGGCCAACCTGCCGTAGTGGTGGGCGTGCTACCTCGGGGATTCCATTTCGATTACCCTACGCTGGACATTGCCGAGCCGGTTGACATCTACGTTTCCTATCCGCTCGAACCCTTCTCTATGTTCGAGCGAGCCGCCAACGGCCAAGGCGTGCCGGTTCGCGTGCTGGGCCGCTTGCGGGAGGGCGCCACACTGGAGCAGGCGCAGTCTGACCTTTGGGACACGGCGTTGGTTCTGGCGCGTGAGAACACCTCTCCATTCCCAGGCCACCCTCACGATCCGGTCATGTTTGGCTTCAACGCCATATCTCTACGGAACGCCATCGTGGGAGACCAGCGATCGCTGCTTTGGCTGCTGCTGGGCGGCGTCGCAGTGCTGCTGCTGATCGCCTGCGCCAACACAGCGCAACTGCTGCTGGCGAGCTCGCTGCGACGGGCGAGGGAAATCGCGGTTCGGTCAGCACTGGGGGCCAGCCGTTTGCGTTTGATCCGGCAATTCCTTCTGGAGGGGCTCGTGCTGGCCTGTTGCGGCGGCGCGGCCGGCCTGGTGCTTTCCGGCTGGATAGCTCACGTCCTCGTACGGCTGCTGCCGGTACGAAGCCCGCTGCTGGCTTCAGCGCACGTGGACGCGCGCGCCATCGCCTTCACGCTTGCCGTCTCAATGCTATCGGCGCTCGTGTTCGCCATCCTCCCGGCGCTCAAGGGTAGCCGCTGGACGCCCGGCCCGAGCCTCAGCGCGCACGCCACGACGCGGGAGGGAAACCGCTGGCGTCACGCCATGATCGCCGTCGAAGCGGCACTTTCGGTCTTCCTCCTGTGTGGCGCGGGTCTGGTGACGCAGAATCTGCTGAATCTTATTTCCGCTCCGCTGGGTTTCAATCCTGAACACGTCCTGGCGATGCGGCTCCAGTTGCCCTTTGGAAAGTCGGAGCAGCCGGACCCGAAAGCCGGCAAGGTGCTCCAGTCCTACTTGGATAAAATCGAAGCCATCCCGGGAGTCGAGGCAGCGGCGACGATCACCGGCCCGCCGTTGCGTCCGGCGCGCGGAGGCGGGCCGGTCCAACTGATTGGCGTGGCGGACCCCGGCACCATGGCGTGGTCCCACCAGATGACCCCGGATTATTTCCGCACTATGGGTATTCCGCTGCTCGCCGGTCGGGCTTTTCGCGTAAGCGACTCGGGACCGAGAATCACCGTCGGAATTGTCAATGAGGCATTCGCCCACCACTTTGGACTGGGACCAGACATTGTCGGCAAGCAGATTCGGGACAATACGGGGCCCATCACTATCGTAGGTTTAGTCGGCACTGTCCGGACGGAGGGGCTCGAGACCCGGCCGTTTCCCGAATGTTACTATTCGGCACAACAGATCTCGTGGCCCAATGTGTATTTGGTGGTGCGCTCGGTGCTTCCCCCGGGGGCCCTGCTCAAGCAGGTGAAAGCAGCGATCACCGCGATAAATCCCGATCAGTCGGTTTTTGGCGTGGAGACCATGAATGAGCTGGTTGCCGATTCTGTGGCCGCACCTCGCTTCGATGTGTACCTGATTGGCATATTTGCTCTGCTGGCAGTGGCGATGGCGGCGGCGGGAATGTACAGCGTGATTTCGTTCCTGGTCTCGCAGCGCACCGGCGAAATTGCCATTCGCATGGCGCTGGGCGCGGGGCGCGGCGCAATTATGAAAACAGTCCTGGCGGCGACGAGTCTGTGGGTCCTGGCAGGATTGGCCGGAGGTCTCTACCTCGGTTATGCAGCCGACAAAACCCTTCGCTCGCTGACCGACACCGAGGCTGTGGCTTCTCCCGCAACGTACTTAGTGGTGGCGCTGTTCTTTCTCGCGGTGACCTTAGTCGCCGTTTACCTGCCGGCGCGCCGCGCCACCCGTCTCGATCCCGCGGCGGCGCTGCGCTGCGAGTAATTTGCTGGTGGTGCGGGCAGCCTGCCCCGACCTGTCGGGGTCTCGCCCGCACCACAAAGTCGGCCGCCGCGACGCTTTAGGCTCCCAGGAACATGACGTGTACGTACGTCCCCAGCCTCACGTTATAGGCAAGGTACCAGCCGATGTGATCGGGATCGTCGTAGATGATGATCTCGTCGGAATCCCAGAGCCAGCCATCGCAGAAGCCAATATCGTACGGGGCAACGCTAAAAAAGAACCCGCCAAACCAGAAACGCCCCGGACCGCCTCCCCCCAGGCGCCAGCGATGGCTAGGGCCAAAGCCGCCCGAGAAGTGTCCGTGCTCCCAGGGATGATCGAGATGGTAGTGGGGATCATTCTTGCCCGTGTCGTGCCCGACCCACTTATTCCCTTTATCGACGTGCGGAACGTTTGGGTGGCCGGCCTTGTCGCTGTAATTCCGGTGTTCCTGAGCGGGATGCGGGTTGCCGTGGACCGGCGCCGGCCCCTTGGTTGGAGGCGCAGCGTGGGCAGGGTGTGATGCTTCATGTTCCCCGCCTCGTTGACCAAAAGCAGCGAGCGAAATCACTAACAACGCTACGAGAAGCCCGATGTATTTTTTCATGTTCATCTCCTGTGGTTGGGTTGGTGACGTCTCGTCAGCACTTGTTTGGTTCGGGCAACCCTGGTGGTTGCCCGCGTCGAGCGGCCCAAACAGCCGCCCCTGTTGGATGCATGGAGCTCCGAGGACGGTTGCAAGAAATGCGCCCAAACGGTAGTGTCTCAGTTTGAAGTTGTAGCGGCGAGTTTACCTCGCCATGTGGCGGCGTAAAGCCGCCTCTACGTCAAACTGAGACACTACCACCGGCAGCTTGAGCTTAAGCGTGCACAGCGGCGATGCGGTCAATCAAGCCAAGCTGCTCTTTGCGATTCTCGGCGCCGATGGTGAAGGCGTGCAGCAGGTCGAGCGAGAAGGCGTATTTCAACGCCTCGTCCACGCGCGTTCGCATGTCACCCTGGCCGAGGATCTTCATACCGACAATCGCCTTGCCGGACTGGCGTCCCTCGCGCAGAGTCGCCACCACCGTGGCCGGGTCCGCATCCATGTGCGATCCGATGGGGTTCACGCGCGAGAGCATGACCTGGACCCAGGGAGATTTGGCCGCGGCGCGAAGGGCCCCGAGGGTATGGCAGGAGCAGCCGTGGGCGCGGACAATTCCCTTCTCCTGCGCTTCCGAGATGGCGTCCATGGCGCCCCGGCTTTTCTCGGTCCAGTCGTCGTCCTCGAGGCAGTGCATCATGAGGATGTCGATGTAGTCGGTTCCCAGTTCTTTGCGGAAGCGGTCAATGTCCGCGCGCATTCCGGCGGCATCGCGCGCCCAGGATTTTGACATGACGGTGATCTTCTCCCTGGGCAGTTTCTTCAAGGCCGCCGCCACGTGCGCATGCGTCCCGTAAGAATCCGCCGTGTCAAAGAAACGCAGCCCATGATCGTATCCCTGAAGGAGCAGATCGGCGAGGCCCTGGACGCCCAAGGCTGATTGGTTGGAATGATGATTGACACCCACCGTCCCCGTTCCACAGGCCAGCCGCAACGTCTTGAGGCCGGTCTGTCCAAGGGTGACGATGTCCGAGGCGCTGAACTTCCCTGTCGCCGGCGGCAAGGCCTCCGCCCAGGCCTTCGGAGTAAGCCAGGTCCCCGCAACCCCTGCCAACGACTTGGTCAAGAAATCTCTACGCCTCACGGAAGCACCTCCAAAAGAGTCTATTTAACGCAGCTTGCGCCGCTCACATTCCCTGAGCAAAATCAGCCCCAAACGCGAACCTGATACCCCCAACTTTACCATGCCTGCCATGCCGTGGCAACCAGCAAGGGGCCGCTGTGCTGAAGGCACCTTGGAGTGCGGCGGCTTGACGCCGCCTTGGGACCGCGGGGACTTGAACATACCGTCGCCTCCATTAGAGTACTTTTTCCAGCCTCTCTCCTTCGGTCCACACAATTCGAAGGCGGCGTCAAGCCGCCGCACTCCAAGGCGCTTCGCGCAGGCCCTTGCTTTGCGAAACGGATCAGTCCCATAATCTGACGGTGCCAGTTTGTAAATCAGGTCACCAAAGGACAGTTCCGATGTCGAGACGCAACTTATCACGCCCGCGCGATCTTAGAATCTCGCGTCGTCATTTCCTGGGAGGTGCAACAGCCATGGCCCTGATGAATTCATCGCTCGCCGCGCAGGGACAGGAGAATTCCATGCCCAACTCAATCCTCGCTTACGTGGGTACTTACAGCTCGCCGCAAGGCCCCGAGGGGAGCAAGGGGTACGGGCAAGGCATTTATCTATTTCGCATGAATCCCGCCACGGGGGCGCTTGCGCAATCCGCGCTCTTTGCGGACGACTCGAATCCCTCCTGGCTGGCGTTCGATCCCTCGCGCACGCACCTGTACGCTGCGAATGAAACGGGCAATTTCGAAGGCAAGAATTCAGGCTCGGTAAGCGCCTTCTCCATCGATCGGACGAACGGCCATCTGACTCGCCTCAACACCGTCAGCTCACAGGGCGCCGGCCCTGCCCACCTGAGCGTTCACCCTTCAGGCAGATACGTACTAGTCGCCAACTATGCGGGAGGGACGGTGGCGGTGTTACCCATCCTGCCCAGTGGCGAGTTGGGCGCCGCCACCGACGTGAAGAAAGACGCAGGCAAGGCGGGACCCGAGCATGCCGCCAGCGCACCGCCCGGAAGCTTTGCCATCAGCGGACACGAGGCTCCTCACGCGCACATGATCGAGGCCGACCCTTCAGGCCGATTCGTTCTGGTGAACGATCTGGGGTTGGACCAAATCTTGATCTGGAAGTTCGATGCCGAGAAAGGCACGCTCACGGCCAATGATCCCGCCTCGGTTTCACTGCCGCCCGGGGACGGGCCTCGCCATTTCGCCTTCCACCCCAATCGGCGCTGGATGTATTCGCTGCAAGAAGAGGCCTCCACGATGGTGGTGTATGACTTCGACTCCACACGCGGAACGTTGACCGCGAAGCAAACCCTCTCGACCTTGCCCAAAGGATTCGCGGGAACCAATTTCACCTCGGAACTCCTGGTCTCGTCCGACGGCAAGTTCGTTTACGCCGCCAACCGCCTTCACGACACCATCGCAGTTTTTTCCATTGGACCGGAAGGTGCCCTGGCCTGGGTGAGTGAAGTCTGGACTCGGGGCGATTACCCGCGCAGCTTCAACATCGACCCCACAGGAAATTTCCTCTACGTCTGCAATCAGAGAAGTGACGCCATCGCGACTTTTCGCGTCGATCGGGAGACCGGCAACCTCAAGTTCACCGGCCACTACACCCCGGTGGGCACCCCGGCGATCATCATTTTTCTGCGGTAGCGTCCGGAACTGTCGTGGTGATCGCACTGCTGTCATTCCGAGCGAAGCGAGGAATCTCGCTCTGAGTATTCTCAACGCAGTGCGAGATTCTTCGTCGCCGGAGGCTCCTCAGAATGACAGAACGCTGGCAACCCGGTCACGGCAACTTCTTGAGCGCCTCGAGAATCTCGCGGTTACTCGGCTGTTCCCTCAGCTCGTAGATTGTTGCCCAGGCGATCTTGCCTTCCTTATCCACGATAAACACCGCCCGATCGTTGATGAAAGGCACTCGATGTTTCGTGGGGGAAAGATGCCGTAATCCGCGGCCGTCTTGGCATAAGGCCAGCGATCCGTCGCCAGAGGGTATTTGAGGCCGCCCAAGTGCTTCTGGAAAGCGATATGGCAGAAAACGGTGTCCGTGCAGACGCCCACGACCTGGGCGTTCAAGTCAGCAAAGCGGGCGAGGTCCGCCTGGATTGCCGACAACTCGTTCTGTCAAACCGGGGTAAAGTCGAGCGCGTAAAAAGCGATCACCACATTCTTGCCCCGATGGGCGGAAAGCTGAAACTCACCCTGCGTGGCGCCCGTGGTCGAGCTGAGCTTGAAGTCAGGCGCTGTATCTCCGATGTTTAACGTCATAAGAACCTCCGCGGATAGGATATCCCTCATGCTGACATGCAAAGAACTGGCCAGTTGCCATCCTACGCCCTTCGCCTGTCATTCTGAGCGACGCGAAGAATCTCGCTCTGAGTGTTTTCGACGCAGTGCGAGATTCCTCGTCGCCTGCGGCCTCGGAATGACAGAACGATCGAGTTTTCACACAGACTCTTTCGCTGCGGTGGCGGGCTTCGCTTGTGTCGTGACGGCGGGCAGCTTCTCAATTTTGACCTTCGCAATCCGCCGGCCGTCCATCTCCGTCACCGTATAGCGCCGGTCTTCGTAAACGATGCTCTCTCCGCCCTTAGGGACCGTGCCCAAGAAGGACAGAACAAATCCCGCCAAGGTTTCATATCCGGCCCCGCGCGGCAGCACAATCTCGTAATCATTCGCCAGGTCACGGAGGTTAATCGAAGCGTCCATCACCAGGACGTTGCCGCTCACCTGGTGGATCGCCTGCTCATCCTGGTCGTATTCATCCCGGATTTCGCCCACCAGTTGCTCGAGAACATCCTCCACCGTCACCAAGCCCACATAAGTGCCGAATTCATCCACCACCAGGGCCAGGTGAGAATGCTGCTGCCGCGCATCCTCGAGCACCTGGCTGAGCGGCTTCGATTCCGGCACGATCATGGGCTGGCGAAGAATCGGGCGCAAGTCCATCGGCGACTGAAGCGGCACGCCGCTCTTCAGCCGCTCAGACACAACCCTCAGCAGGTCCTTGGTGTAAAGTATGCCGACCACGTGGTCTGGCGATCCCTCGTAAATCGGCAGGCGCGAGTGCTGGTCTTTGACGATGCGCTCCAGCAGGCTCCGCAGGTCCTGCGTAAACGGCAGGCAGGTGATCCTGGTCCAGGGAACCATGATCTCCTTCACCAGAATGAAATCCAGGTCGAAGACCGTGTGGATGATATCTTCTTGCTCTTCCCGAAGCAGGCCGTGCTTGCGGATCGACGACACAATCAGTTTCACTTCTTCCGGCGTGTGCAGCGGCCTTAAGCCCCGCAGCGGAGCGCGGCCAAGGGCGCCCAAAACACCGTTCGCCATTCCCACCAGAGCGCCTATCGCGTAGCGGCTGAGCCTCAAGAACCCCAGCATCGGCCGCGCCACCGCCAGAGAAACCATCTCCGCATGATCGTACGCCACCGCCTTCGGGACCAACTCTCCCAGCACCATCAGGAAAATGGTGATGAGCACAAAGGCCACAGCTCCCGCCAGCGAGTGGACCAGCACCGCGGAGGCATGCCCGTGCAGTCCCAGATCCAACATGGGCTGGAGGGTTCTGGCAATAAACCCCTCGCCCAGCCAGCCCATCAGCAGGCTCACGACGGTCACACCGAGCTGTGCGCCCGAGATCAGCGAGCCGATGTCCGCCAACAACTTCTGAACCAGACGCGCCCGGGGATTGCCCTCGCGCGTCAGTTGCTCGATCCGCGTGCGCCTGACACTGAGGAGCGCATATTCGGTGGCGGCGAAAAACGCGTTCAGCCCGATCAGCCCGACGATAATAAGTCCGCGTAGGAATAACACGTCAAGAGTACCTACAATCCAAGCATTGTAGGATAAAACTCTTGAGTTTCGCAAAAGGTGGTTGGGGGGTGCCGCTTCGAAAATCGTTGCGCCGCAGGCGCCTTGGAGTGCGGCGGCTTGACGCCGCCTTGGAATTACCGCAGTGCGCGACGTTTCACAAAGCGTCGGTCTTAGCCTTTCGAGTTCCTCTCACGAAAAGGCTCGGCTGCCACTGTGAGAAGGCGGCGTCAAGCCGCCGCACTCCAAGGCGCTTCGCGCATTTTGACGGTTTCCGGTGCCCGTCAGCCGGCGGGCACGAGCGACGATTTCTCAATCACACCCAGTACTGCAAGCCCGCGGGTGCAGGATATTTGGGTCGGGCCCAGTTCAAGAAGTCGGCCGCTTTGTACGTGCCGTCGGTGATTGCCTGGTCGTGCTCCATTTCCACTTTGGCGTTGGCGTGCAGGCAGTTGCGTTGCCGGAGCCAAGTCACGAAGTAGTAGATGCTCTGCGCATTCGGCGCGTAATGGCCGCTCTGGTTCGTGATGATTTGCGCTAATCCCTTGTCGGCGACGAGCATCCCGGAACAGCGGATCTTCTTGCCCTGCTTGGCGGAGGCATGGATGAACCCGTCCACTCCGTGCTCGTGGGCCCAGAGGCAGCAATCCGCATCCCACACGAATGCCACCGCCCCGGGAGGACCTTTGCCGCTAGGGCGAAAATCCGCGGTCTTCAGCAGCACCCGGACGCCTCCCCCGGTTAAAATCCGCTCGTACTCCAACTTTGCGTTCAATTGGTACACATAAGCCAAGTCCTGACCCTCGTACGATATTGTATTGGGGTCCTTGAATTGATCAGCCCCCGCCGTTACGACCGGCGTCCCGACGCAGAACGGGTGATATTCCAGCCACTCGTAGAAACTGGCGTTAGGGTTGGTCGCGCGCACCGGGTTCGAAGCAGGCTGCCCCACGACGTAGTCGAGAAAGGCATCCCCCATCATGTTGACGCTGTTGTCCTGCGTGGCATCGGCCGGGTCAAAAAAAACGAAGGTTTGGCGGTGGTAGGGGTCGATCTTCTCGATCGTGGCGTAAGGAGTTGCGTGCAGTTTTTCACCTGCGTTCCGCGTGTTGTCGCCCGCCAGCCCCCGCAGGAACATTGAAAGTTGCACCCTGTTTTTGTACTTGGCTTTGGCGGTTTTGTGCCACTCTTTCATGGTAGCCAGGTAGTCTGCCTTCTTTATGGCCCGTTTGCCGAGAGAGCGGACCCATAGGTCAAGTTGGTTGTTAAGCTGCTTCGCGGCTGCTTTCATCGCGAGCACGTGCGTAGGGCCAAGGAGCTGAATGTACTTTCCGCACAAGAGATTGATGAACTTCAGCTTCTGAATCCTTTCGTCAAACTTCGTGTAGTCGTCCTTGGCAATGCCGTCGTAGGCAGTGATCTGATTGGTGATTTGTTGCAGGGCCATGGCGGGGGTATTCACCAGGCCTCCTGTAGAGCCGACAGTCCATCCGCCTCCTCCGGGGCGCGCCGCCGCTCTGGCCCCGCCGAGCACCGGATTGACGCGCGCCGCAGCGAGGGCGGCATTGGCTTGAATGTGCGCCCACTCCGCCGGCGACAAAATATCACGCCAAGGATTCTTGTTCCCAGCCATAGAAACCTCCTTGCGCAACCGACAAGCCTGCTGGAGTCCCGAAGGGAACCCGGCGGCTTATCGGATATTTAGTCTATGCGCCCAGTTTAGCAAATCCCACCCCCCGCGCGCAATCCAGCTCCATGCCCTTTTTTGCATTTTTGCATTTTTTGCATTTTTGCATTTTTTGCTTGACAGACCGCTCCGCGCGTGATAGCCTATCTTGATGGTCAATCGGGACAATTCGTCGCAGAGGGAGAGTTCGATGCCCGGACGCAGAGGGAGTGCGGAGCAGTGGGAGCGAAACGGGCAGGGAGGGATTTGCGGAGAATACAAAAAAAGTACGAACGAAGCCAGTATATTATTGAAAACACAAGCGGCCACTCGAAACGAAGCTAAGAACTAGCTGAAAACAAAGGAGTTCTTCGATACGGACGGCGCGAAAGCTAAGAAGTCCTTGAAATCAAACCAGATATCATTTCGGAAGGTTACCAGCTTGGTGGTCCTTTGCACACGGAAAGACGCAAATTCGCCTCAAAACAAGCAAAAATGCACCGTTAAGCTCAAAGCGAAGCTTCCGGGGTGTCGGGGAAAACGACAACAAGTCGGCTACAAGAGCACCGGACTTTCACGGCAGCCCCCTATTATGGATGTCATTCCGAGTGCACATGGACCTGCGGCCCACCCATGAAGATGAAAGTCGCTGTCATCCTGAGCGAAGCGAAGGATCTGCAGTTCCGGTCCGAGGCGAACTAATGCAGATTCTTCACTTCGCTCAGAATGACAGACTATCGGGAGACCGAAGCGAGGAATGACAGCCCCCTACGGGATCCATCGGATTTGGGCACTACCCTTTCGCGGGAATGACGTGATTTTCGAGAGAGTTTTGTTAAAATGAAGACGATGTACGACCAAGTTGTGCCCGTCACTGAAAACCGGCCCCTCAGCGGCAGCCACTTTCTGTTGAGCGTTGAATCGCCCCGCCAGGCAGAGAGCGCCCGTCCCGGCCAGTTTGCCATGCTGCGAATTCTTGGCCGGTCGGATGTACTCCTGCGGCGGCCGATGAGCATCTATGATTTGAGGGGCGCGAATTCGGACGGGAAGCGGGCCGGCCACGGCGGTTCGCCGCGGATTCTGCAATTCCTCTACAAAGTTGTGGGCCACGGCACCCGCCTGATGTCCGAGCTCAAACGGGGAGACAAGGTTGGATTGCTGGCGCCGCTCGGCCATGGGTTCTTCGAGGAGGAGTACCTACCCCGCGCCCACGAGTCGGACGAGATTCTCCATGTCGCGGGCGGAATTGGGATTGCTGCCCTGCTCCTGCCGGCGAAGCGATTGGCGGAGGCAGGTTTTCGCCAACGGCTTTTTATGGGCGGGCGTAGCAAAGCGGACCTGGTCGGGGTCGAGGATTTCAAGCCCTTGGTGCGTGGGAGCCTGCTCTCGACCGAGGACGGGTCGGCGGGCTACCGCGGCTACGTCACCAGGCCGCTCGAGGACTACCTGGAGCGCCACTCGGACAAGAAGTGCCTGCTGATGGTCTGTGGGCCTTGGGCGATGTTACGCGCCGCCGTGCAACTGGCTGGAAAATACGGCCATCCGTGCTTGGTCTCGATGGAGAACCGCATGGGGTGTGGGCTCGGGGTGTGCCTGGGCTGCTGCATCCGCGTCCATGGCTCCGGACACGAGGCCTATCAACGCGTCTGCACCGAGGGCCCGGTCTTCTGGGCGGACAAGGTCGTATGGGACGAGCCCGGTAGCGGGGGGCAGTAGGCAGCAGGCAGTAGGCAGGGCAGACTTTTATGTCTCAAAGAGGCTTAAGGCGCGAGTTTTCGTCGAGCGAAGGCCAGACATCGGCTGCGACCGTCGAGCAATTCACGCCTCAGATTGAAACCGAAATCGCCGGCATCCGATTCCAAAACCCGGTCTGGACGGCAAGCGGAACTTTCGGATACGGCAAGGAATTCGCCTCGCTCATTGATTTGAACGAGTTAGGGGCCATTGTCGTAAAGGGAATATCGCCGGAGCCGATGGAGGGGAACCCCTCGCCGCGCATCTACGAGAGCGAATCCGGGATGCTCAACGCCATCGGTCTTCAGAACGTCGGCGCAAAGCGCTTCCTGACCGAGAAGCTCCCGTTCTTGCGAACTTTGAAGGCCCGCTGCATCGTCAACGTCTTCGCTTACTCCACCGAGGACTATGTTCGGTGTGTTGAGATCCTCAACGAAGGCGATGGCGTCTCCGCCTACGAACTTAATATCTCGTGCCCCAATACGCGCTGCGGCGGCATCGTCTACGGCAGCGACCCGAAGTTGACCGAAGAAGTGGTGGCGGCGTGCAAGAAGGCGGCTCGTTTTCCGCTCATCGTCAAACTATCCCCGAATGTTACTGATATTACGGTGTTTGCACGGGCCGCCGAGGCGGCCGGGGCCGACGCTCTGTCCCTGGTCAACACCCTGGTTGGAATGGCTATCGATATCGAGACGCGCACGCCTCGGCTCTGGAATGTAACCGGGGGGTTATCCGGCCCGTCTATCAAACCGGTGGCCTTGCGCATGGTCTATCAGGCCGCGCGGGCCGTGAAAATCCCTATCATTGGACTAGGAGGTATCTCCACAAGCGAGGACGCCCTCGAGTTTATTATTGCCGGCGCTCGGGCTGTGCAAGTGGGTACGGCGAATTTCTACGATCCGGGCGCTTCAATTCGCATTGTGCAAGGATTACGCGATTTTTGCCGGAGGAAACGGGTTGACCTGTCTCAGATTATCGGCTCGCTGAAAGTTCCGGAACATTGACAGGCATTAAGCTGTTTGTTAGATTGACCCAATCCCGGCTTTTGCGGAGTGTGTATCTGACTACAACCAGAAAGTTCTTGGTCCTGCTGGCGACCGCCGCAGTACTGTTGCTGACTCCAGGATGCCTCGTGCGGCGGGTGAGGCACATTCCCCCGTCGCAGGTTGTAGCGCCACCGCGCGTAGCGTCACTTGCCGAACTTGTCACGAAGCTTAATGCCTTAAGTCAAAATGTTCGGAGTATGACCGCGACGGTGGACCTCGAGCCGACGACCGGGTCCATTTACTCCGGCGTTATCAAGGAGTACCACGACGTCAGGGGTTTCATACTGATTCAAAGTCCGTCCATGATTCGAGTGCTGGGTCAGGCCCCGGTGGTGCGTACCGACATTTTCGACATGGTCTCCAACGGCGAGGAGTACCGCTTGTACATTCCGCCCGTCGACAAGTTCTTCGTAGGGAAGACGGCCTTCCGGCGTCCCGCCAAGAACTCACTGGAAAACCTGCGGCCCCAACACATTCTGGAAGCCTTGCTGGTCCCGGGAGTTGATCCTTCCAGTGAAATGTGGTTGCTCGAGGAAGCGCAGGAGGCCGGGCATCGATATTATGTGGTTGAGATCGTAGCGCCGCCCGAAGGCAGGGAACTGCCCCTGAAGCGCAAGGCGTGGTTCGATCGCGCCGATCTTCAGTTGGCGCGCCTGCAATTCTATGAGGCGCAAGGCCTCTATGTTGAGGACGTGCGTTACTCCGACTATCAAGATTTTCAGGGAGTGAATTACCCTTCCCACATCGAGGTGGTCAGGCCGATCGAAGATTACCGCCTGGCGATTACCATTCTGAAAGCCACTTTCAACCAGCCTATTGATCCTGAGAAATTCGTCCTCACACAACCTCCCGGCACGCAACTGATTGACCTGGCTCGGAAGGAGGAGAAACCGAGTGGTCAATAAGCTCATCGTCTCGAACATCCTGTACCGCCCCGTCCGCACGGCGTTGAGCGCCTTGGCAGTGGCCATGGAAGTGGCCATGGTGATGCTCTTCGTGGGGCTCGCGCATGGCTTGGTGAATGACTCAGCCCGGCGGCAGGAGGGTGTGGGCGCGGACGTCATGGTACAGCCCTCCGGATCTTCGTTCCTCCTCGCTATCACGCAAGCACCCATGCCCTTGAAGATTGGTGGCCGGCTCGAACAAGTCCCTCACGTGCTGGCCGTGGCTCCGACGTTGATCCTCTTTAACACCGGAGCATTGAGCATGGTCTACGGCATAGACATGGACAGCTTTAACCGTGTTTCGGGCGGCTTCGCCTACCATGACGGTGGCCCGTTCACAAAACCTAACGACCTGCTCGTAGACGACCTGTATGCCAAGTCGAACCATATCAAAGTCGGGCAAATGGTGACCTTGCTGAACCACCAGTTCAACGTGTGCGGGATCGTCGAACACGGCAAAGGCGCGCGCCTTTTTATTCCCCTGCAAACCGCAGAGGACCTTCTTCAAGTCCAGGATAAAGCCACTATCTTCTGGGTCAAGTGCACCGAGCCCGCCTATGCCGGCAAGGTCGTCGAGGCCATTCGTCAACTCCTCCCGCAGTGCCAAGTCACTGCTGTGAAGGAATGGATGTCATTGATGACATCCAATAACCTGCCGGGCCTGAATGTCTTTACGACGGTCATCATTATCATCGCGGTGGGGATCGGATTTCTGGTTATTTTCCTGTCGATGTACACAACCATCACGGAACGAACCCGCGAGATCGGGATTTTGAAATCGCTTGGAGCATCAAAAGGGTATATCATTGCAGTGATTCTGCGAGAGGCAAGCCTCCTCAGCGCGGTCGGGATCTTGGCCGGGTACGGAGTGGCGGTCATAATCCGCAAGATCATTCTGGTGAACTTCCCTACCCTGGTGATCGAACTGACCGTGCTGTGGGCAGTGTACGCTGCGGTTCTGGCGATAGCTGGAAGCATGCTGGGGGCGTTCTACCCCGCGATGCGCGCGGCTCAGCTTGACCCTGTGGACGCTCTGGCGTACGAGTAAATGGAACCCATCATCGAGACTCACGACCTGAAGAAAGTCTACCGCATCGGTAAAGTCGCGGTGGAAGCGCTGCGGGGCGTGGATTGCATTGTCCATGAAGGCGAGTTCGTGGCGGTGGTGGGGCCGTCCGGCTGCGGGAAGTCCACCTTTCTTCACGTCCTGGGCGGCTTGACAAACCCCACTAGCGGCCAGGTGCTGGTGGATGGCAACGATTTCAAAAACATGACGGATGCCGACCGTACACGCTTTCGGCGGCATAAGATCGGCTTCGTCTTTCAGCGCTTCAATCTGCTGCCCACGTTGTCAGCGCGCAACAACATCGCCATCGCCCAGCACATCCAGGGAAACGGTTTTAATCCCCACCGCTTCCAGAGTGTGGTGGAGATGCTCGGGATTCAGAACAAACTCGAGCATCGCCCCTACGCGCTTTCGGGCGGTGAACAACAGCGTGTGGCCATCGCCCGTGCCGTCATCTGTGATCCCAAGCTGCTCCTGGCGGACGAGCCCACCGGGAATTTGGACACGGAGAACTCGCAGACGGTGCTGAATATGATTCGCGGCCTCAATAAGACCTTTGGGCAAACAGTTCTGATGATTACCCATAACCCCGAGGCCGCCGCGGTGGCGGACCGGATCATTCACATGCGGGACGGCCGCATTGTTACTGATTGAGACTTCAATGGATCACAGCACGGAAATCCGGAATCCCTCCTTGCTGCAATCTCCGGACAATGCGCTCCGTGGTGGCCGCGGAATGATATGGGAGAAAATTAAGCTCGGCATCAAACGGACCGTCTTCTGGGCCTACGAGCGGGGGACCTGGCAGTACGACCTGATGGTGCTGGCCATCCTGGCGTTTATTTTCCTCTCGCCGCGTAGCTGGTTTGACGATCGTCCCACTCTGGGGTTGACGGACCTTCGGCACCAGCAAGGGTTTGTCGAGATGGGGCACGGAAAACAAGGCTGGCGCTACATGATCGACGCGCGACTTGTGGAATCGTATGCGGGTACAACGCCTGAGGACGCCATTCCGATCATCCTCAGCCGGCAATTGCCCCAGCCTTTCACCGTCCTATCGATCGATCCCATCACCGATAAGAACAAAGTCGTGCTAGGCTACACTGTGCTCATAAACAAGAGTGACAAGTGACGAGCATCCGCCAGAAGAGAAACGGCGAGTGTGTCGGGACTGAGGGAAAATAGGAAACGGATGGCAGGACGCTGGGGAAAAGGCCCGGAAAGATAGGTAGAAATCCAGTATTCTGTGTCTCTTCAGCGCTTTGCCAGTTTTCCAACTCAGGCTCGTCACTCATCACTTGTCACTCGTCACCGCTTCCTCCTCACTAGCCTTTTCGCGCGGCTCACTCTACAATAGAAGCGGGAGGAGGCGCGTGCGTCTCAAACTCAATCTCGTGATGCTCATCTTCGTCGCAGTGTTTGCGGCGCCACTGCGCAGCGGCATCGCCGCGCCTCTTCCGCGCAAGGGAAAACTCGCTCCCGATCTCTCCGAGATCCTGTCGCGCATGGACGATGCCGGCAAACGCTTGAGGAGCCTTACCGCCAACCTCGAGTACACCAAGGTGACAGTGCTCGTCAACGACAAGTCTACGGAACAAGGCCGCCTCTTTTTCAGTAAGGGGAGCAAGGGGAAGGGGGAGGAGATCCGGATCGAGATGCAGCAACCCGAGTCCAAGGTCGTCTTGTTCAAGAAGAATAAGGCGCAGATTTACCTTCCGAAGATCAATCAGATTCAGGAATACAACCTTGAACAGAAGACCGGACTGGTCGAGGAGTTCTTGCTGCTGGGCTTCGGAGCGGAATCAGGGGATTTGACGAAAAGCTACAACGTGAAGTACTTGAAGGAAGAGGAACTCGGTGGGGACACTACCGCAGTGCTCGAACTGATACCACGCAAGCAAAGCATCGCCGCTCAACTTACCAAAATCCAGATGTGGGTCAGCGAAGATTCCTGGATGCCGGCCCAACAGCAATTCTTCGAGCCGGGCGGCGACTATATGATTGCCCGCTACACCTCAATTAAGGTGAACCTGAAATTCCCCCCTTCCACTTTCGAGATTCCACCTTCCGCAGGAGCAAAGATCGTAAAGATGAACTAGGAAAGGGTGAAGGCTAAAGGTTAAAGGCTGAAGACGGTTTACCCTTTAGCCTTTACCCTTCTTGCCTATCTGCCCATTTGCCTATCTTCCCACTGCCTGGGCAAGAACGTACGGCCCTTCCGGAATCACCGCGATGTGCGCGCCGCGTGGGAGGGATGAAGTGAGCGCGCCAATGGCAGCCTCAGCCGTGTCGTAGGCTTTCCCCCACAGCGAAGTATGATAGTGCCCAGGCAGTCCAGGGGCGTAGAAAAGCACTTCTGCCTTGGCGGTCACGAGCGCGAGCTTTTCCAGTTGCCACTGGTCCACCACCACGGCCGCGCCAGCAATCTCAGCCATGAATGCGAGGTCGGAGGGGTGGCTGGCCAGCATGTGAGCGAATTCAGCGCCGCCGACCCCTTCCGCGCATTGCGCCAGCAGCAGTATTTTGCCCCCCGGCTTCACGATGTGCGAGGCAGCGGTGATTCCCTTGATGGCTTGGTAAAACGTAAGATCCAGCGGGTAGCCGGCGGAGGTGGTAATGACTGCGTCCGCCGGCTCATCCAGAGTCTCCAGCATCACCTGCGAGACGAACTTCACTCCCTGGCGATGGGCCGCCACCGGCTCTCCTGCAAAGACTGCCGCGATGGGGCGCTGCCCATTCCCGCGCGCCAACGCTGCATCCACCAGGAAGTCGTGCCGTGCCATGCGCGCGATTTCAAGAAGCTCGCGGTGCAAAGGGTTGTCTTCAATCGAACCTTCTACGGCGCGCGCGTCCCGCATGAATTTCGGGCTGTGCAGAACCTTGATGGTCCTTTCGCCGGCGAGGCCCGGTGCGACCAGCTTCCTTCCCCCCGAATAACCCAGCATCAGGTGAGGCTCGATAAACCCCAACGTGATGTGGAGGTCGGCAGAGAGGAATCGCTCGTCGATATAAACAGGCGTTCCCGATGCGGTCTCGCCCAGGAAACCCTGCTCCTCGAGCTGGCGCGCCCGGTGGCTGGCGATGCGATACTTCCCCGTCACCTGCTCCCCGCAAATCTCCCTGATCTCCGCCTCAGTTGCCGGACGGTGCAGGCCCGTGGCAATCAGGATTGTTATGCGCTCGCGCGCAATCCCTGCCGCCTCCAACCTGGCCAGGAGAGGCGGCAAGACTTCCCGGTTCGGCGCGGGACGTGTGATGTCACAAACCGAAATCGCCGCTGACTTTCTCCCCGCTGCCAGTTCTTCGAGAGGAGGGCCCGCAACAGGATCGTCGAGGGCGCTCTCGATCGCCGCTGCCGAATCCGCCAGCGGGACAGCCGAGCGCGCCTCCAGCACCTGATAGTGAAATCCCTCCGGCAATTCCAGACTGAGGCCGTTCTTTCCAAAAGCGAACCAAGTCTTCATAATCGGATTGTAACTTATCCCCAAGTGGCACAGGCTGTCCAGCCTGGGACCTGTGCATCGAAGGCAACAGCCGTGGCACAGTCAAGAGAGCATTTCTCGCTGATAGGTTTTGCAAACGTCAGCAAAATCCCTCGGATTGAAAGTGATAAAAGCGTCAATACGTACGCTTCTGTCCATGAGAATTCCGCGAATCACGCGATCCACTAAGCTAAGGTTTCGACGTGCAGGGTCCGGTTTTCTTAACTCGGAAAAGCATTCGTCCACGACATCTTCTCGAAACGGGACATCTGAGATGAGAGTTAAGCGTTTATGCATTAAGAGATATTTCCAATCCCTCTCCAATGACAACATTGCATCTCTGTTCTTCACCGTTTTTGTTCTGAGAGTCTCATACAAAATCGGCCAGGGAACCACCAAGCAGTTATTCTCTTTGTCAAACATCGACAGGAAGTATTGCGTTGCCCTATCGTGAAATTCATCTTGCAAATTGTAAAGCCCTATTAGAAACCCCGTGTCTACACAGATATCTTTCATTCTTCTTCTCCGCTGTCGAAGACCGTTTGTGCGTATCCAGACCAAGGAGCAAGTTTCCTTTTTCCTATGACAAACTTTCCGCCTTTCCTCCTATCGATGACATAAACCCTTGGGTTCTTTTCCTGGCTCAGGATATCTGAAAGCTCTTTCACAATTTCTTCGCGGGTTTTTTCAGAAACAAACGTTGCCACGCTATCACCGCATTCCTTAGCCTCGTGTTTATCGAGCCAACCGTACAGATCTGCATAATCCCCGCGAAGTCCTAGGTCGAATGAAATCCAGTAACGGGCTGCCATAGCATCCTCCAATTCGTCCTCTATAATATAACAGCGAGTGGGAAGACGATCGGTTGCTCAAAGTTCGGCTCGCGGGTTATCATAGAGATTCACCCCGGCCGCATGATTGGCCCGGGGTCAGGGCACAACACAACATAAGGAGAAAAAGCATGGACATCCGACGTCTAGGTGTACGCCCGCTGCTCACACTTCTGGTGGCGATGATGTCGTTCTCGGCAGCTTTGTTTGCGGCTGAAAGCGTCTACAATTTCACCCTCCCGTCCATCGATGGCGAGCCCACTTCGCTTGCGAGCTACAAGGGGAAAGTGATTCTGCTGGTCAATGTTGCCAGCCGCTGCGGCTTCACGCCGCAATATTCGGCACTGGAATCGATCTATGAAAAATACAAGGACCGGGGCTTTGTGATTCTGGGTTTCCCCGCCAACAATTTCGGCGGCCAGGAGCCGGGCACGAATGCCGAGATTAAGAATTTCTGCTCGACCAAGTACAGCGTCTCGTTTCCCATGTTCGCCAAGGTCTCAGTGAAAGGCGATGACTGTACTCCCCTCTATCAGTACCTGACCAAGCAGGCGAATCCCAAACTGACCGGCGATATCAAGTGGAACTTCACCAAATTCCTGGTTGATCGTAACGGGGACGTCGTGGCGCGCTTCGAGTCCCCTGTCAAGCCGGACTCACCTGAAGTCACGGCGGCAATCGACAAGCTCTTAACGCAGTGATGAGTGACAAGTGACGAGTGACGAGCGAAAGGAGAGAAAAACATGAGCGATGTTCTGACGCAAGTTCTTGCCGCCAATGAGGCGTACGTGAAGAGCTTCGGCGATAAAGGCAAGCTGGCAATGCCGCCGGCGCGGCGGTTTGCCATCCTAACCTGCATGGACGCGCGCCTGGATCCCGCGCGGTTCGCCGGTCTCAGCGAAGGCGACGCCCACGTGATCCGCAATGCCGGCGGGCGGGCCACTGACGACGCCATCCGGTCATTGGTCATTTCTTACAAGCTGCTGGCGACGCGCGAATGGTTTGTGATTCACCACACCGACTGCGGAATGTTGGCCTTCACCAACGAGATCATGAGAGAACTGCTGGAACACAGCCTCGAGACAGCACAACTCGAGGGCGGCAAATGGAAGGACGTAGGAAAAGGCCCTGGTTCCTACGAAGGCCATTTCATCGAGTGGCTAACGATACGCGACCAGGCTCGCAGTGTGGTTGCCGATGTGGCGCGGATCAAAGCCCATCCTTTGGTCCCGAAGCACATCCCTGTCTATGGGTACCTTTACGATGTGGCGACGGGCCGCCTTAACGAGGTCAGGGAAGCAACGAAAGTGGGAAAGGCTACCTAACCCGGATTTTTCGCCACGCGTCGGAGAGGGCGGGGCTTTAGAGTCTATGTGAGAACCTCCTTCGGACTGTCATTCCGAGTGTACATGGACCTGCAGCCCACCGATGGATATGAAAGTCCCTGTCATCCTGAGCGCAGCGAAGGATCTGCAGTTCCGGTCCGAGGTGAACTAATGCAGATTCTTCGCGCAGTTTACCCTGAGCGAAGCGAACGGGCTCAGAATGACATGGGGGAGGCGTTTTCCGCAGCTTGTAGGGCCTGAGATCAACACTGGTCCGCGTGACCATTCCGTGTGAAGACGCGGGTGCTGACATTATCTTTGAGGAGCGTCCAGAACGAGGCGTCGAGGTAGGAGCGAATGGAAACGTAGCATCCACCGCAGTGGTTGGTCGGGACAAACTCTCTCACCATAGCTTTCTGCGACGTATACTCGTTCTCGAACATCGAACACGGACGCAGCCCGCCCGTGGGCGTTACTACCATAAACCTTCGCCCCGCATTGCATCCCGGCACGGTTCCGTCGCGGAAGAAATCGTGGATACCCGACAGCGTCCAGGGCGAGTTGGCAATGCGGCCGTTTCTGGACTTCAGATCCAGGAGCTGATCGAGTGTCTTGCGCAGCAGTGCCAGGTCCTCCGCCGACTGAATGTAATGATCCATGCTCCCGGTGCGCAGGGGCGTGTAAGCGCTATAGGAGATGGAAACGCCCCACTCCTTGGCGCGTTCATAGATCCCCACGAGTGCGGGAAGGTTTTCACGAGTGATAGCCGTGTTCAGCGCCACGTCGTCGTAGCCGTGACGGGCAAGCGCAGGAACCAGTTTTTCGAGGTGAGCGTAAAGCCCGGGTGAGCGGCGGAATTCATCGTGCCTGGAATCGGGGAAATCGAGCGAGATGGAAATCTGGTTGATGCCCAGGGGGCGCAAAGCCAGATACTTCTCTTCCGTCAGCAAGCGTCCGTTCGTCACCAGAATGGTGTAGGGCAGGCCGCTCGGTTCCTTCACGGCTCGAATAATCTCCTCGAGATCCCTCCGCAGTAAGGGTTCACCGCCGGAGAGTTGCACCGCCATGGGTTTGAGAGTGCTGCGAAGCTCCGCGTAATCCTCCCCGCGAAGCAGTCCCGCCGGGTCGGGTTTCATCCCTCCCTTATCGCAATGCTTACAGTTGGCCGTGCAGGAATGAGTTAACTCAAAGGAAACCACCAAAGGCCGATTGGTGCAAAAACTCCACGTGCCTCGGGCAATCATGCGAGCAGCTCGTGTAACAGGTATCGCTTTCAATGTTTACTCCAAAAAACGGGATTGCACATTAGGATTCCGTGCAACGTGCGAGGGTCCTGCCAGACTCCGGCTTGGTTCTCGAACCTGGCGCCTGGCCAAGTTCCGAGAACACGATAGCATACTCCGGTCAGTCACCACGAGCAAGCTGTTTATGTTGAGCTTACAAAGATCTAAGCTACGCTCATTGAACCGCCAGAATGCGCAATTCAATCATCGTTTTCGACCATTCATATTATGTGGATTGTCATCTCTTGGACTATGAGTTACGGTTAGGATTCACCTCGTGCCCGCGGGGTTTTCAGGGGCCTTACTCGACAGGCTGCTGGAAAGTAACAGCGGGGCTTGACCCGAATGGACCAGCTTAGCTTTCGCCGGACAATGCGGTTCTGGAACACGCGCCTGCGAGAATGGCGCATGATCGCCGGCGGGCTAATCTCCACTCATCATCCGGTTCTTGCCCATCTGATTCCCATTCGCCGCTGTAATCTCTCCTGCGCATATTGCAACGAATTCGACAAAGTCTCGAAACCCCTTCCTCTGGAGATAATGTTTCGCCGCGTCGACCGGCTGGCAGCGCTCGGTACAACCATCATCACGATTAGCGGAGGCGAGCCGCTCCTGCACCCTGAATTGGAAGAGATAGTTCAGCATATCCGCAGGCGCGGAATTATTGCCGGTTTGATCACCAACGGTTACCTGCTGACCCCCCAGCGCATCGAACACCTTAATCGCGCCGGCCTGGACCACCTGCAAATCAGCATTGATAACGTCATACCCGACGAGATTTCAAAGAAGAGCCTGCGCGTTTTGGACCGCAAGCTGCGTTTGCTGGCGCGCTATGCGATCTTCCAGGTGAATATCAATTCTGTTTTGGGAACCTGCGTCCGTAACCCTGACGACGCTCTGGAAGTGGCTCGCCGGGCGCTCGAGCTCGGTTTCACGAGTACCGTGGGAATTCTCCATGACCACGGCGGACAGCTTGAGCCCCTCAGCGAACGCCAGCAACAGCTCTTTGCCCTGATCATGGAGATGGGAAAGCGGTCCTACTCCCGCTTCAATCAGTTCCAGAAGAACATTTCACAAGGGCTGGGCAATGAGTGGCGCTGCCGCGCCGGCAGCCGCTACCTTTATGTCTGCGAGGACGGTCTGGTGCACTACTGCTCGCAGCAGCGCGGATATCCTGCCATTCCACTCGAGAAATACACGCGCGGCCACCTTGAACATGAGTATCACACTCAAAAGTCGTGTGCGCCCCGCTGCACGATTTCCTGCGTGCAGCAGGTCGCCATGCTCGACAATTGGCGCGACCCGCAAACGCGACCCGCCTTCACCCCCGCCGAGGCGCTGGTGCAACTGCAGGCAGTTAGGGATTAGGGGTTGGGGACTAGGGGTTAGGGATTCGGAAGAGCGAAACAAACAATGGAGTGTCCTACAGATTGAGGCCTTGGCGGAACCTGGCCGCGAAGCATCCTCGTCAGGACCGAAACAGACCCATGCAGGCGGTTTTCCCCAGTCCCTAGCCCCTGATCCCTAACCCCTAGTCCCTATCTTCCACTCCACCTGCGCGAGGATTCCTCCCAGGATTTTGGCGTTGTGCTTGGTGAGTTCGAGATCCCGCATGAGACGGCGCAGTTTCAGCAGCGTAGCGTCACGGCTTTTTGGTTTCAAATAGCCCACCTGGTCTAGAACGCGCGCCGCACGCTCGAACAGGTGCTCCAGCGACTGCGCGCCCGCCGGATCCGACGAGTGAACAGTGGGCCGCAGGGGACGGGCCGGCACAAGTCCAGCGCGCGACAATTCGTACGCGCAAACCGCCACCGCTTGTCCCAAGTTCATGGAAGGACAATCCACCACGGTAGGGATACGAACCAGGGCGTGGCAAAAACTCAGGTCCTGGTTCGATAGACCGGTCTTCTCGGAACCGAAGAGCAGGGCGACAATCCCTTTTGCTTGGCGTCGCCGGAGCCAAGCAGGGAAATCCGGCAGCGGAATAAGGTCCCGGTCCAGGCTGCGCCGGGAGCCTGCGGTCGTCCCCACAACCAAGGGGGCGTCCGCGATTCCCTCGACCAAGCTCTCCACGGCGCGCGCCGAGGTGACGACCTCCTCGGCTCCCACCGCCGACCGCGTCTCTTGCCACACCGGACCATACGGGGACACCACCACCAATTCGCGAAAGCCAAAATTAGCCATGGCGCGCGCCGCCGCTCCTATGTTCAACGGATTCCGAGGCCGCACCAGCACAAACCGCCAATTTAGTTTGAGTGTTCTGCCGCGGGGGACTTCGGGTTCATGGTTCGCGGCTTTTCCATTCTCGTTTAGAGACTTCATAGAACCCGATTTTATCAGGAGTCAGCAGCGAGGTGTCGTTTGCGTCGTGAGAGGCCTCCAGGAAGGACAAACCTTTCACCACAGAGATCACAGAGTTCGCAGAAAAGTCTCCGTGACCTCTGAGTGCTCTGTGGTGAGTCTTTTCGCGTGGCCCGACGAATCTCGAAGCAAATGGCCCGTTCCAAACCCTGAGGATTGAGTTACCATTACGGCCTATGCACACCGATCCTTACGACCCCGAGTTGTTCCGGCGCCATGGCCACCAAGTCGTCGAGGCATTGGCAGCCTATCTTGAATCCGCTCGAGCGGGTCAAATGCCGGTTCTTCCGCTCTGTGCTCCAATTGAACTTTCCAAGCAGTACCAGGGCCCGCTTCCGCTGAACTCCGCCGATGACCCTGAGGCTGAGATCGCGGGCTGCCTGGCGCAGATCCTCGGACAGAGCATTCACCTGCACCATCCTGGTTACATGGGCCATCAGCTTCCCGCCGTCTTGCCCGTGGCCGCGCTGGCCGATTTGATCTCGAGTCTGTTAAACAATAGCGCCGCCATCCACGAAATGGCGCAGGCTGGGACGCAGATCGAGCGGCAAGTCATACGCTGGCTTTGTACATCGGTCGGTTGGTCCCACGAGGCCGATGGCGTCCTGACCTCCGGCGGATCGCTCGGGAATCTGACGGCGCTGCTGGCCGCGCGCAACCACGCCACGCAAGGCGCGGCGTGGCGGCAGGGACTCCGCGCAGGACCGCCGCTGGCTCTGCTGGTTTCCGACCAAGCACACTACTCTGTGGCCCGCACGGCGGGAGTCCTCGGGCTGGGCGAGGAGTCCCTTGTCACGATTCCCACCGACAATAGCTTCCGGCTCGATGTTTCGGCGCTCAACCGCCTGTACCGGCAGACCGTACAGCAAGGGAAGAAGGTGGTGGCCATCGTAGGCAGCGCCGGCACGACTGCGACCGGCTCCTTCGATCCCTTGCGCGAGATGGGAGAGTTCTGCCGGGAAAAAACCGTGTGGTTCCACATCGACGGCTCGCACGGCGCCTCGGCTCTTTTTTCAGAAAAGTATCGTAGCCTTACGGACGGTATCGAGCTGGCATCCTCTCTGGTGTGGGACATACACAAAATGCTTTTCATTCCCAGCTTGGTTACCGCCGTGCTCTTCCCCCAGCGGCGATACAACTATGAAGCCTTCTCGCAAGAGGCAAGCTATCTCTTCGCCCGGCGTCCCGAGGAAGCGGATTTTGACCTCGCGCTTCGTACACTCGAGTGCACAAAGAGAACCATGGGAATAAAGCTCTGGTTGGCTCTGCGCGTCCATGGCGCAGAAGCCATCGGTGAGCTGGTGGCCAGGACGTTTGACCTGGCGCGCGAATTCGCAGCCCTGCTCAAAGCCCAACCCGACTTCGAACTGGCCGCGGAGCCAGAAAGCAACATTCTCTGTTTTCGCCATGTCCCGCCGCGGATCAGGAACGCCGGGAACGCGCCGGAAAAGCTCGATGAGCATCAGTTAGAAGTGCGCCAACGAGTGGTGGCTTCGGGAAGGTATTTCCTGGTGCAGACGGTTTTGCGGAACAGAATTTATCTCCGAACCACGCTCATGAATCCACGCACCAAAGTCGAGGATCTTAAGGGACTGATTGAGGCCATCAGAGACTCGGGCCGCGGCGCTGACCTTCAGGTCAGCGCCGAAGCGCCGGCCTAAAGGTCGGCGCTACACTCTTTGCGGTCGGGCATGAGGTGAAAAACCTTGGAGCAAACAAATAAAAGGATCACGACTTCCAATCTGACTCGGCGAAGACTGTTAACTTCCGGAATGCTCGCCGGCGTGGCAACGGCTCTGCCTTCCCTGCCCCTGGTTGCCGGGGCCGCGGCCTCCGCTCCCCCAGAAGCGCAGGCAAGCTTGAAGGCATTCGACTTGGGTGAAATCACGGTTGCGGGGCTTCAGCAGGCGATGCAATCGGGCCGGCTCACGGCGCGTTCCATTGCGGAGAAGTACCTGGCGCGCATCGAGGCGGCCGACAAGCACGGACCCGGCGTCAACTCTGTCATTGAAGCCAACCCTGAGGCGCTCGACATCGCCGAGAAGCTCGACCGGGAACGCCAAGCGCACGGCCCCCGCGGTTCGCTACATGGGATTCCCGTGCTCATCAAAGACAACATTGCAACCCGCGACCGAATGATGACCACGGCCGGCTCACTCGCTCTGGTGGCAGCACAGGCGCCAAAAGATTCTTTCGTGGCCAAGAAGCTCCGCGAAGCCGGCGCCGTCATTTTGGGGAAAACCAACCTGAGCGAATGGGCCAATATCCGGTCGTCTCACTCGACCAGCGGCTGGAGCGGACGCGGCGGACTGACCCGCAATCCCTATGCGCTTGACCGCAATCCGTGCGGCTCGAGTTCCGGTTCGGGCGCCGCCGTTTCTGCAAACTTCTGCGCGCTGGCCATTGGCACCGAGACCGATGGTTCCATCGTCTGCCCCTCGGGGGTCAATGGGATTGTCGGGATCAAGCCCACCGTCGGCCTGGTCAGCCGCGCCGGGATCGTTCCCATCGCGCATAGCCAGGACACGGCCGGGCCCATGGCTCGAACGGTGGCCGATGCGGCGATTTTGCTCGGCGCATTAACCGGAGTCGACACCGACGATCCGGCCACAGGGTCAAGCCAGGGAAAGGCGCTAACGGATTACACCCGATTCCTCGATCCGCACGGGCTGCGCGGTTCGCGGATCGGCGTGGTGCGCAAATCGTTCGGCATAAGCGATGCAGTGGACGCATTGATGAACCAAGCCATCGACGAGATGAAACACCAGGGTGCGGTGATTGTGGATCCGGCCGACGTCGAATCCATGGAGCAGGTCGGGGACTCCGAATTCCAGGTACTCCTTTACGAACTCAAGGCTGACCTGAACTCTTACCTCGCGGCACTGGGTCCCGACGCACCCGTGCATACCTTAGAGGAGATCATCGAGTTCAACGACCGCAATCGCGAAAAGGAGATGCCTTACTTCGCACAAGACACATTCATCAAAGCGCAGGCCAAGGGACCACTGACGGAAAAGGCGTACCTGGACGCACTCGAGAAGGATCATCGCCTCACCCGCAAGGAAGGAATCGACGCGGTCATGGAGAAGTTTCAGTTGGATGCGCTGGTCGCGCCCACTGGAGGACCTGCCTGGTTGACTGACCTGGTTGACGGCGACCACGACACCGGTGGTAGTTCGACGCCGGCGGCCGTGGCGGGTTATCCGAACATCACAGTGCCGGCCGGCTTTATCTTTGGCCTGCCGGTCGGAATCTCATTCTTCGGCAGAGCTTACAGCGAGCCGACTTTGATAAAGCTGGCCTTTTCTTTCGAGCAGGCCACCCGGCATCGCCGTGCTCCGCAGTTTCTGCCTACCGCGGATTTGACAGGGTAGCGCATCAGACCTGCTGTGCTTGTCTCGAAAGATAACGACCCACAGGCAAGAGTGCCTGTGCCACCTGGTACCTGGCTACTCGGGAATTCGAACGCTTCCGTCCTCGGCAATTTGGAAGGAGGGATTCCAGGCGACTTCCCACAGAAATCCGTCCGGATCGGCGAAGTAGCCGGAATAGCCGCCCCAGAAAGCCTCCTTGGCAGGCTTGAGGATTTCGGCGCCTGCCGCCGCCAGTGAGAGAACTGAATCAACTTCTTCGCGTGTACGGGTGTTATAGGCGAGCGTCAACCCGCTGAAACCGCGGCCTTCACCGGGAACGTTCGCATCCTCTGCGAGCTTGTCTCGTGGATACAACGCGAAGGCCATTCCTCCAAGCTGAAAGAATACGATGCCTTCGGCCTTCGCCATGGACCGCCGCCATCCGAGGCGTTCATAGAATTCCCTGCTGCGATTCAAATCCGCCACACCCAGCGTGATGAGACTCACCCGCTGTTCCACGTTGGCCCTCCTAACGACAGCGTCATGTGGTGTAACAAGCTGGATTCACGCATTCAGAAGCACCACAGGCACGAGTGCCTGTGTTACTTGGGCGCGAGGTGAGGCTTCGAAGCGAAATAGTAGTAATTCTCACCTTCGTCGAGCCAGAGCATCGATTCCCCTCCTCTCTGAGGAGGGGTAGGGGTGGTGAGCATGGTGGCGCGGAGCAGACAACCCACTACTGATGCGGTGTCGCCGGGATCGCCGGCGCGTTGGGTTGATCCGTGGGCGTGGCGCTCACGATGCGGACTTTCGACTTGAATTGTTTATAGTCAGTGTAACGAAGGACCTCTTTAATATGCACGGAGCCGGAGGAAAAATAGAGCGTGTCATCGGCCATGGTGTAAGTGGGAAACCAATATTTCCCGTCGATCTGCTCGCGGTAGGTGGTGAAACGCGGAAACAGGTTTTCGCCCTTCTTGGTGTGTAATTCGGGCACGGGCTTGCCTTCCGACTTAACGATTTGCAAATCCTGGTCATCGACCCAGACGACGCCCTGAAAGTACTGGTGCCCTTTCTGGATTTCTTTGGGACGGATGGAAAAAACGTAAGCGGTAATCTCGTCGACCTTTACATGTCCCAAGTACTTGATCTCGTACTCCGGCAACTCGTCCGTGGTGAGAACGAAGGGTTGGGTGTTGCGGAAAGATGTGAGATCCTCTTCGGTCAGCCTGATATTCTTCAGAGTATCCGCAGGGGCATAGGTGACGCGCTCGATGCGTTTGCCGGAATCGTCAAAGAGGATGTCCCACTCCTGCTCGTAAACGCCCTCAATTTCGTTGTCGGGCCCCAGTTCTTCAACCTTGTTGATCTGGTGGTAGGTGTAGTTGTCGCGGGCCTCCTTGAAGAGTTTCTCTTTAGCAGCGAACTCCTGGATGATTTTCTGGATTTGATCCGGGCTCGGATCAGTGAGATCCTTCGTCTCTTTGACGGCTGGCGGCTTGGCAGTGGTGGCCTCGGGCGCGGTAAGCTTGTTCAAGGTCTCCGCCACTGTCTGATTCACGCTGGCGGGTTGGGAGCTCGCAGGCGGTGCACTGGGGGAAGCAGATTGCTGGGAAACGCCGGGAGCGCCTGCCGAGGAACCTTCGCTCGCGGCGGCAGGCACAGGTGATGAAGCTCCGACCACGATTGCCGGAGAAGCGACGGCCGGCTGGTTGGGAGGAGTGGCTTGGGCTACAGTTGGCTGATTAGCCTCGGGGCTACCTGCCGGCCGAGCTAACAGGCGCTTGATCCTTTCCTCGAGCGTGCCGATGTCACGCGGCTCGCCTTCGAATCTCGAATAGATCCGCCCGTCCCGTCCGATCAGCACCGTAGTCGGCAAACCCGAGACCCCGCCATAAAGCCCGCGTGTGTAAGCATCGCCCATGGCGATGGGATAACTGATGTTGCCGTGCTGGTAAAACGCCTCCACGGCCTGCTTGTGGTCACTTACGGCAATACCAACGATCCGCAGCCCTTTGCTGTAGTACTGGTCGTGTAGCCCGACCAGCTCGGGAATCATTCTGCGGCAGTGTGGGCACCAACTCGCCCAGAAATTGAGTAAGACGACCTTGCCTTTATAATCGGCTAAATCTATCTTCTGTCCTGTGATCGAAACGAGCGAGAAACGCGCCGCATAAGGCCGGTCGTTCCCCTCCGAATTACTCTCGAGGCCGCTCAATGTCTCTGAAACCTTCCGATCCACCTCCGCGGGATTCGAAATGGGCGACGGCGTCGTCACGGCAGGGGTTGGTGTGGCGGGTGCTGGAGCGGGCGCACCTCCTGATTGGCTTTGCCGGGACGGGGCGGTTGTCGTCTCGGTCGCTGCGGAACTGGAAGAGGAGGCCTGAGCTTTTAAGCCTGCATCGGTCAGGGAGTCGATCAAATCATCGCTGGCTCCAGCGTCGTGGAATTTCTTAGCCAGATCCGGGTTCATCTTAAAACTGACGCCTCGTTGTTTAACCAGCGCGATGATCTTTGGCGAGGGAGAACCTCCAAGGAGCAGCAGGGTTACGTCGTCGGCGTTCAAGGGCTGATCAGCAGCCGCAGCCAGAAGGGCAAATAAGCCCGCCATTACCACCGTCAGTATTCCCACAACTGCTTTCCTGGTCATAAGTTGGTGATCCCTTCTCGAGCCCTACGCACTAAGCTGGCGGCAACTTCCCCTTAGTAGATAGAGTACACCTCAAGCCCAAGAGTTGTCTTGCTCTTTTGGGACTTGGGGGCGAGGGTCGGAGACGCGATCAGGAAAGCCTTCCCGCGCGTCGGAGGCTTCCGTGGGGTAGCCGAGCTCCAGCCAAGCGTCAAAACCACCCAGCAATGGCAAAATAACCTTGTACCCTTTTGTCTTGAGTAGAAGCGCCATCCTGGCGCTGGTAGCCTCGTTCGGTCAAGTACAGTACATGACCACGGGGCGGTCTTTCGGGATTTCGCCGTTGCGACGATGGAATTCGCCGGGAGGAATGTGAATCGCGCCCGGAATCCTCGAGCCTTGTTGCTGATAGGCGAGGTCAGACCGCAGATCGACAATGACCAGATTTTCGCCTTGCGCGAGGCGTTGCTTCAAGTCCTGCGGAGAAATGCGCGACCTTTCGAGCAGCCGGAAGAATCGCCGGCGCTCAAACCATTTCAAAAGAAACCACCCGGCCAGGAGGACGCACAGAATCAAGGCACTGGTCCTTCCGAGTGCCCCCAACCAGGCGAGCAACCACTCAACCTGTGCCCGAAAACCCAGCCCTAACAATACGGCGGACGTTACCCAGAGGCTGATCCCACCCAGATCGAACAGCACAAAGCGAGGGTAAGAGGTGTTGAGCATCCCGGCCAAAGGGGAGGCGACCGTAGCTAAACCGGGTATGAACTTGGCGAACAGCAGCGTCTTCAGACCGTTTCGGGCGAAGAAATCTTCCGTGCGGCCTACGCAGGAATCAGGACTCAGCGACAGGGAACATAGTCTCCGGAGAATCGACCGACCGCGAAGTTTTCCAAGAAAGTACCAAACAGAGTCTCCCGAAAGCGCGCAGAACACGCTGAGCGCTACGATGATCGTCAAACGGAAGCGCAGCTCCGCTGCCAGTGCGGCGCCGATCAGGATGACCGGGAAACTCGGAACGGGCAACCCCAGGCTCTCCGCAAGGACTACGAGGAAAAAAATAGGATACCCGTAATGTCTTAGAACATGGACCATACCGACCTACCGCACAACTGCACCGGGGTGAAGAGCTTCTCCGTATATGCCTCGCCGCCCGGCGCCGCGCCACTTATATAGATGAAACACGCCGGGCGGAGGCTGCGATGCGGAGCGAAGTTGTCCCGGCAGTCTGCGAGCCGTGACAATCGTCGAATGCCGCCTCGTTCCACGGCGATGGGTGCCGTTTCTTCTGCGCGAAAATGAGTTCGTTTTGAGGCCGCTATTTCAGTTATCCCCTGTCTTTGCAATAATTCTTTGAGTTCGTTCCCACGATTTTTGATGTTTGTGAAGGTGACGGCAAGGACCGCGCCGATCCAGACCAGCACCGCTGCCGTTGCGGCGGTAACTGAAGTTATTGTCCGTTTTTCCTCCAGCACGCCGCCCTGTTCTTCGGTCACTGGCTGATTCGAATTCTCCGTTCCAGCCTGTCCCTTCGGGACATCGGAGACCTCACAAGACGAGGTCTGCGCCATCCCGGTCGCGGAAGGGTGTGAAGCCGCCGGGGCGCTACCGTTGGCGCGTTCAGCCGGAAATGGAAGAGCCGAGTTTCGAATTTCGATTTTCGAGTTTCGAACTTGCGGGTTGACCGCCGCCCTGCGAGTCGCCCGCATCCGGCGGCGATGACGCTTCCAGGCTCTCGAGAAGTTGCGCTTCGTTCTTCCGCTCCCGCTGCAGCTCCATCAGGTCGGGTAAGGCAATGGCGCGGACCGGGCTTCGAATGATGCCGACGTTTCCATTGCCTCCCCTAGAATTCCGTACGGCGGGTTTTCCCCGGTACGGCTTAAAGGCCGGATTATCAGACGAGGCCTTCCCCGCGGGCGGGTTTGCCATCGTCCTTCGTGCTTGCGGCCTCCATCAGGATTTCCCTGCTCTGTGTCAGGGACGATGGGACAGGCAGGCACCTCCGCGCGAGCGGTATCCCGCTCTACCCCAGGGGCCCTCGCTCCGGTCCGGGTTATGCTGTCCCGACCCATCCTCGCTTAACTGGCCCCATCCGCCCCACTCGCCGGCACATCCCGACTTCGCCGCATTGCGGTTTATACGAAATATCTTCGCTGTGCCTGCCTGGTGCAGGCCTAGGCGACCCGCGAGTGGTTCTGAGCTTTCATCGATGCTCTTTCGCAACATGTCGTCCTCTACGACCACGGGGAACCCTTCGGCCGCTGGTACCCAGTACTTCGCCGAAGATCCTAGCCTTCAACTCCGTATGACAGTTTCGGCATTCCCTTCACCCTCACACTCCGATCCGAGTAAGGGGGTAAGTTTTCGGGGCTTAACTACGGTTCGCTTGCGCTACGACCTGTTGTTTTGCTAGCTCTCCTTGTCGGAGCAGACCGGATTCGCACCCAGCCATCGAGAGAGCGTTTACTTCCGGGCTTCCGACGGTTTGGTCACCCGCCCCGCCGCCGGGTATCACTACCGTGCCAACTGGGCAATCTGCACGGGCGGGACTTGCACCCGCTAGAACATCGACTAGCTTCACTGCACCAAGCGGATCTTACGTTCCAGTTGCCGGGCGAGCGAGTTCTGCTGGCGGATGATGGCCCCCCACTGGGCCTGCGAGGGCGCCGTCGCCGCCATGCGCGCCGCCCGCGTGCTCTCCACGTGCTCGTGCAGGTACAGTTCGTATTCCCGCCCCACGTCCGAGATCTCCTCCGCCACCCAGGCCATCATGTCCCGCTTGGCTTTCTCCAAGGCCTCCCCCTCCGGCATCTTCGCCAACACGTAGCGGTACTCGTACAGTTTCACACCCCGCAGGGTGAAATCGCTTCCGTACAGGGCGATCAGCGCTTCCCGCATCCCATAACCGAATTCGTTCTTATCGATCATGGCGATCAGGTTGGTCAGAAAGCCCAGCACCTGCTCGAACTTCCCAGGCGAGTCCAGGAAGCGGCGCAGGCCCTTTTCCCGCACCTCGAACTCCACCGCGTCGCTGTTTCCGGTCCCCACCTGGAGGGACAACTTGTCGCGCTCCAGATCGTGGTGGTGCAGGTTCGAGACCTGCACGGCCAGTTCCGAGCGGTCCACCCGCGCCTTCTTGCAGAGCAGCAGAGCGATGTCTTCCACCAGAGCCATCTCCAGGGCGCCCACGGGCTGACGCGCCTCAACCAGACTCTTCAGCAGGCGCTGGAACTGCCGCGGGTCGTCGCCCAGTTCCAGGGCAGCGCCCTCGAAGAACCGCTCGTCCGTGTAGAGGCCGTGCTTGCGGGCGTTCTGGCAGGAGCGCCGCTTGCCCTCTCGCGTGCGTGGGCCGCCGGAGCGCCTGGCGGTTGGCGATGGGCAATTGGTGATAGGCGATGGGCTTGTCGCCTGGTTAGCATTTGAATCTTCCATGTCTCGTTTCCTTTCTCATGGGGCTAACTGCGATAATCCCCCATCTTCCAGGCTGTCAGAAGAAAATGGGAGAATGGGAAATGCTGAGAATAATGCGAAAATAAATCGTTATTGCAATGGAATCAGTCGGTTGGCGAGACGAGGAGTTTTCACATTGTGAAAATCAGGGTCCAAACTGTGGCATTTTGACACATATATGCAATAACCTGCATATTTAGGCCCCGGCGCGTGGGTGGCGCGTCCCGACCGGTTTTTGTCGGTAGAGTAGAAGGGGAAGCGAGGCGGAAGCCCGACTTCCTCTCCCCTCGTCGAACCGGACGTGCGGATTTCCCGCATCCGGCTCTCGCAGAAGCGTTCAGCCGAAAGCACGCGCAGGCAGTGGCACGGTCCCGGATCAGAGAAGCTTCAGCCCGAGACGCTGAAAGTTCGCATAGTCCGTGATCCCTTCCGGCGGTCGGAAGGGCCGTTGGCTGCGCCGCCGTAAATTCTGGCGGAGACAGACTTGTACGTGTTCATTGACCTTATCGAAAGCGCGACGGGGATAGCCGAAACGAAAGTAGTTCCCCCAGCCTTTCAGGTGTCGATTCAGGTCAGCGATCAGGGCCGGAATCGGCGTGCTCCGAGCCGGACCGCTGGTCAACTCGTGCAGCTTCGCCCGTTCCCGCTTCACCGCCTTCTTCGACGGCTCCATCCTCAGGTACGAGCCACCGTGACCGAAGTGGTCCGGCTCGTAGCGAAAGGTAAAGCCCAGAAAGTCCAGGTTCGCCCCCTTCTGTTTCAGGTCGATCACCCGCGTCTTCTCCCGATTGATCTCCAGTCCCATCCAGGATTCCAGCTTCTCCTCCATAAACCCACTCAGCTTCGGACCCACGTAGCGCGCCAACACCACAAAATCATCGGCGTAGCGCACCAGCTTGGCCTTGGCCCAATGGGCCGGCCCCGCCGCCCGATGGAACACCTTGTCGAACCAATGCAAGTACAGGTTCGCCAGCAAGGGCGAGATCACTCCCCCCTGCGGCGTCCCTTTCCGCGATCGGCTGATCTTCGGCGCTCCCCCAGGCGTGTCCGACGCTTCCACCACCGGCGCTTCCAACCACATCCGAATCAGCTTCAGGACCGACCGGTCCGCGATCCGCATGCGCAGGCAGGCCTGCAGCTTGTCGTGGGGAATCGAATCGAAATATCCCTTCAGGTCCGCGTCATACACCGCCTGATACCCGGCTTGCAACTGCCCGCGTATCTCCTCCAGCGCCTGGTGGGCCGAGCGCCCGGGCCTGAATCCGTAGGAACAATCTTCGAAGTCGGCTTCAAAGATCGGTTCCAGGATCAGCAAGGTGGCCATCTGCACCACCCGATCCCGAATCGTCGGGATACCTAAAGGTCTCTGCTTCCCATTGGCCTTCGGAATGTAGACGCGCCGTACCGCTTGAGGTCGGTAGGTTTTGGCACGCAGCGACTCCTGGAGTTCTTCCACGAATCCCTGCACCCCGCGTGGCAACGCTTCGATCCCCTGGATCGTCACACCATCCACGCCGGGTGCGCCCCGATTGGCTCGCACCCGTTCCCACGCCGCCTCCAGCGTGTCTCGCCGATAGATCCGGTCGTACAAGGCATAGAACCGGAACTTCGGCTCCTGCTTGGCTTTCTGGCCCAGACTCTGTCTCAGAGAAGAGAGTTTCTCCGGCAGCGGCCTTGCTCGTCCCGTTTCCGGTGCGATCTCGGCCACCGTCGGTTGTCCCGTAGTGGGGGTCTTTTCCAAGCGGCTCTCCTTTCCTCTTACCGAATCGTGCTTCTGCTCCGGCCCCTTCGCTCCACGGTCATTACCCGCTTCCCCGCTACTATGAGCCGGTCCGACTCCCGACCGGAGCCGTGCCTGCGGTTATTTATTCCCCCAGGACGTTGGTCCCCCGATCAAATCGGGACACCACCCCGTCGGGTCTCCCAGGTTCCTCCGCCGATCTTTCTCCGCGCACCATCCCCTACCACCCCGAGAAGTCCCGCCGCTGCTGTCGCCCCTTGCTTCACGGCGAGTTTCAGGTTTCATCTACGTCCGAAGACTGACCACTTCCCCTTTGCGCTAACGAGGCCGAAACGGGTTCACTTGCGTTATGGCTCACGGATTCGCCGCTCGAGGCTTCGCCGGCGGGATTACTCCCACCCACGCTCGATTGGCTACCTGTTGAATGGGCAATTACAGGACAAGCTCCTTCCAGCTTGCAAGATCAGCCAGGCTTTCCTGGCACACGGACGTATGCGCCACACCCGCCGATCGTTCGAAAGTTCGGTTCGGTAACGAGTAGCCATCAGGGCATTCACTGAGCAGTTTAGGGAAAAAGCGTCTGGACTCGCGGCTTAAACACCCGGTAAAACACCTCAGCGCGGTCCCTCATCCACCTGTACAAGTCCTGCCACTCGTCCTTAGCCTCTTAGGCTCGCCCGCCGGCACTCAGAAATCCTAGCCCATTGGTTCTCAGCCGTGACTTCCTCCCATTTCAGACCTTGGTTCACCCTTAGTTCATGTTCGATCCGTTCCTTCTCCTCCCGAAGTTTCTGGAACTCTTCCATGGCGCCGGGCTCGATAGAAATCCTACAGCAAAGTGCTCCGCGAACATAGAAAACGAAACTGAGATACGCCTTGTTTCTCCGCAAGGGCCACGCATAGGTTCCCTCTCTGGGTGGCTCCTTTTTTAGCGGCAAATCTTCGGGCAGAGCGTGCTCCGCAGCGGAGCAGTCGTCATTGAATCCGCCCCAGAAGCTTGTCCAAACGCTAGGCGGAAGGGTACCGGCCCGAACCATATCTCGGAGTGGGGCAGCGAAAAGGCGCTCCTCCGGCGCAATGTCCACTGCGATCCTGAGCTGTCCAAGGTCCTCAACCCATTGGCAAATGCTTCTTGGATCAAAGCCCGGCGCTGCCCGCAGAAGTCCTCGAAAAGCATTCGGGCTTCTGCCCTTTCATCTTCCGCAGGTTGCGTATTGCTTGTAACGCGCATCGCCACATTACTGTAGGCCTTTCCGACTCCGTTTCCGAGGAAGTGGTGCGCAAGATTCTCGGGCGGCTCATTGTCATTGTCGATGTTAATGGCGTTATCTCCTAACCCCTTATCAATGGAATTGAGGTCATGCGAGATGAAGGTGATGTTCCCTATGTTGTTGACCTTGTGTCGGCTAACTCGGCCCCGCTGTTGCTCGATGTTGTAGACTTTCGCGCGCAGCTGCAGGGGACGATATGCTGCTTTTCGGGTTTCGCACGTTCTTCCAGCGCTCCTTCTATTTTCTCCGTCCCCGGCTTTTACTCCTGTTGCTGTTTCGCCTTAAGGTTTTTGTATGAGAAATCGTGTGCTCCCCTTTTCCGCAGGAGCCAGTAAAGCATTAACACATACCGATTCATAAGACTGTTGGCTTCCTCGAGCCCCTTGCCCAATTTCTCTCGCAAGGCGTCGGAGCCTTCGATCTTGAGATCCAGCGTCTCAAAGCAATCCTTCGCGGTTTCGGCTTTGTTGACGGATTTTGCGAGACCTAGAATTTGTTGCTGGGTTAGATTCTGTGAGAGGAGTAACCTCAATGCCAGGCCTTGCAGGACCTTGGCATAGTCACCCTCCATAAGAGGCTTAAAGCGGATAAGGATCTGGAAAAGCGGAACGAGGGATATGGTGTCCGGCAATGTCTGGAGGTCATCGCATTTCAGACCGTCCCGTAGAATATCCTCACGAACTTCACGATGTCGCTCGACCGTTCAAATAGCTGCTGGACCTTCTCATCGTATTTCTTGAGCTTCGTTTGGAAAGACGCACTATTGATCACGTCGAATGAGAACGAATTGCTCCCCAGGGGATCTACGGAAGTGGTAGGCGCATACTGGACAGACGCGCGCATGAACAGCTTGAATCCGAAGTTTCGCTCTTTGCGGCGCTTCAGGATATCGTCCCTCCTTAGGTCGCCTGGGACATTTCGGGGTGGACCCTCTCGAAGAGATCACTGAGCCCGCGACTCGTTGCGGGTTGGAGAGAAACAAGGGTGGCGAAGATCTTCTCCTCGGCCTCCACTCTCTTTCCAGCGCTGTTGATTCGGTTGTAGAGGGCCACCACCTGGGGTAGGTGGTACTCCTCGTGGGACTCCCGAGGCATGTCGTTGGTCTCCTGCTCCGGAAGAATCTTCAAAAAGAAGACGCTTTTGCCCAGGAGGGGTTTAATGCGTTGCTTAAGTCGATCTCCGCGATCTTGGGCAGGACCTCCTCGCTGCGAGCGGGCGCGATGAATGTCGAAACACCCGCGTCCGCACGTCCGAAGAAAGTGCTTAGAGGCACGAGGTAGTTCGGGCGGTGCGCTTTCTCCGCGGTCGAGAAGGGACAGAACATCGAGTACCGCAACGCTGAGTCGTCGCGGAAATACTCAGTAAGCTCAGGCACGCGCGCCAGGTTCAGGCACCAAACGCGGCCGTCATCCCCCTCGACTCCATCCGAGCCGCTGCCCTGACCGGCCGATGAACTTCGTCCCGAGCTTTCGTTCTTGGCAACCTCCAACGGTTCGACGAACCACCCAAGCACGTTTTGGAGGCTCCGGATTCTTTGCTGACCGTCAACGATAGGTATTTCGGCTTGCGAGAGGCTGGCCCGCCGGTAGGGCCCCAGGCCGACTAGGCAGCGGGATGCCTTCCTTGTCCGGGTTATTGGGTTCCCACAGAATTATGCTGCCGCACGGCGTGTTGAAATACAGCCGATTCCAGCAAGAGAGCGGTGTTCTCATCAGCCCACACGAGGCCGCGCTGGAAATGTGGAATGCCAAGAGAATCGTAGAGACCTATTAGCTCTCTGGACTGAAATCTCTTTCCCTGACGGACGCTCCCGATTGGCCTCGGCAAGCTCTGGTGCTCGTTAGCCAATGGGTTTGAATATCACCATTGTGCCCCCCAACTTAAAATCCTCGTTCTGATTGCGAGTCGAACTCCGTCCTGTACGCCCTAATTCTGTCGGCCCTTCTTCGCTTTCGCCATGGGGGTGGGAGGCCCCTTGAAGTCCTGCGGGCCTTCCCACTGTTCTCCGAAATTCAACCATCCCGTTCGGGTTCGGGGTAGGGGAACGATGACACACTTCGGTTCCTGTCCTGGTGCTTCGATTCGCATCTCAATGCAGTGGTGCGCTTGGCGGTCTGCGATCCATCCGCGCGGCATTCGCCTGCCTCTTGGGCTCGGAATGGCTCAAACGCCTGATAGGTATTGTGGCAGATGGTGAAAGAGGCTACGGCGGTCGCACGCCGCGCTTTCTGCCGGAACTCTCGCTTCCGCTCACGTCTCGCCGCCGCATCCGGCCCATTAAGGTCAACAACCTCTAGTTCGCCCGTGGCCTCTAAGACGAACCCCGTCAGATTGAGGTCGCCACACTCCTGTAGAAGCTCCTTGGCCTTTGCAAACAGGCCTTCCCCGACCCTTCGGACGTCCGAAGTCCTCCATCATAGGAGCCGTACTATACTCGTTGCCTGCGACTTTGACAAGGAGTCCGAAGGTGCTTGTCCGAAGGTGCTATGTCCCCACGTCTTTGGGCGCACGACAGAGAAGTTGCGTGATTCTCAGGAGGAGTGGAAAAAGGGCTGGATTTTGGTATCCGGGGAGAAAAGGGTCAGGAGAAATCCCTGAGGCAGGCCGGCTTGCCGTCGATTTCGCTCGAGGAGGTGAAAGGGAGGCGCGGCGCGCTGGGAGAAAGCATGGCGCTCGACGTTGCGGAGGACGAGTGATAGTCCGTGTTGGGTCCGCACGAAACAACACTGTCATTCCGAGCGAAGCTAAGGACCTGCAGTTCCGGTCCGAGGCGAACTAACGCAGATTCTTCGCAGAGTCTACCCTGAGCACCCAGAGCGAGATTCCTTCACTTCGTTCAGGACAGGCTCTTCGCTTCGCTCAGGATGACAGCGAAGGGCTCAGGATGACAGGGTTCCGAATCGCTAAGTAGCCTCACTACCGCTTGTAGCCGCAAAAGTCACACGCACTCAGGGTGAAAAACCACCAACGGTTTCACCTTCTTTGGTAACACGACGCCGCTCAGGTGCTTCTTCGCGACATGGCGACAAATTCCCCCGCCCGTCACTGTCTCCTGGCGGCGAAAAGGTATGAGAGAATTGCGTTGTAAGGGTTCCTCAGGCGCCGCGTGGCCGCCCCCGCCGGCGACCTTGCCGCAACTGCTGGACCCAAGGGCGCTCAGCGCGCCCGGCGCCGGTTCTTCAGCCGTGATTGGCGTAATTTGTGGGCTTTGCGCTTGGGTTTTGAAATCGCGAACGTCACCGTTCCCACTCGACGGACCTTCCATCCTTCCGCCTCAGGGGCCTTGCTGTCTGGATCCATAGTATGCTCTCAATTGTCTGTTTAGAGTCGGCTCTACGCTGCCGTTGGGCGATTCCGCAGACGCGGTGTCGCCGCTACTTCGCAGGTTCGATCGAACTGACATTAATGGTGTCACCCTTAAGTGTTCCAGTGACCTTCACCTTCTGTCCTGCAAATTGCTCAGGCTTCTTCTGATCGCTGAGCTGATAGACCTTGCCGCTGGCGTCGGCAAGCACATATTTGGCGCCGGCTTTTACACACGCCAGGGTGCAATTCTTGTCACTCTGCCCCGGCATCATGTGCTTCGCGCCGCACATGGAATCACTGATACTCCCAACAAAAGTCTTTGTCACAGCTTTCGCGTTCCCCGCGAGGCTCAAGCCCGCGACAAACGAGAGCAGCACACCATAAATGGCGATTCTCCGCATTTGGTCACCTCCAAGCTATTGTAGCTGAAAAGAGAGAGTCACGAGAAATAAGATATTGGGACTAGTGATAAGCCTTCGGGTAAGGACAGCGAATGCATGGCAGTCGCTCATTCCGCCGCGGAATCCTGAAAACGATTCCTCGGCTCAGTGGAAAGGGGTCAGGGGTGGCCGGCCCGCAGGCAACCACCCTCCCCTACCGCCGCCTCCGTACGAGGAGGGGAATCACTTTCACAGCAGGCTGCGAAAGAGGCGGGAACGGAAGCGTAGAACGGCACGCTTCTCCGCTGCAGTCGTCTACGCGCGGCGCCGCTCCCCAGCACTCTCCCCCTCGCCCCAGTCGCTGGTTGTTTTGTCTTCCGTAGCCAGGATTACAACTGTCTACTTGCCCCCGACGGGAGAAACATCAGCAACCGTAATCGTACTATCGCTCAGGCTGCCCGTCACCTTCACAGCCTTCCCACCCAAGCCCTTGAACTTACCTTGATCATCAACCTGGTACACTTTTCCATGGCTGACCAGAACGTACTTGGCGCCGCCCGACACGCATTTTTCAACGCAAGTCTCAGCCATTGCGCTAGGCTTGGCGTGCTTGGCTCCACAATGTTCGTCGCTGACCGTGCCCGTGAACGTCTTGTTTTGAGCCCAACTCAGACAGCCAAAAGCGAACAACATCATCCCAACCATTGCGATTCTCTTGATCATCGTATTCCTCCTCGTTTTTTTTTCCAAGATTTTTGTCCGCCCCTGCGGTGGCAAGACCGCATTGAAGCCGATTCGAAGTCAGTCAATCCCCGACGGCCGATGCCGTGAGAGGATCGGTACTCCCGGGCCCGAATTCAAGCTGTTTGTCCTTGCCCTGACCAAACTAATTGTACCTGTGACTGAACCCAATGACAAGCCAATTCAGGCGGCCAATTCAGGCGGCTGGGAAAAAGCTATCAGCCGTCAGTTGTCAGTTCTCAGCTTTCGGCTCTCAAGTCTGAGATCTCAGATCTAAGATCGAAGAAGTCATCTCCTAACTCGGAGCGGTCAGTGCGCGTTGGCTGATAGCTGATCGCTGAAAGCTGACAGCTTTCCCTGCCTTCATTGCAATTTCACGCGCCGGCATCTAGAATCAAAAGGAAAGGAGCAAGACATGGATAACGACGTTCTGCGGATTGCCGGCAGGGAGTTTCGTTCGCGACTGATCATCGGCACCGGGAAGTACCGGAGCTTTCAAGAAATGGCTCGGGCCCACGAGGCTTCCGGCGCAGAGATGGTGACGGTTGCAGTCCGGCGCGTGAATCTCACGGACCGCAGCAAAGAATCTTTGCTCGATTATGTGGACCGTCAGAAGTACTTCATTCTGCCCAATACGGCCGGCTGTTATAGCGGCGACGAGGCTATTCGGACGGCCCGCCTGGCTCGGGAAGTAGGCCTTTCCAACTGGATTAAACTGGAAGTGATCGGAGACGAGAAGACGCTCTTCCCCGACAATTTCGAGTTGGTGCGGGCGACCGAGGTGCTGGTCAAAGAAGGGTTTGTCGTCTTACCGTACACCAATGACGATTTGATAGCCGCTCGGCGGCTCATCGACGCGGGGGCGGCGGCAGTGATGCCCCTGGGAGCGCCTATTGGGTCCGGCTTGGGCATTCAGAATCCCGCCAATATACGCATCCTGCGCGAGATGATCACCAGCGTGCCCGTCATCATTGATGCCGGAGTAGGTACGGCGTCCGACGCAGCCGTAGCCATGGAACTGGGCGCCGATGCAGTCCTGATGAACACGGGCATAGCCGCCGCTCAAGACCCCATCCTGATGGCACAAGCGATGCAGCACGCTGTCATCGCCGGCCGCCAGGCTTACCTCGCCGGCCGCATGCCCAGAAAACTCTACGCCGCAGCTTCCAGTCCGTTGGAAGGCGTGGTGCGATGAGAGCGGGAGGAGGTTGACACTGGACCCAGGACGGTGACTTTAGAGGGGTTGACGGCGTGAATTATGTCGCCCGGAAGTAAGCACGGTTACTTCGCCGTGTGGTCGGGAGCGGCGTGAGGAGTTTGCTCTTTGCGGGGATCCTTTTCGGGCACGCCGGTAAAGATTAACTCTCCAGGACGGGCCAGCCCCATCCCCTCACGCGCCATACGTTCGATGGCTTTGGGGTCGGACTGAAGCTCCTTGATGCGCTTGTCGAGTTGTGCGTTTTCATCCTCGAGCTGGCGAATCTGCTGCCGCAGGCTTTCAATTTCCTTTCGTTCCTGGCGCAGAGCCATAAAGCCATGCGCCCCTAAGATCTCGTGGACGATCAGCACGACACAAACCACAACGAGTGTGTATGTCGCGTAACGGCGTAGAGTTGCCGTATCCCAGGGGAGCATTTCCATCGCCCAAGCGCGGAGCTGTCCGCAGACCAAGCCCACCTACCCGATCGCTCGCTGCAATGGCGCCTTGCCACCGGCCGCCCTGCCGCGGCTTTTGTCGCGCTCTGCAAATCAATAGTCCGCGTTGTGGGCCGGCAACAGTCCCGGTTGGCGTTGCCGACCCCGCACGCGCTATTGTATCCTGAGCAGAGGCTTCGAGCAAGCGAGTTATCCGGAGTTATCCGGAGGTTCGCGTGTGAGCCTAAACGCCGGATGGGCCCGGCACTTGCGGAACTTTTCGGCAATGCCGGCGGCGCGGGAGGAATGGTGACGGATAAAATCGTGATCCTCGTCACGGCAGCAAACCGAGATGAAGGCCGGAAGATCGCACGTCATTTGGTAGAAGCTCAACTTGCCGCTTGCGTCAACATCCTTCCGGCCATCGAATCGGTTTATCGCTGGCAAGGCCAAACCCTCGAAGAAGGGGAATGTTTGCTGATCATCAAGAGCGCCGGGGCGTTGTTTGCTGAAATCGAATCTGAGATCGTAAAGCTCCACAGTTATCAAACGCCTGAGATCATCTGCCTACCAATTGTCGAGGGTTCCCGCAAGTACTTGCAGTGGATATCCGAGTCCGTGAGGCCGTTAGGCACAGCGGAGACCGGTTAGGGGCCTACACCAGGCGAACATAAGTTGTTGAGAAAATTCGTTTGAGGAGTTGACAAGAGAAAGATCGAGGAAGGAGTGGTCATAGCATGTTTGGCTCGAATTATTCGCGGCCCGCAATTTGGATTTGTGTCGGCATAGTTATTCTACTTTCCGGCGTGGTTAGCAACTCTGCGCAGCAGCCCCCAACTCCCGAGTTCAGTTTCAACGTCGTGGTAAAAGAGGCCGAAACCGGTGAAGTTATCAGCCAGGCGCGTCTGACGCTCACCTTCAAATCCGGCAAACTCCATCATGTTGTCTCTTACGGTGCGAAAACCAATGCACAGGGACAATACCGGTTCACGAATATTCCGAAAGGAACTGTCCATTTGTTCGTAACGGCTGAACGGCATCAGAGTTTTGGCAAAGAAATTGAGCTTGAGCAAGATAATCAGACCATTGAAGTCAAACTCAAGAAACCGCAGCCCCAACTTTAGTATTGAAGGCGCGCGAAGGGCATGCCAAATCCGGAATAGAGGGGAGAGAATTCTTGAGGGTTAGGGGACCAGATCAAGAGATGCTACAGGTTGGTGCAAAGAGTTGAAAGCTCTTCCGATCGTTAACCTTCCCGTAACATGAAGCCAGCTTTTCCACAAGGTTTTCAACAGAGTTGTTGAAAAATAACTTCGATAGGCTGTCTGACGAATGTCAGAGGCTTGGCAAGGGATTGTCAACACTTCGTGGGTCCCTATCCGTGAGTGGAAGTTGGCTGTACCCTACACCGGTCCTGGTACTAGTACCTACTTTGGCGCTGAACTATTTAGGAACAGTCGGTGCACTGGGCGTCGAAGGCGGCTTGGGCGGAATTTGCGGCCCAGTGGGCGAGGCAAAATAGGCGTCATCCATCCAGATCTTGGATTTTGCTTTGAGCGCGTCCAACGCAGAGTTGATCTTTTGAGGCCGGAGAATGCTCTCGATTCTTGGAGTGGCGCTTTTCAAATCCTCTGCCTGGTGCGAGACAACTTTCACGAATCCCAACGCCGTCCCAAAGTCAAACACTTCACTTACCTGGCCGGGTTTGAGCTCGAAGGCCGCCTTCACCATGTCCGCTGGGCCCTGCCCCCGGCGTATCGTAAAAGGCTGGCTATCCACCCGCACGACGTTGGCCATTTGAAATTTGCCGGCCACTTGCTTTGGGTCTTGCCCGGCAATGAACGCCTGGCGGATCTCTTCCGTGCGGGCCTTGGCTTCTTCCGGCGGAAACCCCGGGGTCCCTTCCTTGGCTCCTTCCGGTTTCTTGCGAACCGTAACTTGGAGCACCTGGAGTTCATCGAAGTCGCTTTGATGTGCGGCAAAATAATTGCTCGTCTCTTCAGGTGTCACGGCGGCCCGTTTCAGGATTTGCTGGTACTCCTCCTGTGCCAGGATCTTGAGTCGCGTCAAGGCGAGCGTCTCCTTGTAGTCGGGAGAATCGTCAAGATGATTGCTAAGGGCTTCACGGGAGAGGACAAGCATCATAACATACTCATCTCCCAAGGGCTTCTTCCCTTGCCGGGCCAGAGAATTCTGAGCCTGCGGAGGAAGGCCGTGGATGGCTTTTTCAATTTGCTCTTCAGTTACCGACTGATCCCCGACCTTCAACACCACCTTATCAGGCGAAGACGGCGCGGCAGCGGAGGCCGGACTCGGGGTTGCCCCGGCAGGCGCTTGCCCGCGTGCCGCCCGGCCGTACACAACCCCCGCAACAAGAGCCGCGATCAGCGCCCCCCCTGTCAACCCAACTGCTCGACGCCACCTGACTTGATCCATTGACCCCGCCTCACAATTCTTTTTAGCTGCCCCCAAACCTATCATCTTAACACAACTCGCCGTCCCCTGCCGGCCTCAGCCCCGGAATCGGCTGCGTTCAATCTCGAAAGGAGCGCTGGCCTTCATGTCGTCAGATGGCGGCCTGGACAGGCTGCGGAGAGCAACCGGGTTCGGGTACTGGTAACGTCACAGAATTCTTTCCTCAACTGATATAATTGAATCACCATGGGACAAGATCTCGGCTCCAGGAATTTCAATCTTTCCAGCGACTACCAGCCGCGCGGCGACCAGGTGACGGCCATCCAGGAACTTGTGCGGGGGGTTGAGGAGGGCAAACCCCATCAAGTTCTGCTTGGGGTCACAGGCTCCGGCAAGACCTTTACGGTTGCCAAGGTCATTGAGGCAGTGAACCGCCCAACCCTGATACTGGCTCACAATAAGACGCTTGCCGCCCAACTCTACCACGAATTCCGGTCCTTCTTTCCGCGCAACGCCGTCGAGTACTTCGTGAGCTACTACGATTACTATCAGCCGGAAGCCTACATCCCCGCCTCCGACGTTTACATTGAGAAAGAAGCGACCATCAACGACGAACTGGACAAGCTTCGCATGTCCGCGACTCGCTCGCTCTTCGAGCGCCGCGATTGCGTGATCGTGGCCAGCGTCAGTTGCATCTACGGCTTGGGGTCGCCGGAAGCCTACTACGGAATGGTCCTGCTGCTGGAAAAGGGTCAGAAGATCGCGCGGCGAGACATCCTGCGGCGGCTGGTCGAGATCCAGTACGAACGCAACGACGTGGACTTCCGGCGCGGCGCTTTCCGCGTGCGCGGCGACGTTATTGAAGTTTTTCCCACTTATGAGGATGTTGCTTACCGGATCGAAATGTGGGGCGACCAGGTGGAGACCCTGGCCCAGATTGACCCGCTGTTCGGTCAGGTGAAGCAGACCTATTCCCGCCTGCCGATTTATCCTCGAACACACTACGTGTTGCCTGCCGAAAGAAAAGAGGACGCGGTGCAGCGCATCCTCAGCGAACTGGAATGGTGGCGGGGCGAACTCGAGAAGCAAGGCAAGCTGGTGGAAGCCCAGCGCGTCCACCAGCGCACCATGTTTGACCTCGAGATGATGAAGGAGATCGGCTATTGCCACGGCATTGAAAACTACTCGCGCCACCTTGCCGGCCGTCTGCCAGGCGAGCCGCCGCCCACCTTGCTCGACTACATGCCCCAGGACGCCCTGCTCTTTGTCGACGAGAGCCACCAGACGGTGCCGCAATTACGCGGCATGTACCACGGCGACCGGTCCCGCAAGCAAACGCTGGTAGACTACGGTTTTCGTCTGCCCTCCGCGCTGGACAACCGCCCGCTTTCCTTCGAGGAATTCGAACACCGGGTAGGCCAGTTGATTTATGTCTCGGCCACTCCCGGCCCTTACGAGCTGACCAAATCCGGCGGCGAAGTCGTCGAGCAAATCATCCGCCCCACCGGCCTCATTGACCCCGAGGTGGAAGTTCGTCCCACGCGCCACCAGATCGAGGACCTGCTGGGCGATATTCGCAGCCGGGTGGCAGCGAACGAACGGGTTCTGGTGACCACGCTCACCAAGCGCATGGCCGAGGACCTGGCGGAGTATTATGCCGAAGTCGGCGTGCGCTGCCGCTACCTTCACTCCGAGATCGAAACCCTCGAGCGTGTGAAAATCCTGCGCGACTTGCGGCGCGGCGAGTTCGACGTGCTGATCGGCATCAACCTTCTCCGCGAAGGGCTTGACCTGCCGGAAGTGTCGCTGGTCGCCATTCTCGACGCCGACAAGGAAGGCTACCTGCGCTCGGCCGGAGCGCTGATCCAGACTATGGGACGCGCGGCGCGGAATTTGCACGGGAAGGCCATCCTCTATGCCGACCGTATGACGGAGTCAATGAACCGGGCGATCGCGGAAACCTACCGCCGGCGTGCCAAGCAGACTCGCTTCAACGAAGATAACGGCATCACGCCGGAGAGCATAGTCAGACCCGTTGATATGGTTTTGGCCTCCATCGTGGCGGCGGACTATGTCGAGGTGCCCGCCGACCTGCCGGAGGAGCCCGTCACCCCTGACCAGCTCGAAGAACTCACCAAGAGCCTTGAGAAGCAAATGCGCGAAGCCGCCAAGCAGTTTGAGTTTGAAAAGGCCGCTCAGCTCCGCGACCGCATCAAGGCTTTGAAAGAGAAGGCGACATCTACACTAATGGGCGTCGAGCAGTCGGCGAGTCGGGAAGTCGAGGAGTCTGGGCGGCACGAATCGAGCGCTCAACAAACCTAGGAGTCAACCATGAGCATCCCCGTCACCACAACCTTGAACATTGACGGTTACCGCATCTGAGAATACAAGGGAGTTGTGCGCGGCATCATCGTGCGCGCGCCCACCATCGCCCAAGGTATCCTGGGAGGATTGAAGAGCCTTATCGGAGGGCGCATCGGCGCCTACACCGAGATGTGCGAGCAGGCTCGCCAGCAGGCCTACGATTTGATGATCGAGCATGCCATGGAAGTAGGCGCCAACGCCGTCGTCGGCCTCCACTACGACGCCTCAGAGGTGGTAGGACGAGAGTCCGCCACAGAAGTCCTCTGCTACGGGACTGCCGTCGTCATCGAACCGCTGCGCATCTAGGTCTTTGTTTGCTTGTCTTCGATCCGACCCTGGTTTCGATCGTCCGCAGGCCCTGATTCGCGTTTAACCTGTGCTTCCATTTCGCGCAAGGCTTCAATCTCAGGTAGGATCAGGAGGTCTTTGGGACGGGCTGTGGCGCGCTTGGACTGAATTAAGCCGTCGAGGGACAGTACCGCGCATTGATACCCGAACAAACCCAGGATGACCGACAAACCCTTTACGTCTTCATACCCACCGATGCCGGCGACCTCACCAAATAGGTCGATGTCGCCGATATCGGTTGCCAAAGTGAAGTTCATCCCGCCCGCGATGGTTACTGCGTCAAAACAAAACGGCAGGTCCTCCGGGACCCCGCGCAAACGCGGGTGGAAGGGCTCGAGAGCTTTTGCAAGGCGCTTGCTGTTATCGCTGTCTAGGTCGTAACACAGCTCTAGAAGCAGGCTAGCGGGAAAGCGTCCGTACGCCGCAAGCGCCGAATCGCCGACCATCACGAATCGGACTTCCGCATCCCAGAGGATCTTGAGGATTAGTTCGAATTCACTCCTAGGCCCAGACTCTGCGCTTCCGGCATTCTGCTTTCCGCCTTCTGCTTTCTTGGCGGCCTGCAATTCGTAGACAAAGGCCTGCGCGGCGGCAAGCTTCTGAAGACGCTCCGTAGGTGTCAACTCGAGAGTCCGAATCAGCAGTGTGAGGTCAATCCCGAAATCCTTGGCAGCAGCAATCTCACTCCCCGCCGGGGGAGATGCAATTAGTCGAATTAGCTCATCCCGCTGTGCTTTGTTCATGCTCGCGCCTGAAGTCATTATACACGTCGTCCCCTGGGCGGAAGACGAAATACAGGAGGTTGGCGTCGGAACCGCAACCAATGGATTCCCGCTTTTGCGGAATGACGCCGCGGAGGTAGTGCCTCAAAGCCCCAAACGCTTATCCAGTTTGGGTTGGCGGCGGCCACCTTTGAAAAAGTCGGGTGAGAAACCGGTCAGAAGCTCGTAGGCGGCGGAGAGATTCTCTGGCCTTTCGCGCAGCCCAGTTTCATCCGCAGGCTTCGTGATCTCGACTTCCGCCGCACGAACACGAGGATTCCTCCGGGGTCTGCTCGGCTTTCCGGTTTCCGCCGCGAGCTACCTTTGGGATGGCCATAGAGGGAGTATGGGGCGCAATGTGGATTTGAGGCAAGCGCCACCCGGACCCCCTCACCCGGCCCGTCCCGGCTGATGAAAAGGCCGGTGCGGTCCACCCTCTCCCCCAAGAAGGAGAGGGCTGTCATCGGAACTTGCCATTGCCAAAAATGAGGGCGGGGAAACTTTCTCCCCGCCCTGCGATCCTGATAGCTCGTGATTTTGGCGTGCGACGTTGCTACCGGTGCCCGCCCATCGTTACCCTGCCTGATTCTGGGAACTTGTCCAGATCGTTTTGGAGCTTTGTCAGCCACTCGATCCTCTCCGTCACGGCCGCAGCTAGGCCCTCCCGTGCCTCGGGTAGGGCCTGATCCTGGCCAGTGAAGGGCACGAGAGCTTCAAACTCTGCTGCGACGAAGCGCTGGTCGAAAATCCTCGTGAGCCTGTCGATCGTCTCTTCCGTCAGCTCTGGAAAACGAACGCGCGCCTTGTCGACGCCCTCGATGCATTTATCAGTGAGGGGCCCCGAAACGAGACGGTATACGCCACGCCACCGCTCGACCAAGCTAAGGATGTCGCCTCGGGCTACTCCCCTGGGTCCAACGAGCTTCGCTTTCCTTACTACCATGTCGTCCGCCTTCGCAAGCGCCAGGACGGGGAAGTGTTCTCCCCGCCCTGGGTTCTTGCTGTTGACTATCAACTGTCAACTGTCGTTCTTACTGCCTACTGCCTTCTGCTTACTGCCTACTCCCGGAATGGCGGGGTAAACCCGCCGCTACCTCAGTACATCCCGCCGCCCATGCCGCCGCCCGGAGGCATCGGGTGCTTCTCTTCCTTCTCCGGGATCTCGGTGATCAACGCTTCAGTGGTCAGCATGAGGGAAGCGATGGAAGCGGCGTTCTGAAGCGCCGTACGGGCAACCTTGGTCGGATCGATGACGCCCGCCTCGACCAAATCGCCGTAGGTTTCAGCCTGCGCGTCAAAGCCGAAGTTGGGATTGGAGTTGGCGCGCACCTTCTCGCAAACCACGGCGCCTTCCTCTCCGGCGTTCTGGACGATCAGCCGCAGCGGCTCCTCCAGCGCGCGCTTCACGATGTCGATGCCGATCTGCTCATCCCCAGCGGCCTTGAGTTTATCGAGCGCCGGAATCGAGCGAATCAGCGCCACGCCGCCGCCCGGGACGATGCCCTCTTCGACGGCAGCCTTGGTGGCGTGCATCGCATCTTCGACGCGAGCTTTCTTCTCTTTCATCTCGGACTCGGTAGCAGCCCCAACCTTAATCTGGGCCACGCCGCCCACCAACTTCGCCAAGCGCTCCTGCAGCTTTTCGCGGTCGTAGTCGGAGGTGGTGTCTTCGATCTGAGTGCGAATCTGTTTTACGCGGCCTTCAATCGCGGAACTCTTCCCATAGCCCTCGACGATCGTGGTGTTGTCCTTGTCCACGGTGATCTTCTTCGCACGGCCAAGGTCTTCGAGCCTCACGTTCTCGAGCTTGATGCCCAAGTCTTCCGTGATGGCTTTGCCGCCCGTCAGGATGGCAATATCCTCCAGCATGGCCTTGCGGCGATCGCCGAAGCCAGGTGCCTTGACGGCGCTGCAGTGCAGGGTGCCACGCAGCTTATTGACCACCAGGGTGGCCAGGGCTTCGCCCTCAACTTCCTCCGCCACGATCAGCAGCGGCTTGCCCGACTTGGCAATCTGCTCCAGCAAGGGCAGGAGGTCTTTCATCGAACTGATCTTCTTCTCGTGGATCAGGACGTAGGGGTCCTCGAGGACGCACTCCATCCGGTCAGGATCGGTCACGAAGTAAGGCGAGAGGTATCCGCGGTCGAACTGCATCCCTTCCACCACCTCCAGCGCCGTCTCCATGGTCTTGGCTTCCTCGACCGTGATGACGCCGTCTTTGCCCACCTTCTTCATAGCTTCCGCGATAATCTCCCCGATCTCGATGTCGTTATTAGCGGAAACCGCGCCGACCTGCGCGATCATCGAACCCTCAACTGGCTTGGAGAGCTTTTCGAGTTCTCCCTTAACGTGCTTCTTCGAGCCGTCCTTCTGGGGCTCGTCGTACCCGCAAACCGCGCGCACCGCCAACTCGATCCCCCGCTTGATCGCCATCGGGTTTGCGCCGGCCGCCACCGTCTTCACGCCCTCGCGGAAAATCGCCTGCGCCAGGACGGTTGCCGTCGTCGTCCCGTCGCCGGCCACATCGGACGTCTTGGAGGCTACTTCACGAACCATCTGGGCGCCCATGTTCTCGAGGGGATCCTTCAGTTCGATCTCCTTGGCCACCGTCACACCGTCTTTGGTGGACGTGGGGGAACCGAATTTCTTGTCCAGAACCACGTTGCGGCCCTTAGGACCCAACGTGACTTTCACCGCATCCGCCAGCTTGTTCACACCGCGCAGAATAGCCTGGCGGCTTTCTTCACCTAGTACAATCTGTTTTGCATTTGCCATTTCTACTCCCTCCAGATTTTTGGCTCCGCCCCGTCGTCTGACGGATCGCGGACTTTGTCGAGCCCATTATCGATCGCGCGGCACCTGATGCCCTCGGGCAAGCCGTGTCGCGCCATTAGACCAGCTTATTTCTTCCCACCTGCGGCAGACTGCTTAGTCGCCTCAATGATTCCCAGCACTTCGTCTTCACGGATGATCAGATACTCTTGCTCATCGATCTTGATTTCCGTGCCGGAATACTTTCCGAAAAGGATGCGGTCTCCTGCCTTCACGTCGAGAGGAATGACCTTCCCATCCTCGGTCTTCTTCCCGCCGCCTACGGCGATCACTTCACCCTCCTGGGGCTTCTCCTTGGCGGTGTCGGGGATGATAATTCCACCCTTTATGGTTTCTTTCTCTTCCACTCGTTTGATCAGAATCCGATCATGAAGGGGCTTTACCTTCATATTTGTCTCCTTTCATTCACGTTTTTTAGGTTACTCGGTCCAAGGAATTCCCTGCAATCTAACCGCGGTTCTACCCCAAAGTGTCATACCCACTGTGGCGCAGAGCGGCGATGCCATCGGACTTTCCAGGGACGGTTAGCACTCTTAACTGCCGACTGCTAGCGTAACCTTCTGAAGGGAATTTGTCAAGCGTCAAAAAGTCATTAATTAGCACTCTGACCTCGTGAGTGCTAAACGGGCGCCCTAGCCTCATTCCGCCAATCGGGCCGCCGGGCGCCGCTGGTAAGACAGCCGCCGATATTCTATAATGCTGATGGTCATGCAACTTAATCCGGAATACATCAACAGTCTAAACGGCTTCCGCCTTCGAGTCTGGCTCTTTGGTTTGGTGATGGCCCTTGCAACCCCAGCCACCGGCCTATCCTGGCCGCCGCGCCGCCCGTTCCAAGATCGTCCATCGGACCGAGTGGTGCAAGCAGTCGTCCCAGCGCTCGGCGAAACACAAACCCAAGCCCACCAGGCCGTCGCGGAGAGTCCGCAAGGACAGACACCGGCAGGGTCTGAGCAGCAATCCTCTGGAACCGAGCCGCCCGACGAGACGTTGGCCGGGATTCGGGCAGCCTTGCAAAACGTATCCAGTCCGGACCTTGGCGCATTAGGGCAAGCGTTTGACACACGGGTGATGAAACCGGATGCGGCCCCAGCCGAAATTCCAACGGTGGAGCTCATCGAATTGGGCGATCTGGACGGCGATGGGGTTCCGGAAGTTGTCCTGAAGGTGCCAGGTGTTGGAGAGCGTCAGTCGGATGTCCAGTCACCGGCCTCCCCGTCTTCTTGGCTGGGACTCTACTTGCTCTCTTGGGACGGGGCTCACTGGAAGGCCTCGTCCCTAGCTGCCTCGGGGCAGCATTCTGAATTCAGGATCGTCCGATTGGGAAAAGGTGTAGCGCCAGGCATTGCCGTGGTGAACGTGATCGGGGAGGACCGCCTGCCCTATCCAGCGGTATTTCAAGTGCGCGAACATGAGGCTGACTTGCTCTGGGACAGCCAAGTGGGAGACAACCGCTATAATCCACTCCAGCACGGCCGGATTGAATTCCTGGATGACCCCAAGCTTGACCAGATAGTTATGATCGAAACCGGGCACGCCGACCCGGGCCTGCTGGAGTTCGAGCCCGGAGGGCGTCGAGGCTTCGAGGCCCGATGCGTCTACCACTGGGATGGAGAAGCCTACGTTCCCGTCCAGACGGATTACTCACCCGGACCTGATAACACCCTCTATCGGTTCATTGCGGCGCTGCACCTTCGCGATTTTGGCAGCGCTTACGCCCTGATCGACCCCGGCAGATTCCTGAAAACGGATAGGCCGAACCTCGAGCAGTTTCGCAAACTGATCGAAACGCACTGGCCGGAATTCCTGGACGACCAGGTTTTCCAGGCTCGCGAAGCCAAAGCCGGCTCGCCGGACGCACTTGCCTTCGAGCTTCCCGAAAAGCACTATGTCTACCGGCCCACGCTGAGCAAGGATAGCAAATTCTTATTGACTGGCCTGGAGCGCAAGGTCGAGATGCCAAGGACAGATCAGGCAGGAGATTCCCCGTGAGTCGGCCCCGGCGATTCAGCGAGGTCACGGGATTCGTGCTTGCGGGAGGAGCAAGCCGGCGCATGGGAAGCGACAAAGCTTGCTTGCCGGTGGGCCGGGAGAGGCTAGTGGACCGGCAGATTCGTTTACTGCGCGCCGTATGTGGTACCGTCGCCATCATCGGCCCTTCCGCCAAATTGGGCGACACAGGAGTTCAGGTTTACGAAGATGACATTTCCGGCAAAGGCCCGCTGGGGGGCATCCATGCGGGGCTGCAAAGGGTGCGCACAGAGTTTAGTTTGTTTTTGGGCTGTGATATGCCCTTGATGCAGGCGCGGTTTCTTCGGTACCTGTGTCAGCAGGCCATGGGGACAACTGCCCTGGCAACTGTTCCCCCGCCCTGGACTGGCGGGCGGTACCCACTTTGCATCGTGCTGCGCCGGCGTGCGCTCGCAAGGGTTGTTGCCTGCCTCGAATCAGGACAGAACCAAGTGGGCCGGTTCTTCTTGCGCATCCCTCGGCGCCCCATCACCAGGGCGGAGTTTGCACGGGCGGGATTCTCCACCCGCATTTTTTGTAACCTTAATACGCCGGAGGAATACGAGAGGGTGCGACAGAAATGGGTTCAATGACCAGCCCGGAACCCAAAAGCTCCGAATCCCCATACATACAATTCGTCCACGTTTACAGATCCTTCCAAGATACGCCGGTGCTTTACGACGTGAATTTTGATGTCCGGAGGGGCGAAATGGTGGTGGTCTTGGGGAAGAGCGGCGTGGGGAAAAGTGTGACCCTCAAGCATATTCTGGGTTTTCTGCATCCGGACGCGGGCCAGGTGTTCGTTGCCGGCGGTGAAGTCTCCAAGATGTCCGAGGAAGAGTTGATTGCTATTCGCCGCAAAGTGACCATGGTCTTTCAATCGGGCGCGCTGTTTGATTCCCTGACGGTGAGTGAGAATGTTGCTTATCCTCTTCGCGAGCGGGCCGAACGGGGGTTGGCCCTGGACGAATCCAAGATTCAGGCGCAGGTCGCGGAACTCTTGGCTATGGTGGAACTCGAAGACGCCGGTGATCTCATGCCTTCCGACCTGAGCACCGGCAAGAAGCGGGCCGTAGCCATTGCGCGGGCCCTGGCCGCCGAACCGGAAGCCATTCTCTTTGACGAACCCACAACCATGGTGGACCCGTTGATGGCGCAGACCATCGCGGACCTGATTCTAAAACTGAAGCGCAAGAAGGGGCTCACTTCCGTGGTTGTGACTCACGACATGAAACTGGCGCGCAAGCTAGCCGATCGGGTTGTCTTCCTCGTCGACGGGCGGGTTGGGTTCTTTGGTCCGGTCAATCAGCTCGATGTAGCCGAGGAACCGATGGTGCAGGCGTTTATCTGGCTCGACGAGGTGTCGTTTCTAAAGAGCAGTTAACAGTCAACAGTTGACAGTCGACAGTCAACAGTTGACAGTTGACCCCCAAGCTCAAAGCCCTCTCCCCCTTGGGGGAGAGGGTGGACCGCCACGGCGCTTTTATCAGCCGGCGCGGGCCGGGTTGAAGGGGTCATTCGCTTTGGACTCTCGACTCTCGACTCTTGACTCTCGACTCTGAACCATGCTCTTCCTCAACCGACGCGAGGTCGAAAGCCTGCTGGACCTGGATCGCCTGATCGAGGCGCTCGGTCCGGCGATGGCCGAACTGAGCGCCGGGCGCGTGTCCATGCCGGCGCGCGTAGTCGCGCAGGTTCCCGAGCACGGAGGCTTGCTGGCAGCGATGCCCGCATTCCTGGGCGCCGCGCAAGTTCTCTCCACCAAATTGGTAAGCGTTTTTCCGCGCAACGCGGCGCGCGGCCTGCCGAGTCACCAGGCCGTAATTCTGGTCTTCGACCCCGGTACGGGCTCGCTGCGCGCCCTGATGGACGGTACTGCGATTACCGCCGCGCGAACTGCCGCCGGCTCAGCTCTTGCGACTCGACTGCTGGCGCGACCGGGGGCGCGAGTTCTGGCGGTTGTCGGCACGGGCGTCCAGGCACGCGCTCACGCCAAGGCCATCCCGCGAGTGCGGCCGATTAACCAGGTTCATGTGTTGGGGCGTGATGAATCGCGGGCCGCCGCCTTGGCGGAAGAGATTGCTCGCAGCCAGGGAATCCCGGCCAAGGCGTTCGGCTTAGGCAAGGAGGGGTTGGCGGGCGTTGACATCATCTGCACGACCACGCACTCCCCTGATCCCGTTCTAAAGGGTGAATGGCTGGCCCCAGGTACGCATATTACCTCTGTGGGGCTGCACGCCTCCGGCCGGGAACTGGACGGCGAGGTTGTTCGGCGGTCCTTGGTCGTGGTGGAAACCCGCGCGGCGGCCCTCGCCCCCGCGCCCTCCGGCTCGAACGATTTGCACTTGGCAATCCGTGATGGGCTGATCGGGACAAACCACATCCATGCGGAGATCGGTGAACTGATCTCGGGAACGCGGCCTGGCCGTGTTTCACCAGACCAGATCACGCTCTACAAATCCGTGGGAGTTGCGGTGCAGGACGCCGTCGCTGCCCACTTGGTCCTCGAGGCCGCCGTGCAGCAGGGGGTAGGCAGGGAAATCCAGGTTTGAGACAGGAAACTGGAGAACGGAAATTGGAAAATGGAAACTGGATAATAGAGACTGGGGCTGCGAATCAAAGGGTTTGCACTCACAATTCCCTTGTCATTCTGAGCGAAGCGAAGAATCCACGTAGTTGAAAGCCCAGGAACTGCGGCGATTCTTCGCTGCGCTCAGAATGACACGGAAGCGGGGACTGCAGGCCTCAGTCGCCGTATCTCATTCCTGATTTTCCAGTTTCTGTTTTCCAATTTCTATTTTCCATTTTCCGCCGCAGGCAACATGCAATCCAAACCCACCATGACTCTCGACCGCGTGCTTTCGCGGTTTGGCCTGGCCTCGCGCACCGATGCGCGCCGGGCTATTAAAGCCGGGCGCCTGAAGGTGAATGGCAAGGTGATACGCGATGCGGATCTATGGGTACGGCCGGATCAGGTAACGCTGCATCTTGACGGCCAACGTCTGAAGCCGGCACGCAAGACCTATCTGCTGTTTTACAAGCCCAAGGGCGTTATCACCAGTCATGGTGATCCTGGCGAGCGCAAGACCATCTACGAGTATCTGAAGGATATCGGTAAGTGGGTTTCGCCCGTGGGCCGCCTGGACAAGGACACCTCCGGGCTTCTCCTGCTGACGAACGACACCGAGTTCGCCGACCATGTCACGAACCCGCTTAGCAAGGTTCTCAAGACCTATCTTGTAAAAACCAGCGGGCTCTTAAGCGAGGAGACCATCGCCACGCTTAACGCAGGCGTCGAGATGAAGCGCGGAGATATCGCAAGTCCCGTCAGAGTGCGCCGCCTGGAAGACCGGGGGAAATACACCTGGCTGGAAGTCGTGCTCGCGGAGGGAAAGAACCGCGAGGTCCGGCGCATGGTCGAAGCAGTGGGGTTTAAAGTCTTGAAACTGGTTCGCACTGGTCTGGGGCCGCTGACATTGGCCGGCCTGGAAGTCGGCAAGTGGCGAGAACTGACGCCCCGCGAGATCGCAGCGCTTCGTGTCTCGCGATAAAAACACGATTCTTGACAGGAATTCAAAACAGTCCCAGAATAATTGATTGCGCCGCGGTAGCTCAGGTGGTAGAGCGCAGCCCTGAAAAGGCTGGCGTCGGCGGTTCAACTCCGTCCCGCGGCACCATAAATTCAAGCACTTACAAGCCTTCAGAAGCGGAGATTCAGCGACCAAACCTATATGTAAAGTTCAGGCTCGCGTAGGACGGAATGCGCACTCCCACCACCTCGGCAATCGGGTTGTCGGGAACCGGCAACGGGCCCACATAACCCGGCGCATAGTTCGTCGCAAAGTTTTCCGTGGTCTGCCCCGTATAACCGCCGGCGATCATCATATTGATGCCGACATTGATCCTTCCTTCCAGGAAGGGTCGCGCCACTGCCAGCCGGAACTCCTTGTTCGGCACTCCGACACAGTAAGAGGTGAGGTTGCTGCTTTCATCGCATCCGTTTCCTACCACCTTTTTTCCGACATACTCAAATTCGCCCTTGGCTTGCAAATGGAAGGGTAATCGTTGGTACGTCCAGGAAAGATCGCCGATCAGCCGTGGGGTCTCTGGATACGTCGGCGGCCACCCTTACGGTTTCGACTCGCGCCGCGAGGTGAGCGAATTGAAGGTCGACACGCAGCGCCTCGCCGTCACCGACATGCATGGTCTCTTTTATTTCGTCGAAGCCGGCAGCCGAGGCGCGCATTTCGTAATCACCCGGCGGCACCGCCGTAAAGACGAACCGCCCATCTTTATCTGTTGAGGCCTCGACCCAGAGTGCGCCGGAACTGGCGGCCAGCCTTAACGTAGCTCCCGCCACCACCGCGCCTTGCGGATCGGTCAAGCGGCCGACAATGCGGCCATCGGCTGCCCAGACGCAAAGACTGCCGGCGAAAAGCATCGACGTGAGCGCCACCATTTTGAAGGTCATCAGTGATTCCGGGTGGTGTTACACTTTGGCAAAACGTGCTACCTGACGCGGAGGGTAGCACGAAATCGGAAAGTGTGTCACGCACAAAGTTGTCCAGGAGGGAATCTACGAGAAGTGTCTTCGCACGTTTCTTACCCAATCCGCAAGCAATCCCAACGCCAAGGCCTTTCCTTGAGTCATGGCGCTTTTCAATTCGAGGATTGCTTCGTTGTGGTGCGGTGCGCTTGGTGAGGCCGGATTCGCCGCGTTCATTGGGATCGCAGGCAAGGAGTCATTCACCTGCAGCCTCATTTGTCCAAGGGAATTCGCTAATTGGCCAATCGAGGACTGTAACTGTGATGACATCAACGCCAAGGCGTTGGCGAGGGTCGCGAAGCCGGCAGGGGAAATCTGATGGTTTTTTCGCTGCTCATAGATTGTGGCGAATTCGAAGTTGCAATGAGCCTTGTAAACTATGGACCTCAGTCGCTCCGCGGTTCTTGCGCTCACGGCCAGATTGGCAACGCAGTCACGGTCGACGGGAAATCGTGGGGGCTGCCCTTCATATTGTTTGACCAGCGTGTCATAAGTGGCGCGGCGGCTCGTGATCGACTGGACTCGCGTATCGAAACCACCCAACTCCTGAACCGCCTGCTCGATGCAATCCCAGAACGGGGCGAAAGCTCCCTCCCGGAATCTGGCCTCAGCCTGGTCCAGGGATTGCTCGGCAGCCATGAGATGTCCCGGCAGCAGTTCGAAGTCGTTGAGCGACTCTTTGCAGTTGCGTACCAGACCATCCGCATAATCCCTCTGACGCTCCGCTGCTAGCCTTCGTTCCGCCTCACGTTTTTTAAGGGCGGCTCCTTCTGCCGCCTGCTTTCTCTTGTAGGTAGCAGCCAGTTCTTGCAAAGCTCTTACAATCGCCACAAGAATGATCCCCAGAAGGACTGCAAACAAGGCTTCCACGGAATCCTCCAGATCTCCGTACTAAGAAATCTCGGGCGTTGGAGCGGCTGTGATACCCGCACAGCGCGGCAGAGCCGCCACAAAACCGAGCCGGGAAAACTCGCGCCAGACGGCAACACGCTTGCCTATCGTACTCTACCAGGACTCTGAGCCAAAGTGTCAATGGTACTTTTTCTCCATGAGCCCAGTGGATTACTTCCCGGTAGCCTGTCAGTTAGAGATGTAGCGAATGCCGGAGAGGGCGGGAAGAAGCTCTGAAGCGATCTGTGGTTTCATGCTTGGCGGGGCAACAGGAGACCACGCTGATCGCCACGGCTTATTTCCAACGATCCCCATGCTTCAGGACGTAATGAGCGAACACATAGCGCCATGGGATAAGCGGGATAAAAATAACCACCATCAGGACCGCTTTGATATCTTCTGCCGTCGCGGCATTGATCGCGTGGGCGGACCATAGCGGCAGCGCGAAGGCGGTGAGATATATCGCCTTCCAGATCAGCTCGAACAGCAATACCGGCAACATTTGCACGGGGTATCGAAGCCCTAAGGCGGCGGTCGCGCCGAGGCCGGCAAGCAAAGCGCATTGGACCCCGTGCGTTGCCGCGAACTCATTGGAGTGGTGGATGACGGCGGGCCAGATAAACGCGCCGAGCCCAGCGGCCATCACCAGATACGCGGCCCGCAACGTGTACAGGCGAAATAGCGAGACCTCGAGAAGAGTGGTTCGTGATGTCGCCTTGGCGGATGGAACGGACGGCCCAGCAACCGGGTTCATAGTGACGTCTCCTCCTCACGCAGAGTGGCGGGACACTAGCTCCTGGGCGGGATACGATGCATCGGGATCTCTGACTTCACCGGCGAAACACGGCTGAGCTACTCTTGCTTTAGCATCGCGTCGATGGTCACGATGTCAACTAGCCCGGAACAGCCATAGATTGCCGGTAGAATGCGACCCGCCGGGTGAATGCGCCGCAATTGCGCAACTTTCTCCGTTCCCGCCCGATAAGCCGGAAGATACATTCGGCCCAACAACGGATGCCGACCCCAGGCGCCGGAGAGCTTGTCCGCGCGCTCTTCGGTGACCAGGAAATCCCTTCGAAGCTCGGCAGCCACTTTCTCGCGCGGCATTCCTTCTCCCCACGTCAGGTAGGAAGATTGATTCTTGGCATCGTCCTGTAGCAACGCCAGCAACACGCCGATCTGCAAATCCTCGTCGGGCAGTTGCTCGGTTTCAGTGACGCCATGGGCGATGAGAATCGCATTGTTTGCGATTCCCTCGAACAGGGCGGCGGAGCGGGTGTTCATGGTCAACACCGTGGCTTCGAAGCCGGCCTTCCCACGCACATAGAGATTCTGCAAGTAGGCAAACGTGGTCACGTGCCCGGGCACGACTTCATGACTCACCAGTTGCTCGAACTCCGGCACCGACATCTTGAGCGATGCGTTAATCTCATAGGTAGCCTCGTACCGCGGCCTGCCATCTGCCTCCCGCGCTCGCCCCAGGTAGTTCATCGACCCGGAAAACCATGCATCCTTAATAGGCAGGAATTCAATATTGGCGCGAGGCACCGGCGCGAGATCCTTCGGAAGATGGGGAAGCAAGTTGACCGCGCTGAGGCGGTCAAAGTGGGCGATCATGGCAGCGCCCAGGGCGCGGACAGAAGCCATCGGAACCATACGATCCCGCCGCCACGCATCGACCGCCCCCAGCAGGCTGGCTGAACCAGAGGTCGCGTAACCCGCCCGGCCCAACAACTCCGCCACACGCTCGCGCTTGGCTTCGGGGTTCGAGGCTTCCGGCGGACGCCCGGTCGAGGCCTCAACGCACCGGACGTAGGGAACCGGTTCGCCTTTCCCCAGCACTTCCATGGCAAGATCCCACATGGTCTCGAGACATAGCGCCAGGCCCAGCAGATACTGGCCGCGCAGGCCGCCCATCTGGGCTGCCTCATCTCGAACCCCCGCGATGGCTTGTGGGATGTCCACCTCACCGAGATACTCCTCCACCGCCTGTCGATCCACCGTCTTGCCGCCAACCCCACCGCTCTCCCGCACCCGCGCTGCCGCTGGAGCTTTGTAGGCCGCCGGCAGCGGCTCATCCGAGAACCACGAGTCAGCAATGAATCGTCCCGTGCCCGAGGCACACATGACATCGCCGCCCCAAAGCGTGTCGGTCCCGAGAACTGCATCTGCCACAAATCGTCCTATCGTGTCCATTGTTCCCTCCTCACTTTTCTCCGCCGGGTGTTTTCCTCAGCGAGCCGAACCATACATACAGGGAGTAGCGCGGACCGATAAAGCGGCGGTCCGCGCTGCTTGCTTGCTCCACAATGCGGCCATCAGCGCCGCGCTACGAATCCGGGAACGGCTCCCATGTTCAATTCCTCACTTCGTCAGACCTGCTCTCTCCAGCGACTCCGTTACGAAGGTGGGCTTAAACTCTTTTCCCCCTATTCGCATGACCTTAGTGTAAATCGCGACCTCCCTTGAGTATCCTGATCTTTGGCAACTTATGAACGTTTCTTTGTAGTCGGTCTCCGGCTCTGACGTGGTGATGGCTCGAACGAAACACGCGGTCGGCAGCCCCTCAGTGGCGGATGTGACCGCCGCATCTATCGCCGAAGCAACATCTGCCCCCGTGTTTTCCCGCTGCTGCATTAGCCACTGCTTTTCCATTTTCACGAGTCTTCCGCCCGAAAACGTAAGAGTTCCGTATAGTTCAATTCGGGCTACCTCACCGCCCCCGATCGGGTTGTTGGTTATGAGTCTTTCTCCATTGTCGCCCTTCTCATTCAGAATACCGCGCTTCGATGTCTCGATTTCTGCTTCGCGCTCCAGCATTCCAAGTTTGTAGGTACAATCGTTTATCTGAATTTGCTGGCCGTGGCAGAGAGGCGTGTATCCGAGAAGAAACAACAGAACCGTTGTGCTCACAGGGAGAAGCTGTTTTGTCCTCATGTGCCTCCTAACTACCCCGACGCGGACCTCGAAGCAGCATAGACACAGGCGTAGGTTGGCGTCCCCTGAGCCTATCACGTCCAGCGGGTGGTGCAGGGTTGTCGCCCTTGGGGCTCTGCGGCCTTTGACGTTGAGTAATCCCTCTGCGATTGACCCGCCCGCACTAATCGCACAGCGGAAAGCCGCAGAGTACCAACTGCGGGGACACTGCGCTCGTCCAGAAAATGGAGGCTTCAAAGTTCGTAGTGCTTCTTAATGATCTCATCCATGCGGCTGCGCATTTTTTCGCGTAGGGCGGTGTCACCACCACGAAGCTGCTCAACCCAGTCCTTAAATGCATTCGTGAGCGTGGAATGGAACATCGTGCGGTTAAGGATGTGGGAACCCGCGGCGTCAAGCTCAACGATCCTGGTTTGCGCCACCATCTGGATGAGCCAGCCTTTTCGCGTTTCCGTGTCATGGATGATGCCACACCGCACATTATCATAGAACGACTCCGCTAGCGTGTCATCAAAGTAAAACGGCGGCGCGGTCAAAACAGTCTTATAGGCCTTCCTCGTATCTCTGGTGCTGGCCCCCACCTGAAATCCATAGAGAGTTTCCAAGAGCAGGCAGTCCAGTGCCAAAACCGCAAAGCCAGCAAACGTATTGTCTATCAACTTGTCAATCCATTCGATAAATCGACCATTAATACGGTCTTCGACGATTTCGACTGCCGTTTTCCAATCCGCCTCTGCGGTAAAGCTGAGCTTTTTCCAATCGTCCACCGTGAACCGTGGAGACAGCCATATTGTTGAGGAAAGTTCCACTATTTCCTCCTCTGTGGAGCGTTGCGCCGTTGAATAGAATTCACCGTCGCAAGTCTTTTCCGTAGCCATTATCGCTACCGTTCCCCATTCTATCGCGGTGTCAGAACCCCGGCGCCCTTTTCTCTTGAACGATGTTTCTCTCTCGCTGTGCGGAGGCCCAGGCGGTGACAGCAGTCGCAGCCCCAACGGGGCGCACCAGCAGGGCCCAGGGCGACGTCATTTTTGCAGCTGTGTGGCGAAGCCGATTCGCCGGCGCGGGGCAACCGGCTGTTCGATGAGTTTGCGGATGGCGTCAAACACCGCTTTGATTTGAACGTCGTGGGCCTGGTACTTCTTCTCGAGCTCTTCCAGCTTGCGCGCCAGGTCCTTGTGTGTGGACACCATCTCGCGCAGTTTTACGAAGGCGCGGATGATCAGGATGTTCACCTGGACGGCGCGTTTGCTGTTGAGCACTGATGAGAGCATGGCGACGCCGTGCTCGGTGAAGGCATGAGGGAGATAGCGGCGGCCCCCGCGACCCTTGTTTGAGGTTTCAAATTGAAACCTCAAAGAGCTGACTTCTTCTTTCGTAAGTTGAAACATGAAGTCTTCGGGAAAACGGTCCGCGTTGCGCCGCACTGCCAGGTTAAGTGATTTCGTGGGCACTTGGTAGAGGTCGGCGAGGTCGCTGTCGAGCATAACCTTTTGGCAGCGGATGAGGTGGATCCGGCGTTCGATGGTCTCGATCGGCACAGGGAGCGCGGCGGCTGCTAATTGCGACTTAGTTCTCTTCATGGCACGGAATTATACACGGAGTGACTGGGTTTGTTCACGAGTTCCGCATCATATGGACCAGGGTGTCGGCTCTCTAAGGGGTGTAACTCGTTGGCTCCACGCGCAGGAGCTGGGGAAGCGCGTCGAAGTGGCGGTCGCGGTCGTACAAGGAGAGCGAATGTTGAAGAACGAGCGCCGCAATCCACATGTCGTTGGTCGGGATGGGGGTTCCCTGCTTCCGCAGTTGCCGGTAGACCGAGGCGTAATGGTAGGTTGTCTGGTCGTCGGCGTAAAGGACGCCGACTCCAGGTTTCAAGAGAAACCGCCGCAGCACCGCTTCGTTCCGGGGTCCCTGGCTCCCCACGGCAAATCCCGCCCGCAACTCGCCCACAACTACGAACGGCAGCCAGATCGCGTCGGCAGCCTCAACAATCTCCAACGCCCCAGGGTTGCCGCGACACAGATCGGCGTAGCGATTGGTGTCGAGCGCGAGCCTCACCGCCACAACTCCGCCTCGATGGCTTCATGCGCCGCCCGGGCGCGGCGAAAGGCGCGGTCTTCCCGCCAGGTTCCCGCAATATCGTGGAGGTCGCGCTGTCGCACAGGGCGTCCGTTGAGGCCGGCGCCACGGGCCATGGCTTCAATGGCCACTTCGTTGAGGCTCTTGCCGTGCTCACGTGCCCAGCGACGCAGAACGGCATCGAGGGTGTTTGAAACTTTTCGAATGGTGTATTGCATGCACATATTGTAGGCAATGTAGGCATAAAATGCAAGCGCCGCCGGAATTCGGTACTGTCTTACATCGCCGCGAAACCCTCCGATCCGCGCCAGCGAATTTGATCGTTCCAGCACGAGGGCGAAAAGACGAAAAAGCGGTGGTCCGCGCTACCGCCGTAGCGCAACTCGGCGGAGCCGGTTGGCACTACCCGTCACCCCGTCTGTGGGGATGGCAGACTAATTCCAGAAATAGAATCTCAAGTGACGATGTCAGGCGGCAAGGAGCGCACGAACTCGGCGGGCGTGCAGATCTTGACGCCGTGTTGGCCGCGTCGCGGCTTGAAGTGCCGGGTGTTGCCGGTAATCACGGCGTCCGCACGCCCGGCGGCGGCAACTTCCAGAAAGGGCAGGTCACGAGAATCCGGGAGCACGATGGGGAGCCGGAGTCCCGTGACCGGTTCCCCGGTCATTTCGATGAAATCGAGAAGAGCGTCAATGTCGGTGAGGCTGAAGCCGAATGCGGGACGGGCCAGCACCTCCCGATACTCGCTCATGATGCGATCGTCGTACAGCACGGTGAAGGCTCCCGCCAGCACTTCGTCCACAATTCGGCCGGGAGCACCTTGCGGATTCATGACCCCAGACACCCAAACATTGGTGTCGATCACAACCCTCATTCCGATTTCCGTCCTGATCGAGCCGCGCGAATCTCGGCGGCGAGCGCTGACGGCGGGAGGCGGTCCAACCCGCGCTGCGCGGCCTGACGACGCATCCGCGAGAGGGCGCGTTGCGCCCTTGCCTGCCGGATAGCCCGCGCCATCTCCTCGAAGTCATCCGCCTCGACGCCAACGAGGATACCGATGGGTTTGCCCTTCGCGGTCAGCACGAGGTCATCCTTTTGCGCCAAGGCTCGCACGTGCCCCGGCCGATTCCGAAATTCCCTTGTGGTTACGAACTTCACGACCGATTCCCCCTGTAGCCGCTTTGGCTACATTACCGCTACGTGCCTACCGGCGTCAAGGCCTTTTCCATCATCGATCGAATCGAGTTCTTTCTGCGCGGAGGTCGTGATTTCCAGCGAATACTTAACCACGGGGCCGGCCATGTTTCATGCGGTTAGCCCGGTATTGCTGGTAAGGGATGCTCTTCTCCTTGCGGCGTGACTCGGAAACGAGGCCATCCCAGAGATCCTCCCACAGACGGGCGTGCTTCTCGAGGTCAATAAGCACTGCCGTCTTGCGCCCCTTGTCGTCGGTGACGAACTGGATTCCAGTCATGGCTTCGCTCCCCCTAGGCCCTATTCTCTGTCTCTTCACCGTTTCTCCTGTCACTCATAGTGCGTCCACATTCGCAACACTTTGACTGTCTGGCGCTCTGGAATGACCTGGTACACGAGCCTGTGCTGAATATTGATACGTCTTGAGTAGGGCGCCGGCCAAATCGCCGACTAGTTTTTCAAATGGCGGGGGTTTTAGAAAAGGATCTTTGGCCAACAAGTCGAGGAGCTTTTGGGCTCTCTCCCTCAGCCCCGACGCCGCAAGCCGTTTGGCGTCCTTCTGCGCTTGCCTTGTGTAAACAAGATTCCAATCGTTCACCAGCCGGGCTCTTTCTCACATTCCTCAATAGGAGTTTCCAGTCCCACCCGAATGGATTCACGCATGGCCGGCACTGACAGGAGGTAAAGGGTCTCCTGAATGGCATTCCAATCGTCCTCGGGCACCAGCACGGCATTGGCGCGCAGACTGGTAATCAAAACCGGTTGATGCGCTTCGGCCGCCTCGTCCAGAATTCGGTCAAGCTTCTCCCCTGCCACTTTGGCATCCAGTGTGTTCATGCTGTCAGATTACGCTCTTTCCCAGCCCGCGGCAAGTATTGGTGTCGATCACCTTTTCCCTCCTGTATCTGCACGGTCACCGCTCTTGTGACCGTGGGTTCTTTAGCGAGCTGAACCATACATACAGACACAGCCCCACAAACAGCAGGGCGGAAACGCTTTGCGACATCGGTTCGTGCGCGTAGAAAGGCGTCTGGATCCACTCTTCCTTGAAGTGCGGCAGCACGCGGAGCCCCGCCCCAATCACTCCGCCCAGTGCGCCGCCCGCCATCAAGCCGCCAGCAAGGATGATGCCGCGCTCGCGGATGGTCTTGCCTTGCTCGCCGCCGACTTTCTCGCCGCGCTTGTTCACCAGGTGCGAGAGGAATCCGCCCACTAAGATCGGCGTGGTCAGTTGCAGCGGCAAGTAGACTCCCAGCGCGAAAACCATGGAAGAGACACCGAGCATCTCGAGCACCGCGGTGATCATGGCGCCGATGCCGAACAACATATAGGCCACCGGCTGGCCGCTCATGAATCCCGACACGACGGCTTTCAGTGCGGAGGCTTGGGGCGCCACCAGGACCTGCCGCAGGTCGCCGGGCGCCGCCTCTCCGAATTGGAAGGCCTTGGCCAGCAGAATGATGGTTAAGCCCGCGGTGATTGCCGAGGCGACGACTCCGATAAACTTCACCTTTTCCTGCGCCGATGGCGTGGAACCGAGCCAGTAGCCGGCTTTCAGGTCGGTAATGAACTGCCCCGAGGCGCAGAGGGCTACACACACCATGCCGGCGAGGGCCATCGCGAAGAACATGCCGGTGGTCCCGGAGAGCCCGAACTTCAGCAACACTACCGCCGAAACGATGATGGTCATTAACGTCATGCCGCTGGCCGGGTTGTTGGCCGTGGTGGCAATGGCGTTGGCCGCCACCGTGGTGAAGAAGAATGAGAAGATCAGCGTCAGCGCCAGGCCCACCGCGACCACCGTCCACGAAACATGCAGGTGTTTGAAAAACGTGCCCACTCCGATCGCCGCCAGCACCACCCCGAGGAAGATGCTGAGGATGGGAATGTCGCGGTCGGTGCGTTCCGTGCGCGGCGTTTCGCCGTGGCGGAAGGCGTGCAACGCGATGCCGAACGATCCGGCAACCACCCGCAGCGACTTCAGGATGCCGACCAGGCCGGCGCTCGCGATGGCGCCCACGCCGATGAAGCGCACATAATTGCGGTAGATGTCGGAGGCCGCCATGTGCGAAATGGGGATGGTGGCAGGATACACCGTGGCGTCGCCCATGTGGCTGCCGATGAACCAGATCATGGGCACGAGCACGAAATTCACCAGAATCCCCCCGGCGCAAAAAATCAGGGAAACGCGCAGGCCCATCACGTAGCCCAGGCCGAGGACGAAGCTGATGGCGTCGAAATTGAAGACCATGCGCCCGCGCTCGGCCAGTGCCCGGACCGCGGGCACGAACTGGAAGTTCAGGTATTCCTTCCAGACGTGGAACGTGCTGACCAGGAAGTCGTAAACCGCGGCGATCACCGTGGCCTGAATCAGCAGCCGGGCCTGGGAGCCGCCCTTCTCGCCGGTCACCAGTACTTCCGTGATCGCCGTGGCCTCCGGAAAGGGCAGCTTGCCGTGCATTTCGCGCACAAAGTAGCACCGCAGCGGAATGAGGAAGAGGATGCCCAGGCAGCCGCCGCTCAGGCAGATGAAGATGGTCTGCACCGGATGCGGGTCGAGGTGAAGAATGTAGAGCGCCGGCACGGTGAAGACGGCGCCCGCCACCACACTGCCCGAGGCCCCGCCCATGCCGGTGATGATCATGTTCTCCAGCACCGTAGAGCGCCGCCCGTAGACGCGCGCCAAACCGATGGCGAGGATCGAGATGGGAATCGCCGCCTCCATTCCCTGCCCGACCTTGAGCGCGGAATAGGCCGAGGCGACGCTGAAGACGATACAGAGCAACGTACCCCACAGCACCGCGCGCCAGGTCGCCTCCGGGGGCGCCGCGCCGGCGGGCACCAGCGGCACATAGATTTCCCCGTCCTTCAACGGCTGGTACGCCTTTTCAGAAAGCGACTGGGTTTCGACTTCGGCCATAAACGGGCCTCCTGACCGGGATCAAACGCTGAGCCCCCCATCATGGCCCCGCGGCGCTCCCCGCTCACACCAAACGGCCAACCATTATTGCATAGCGAGTCAAGCGTCGCTGGCCACAATCCAGCCTCCCGCCTTCGCGGGAGATGCTGGACTCGCTGGCGCGATCCGCGTCCATCGCCGCGCTGCCAGACCGCCAAAAGACGAGACGAGTCCACCGGATGACCGAGCTGAACAGGCAACTGAGGCAAGCTGACGGATAGGGGCGGTACCTCCGTACCTGGATGGGCTCTCAGGCTCTCAGAAAGGCATTGACCCGCCCCTCTGTTTCGTGGATAATCCCGCGCGCATGGTCTGTTGCTCTTGCTGTTGGAAAGCGCCCTGGTGTCAGAAATCGATCTGGTAGCGTTGGATATTCTAATATCTGAAGCTGAGCAAGGCTCTGAGGTCGCCCGCGAGTTGCTGCTCGCAATGACTGACCGCCTGCGCGGCGTCACTGAGAAAGCACGCATACTCCAGGAGGCCGCTACGCGTTGTGGTAAGTTAACCCAGCCCAACCCCCACCCCGCGCCGCGTGAGGACGCTTAGCCTGCGTCTCAGTATCCGGGATCTTGAATCTTGAATCTCCAGGGAGGGGTGTGTATGGAAACACTCGGACTAGGAACTCTCGTCGGTTTGGTGCTGGCCCTGTTCATCATCGTGGAGTTCTTCGCCATCGGCCACCGGCTCGGCAAGCTCTGCAAAACCACTGAGGCGATCTTGAAGCACCTCGATGCCCGGCACTCCATCCCGCCAGGCGTCCCTCCCAGCATCTTTCGATAGGGTGCGCCTGATCGCAGGCTGGCGCGGAGTGAAACTCTGCGATATTGTGAACGACACGGACGCGCGGGGAGTTGTGCGCTTTCTGCATTACTCCGCGGCTCTTAATAAGAGACGCGTTCACATATCTATCAATGCGAAAGAGCGAACAGCCACAGACGAAAGTAAACTACGCCCACGTCTGGGCTTTAGCGGTGTGCCTCGCGCCGGCGTGCCACCTTGACTACTAAGACCGCCCTCTCGGCGTCCGAAATGGAGTAAACCACGCGGTAGCGTCCCTGCCGCACTCGGTATTCTTCCTGCGCGGAAAGCTTTTCGCCGCCCGGTGGCCGGGGATTTCCTGCCAGGGCGGCAATCTTTGTGGCAAGGCGAGCGCGGTCCTTCTTGGGAATCGCCTCAAGCTCTTTTGCCGCCGATGGCTTGATCAAAACCCTATAGCTTTCCACGCCGTCTCAGGTCCCTCAGCACCACTTCGAATGCCAGGTTGGGTTCATTCGCTCGGTCTTTAAACGCGGCCAGGTCTTCCGCGTCTTCGGCCAGGCTCTGCTGCACGGCAGCGTTGACAATTTCCGAAAGGCTTCGCTCCGTCACCGCAGCTTTAACGCGCAAGGCTCGATGCAAGGCGGCATCGAAATATACGGTGGCGCGCTTGTGTGAGGCTTTCATACCGCCATCATGACGTTTTGACGTTATAACGTCAAGACGTTTGTCATCGCACCCGTGGCAGCGCGGCATGGTGCGCTACGCCAGCCTCTCACCCCCCTACCCTGTAATGGCTGGCGCAGACACCTGGGGTTTGGTGTCTGCGACGTCCCGCAAGGGACGGGTTAGGATCGCGGGCGCAGCCCACGCCGTCCCTGTGTCCCTTCGGGACGCCCGCCAGGGCTAGTTGGCTAGCAGTTTACCCTTTGGGTATGGTTTACTCTGCTGCCACTTGACAAAAGAGGTAGACCTGTGATAGTCTATAGGGGTTATGAACCTCTGTCTCACCTCGCGTGGGGACGGTTCCCGTACCGCCCGTACGGGCACGCCATGGCGTGCCCCTACCGTCCCTGCTCCCAATTTCCAATGCATGGAGAATACTATGTCTTTACGCAAATCTACGTGTCTTACTCCCCAGCGGCTCGACGCCGCTCGGGGCAATTCGCAGCACTCCACCGGCCCCCGCAGCGAGGCCGGAAAGCAGCGCATGAGAATGAACGCGCTCAAGCACGGCTGCGATGCCGCGCCCGAAAACGACGCCGCCGTCATGCGCGCCTTGGGCGAAGATCCCGAACGGTATGCAGCTTTGCAACGGGAACTCGCCACCACCTACGGCCCCGGCGACGCGCTCTGGGACCGGCAACTCTCAGACCTCGCCAGGCTCTACTGGCGGCGCAACCGCATCGAGCGCATGGAGACGGGCCTGATGCGGCGGGCTCTCCAGGCGGTCGAGGAGCGGCGACGCACCCGCCGCGACCAGATCGCCGCCGCCACGTTCGATGCCTCGAGTTCCCTGGCCACCGACCCCAAACTGGCCGTGCCCACCGAGCCGTGCGCGCGCCTGCGCCAGCAACTCTCGCGGCTGGGGGCGATCCACGAGCAGCTCAGGCGGGGAGTGATCACGTCGATGCAGCAGCGCGTGATCCAGAACTTTTTAGGGACAGTCCCCGGCTGGCGGCCGGCGCGGATTGACCAACTGATGTTGATGTTCAGCAATCGGGCCTACTGCCAGGCAAAGAAGGACCAGCAAGGGTTGAACGAATACGTCAACGAACACATGGGCGGCGAGGCCAACGT
>CAWJHY010000030.1:0-21785 GCA_963842495.1 uncultured Acidobacteriota bacterium
ATCGAGCGCCCCTGGTTCACCTATTGGCTGAAAGGGAAAGGCGAACTTCCGCTGCGCGAAGCGATCACGTTCGAGACCGGGTCCAACGCGTGGATGAAGTACGATCAGTGGCCGCCGCAGCAAGGCATTTCCGGCCGCAAGCTTTATTTGCAGCCAGATGGCCAACTCTCCTTCAGCGCGCCGGCGGAAACCGGCGATCGGGAGTACGATGCCTATGTTTCCGATCCCGCCCACCCGGTGCCGTACCGCCATCGGCCGATCGGCCAAACTTACGGCGTGGTGCCGGGTTGGGGAACTTGGCTGGTTGAGGATCAGCGATTCGTTTACCTGCGTCCGGACGTAGCTTCCTGGCAAACGGCAGTCCTAGACAAGAACCTCACCGTGACCGGCGACATCGTAGCCCATCTCTTCGCCTCGACCACCGGGTCCGACTCAGACTGGATCGTGAAGTTGATCGATGTGTACCCGCAGGATTATCCGAGCGATCCGGCGATGGGCGGCTATCAGATGATGGTTGCCGATGAAGTGTTGCGCGCCCGCTTCCGCAAGAGTTTCGAGCGCCCGCAGGCCGTCGAGCCCGGGAAGGCGACCGAGTACACCATCGACTTGCACACCAACGATCATACGTTCTTAAGCGGCCACCAGATCATGGTCCAGGTGCAGAGCACATGGTTTCCGGTGATCGACCGCAACCCGCAGAAATTTGTCCCTAATATTTATAAGGCAAGCCCCGAAGATTACCAGATCGCGACGCAGCGCGTGTACCACTCGAAAGAGTTCGCGTCGTATATCGATCTGCCAGTGAAGACCGAGTAGCCCGCGGGCGCCGCTTGAATTTTGAATCTTGAATTGGAGATGCTGCCGAGGATCGTACTGCGCTGCTGCCCGCACTTTCTTCAGAACCGCAGACCGAAAAACCACGCCTCGCTGCCTGCTACAATAGTCGCATGCTGAACATTCGAAACGCCGGCGCCCACGACATTCCGCTTATCCTTGAATTCATCCGAGAGCTTGCCGAATATGAGAAAGCCCCGGAGCAGGCGGTGGCCACCGCAGAAGATTTGCGTCGCGACGGATTCACCGGCAGCCCCAAGTTCCGCGTGCTCATCGCCGAATGGCAGGGCGAGCCCGCCGCGTTTGCGCTCTTCTTCTATCACTATTCCACCTGGACCGGCCACCCGACTTTGTTTCTCGAGGACCTCTTTGTTCGCCCGCGATTTCGCGGCAAAGGGATCGGCAAAGCGCTGCTGTTGCGCTTGGCGAAAACGGCCGTGGAGGAAGGCTGCGCGCGATTCGAGTGGCAAGTTCTCGACTGGAACACTCCTTCCATCGAGTTCTACCAATCGCTCGGGGCCAAGGTCATGAAGGAATGGCTCACCATGCGCGTGAGCGGAGAGGAACTGGTGCGGCTCGCCGGCGCCGAAAAGACAACCCCTTGAAGCGATAAATTGTCCCCCCAACTATCATCAATCTTTTCGGGTCCTTGGTGCATCACTATAAAGGGAGGTCATTTTCTTTCATGACACGATTTGTCACTGACTACCTGGGGCAGGGGCAGCAAGAACTGTCTCAATTGTTAAATGAGCTTCAAGGTGAACTGCAAGTGCTCAACCTGGCGCGCGATTTGAAATCAACGGCGGCGCGCCTGGCGGTGTTATCCAGGAAGATTACACTGGCCCTTCATCATCATATCCTCCAGCAGGAGCAGATCCTCTTTCCCGCCCTCGAGGGACACATGCAGGGCATTGCCGCAACCCTGGAACGCATGCGACGCGAGAACGAAACGGGTGAAGTTGCGGAGAAGGCGTTTTTCGAGTGCGTCGAGCAGTGGGTGAAAAGCGGCAAGAACCGCCAGGAAGTTATGAAGCGGGGCCGCAACTACGTTCAGTGGGTGCGCGCGCACCTGTTGAAGGAAAACGGGCGGCTTTTCCCGCTGGTCGAGCGCGGCCTCGATCCGGAAACTCAACAGAAGGTTCGCCGGGCGATGGAAGAACTGAGCCAGGAAACATCTTCTCCCCTCTCGGAGGGAACAGTGTCGGGACAGGCTTAGAAAGCGGTCAGCACTCAGCCGTCCGCTCTCGGCTTTCACCCGTGAGGCGGAAAGTCCTTGCCGCCGGGGCTCTGTCATTACGCCTTGCCGGCTGCAAGTTGAGGTTTGTTCGTATCCTGCCATTTATCGAACTTCGTAGCGCCGATCTTCTGGTCGGCATCTCGGTGCTGACTCCAAGGTCAGCGCTACATCTCCAGTCAAACAGCAGCGGGCTGCCACACTCCAAATTTACATTCCAAAGGTATGGTGCGCGGATTGGATTTCGTGTAAGGTAAGGTGATTCCACCAGGAGGTGACCCTTGTCGACGGTACTCGAGGCCGCGCCGGTCGTGGCAGAACCAACCCGCACCCGCCAGCCCGCGGTGCGCAACGTCGCCGTGGACGCATACCGCGGCCTCGTGATGCTGCTGATGATGGGTGAAGTGCTGCAGTTCTCTCGCATCTCAGAAGCTTTTCCGGCGAGCTGGTTCTGGAAAATCCTGGCCTTTAACCAGACGCACGCCGAATGGGCGGGCTGCTCCCTGCACGACCTGATCCAGCCGGGGTTTTCGTTCCTGGTGGGCGTAGCACTGCCTTACTCGATTGCCAGCCGCCTGGCGAAAGGCGCGACCTTCGGCAAGCTGTTGGCACACACGGTTTGGCGAGCGCTGGTGCTCATCGCGCTGGGCATCTTCCTGCGGTCCATGAGCAGCCCGCAAACCAACTTCACCTTCGAAGACACGCTCACCCAGATCGGACTCGGCTACGTGTTTTTGTTTCTGCTCGGGTTCCGTTCCCGGCGCTTTCAATGGAGCGCGCTTGCTGCGATTTTGTTCGGCTATTGGCTGGCTTGGGCACTTTATCCCGCGGCGGGCCCGGGATTCAACTGGCAGGCTGTCGGAGTTCCGGCGAATTGGACTCATTTCTACACCGGGTTCGCCGCCCACTGGAACAAGAACAGCAACTTGGGGCAAGCCGTTGATCTTTGGTTTCTCAACCTGTTCCCGCGCCCCAAGCCGTTTGCTTATAACGACGGCGGATACTTGACGCTCAGCTTCATTCCTACCCTGGGGACCATGATTCTGGGCTTGATTGCCGGCCAATGGTTGCGCGCTTCCGCGCCTCGCATTCCCATGAAACGGCTGTTGCTCGCCGGCGTCATCGGCATCGCGGCGGGCCTGTTGCTGCACGTCACCGGCATCTGCCCGGTGGTGAAGCGCATCTGGACGCCCAGTTGGACGCTCTTCAGCGGGGGAGCTTGTTTCCTGTTTCTGGCGGGATTCAGTTGGGTGATCGAGGTAAAAGGCTACAAAAAGTGGTCGTTTTTCCTTGTGGTCGTTGGCATGAACTCAATCGCCGCCTACCTCATCGCGCACCTGTTTGAGGATTTCATCGTCAGTTCTTTCCACATCAACCTGGGCCAGCACGTTTTCCAGATTTTCGGGACGGCGCTCGAGCCGCTGACGCAAGGCGCAGTTGTGCTGTTCATGTATTGGCTGATTCTCTTGTGGATGTATCGCAAGAAGCTGTTCCTGAAAATCTAATTGACAGGTGTCAGATGCAGGGTGCCGGGTGTCAGGAACAGCATTAAGAAGCAGGCGGGATGGAAACCGGAGGGTAAATGAAATACCTGGTGGTTATTGAGAAAGCAGAGAACAACTATGCCGCTTTCATTCCGGACCTCCCGGGCTGCGTGGCCACCGGCGCCACCCTCAGCGAGTTGCACCGGAATATCACTGATGCAGTCGCCATGCATCTTGAGGGTCTAAGAGAAGATGGCCTGCCGATTCCCGAACCGCAAACCCAAGCCGAATTTGTCGAGGCATAGCTGTTACGCAGGATTGAGTAAGTGGCGCATACGTGGCCTTTCACGCCTGCGCCCCGCGTGGGCCTCATATCTCAGGGCCAAACCTATATGCCGTCCAAGGCTCAGATAAAGGACGAGCTGTTAGTCGAGCGTTTCGTCGCCAGCTTTGAGAAGCTTGATTAGATGAACGTATTTGAGGAGACGGATCCAATCACCTGGCAACTAGCGATAGATTTCCCTTCGATGTCCGATGAGGTGCACCGTGATTATTCTATTCTCTCGATCCGCTTCGTAAATCACTCGATAATCTCCTACTCGCAGTTTACTCAGGCCGGCGAGAGGACCCACAAGGCCTTGCGGCCGTACAGCGTCAAAGTTCTCCGCCAGCCAACGGAGCTTGGTGATGATTCGTTGCGCGACTGTTTTCTGTATGCGTCGTAGGTCGTCAATAGCAGTTGGCAGGAGATTAAGTTGGTACATCTACCAGTTCAAACCAAGATCGCGAGCGACTTCCTGGGCGGAGACAGTTCGGCGAGATTCTTTCGCTTGGTTCAGACTTTTGACCAGTCGTTCCTCAACCTCTGGACGTAGCGATAAACCTTCGTCGGGATCTCGCAGCATCTCTTGTAGTTTCTCCTCCACAACCTCTTCGATGAGGGCCTTGAGTTCGTCGATCGAAAGCTCGTTGACGGTAGGCATCGGCTTCGACTCCTACTCTATTCTACACCACTCCCAACTTGTGCAAAACCTGAATCCTACTGCATCAGCCGCACCAGCGCTCGCGTCACAACGCCCGCTACCTCTTCACCCGCAGAGTTGACCTCGCCGTACCAGCGCTCTTTCCGGTTCTGGAGCCAGGGCGGCTGGTTGTCCCACTCGCACTTGGGGATGATGTAGCCGAGTTCATCGTTTGCGAGTCCAAAGATGAATTGATAGCGGCTGTGCAGGTGGGCGCGCAACGTGGGCTCGAACGGCGCGTCGGGGAAATCAGCGCCGGGGTAACGCGCGAAGCCGCCGTTGACGAGCTCGGGGTAAATCTCACCCGGAACAGTCGTGATCTCCGCCATCAGTTCGCCGTTGCTGAGCATTTGGACGTAGTCAACTTCCGTCTGAAGATCGTGTCCGGTGTTGCATTGGAGCTTGCCGATGCCGGGCAATTCCTTCTCGGCGGTTGCGGTATCGATTTTTCCGTCCGTATAAAGCGGCTTCCGGTCTTTGTAGATGTGGAGCGCGCCGGCGGCGCGAAAGCGGTCGTTATCCAGGGGCGCGTAGACCACCGCCTTGCGAATCACCAACGAATCCACCCGCGCCTCCTGCCCGTTCTTCAAAGCGCGCATGGCGAGTTCGCCGATCAGGTTGCCGAACAGTTCGGCCTTTTTCCAAGTCCCGTCTTTGGCCACCCGGCCCGTTTCCGGATCTTGCAAGGCTACGTCCTCGCCGAGCGTCGAGAGCAGGCCGCCAATCGAACCCTGGAAGAAAACCGCTGTGCCGCCCTCGTGGCTCTCGATGTACTGGCAGAGCCAGTGAGGGTAGTCTGCCGTGATCAGTGTGTTGTGGCCGCCCAGCGTTTCCGGGTGGTCGCTCCAGTTCACCAGCGTGGCAATGGGGTGGTGGTCGGCCGTTGCCGTCAACTGCATGACGAAAAGATACGGGTCTTTCACGTAAGGGGGACGCGAGTCGCTTTGCAGCAGGGCCAGCAGCGGATGGTCGTCCCGAGCCAGCGCCATGCGTGCGTCCTGCATCGAGTGAACAGCCTGAAGGGCCGTGGAGGCGATGCGGTCGTCCAGCCACTCCATGTACTTCTCGTCCATGCCGCTTTGAAACGGCGTGGGCCCCCAAAGGCCCATGGTGTCCGGCCCCTCGTGATCGTGTGAGGAACCCACAATCACCTGCGTTACGTCCGGAGCCTGGGCCTTGACCTTTTCGCGGACCTTGAGCACGTCGTCATAAAACAGGCCAATGACGTCTGCCTCGCACAGAGCCAGGGTCTGGCGGCCGGCGCCGAGCGCCAGGCAGCGAACGTAAAGATCATCGTGCACGCCGGTGGCGACGCGATTGTTGCCGAACCCGGCCATGTAGACTTTGGCGTTCTTTACATCCGGCGTAATCGTTGCCTTGGCGGCGCCGGCCTCGAGGGGCGCGGCGCGCAGGACGCCGGCTCCCAAACTTGAGAGTGCCAGAGCAATCAATGCCAAACTGCGCAGGAATGAGCGCATGATGGGCGCCTCGAATGAATGAATTGAATTCCGCTTCGAACGAGGACTAAAGCTAACACGCCCGCCCGGCGATTTTCAAGTCGCAAAAAAAACTTGACAAGCTATGCTTAATATGGTAGGCTACCGCCGAAAACAAACGACCGAGTTTCTCAAAACGTGCAAAACGAACCCAAAACAAGCCCTAGACGAAGCCAAAGTAGACCTCTTTTGCCGGGTTTTTGGAAGGTATCCCCGAGCCAGCCTGTGGTGACAAGTGGGCTGGCGACGGGAACACGGAGGCAGGGAGGACGGATGAAACGTGCATGCATGGCGCTCTCACTTTTTATCGTATGGGGCGGCGTCTGTTTCGCCCAGAGCTCGGGGCCGCTGTTGCTCCAGAGTCCAACCCTGAGCAAGACCCAGATCGCCTTCGCTTACGGCGGCGACATCTGGATTGTGGATCGCAATGGCGGCGACGCTCGGCGCCTGGTGACGGGGACGGGACTGGAAAGCCGGCCGCTGTTTTCTCCCGATGGGGCATGGGTGGCTTACACCGGCGACTATGACGGCAACGAAGACGTTTACGTGGTGCCTGCGGCGGGCGGCGAGCCACGCCGCTTGACTTACCACCCCGGCACGGACGTAGCAGTGGGATGGACGCCAGACGGCAAGAACGTTTTGATCCGTTCCACGCGCAGCAGCTACTCGCGCTTTGAGAAGCTCTTCACGGTCCCTGTCGAAGGCGGGTTCCCGGCCGAGTTGCCTCTGCCCATGGGAGTGCAGGGCTCGTATTCCGCCGACGGCTCGAGGATCGCCTACGTGCCAAGCTGGAATCGTCGCTTGGGGGCGGGCCCGGCGTACATTGCCATCAAGCATTATCGCGGCGGGCATACGGCGGCCATCTGGATTGCCAACCTGTCGGACTCGAGCATCGTGAAAGTGGCCCGCCAAAACTCGAACGACTTCTGTCCCATGTGGGTTGGCGACAAGCTCTATTTCCTCTCCGACCGCAACGGTCCCGTCACCCTCTTCGCCTACGATACCCGCACCAAAGAAGTGAAAGAGTTGTTGAAGAACGACGGCTTCGATTTCAAGTCGGCGGGGGTAGGGCCGGGCGCCATTGTCTACGAACAACTCGGATCGCTGCACCTTTACGACCTGGGCTCGGGCAAAACGAAAACAGTTGAGGTGCGCGTGTCAGGCGATATGCCACAAGTGCTTTCGCATTTCGAGAAGGTGGAAAAGCACATTCTCTCGGCCAACATCTCCCCCACGGGGCAGCGCGCCGTCTTCGAGGCGCATGGTGAGATCCTGACGGTACCCGCCGAAAAGGGCGACACCCGCAACCTTACGAACAGCCCCGGGGTCGCGGAGCGCGACCCGGCGTGGTCGCCGGATGGCAAATCCATCGCCTATTTCTCGGACGAATCCGGCGAATACGCGCTTCACATCATCAGCCAGGATGGCCTGGGTGCGGTGCGAAAGATCGGTCTGGGCCAGCCGCCCTCCTTTTTCTACTCGCCCACTTGGTCGCCCGACAGCAAGAAAATCGCTTACAGCGACAAGCGGTTGAATCTCTGGTATGTGGATCTGGACCACGCGTCGCCGGTCAAAGTGGACACGGACCTTTTCGATTCGCCTCTGCACGAGTTTGATACGGTGTGGTCGCCCGACAATCGCTGGTTGGCCTACACGCGGCAACTGCCCAGCCACCAACGCGCGGTGTTTGTCTACTCACTCGAAGCACGCAAGGCGACGCAAGTTACCGACGGCATGAGCGATGCGCTCTATCCCAACTTCGACAAGAACGGGAAATATCTCTACTTTACGGCCAGCACGAACATGGGTCTTGCTACCGGCTGGCTCGATATGACCAGCATCGACCGCCCCGTATCGCGCGCCGTTTACGTGGCCGTGCTGCGCAAAGATCTGCCTTCCCCGATTGCCCCGGAGAGCGATGACGAGAAGGCGGAGGAAAAGAAAGATGACAAGTCGTCTCAGGCCGCCGACCAGAGCAAGGACAAGGACAAAGACAAAGACAAAGAGAAAAAGGAGCCCGTCAAGGTCACGATTGATTTTGAAAACCTCAGCCAGCGCATCCTCGCTCTGCCCATTCCGGAGCGCAACTACCTGGGATTAACAGCGGGCAAGGAAGGAATCCTGTACCTCGTCGAAGGCCCGCAACTTGAATCAGAAGGTCCGTCCCGTTTGACTGTGCAACGCTTCGATCTGAAAACCCGCAAGACCGAAAGGCTGGTTGAGGGCGTGCAAGGCTTCGGGCTCTCAGACAACGGCGAGAAGATGCTCTACCGCCAGGGCGAGCACTGGTTCATCGCTGCCGCGGACAAACCACCCAAGCCAGGCGACGGGCAGCTCAAAACTGCGGACCTGGAAGTCCGCGTTGACCCCCGCGCGGAGTGGAAGCAGATGTTCCACGAGATCTGGCGAATCGAGCGCGACTTCTTCTACGATCCGCACTTCCACGGATTGGACTTGAAGGCGGCGGAGGCGGCCTACGCGCCTTTCTTGGCGGGCGTGTCAAGCCGCGCCGATCTTGATTACTTGTTTGATGATATGTTGGGTAATATCAACGTTCTGCATATGTATGTGGGCGGTGGGACGCAGCCCGAACTCCAGACCGTGAAGGTGGGCCTGCTCGGAGCCGATTACACCTTGGAAAACGGCCGCTACCGTTTCGCGCGCATTTTCAGCGGCGAGAATTGGAATCCGCAATTGCACGCGCCCCTTACCCAGCCGGGCGTCAACGTAAGGCAAGGCGAATATTTGCTGGCCGTCAACGGGCGCGACTTGCACAGTACGGACGAGATCTACAGTTTCTTTCAGGAGACGGCCGGCAAACAGGTGGTGTTGAGAGTCGGTCCAAATCCTGACGGCAGCGGCTCGCGCGAGGTGACCGTGGTCCCGGTTGATAGTGAGACGGCGCTGCGCAACCTCGACTGGATTGAGTCCAACCGCCGCACGGTGGACCGGATGAGCGGCGGCAAGCTCGCCTACGTCTATCTGCCCAATACGGCCGGCGCCGGTTACACGAATTTCAACCGCTACTATTTTGCGCAAGTGGGCAAAGAAGGCGCGGTCCTCGACGAACGCTTCAACGGCGGTGGCGACCTCGCGGACTACATCATCGACTACCTGCGCCGTCCGGTGATGAGCTTTGTCATGACGCGCGAAGGCGTCCCTTACTCTGAGCCGCAAGAGGCCATCTATGGGCCGAAGACGATGATCATCAATGAGTTTCGCGGGTTCCGGCGGCGACGCCATGCCTTGGTACTTCCGCAAGGCCGGGATCGGCCCGCTGGTCGGCACCCGCACCTGGGGCGGGCTGGTCGGCATCGGCGGGTATCCGCAACTCATGGACGGCGGCTTCGTGACCGCTCCGCGCTGGGCCATCTACGGAACCAAAGGCGAGTGGGAAGTGGAGAACCACGGCATCGCGCCGGACATCGAGGTCGAGCTTGACCCCAAGCTGGTTCGCCAAGGCCACGACCCTCAACTCGAGAAAGCGGTCGAGGTGACGATGGAAGCGCTCAAGAAGAACCCGCCGCCCACCTACAAAAAGCCGGCCTATCCGAATTACCATCCGCACCTGCCGGCGGCAGGCAGTGGGCAGTAAGCAGATGGGCCGGTGGGCAGATCGGCAGTAGGCGGTTGACACCAGCGGGCGCGCGCGTCGCGAACTTTCCGTCGCTGAAACGATGTGCTGAAAGGGACCGCCGATAGTAGAATAGCGCCATGATCCTGATTCCCCGGGGGAATCCCGGATCGATCGTGCAACGCTCTGAGGTCGTTCGCACCGGCCTATGAACCCCATTAGCTCCAGCCAAGGCCTGATTGAGAGAATCAAGAACGGAGACCACGAAGCCTTTTCTGCCCTCTTCGAGAAGCATCGTCCTCGCCTTGCCGTCCTTATCCATTACCGGCTGAGCCCCGAGCTACGCCGGTTCTTTGAGGTCGACGACATCTTGCAGGAAACTTTCCTCGAGGCCTTTCGCGACTTTGACCAGTTCACGTATCAATCGCCCGGCAGCTTTATGAGCTGGCTGGTGCGCATCTCCGACCACGTAATGGCCGACCTGGCGCGGTCCCAGGGCAGGCAGAAGCGCCACGCCGCAGAGATACTTCGCTTTCGGTCCGAGAGCAACCCCGCCGGTCCCGAGCCCGTTGACAGCAGGACGCCCAGCCGGATCTTTGCGGAAGAAGAGGGTCTGAAGGAACTGCTTGCGAAACTGAACGCGCTTCCGGAAAACTACCGTCAGGCCATTCTTCTGGTGAAGGTCGAGGGCCTCACCACACAAGAAGCGGCAGCGCGGCTGGGAAAGACCAGCGAATCCATGGCCTTGTTATTACACCGTGCCCTGAAGCGGTTTCGGGCGCTACACCAGCCGCAGCAAGAATCGTGATGGCACCGATGGCACAAGATCCTGAAAGGACCCCGAACGAGGAGCAATCGGACGCAGGCGGCCGCGAACAACTCGTCGCCAATGCCGTGGCGGAGTGCGTCGAACTCCTGGCGCGAGGCGAAACACTGGATATCGAGGGCTTTTGCCGTGCCCATGCCGACCTCGAGCCGGAGTTGCGGCTGGCTCTCGAAACACTCGACGGAATCGACGGGATGCTTCAGCCTGCCGCGCCGCCCTTCGAGGATGCCCCCAGCGTGGCCGAATTACCTGTGCGGCTGTCGGGCCACAAAATTCTCGGCGAAATTGGTTCCGGCGGGATGGGCCGAGTCTTATTGGCGGTCGACGAGAGACTCGGCCGGAAAGTTGCTATCAAAGAACTCAGCCCGCGCTTCCGGGGTAACCCGCTCTTGCGTGAGCGCTTCATGCGCGAGGCGCGAGCCATGGCCAAGCTCAAGCATCCTCATATCGCGCACATCTACAGTCTGGGCCCGCCCGACGAGCCGCCTCACTTTGTAATGGAATTCATCGAGGGCGCACCGCTGATGGAAGCCGCGCGCGTCTTAACGCTGCGCCAGAAGGTGGAGTTGATGTATAAGGTCGCCCTGGCGGTGGCCTTTCTGCACCAGCACCAGGTGATTCACCGCGATCTCAAGCCGGGCAATATCCTGGTGGGGCCGGACCTCGAGCCCAAAGTGCTGGATTTTGGGCTGGTCTTGCAGGTAGGTGATCGGGAAAGCAGGCCCACCTCGCCGGGCGCCCTCCTGGGAACGCCGGATTACTTCTCGCCTGAGCAGGCGCGCGCCAGTTCCCAACTCGACGCCCGCAGCGACATCTTCTCGCTGGGAGCTGTCTTCTACGAACTTCTCACTTCCCAGTTGCCGTTTCGGGGCGAGACGCTTACTGACCAGGTCCATCAGATTTGCGAGATGGATCCCGTCCTGCCCCGTCGCATCGATCCCAACCTTCCCGGCGACTTGCAGAACATTTGCTTGAAGGCTTTGGAGAAGAATCCCGCCGACCGGTTCAGTTCCGCACAGGAAATGGCCAACGACCTGGAACGGTTCCTGGCCGGAGAGCCGGTGCTGGCAGTTCCTGCCTCCTACGCGCGGATGACGGCAGGAAAAATCGATCAGCACCTGCGCGAATTAGAAGGCTGGAAGCAGGACCACGTTTTATCTGAACCTGAGTTCGATTCCTTTCGGAAGCTTTACGAGCGGCTGGTGGATCGCGAAGATGCCTGGATCATGGCCGTGCGCCGGCTCACCCTCTCCCAGGTCAGCCTTTACTTCGGAGCGTGGATTCTGGTGTTGGGCGCTGCACTGCTCATGCTCTTCGAGTACCCTCGCCTCTCGGGAACTCTCTCGGTTCTGGTGGTGAGCGGCGCGGCAGCCTCGGCGGCGTGGATTGGCGTTTCTTCCTGGCACCAGGGGCGACGCCGTACTGCGCTGGCCTATCTATTGGCATTCTGCCTCCTGTTGCCGATTACCCTCTTGGTAACGATGGGCCGTCTGAATCTTCTAACCGCTCCCACTCATGGCGATCTGGCGCTCGAGTTCTTCGCCAAGTTCGAGAGCTTCAAGAAGATTACCAATGCCCAGCTTTGGTGGGCGATTCTACTCTCACTTCCCCCCTACTTTTGGCTTCGGCGATTCACGCGGGCCTCAGTGTTTTCGCTGGCCTTCGCGGTGATGTCAGCGGTGCTCGTCGTAGTCTCTCTGCTGCGCATGGGTCTGCTCGAATGGATCGATCAGGATCCCGGACGGGTCTATCTCCGCCTCATCCCCTTCGCTGCCCTGTTCTTCTTGGCGGGCATCCTGATCGAACGGCTCCATCATCCGGGCGACTCGCGCTACTTTTACTCGGTGGCCGTGGCCGCTACCTTTATCAGCCTGAGCGGCGTGGCACTCTATCACGAACCGTACTCGGAATGGTTGAGGCGCGTGGTGCCGCGAACGCGAGGGCAATTGGAATACCTGTTCATCATCAACGCCGGGGTTTATCTCCTGCTCCAATCGGCCTGTGAGCGGCTGCCGCTGGCGCAGATGCGCGCCGTGGGAAAGTCATTCCGCTTCGTGATTCCCGGCCACGTGCTGACATCGCTGCTCTTGTTGGGGTTGTCTGCCACAGACCTCTGGGAGAAATCGCCCGCGAGCGGCGCGCTGCGGCACGAAGCTCGCTTTTTTGAGATTGTCCTGCCTGTGGCGGCTTGCCTGTTCGTTTTCGGAAGTATTCCCAAGCAAATGAAAAACTTTCTGGCCACTGGCCTGCTGTTTCTGGCCATCGGGATTGTGCGCTTGGAACAGGACTTCTTCAAAGAGCGCGCCGCCTGGCCGATCAGCCTGCTCCTCGCCGGTCTCCTGCTGATGCTCGCCGCAGCCAATTACTCTCCCCTGAGGATGACGCTCACACGATTGGTTAAACGCAGACCCTAATCTTCCTGGTTCGCTTCGCGCCGGCGAAGCTCAACACCTGTGTGTCATTCCGAGCGCAGCGAGGGATCTCGCCCCCCTACTCTGTTCCGCGGACCGCTTGCTGCGAAGCAGTGCGAGATTCCTCGCTGCGCTCGGAATGACCAATGAATCGATTGCGCACTTTCTCAGCCACTGCAATTCCAGCCCGCCCATGTCGCTATACCGTATTAGGAGGATAAGAAAATGCGCAACGCGAAAATGCTGATTCCCCTCTCATTCGTACTGCTGGCGACAGCCTGCGGCCCTGTCGAGTGGCTGAATCCGTGCTTTAAGCAAGAGGACTTGGTCGTCGAACCGGCGCTCGAAGGCGGCTGGAACGCCCAAGACGGCACGAGCGTCCTGACCTTCCACGCGGCCGGCGACAAGAGTTACGAGGTGCTCGACACAGAAATCCAAGCCGATAACCCCGAGCCCGAAAAGACCAAATTCCAGGCGCACCTCGTCCGGCTGGGGGGGTTTTTCTTCTTGGATCTGGTTCCCCAAACACCGCAGGTAAACATCGGCGCCTACAAACTCCCGCTGTCTCTCTCTTCAGACGGAACACCATTTCAACCGCACTTGGTGAAGGTCGGGGATGGGCTCTACGCAAGAATCGTTCAACCCGGGCAAGATTCGGAAGCATCGCAAGGCGGCGGCGCTTGCGAGATGCAATTAGTTCAGGCGCACTGGATTTTTCGAGTCTGGCTGGAGGGGAACAGTCTGCGTCTTGCTGACCTCCGCGAGGAGTGGTTCAAGGAAATGGCGGATCATGGCAAAGTCAGCGTCGGCTTCGACCGCATCGACGACGACTTGGTCCTTACGGCTTCGATTGAGGAGGTCCAGGCATTCCTCACGCTGTTTGGAGGAAACGAACTTGCGTTCCCCGAAAGCTCGGCGCTAGAATTCCGCCGCCAGGATTGAGCGGGAGCGCCGATAAGGGGAGCACCGGCGGTTGTGAACCCGGACGAATCCGAATGTTCTTCAAGTCGTCACGACAAGACGATCGGCCCTTGTGGCCGCCCTCGGCCAACCCCAAGGGCTGCCTCTGGAGATAGACGGCGTGGACCCCGGAACGAGTGGTCCGCGCTATTGCCCAATCCCCAGTTGCGCCAACATGAACGCATAATCAAACGCGATCTCCTTAAGATAATCATAGCGCCCCGAAGAGCCGCCGTGTCCCGCCGCCATATTGACCTTAAGCAGTAGAACGTTATTATCTGTCTTGAGGGTACGCAGTTTAGCAACGTACTTTGCCGGCTCCCAGTACATCACCTGGCTGTCGTTGAAAGAGGTCTTGACCAGCATGGCCGGGTGCGGGCCTTTCTTCAGGTTGTCATAGGGCGAGTATTTGAGCATGTAGTCGTATGCGGCTTTTTCATTCGGATTGCCCCACTCTTCGTACTCCGGCACCGTAAGCGGCAGTGAGGCGTCGAGCATCGTGTTCATCACGTCCACAAACGGCACGTGAGCGAGCACGGCCTTGAAAAGATCCGGGCGGAGGTTAGTGACCGCGCCCATCAACAGGCCGCCGGCCGAACCGCCTTCGATGACGATCTTGTCGCGGGCCCCGTATTTATTGGCCACCAGGTATTCGGTGCAATCGATGAAGTCGGTGAAGGTATTCATCTTGTTCATCATGCGCCCGGCATCGTGCCAGGGCTTGCCGAGATCTCCTCCGCCTCGAATATGCGCAAAGGCCATCACGAAACCGCGGTCGAGCAAGCTCAAGCGATTTGAGCTGAAAGTAACGGGTAGCGGGAAGCCGTAGGAGCCGTATCCGTAGACGTAGAGCGGATTCGACCCATCCTCCTTTTTCATATCCTTGCGGTAGGCAACAGAGATGGGGACTTTGGTTCCGTCTCGCGCTGTTGCCCAGAGCCTCTCGGAGTTGTACCTGGAAGAGTCGTATCCGCCCGGCACCTCGTTCTGCTTGAGCAGCGTGGAGGTGTGCTTTTCCACGTCGTAGTCAAAGACCGAGGGCGGCGTCAGCAGCGACTGATAAGCATAGCGGAAGAGTTTGGTCTTGAATTCGTGATTGGTCTGCGGAGAGGCTGTATAAACGGGCTCGGGGAACGGTATGCGCTGCTTGGCGCCGGTGGCCAGACTCACGATCGTGAGTTGCGGCAATCCTCGTTCACGCTCGAAGAGAACATAGAAGTCCTGGAATGCCTCGAATGCCGATAGCATCACGTCCTCGCGGACTGGCACTACTTCCTTCCAATTCGCTTTGCCGGGATCGTCCACGGGCGCGGAGACCAACCGGAAGTTGCGACCCTTGTCATTGGTGCGAATGTAGAAGTGGTCCCCCAGGTGGTCCGCGTAGTATTCGACGTCCTGCTCCCGAAGCGCTATCAACTGCCACACGCCGGTGGGATTGGCCGCATCCAGATAGCGGACCTCGGAGGTGGTGTGGCTGGCGGAAGTCAAGAAGAGGTATTTGCGGCTGCGCGACCTTTCGGCTCGAATGTTGAAGCGTTCATCCTTCTCTTCGTAGACAAGTTGATCGCTGCCAGCGGCGCTCCCCAGCGTGTGGCGGTAAAGACGGTATTGCCGCTTGGCGTGATCTTCGATCGTGTAGAAGAGCGTCTGGCTGTCGGCTGCCCACACCAGCGATCCCGTTTTCTCCGCCGTGTCCGGCAGATCCTTGCCGGTGCGCAGGTCGCGCACGTGCATGCGATATTGCCGGAAGCCGGTGTTGTCCGTCGAATAGGCCAGCAGGTTGCCGTCGTCGCTCACCTCGAAGGTTCCCAGTGACATGAACTTCTCGCCTTTGGCAAGCTCATTCACATCCAACGTGATCTGCTCGGCCGCGCCTACGCTTCCCGGCTTTCTGCCCAGGATCGGGTACTGCTTTCCTGCTTCCCAGCGCGAATAATAGAAGTAGCCGCCTTCTTTGTAAGGCACGTTGACGTCCGTCTCCTTGACGTGGCTGAGCATCTCGTCATAAAGCGTCTTTTGCAGGGCTTCCGTGGGCTTCATGACGGAATCGGTGTAGGAGTTCTCGGCCTCGAGATACCGCGCCACTTCAGGGTTCGATTTCTCGCGCAGCCAGTGGTAATCGTCGGCCAAATTTCCTCCGTTGATGTGGTTCTCTGTATGGATTTTCTTAGCCACCGGCGGAGCAACCCTATCTGACGCACTCGACGGCGCTCTTTGCGCCGTAATGACAATTATCGCAGCTACGACCAGAATCGTATAAGCACGTTTTTTCATGGCTGGCCTCTAAGGTAGTCTGAAAGGCGATTCTATACTGAACTGATCATCCCAGCATACGACGACACCAGGCTCCGATCTTGGCAGCAACCGGAAAAGCCTCACCACAGAGGTCACAGAGTTCACAGAGAAGACCCGAGAAGTTTTTCTCCGTGGTCTCCGTGGCCTCTGTGGTGATGCCTTTCATTTCAGAGAATTAATTCAGCCGTCCGGCGCTCCAACGGATGGCGTCCTGAACGAGTGTGCGGTAGAGCGGGTAGAGGTGCGCCGTTTCGCCATGGCCGAGTTCGATGTAGACGACGCGCGATTTTGGATAAGGACTGATCCACGCCACCGGACCGTCGCTGGTGGGATTGTCGGTGCGGAGCAGCACTTTGACCTCCGGCGAAATCCACATGCCCTTGTAAGTCTCATCCCACAAGTGCATCGCCCCCAGGCGCGCCGTGATGGGGTGCTTGGCCACTACTTTGACGCATTGTTCCTGACCGTGCAGATAAGTGGAAGCGGGCATGCTGCCTTCGGGCTTCAGCAGGTACTTGCCGCCCACCACCTCCTTGTACCACCATTCCCAGTTCTGGTAATCCGCAATGGCATGGTGGAGCACCACTATTCCCTTCCCGCTCTCCACAAAGTCCCGCAAGTGGGTCTTCTCGGTTTCGCTGATTTCATTCGAGAGGTCGTAAAGGACGAGCACGTCATACTTGTTCCGGATGTCTTCGCGGAATGCCTCGTGGTTCGAGACGGCATGGTCCCACTCGAGGTCGTCCGTCCCCTCGAAGACCGTGTAGAAAGTTGTCGGGTATTCATGCCCGCCTGTCACCACGAGCAGCCGCAAGGGCTTCGGTCCGGTTTTGGCGGCGCCGGCATCGGGAGGCAGCGTAACGGCGTCCGAGGCAGCCCATTCGGTTCCCCGCAAAAACGTGTTCACGAATCCAGTCTCCTGCAGGGCGGCAACATCGTGGCCAAGCGCCATGTACATGGTCCGGCCCTGGCCGTAATTCACCGTCCAAATCATCGGCTCGTCCTTGCCGGTTCCGCCGTTCGCGGGGTCATCGTAAGCTGTGGCCAGAACGTGAGCGTCGGGGAACATCTGTTGGCTGTGGTAGAGTTCGTCCGAGACCACAAACGTTTCCGGCATGCCGCGCGTGATGGGGTGGTCACGGTCCATGAATTTCACCGTAAAGCAGTGTCTGGGTGCATGCGCGGTCTTGGGCGGGCCTAGCTGTCCACCAACCTCCGATCATCTTGAAATACTCCGGCCAGGGCGGTTCTTTCAGCCCCATGGGCCGGTGGTTATCGCCCAATGCCTCGAGGCCGCTGAAGGCGTAACTGGCCGCATGAATCGCCACCAGCCCTTTGCCCGATTTCACGAAATTCTCGACCGCCTTTTCCGTCGTTTCTCCCCAGCGCGGGCCGTCGTAGTCGAGTACCAGAACATCGTAAGCAGCCAGCGTCGCCTCGGTGATTCCCATCGGTTCTTCTTCCACCCGCACGTCAAAGCGCCCGCTCTCAACAAGGGTCTTTCGCAGAAAGGGCGTGGTGGTGCGCCAGTCGTGATTGTTCCGCCCGGAGAGGATAAGGACGCGAATTTTGCCCGGCTGGAAGAAAGGAATCGTCACCTGCGCCGCGGCGGTCTTTGGACACAGGATAGCAACACCTATTTGCATTGCGGCTATCATTCTGATCAAGCAGCAATTCTTCATAAGCGAACCTCGCGGCAGTTCAACAAGATTCACCACAGAGGAAACAGCGCGGCAAAGCCGCAGCCAAATGCTGATTCTTCGCTTCGCTCAGGATGACATGTCATCCTAAACGAAACGTGACATGTCATCCTGAGCGAAGCGAAGGATCTGCTTTTCTCCGTGCTCTCTATACTACTATTCCCCAAATTCTTCGCGGGCCGCGCAGATTTCGTGGCACGGGCGTCCCGCCCGTGCGCACGGCCAGGATGGCCGTGCCACGTTGGGTTGGGCTCCGCCGCGCTGTGTTCTCCGTGGTGAGCTTCTTTTATTCTCCCAGCACGGAGTGCAGATGTGCCAGGCTGCGCCGGGCTTGTTCTTCGGTGCCGCACTCCACGGACAGGACGCCATCAAAGCCCGACTCCCGCAGGATGCCGACCACCCTCTTCCAATCAATTACGCCGTCCCCACACGCGCATCCCACGGGTGTGCCGGTCACTTTCCCACGTTCCGCTTCCGAGTGCTCGATCGCGATGTCCTTGGCGTGCACATGAATGAGCAGATGACGAACCGCGCGCAGCCCCTCGTAAGGGTCTTCGCCGGCGAGATAAGCGTTGCCGGTGTCGTAGTTCACGCGGAGGTAAGGCGAATCCACCAGAGTGGCGATGCGCAGCAGGCCTTGCGTGGTCTTGGAAATACTCTGGTGCGGCTCGATGCCGATGTAAATGCCGTGGCGTTCCGCCGTCCGCAGCACCGTGCTGAGCGTGTATTTCATCACCCCAAACGCCTCATCCATGCTGACCCAGGACGGGCGGATGCCCTCGTCGGTGTTCACCACCGGCGCGCCGACGCCCACCGCAAAGCGGATGGCCTTCTGCAAGTAGGGCACGCTGATTTCCGGCCGCATCAGGGGACAGTGGGCGCTCAAGCCGGAAGCCCTGACCTCGTGCTGCTCCAGGATGTCTTTCATTTCGCCCGGATCGTCGTCGAGGGAGAAGGAATGGAAGTAGCCGGCTTCGCTGAGCAATTCCCGCCCGTTGTGCACCATCGGCTCAACGAAGCTATATCCGAGGCGCGCCGCGCGCTCCACGCCCGCGGCGAAAGATTTGTCTTGCGACCTGATAAACTCCATATTCACGCCGGGTTGGATGCTCATACCTCCCACTCCTTCTGCCAGACCGCCTGGCTCTTCTGTTTGTAGGCGAGGTTCCCGATATGGCAGGCCACGGCGCCGTAGTGTCCGGCCACCACGTCGGCGTTGGGTTGCCGGCGGGTGCGCATGCATTCGAGCCAATTCCCCATGTGATTGTCGTCCGTGGGTCCACTCGAGCATTCACCCACTTGAGTGTTCCCTTTGCTGGGGATGAAATGGTAACCGTAACGGAAGATGTTGAGCCTGCCGCCCGTGCCCATGAAGACGATGTCTGCCGCCCCGGCGGGGATCATGTCCGTCAGAGTAGCCTCGAAGGTCACGTTCACTTTCTCGGGATATTCGAGAGCGAAGTTAATGTTGTCCGCCGTGTCACGCCCGTCGTCGTAAAGATAAATGCCTCCCATTGCCACGGCGGCCAGGGGGCGCTGGATGTTCAGGAACCAATGCACCACATCCACCATGTGTACGAAAAGCCCGCCGGTCTGCCCGCCGGTTGAAAAGTCCCAATAGGCAAAACGATTGAAATAGCGTTTCGGATCCCAGGGGACCTTGGGCAGCCAGGCGAGGCAAGCGTCCCAATCGAGCCCGGCAGGTTTCTGCTCCATCCCCTTGGGCACGGGCGTCAGATAGCCGCCATTGGCATTCCAGATGGTGCGCACCATATTCACTTTTCCGATCGCCCCCGTGTCAAAGAACTTCTGCTTCGCCTCGAGGAAGTGCGGTGTGGTTCTCTGCTGCGTGCCCACCTGGACGATGCGGTTGGTTTCTCGAACCGCCTTCACCATGGGAGGACCCTGCTCCGGCAGCGACGTCATAGGCTTCTCGACGTACACGTCCTTGCCAGCTCGGCAGGCATCAATGGCGATCTGCGCGTGAACGTGGTCGAATGTCGCCACGATGACTCCGTCGATATCTTTGCGATCGAGGAGTTGATGGTAATCGGCGTACTTATCCACTTTGGCGCCGGCCGTATGTTCGCCGCGGTCGCGCCGCATGTCCCAGATATCGGCGACAGCCACCCAGTCGAGATTGCCGACTTGGTTAGCGCGCCCCATCAGGTACGTGCCCCGGTCTCCTGAGCCAATGATGCCCAACCGCACGCGGTCGTTGGCCCCCATTACACGTAACGCGGCAGCCGCCGAGGCCGCGCCCATCATGAAAGTGCGTCGGGATATTTGCGTTGACATATCATTCCACCTTGATCGATAAGTTGGTGGGGGCTCTTGTGGCCGCCCTCCGTTATCGGGCGGTAAGCATACCAGAAAATTGTTGGCTTGCAACCACCGTGCCCCATCCCCAATCCGCCGATAACGTGCAGCTACCCGCAGAGACAAAACGGCCATAGCGCCAGCCACGGAAGAACTCGGGAAGGTCCGCCCGGTTTTGCCGCACTTTCCACTCCAGGCATTTTCCAGGAGTTTCCTCATTTTTTGCCCTGTTTTTCCGGTAACTTACAGAATCGGCAGGAGATATTTCCATTGGAAAGTGGAGGGGGACAAGCTCTAAAGTAGAAGTGGTTTTCGGCAGAAAATCTCAACTACTTCGGAGGAGTCCCCCATGGGTGCTACTGGTCTAGGCTCTCGACTTAAGGCCCAGCTTACCAAGTTTTCTCTCGCGGTCAGCGAAGGGCTGACTCGCCCGCAGCGGAAATTCGTTCACCAGATACTGTACGGCATCCAGGCTACTCAGGACGTGAAGCTGAGCAGCATTAGTCGTAGTTTGCAGGAAAAGGTGCCGCTCATCAAGACGGAAGATCGTTTGTCGCGCAATCTCGCGGCGCCGGCTTTGTCCATCCACCTCTTGCAGCGCTTGGCGGAAATGGGCAGCCAACGGGTTAGTTCCCGGACGGTGCTCTGTCTGGACCTGAGCGATGTGCGCAAGGAGTATGCGCGGAAGATGGAATACCTCGACGAGGTGTGGGACGGCAGTAGCGGTGAAGTGCACCAGGGTTACTGGTTGTGCGAGGTGACGGCGGCGGAGGTGCACGGGCGTGAGATCGTTCCCTTATTTCAAAAACTCTACTCCACCGAAGCCCCCGACTTTCAAGGTGAAAATGCCGAACTGCTGGGAGCAGTGGAGTGGGTGGAGACGTTCGTGGGAGGGCGAGGGATCTGGGCGATGGATCGCGGGGGCGACCGCCGACACGTACTAGAGCCGCTGCTGGAGCGGGGATCACGCTTTGTGATCCGCTCCACCGGAAAGCGCACGGTGATCGACCGGCGGCATTTGAAGGGCACGGTGGCGGAAGTGGCGGGGCGCTGCCGGCTGCGCTTTGCCGCCCAGGTGGTTCACTACCAGGACGGCAAAGAGAAAATTTACCCTCTGCATTACGGTGCCGAACCGATCTGGCTGCCGGGACGGAAAGAAAAACTGTTACTGGTGGTGGTGGTCGGCTTTGGCCAAAAGCCCCTGATGTTGATCACCAATTTCGTGGCCCGAGCCCAGGACTCGGAATCGCTATGGTGGATCGTGCAGATCTATCTCACGCGGTGGAAAATTGAGGAAACTTTTCGCTTCCTCAAACAGACCTATAACCTCGAGGATCTGCGGGTTTTAAGCTATCAGCGTTTGCAGAACCTGGTGGTGCTGGTGGCGGTGGCCGCCTACTTCGCGACCACCTTCTTGGGGCAGAAGATGAAGCTGCGACTGCTGACGGAAAAACTCCTGATCGTCTCGGCGCGCTTCTTCGGCATCCCGCTCTTCAGCTTCTACGCCCTCGCCGAAGGCATTCGCAAAGTGCTCTCGCAAGGGCGCCCGCCTACCTGCGCCCCACCCCCCGACGCTTGGCCCGTGCAACTCTTCCTAGCTTGGCACGGATAAAAAAATGAGGAAACTCCT
>CAWJHY010000031.1:0-41427 GCA_963842495.1 uncultured Acidobacteriota bacterium
AGTGATTTTTGACGATATTCGGCTCTGGAATATGCTACGTCTCTGGCGCGAAATCAGCCATCCGAAGCTTGACCTCACCAGTTTTGGACATTGGAGCGGAACAGGTTTAGTAGATTGGGAAGGCTAGCGTTGTAGTGCCGACCTTTAGGTGGGCAGGTGCTGACCTGAAGGTCAGCGCTACCGGTAAACGCAGTTTCCGTACGCCTTACTTTGGTGGCCGGCGCCCCACGGAGGCGGGAAGAACATACAGCAACAAGACGGTGTGGTTATGCATGGTCCGAAGGTAACTGTCTGCCTTCCAACATACAATAAGGCCTGTTACCTGCCGGCGGCCGTAGAAAGCGTGCTCGCCCAGGAGTTTCGCGACTATGAACTCCTCATCGTCAACGACGCTTCCCCCGACCAGACGGACGAGATCGTACGGGGATTTGAGGACTCCAGACTCAGGTACGTTCGGAACCCCCAGAATCTCGGCCTGGTAGAGAATTGGAACCGCTGCCTGAATCTGGCGCAAGGCGAGTACGCCATTGTCTTCCACGACGACGACGTCATGCTACCGGGACTCCTGAGCCGCGAAGTGGAGGTTCTGGACGCGAACCCGGCTGTTGTCCTTGTCCATGCGGCAGCGCAGGCGATCGACGAGAGCGGGAAGGTTTTCTGCGTCGCGCCGCCGCGCACTTGGCCTAAGCTAACCTCGGGGCTCGACTTTCTCACTCAATACTGGAGTTTAGACCCAGGTTACGTGGTGATGCCCAGCGCGATGTTCAGAAGATCACTTGCTCTGAACTTGGGCGCATTCAACCCTGACCTGAAATATAGCGCCGATGCGGACCTGTGGCAGCGTCTGGCCTTCGAGGGACAGGTGGCTTTTCTGGATGACCTTCTGATCTCCAATCGCATCCATGCGTCTCAGACCACCCAGAAGATCCTCACGAATTCCCTGCAAATGTTGGACGAACGGCTTAAACTCTCCCAGGTGACTCGGGAGCGGGTAGCTGCACACGGGGGAAACCTGGACCGCGACATCGGGCGCCATATCTCGCGCGAACTGGCCATTGATTTGCCCGAACTGCGCCGTTGGAATGCCTCGATTTCAACTGTTATGCGGTACGGCCGGGCTGCGGTGCGCGCCCACCCGCAAGTCGTTTACAGTCCTCGGTTTCTGGCATATTTCGGGCTGTCAATCCTGCCCCCACCGGTTGTTCGATGGCTGAAGAGGGCACATATTCGTTGGCTTTCGTCAGGTTGGGCGGCGGCACGAAAAGACTCGACTCCTTGACGACTGCCGGGTCGGACCTTGCGGCCGCCCGAGGACAGTCGCAAGTGATGCCCGCGCGTGGAACAAGCGGATGCTCTAGCGTCTGTGCTACGCCAACAAAACCATGAGAATCGGCATCAACGCTGTACCCTTATCGAGACTGCGGGCCGGAGTTGCTCGGGTAATCCTGAGAATCATCGAGGAGATATGCGCAATCGAATCCGAGAACTACTATTACCTCTACTCCGATCGTGATTTCGAACTCCCTTGTGAGGGCGACCGCTGGCGAAAGAGGGTCTGGTCTCCGCTTCCGCTTCTTCCCGGTACTCTTTGGCTGCAAACTGTAGGGCGGCGGATGATCATTCACGACCGGCTCGACTTATTCTGGGGCACCAATAACCTGTTGCCGCTCGGCCTTCCCTCGGGGTTGGCAAAAGTCGTTTCGATTCATGACCTTATCTTGCCCCTCTATTCTAAGTATGCGGACCCGCTCAGCCGAAGCATGCATTGGCTGTTCGGAGAGCGGTCAGCTCGCGAAGCAGACAAAATCATCGCGGACTCCCGAGCCACCGCAGAGGATTTGAAACGCATTTACGGAATCCCCGACCCCAAGATTGAAGTGATTTATCACGGAGTTGGCCCGTCATTTAAACCTCAGGATCCGGGGGTGGCCGCCGAATACGTGGCGAACAAATACGGTGCTTCGAAGGATTTCATATTGAGTGTCGGCACGCTTGGTCCGCACAAGAATCTGGTTTCCTTGGTCAAAGCCGTGAAGGTGCTGCGTGACCGCGGAGCGCTCTCCTTTCAAGTGTTAGTGGTGGGCGCGAAAGGCCGGAAGAGAGCTCAGCTAATCGAATTGATCCGCTCCGCAGGGCTCGCGGGAAAGGCCATCCTCTTGCTGGGCTATGTGCCCGATGAAGACCTGCCCATGCTATACTCCGGGAGCAGTCTATTCGTATTTCCTTCACTTTATGAGGGGTTTGGTCTCCCGCTCGTGGAGGCAATGGCCTGCGGGGCGCCGGTCGTTGCCTCGAACACATCTTCCATTCCAGAGGTCGTGGGTGATGCCGGCCTGCTGGTTCCACCTACTCAACCGGAGGCATTCGCGGAAGCCATCCTGCGGGTGAGGTGCGACAAGGGCTTGAGGAGGGCGATGATCGTGAAGGGGTTGGTGCAGGCGGCGGGCTTCCGCTGGGACACATCAGCTCGCCACTATCTGGCGTGCATGCAGAGCGTAGTGGCACGCAAACGCTCCGAAAGGCGATAATCCTGGTGGTTCAGAAGCTAAAAAGATTGGTGCCTAAAGCCGTTCGCTGGAGACTGCGAAGAGCCTACGAGTATCCGGCGGAAACGGATTGGTACTGGAAAGTCTTCAGCCCGGGGAACGACAGGACGGCTTACCTGATTGGATTGTTCGGCACGGGAAGGCTCTACATCAACGACTTGATGATGCAGCAGACGGGAAGAAGGGCGAAGTACTTCAGGGATACGATCCGCCTCCATCAACGTCCAACCTCCATGATCTATAGCGGCCATGCCACAATCCGTCACGTTTCTCGCCATCAGGCTTTGCCATCGGTTACGCAGGTGATCTTGGAGGCAGTCCGATCAAGAATTGCCGACTTGATCTTCGTCTATCGTCACCCCCTCGACTCTCTACTGTCCAATTGGGTTTATTGGCGGACCTTCCTTCACGACAATTACGGGGTTTGCATCTCGCAAGTCTATAAGAAAACAGACGATTTCTGTGCGGATCTGGACGAGCATTTTGATGAATTGAGGGCCCTTGCAGATGGCGACCCTAGTTTCTTCGCAGTTGCGCCGGGCCTGCCATTTCTGTCTTTCCGGGAATTCATTGAAGAAACTGAACTCTATCTGCAATCCGCTACGCTCGCCTTGCGGTTTGAGGACTTTATGTCCGATCCGGGGAGAGAGTTCTCTAAGATCACTGAGCTGATTTCCGTTGATCTTGATTTGAGCAGCGTACGCCTGCAACGTCCGCTGTCCAAGCCCTTCCGCTACCTGGCGGTCGAAAAAGTAGTCCCCCGATTCAAAGCCTTCACGGATGGGCTGGATGCCGAAACGAAAAGGAGGATTGAAAGCATCGGTTATACCCTGCGATGAAGTGGCCAGGAGCCCTCCGGAGATGCTCCATGCCGCGCGCAACCTAGACTCTTACAATTCATAGCCGCTTTTCTCAATCCGTCTTCTTGTCTCCGCATCCAGCCCATTGATAAAGTCTCTGAATCGAGGAACTTTTTCTTTTACAGCCAAATAGCGATAAGGCTTGGTATCCGGAGGGGCTAAATGTAAACACCTCAAATCAAGATCAACCGACATGGCTTTGACAATCTTGGAAAACTCCCTGACCGGATCGACCGTAAAATCCTCAAGCCGCAACGCGAGCGTGGCGCATTCGATGAAAAGCTCAGTTTCCTCAACAAATTCCGGGAAAGACAGAAACCGCGGGCCTGGACTACCCGCGAAAAAACCAGGGTCGCCGTCGGCAAAGGCTTTGAAATCACCAAAATCCTGTTCCAAATGGGCGCAGAAATCGTCGGTGTTCTTATAGACCTTCGAGATCCCAGAAATCATCAGGTTGTGACCAATATAGGTTTGCCACCAAACCCAATTTGTCAGCAACGAATCGAGGGGATGACGATAGATAAAAATCAAATCGGCAAATCCCGATCTAACCACTTCCAATATTCGTCTCGTTATCGCCGGCGGCTTCTGACCCCGAGAAACATACCTCAGTGTGGCATGACAACTGTGGATCATAGATGTCGGATTTGGATGGATGGGGAATTTCGCCGTATTCTCTTCCCTAAAATACTTCGCCCTTTCTCCGATGTTCTGCCGGATCAGTTCATTGATATACCAGCGTCCGGTGCCGAACAGTCCGATAATATAAGCTGTTCTGTCCTTCCCCGGACTATGGATTTTCCAATACCAATCGGTTTCTTCCAAATGGTAGAGCACGCTCTGCAATTTTTCGCGAGGGGATTTTCGCACGAATCTGATGAGCTTTTGGAGTACCTGCATCCGGCTTCACTGATCCGATAATGAAGTAGTTTACCAGAGTTTCCGTTTACAGCCACCAGTCAGGAATTCCACGAGGAAGTATCCTCGAGCACCAGTTCTCCCCGCCTTACCATGTCCTCGTACAGCGCCACGTCCTGGGCATTATCGACTTCGCCCCATTGCCCATCGGCGCCGAAAGTGCTGATACTGAGTTCGTTCCCAGCCAGCAGCCGGCCTAGCAACCCAGTCACGTCAAGTTTATCGCGGATCGGCGCGTCAAGAGTGGCAAGGAGCGCTTCGACGATGCTCCAGGCCGGGGGAGTGAATTTGAACAGGCCCATATACTGCCCCTGGATCTCTTCAATCCGCGTCGGCCGGCCGCCGATCTCCAGCAATTGGCCGTCGGCATTGACTCGGAAAGTTTCAGCGTCCGCCAAAGGATCGACAAACCGCCGGGTCCAGAGGCGGCGCCAATCACGGTCGTAACTGATAACCAACCGACCGGGAGCGCCGGCCAGGCCGCGTACCAACTCGCTGCGGTAAAAAATGTCGCCATAGCTGACGATGGCCGGCCCCGAACCGAGCCAAGCGGCTGCCGCGGTGAGCGACATCACCATATTGGTTTCTGCCCAGCGTTGGTTCAGGAAATAGGAAAGTCCGGGAAGGTCAATCATTTCAGCGCGATAGCCTCGGACCACCCCGATTTCGTCCACCCCTCCCCGACGGAGGGCCGCGATCTGGCGCTCGATCAGCGGCTTGCCCGCGAACTCGACCAGGCATTTCGGGCGATCCGCGCCGAGATGTCCCAGGCGGCTGCCGCGACCGGCGGCGAGAATTACTGCGCGCATCACTCAACCTCGAAGACTTTCCGGAATAACGCCACGTCGGCGGGAGAAAACGGGGAGAGCCGCTCAGGGTGCCACATAATCCCCGTGATGGGCTGCATCGAGTGGCGAATGGCCTTGACGACGCCATCGTCAGCGACCGCCCAGACATCAAGCGGCGGCCGCGATTCACGGGCGGCAAAGTGATGAAAGCTGTTGACCTCGCGTGGTTCGCCCTCGATGCGGATGACCTGGCGTGGCGCCACGTGCCTTTCCACCCGGTGCAAACCAATGCCAAAACGCTGCTGAATCACTTGCATGCCGCGGCAGACGCCCAACACCGGAAGCCCGCGCCGCTCTGCCCAATCGAGCAGGGCAAATTCCACGGCGTCACGTTCCGGGGCATCGCCCCCGCAGGCCGCAAGGTCATTCCCGCCGGTCAGCACCAATCCGCTAACGGCCGCCCCTGCGCACAGCTCCAGCGCTACTTCGAGTACATTCGGAAGAGCTAACGGCGCCAGCCCGCACGCCGCCAGGAAGCGTGGCCAGGCTTGGTCGAGACAGTCACGGCGCTCGCCATATTCCGGTACGATCGCTACCCGCTGGGTGATGGCTACTAGCGTCATACACCTTTCGGCCCCTTCGGGGCTAGCAGAACGGAATGTTACTGCCTGACCTTTTGCGCGAAATAGATCCGAGTTGTGTACGGCACCTCGATGACTTCCGGCAACTCGTGCAAATAGCGGGCGATCTGCCCAACGATACTATCGAACAACGAGTCGCTGCCCGCCTGGCGCTTCAGAGTGGCATGTGATTTCCAGGCAACAATAACGTCCGCCTTCGGCATCTTCCATTCGAAACGGCTTTCTATCGATTTCGTATCCGCGAAGTAGCCGCTGGAGTTGATGATGTTAGTCGGATCTTCTCTTCTTGATCCGTACGAATAGGCCGGAATCGCCGATTGGATGATTAATTCGATTTGTTGCTGGATAGGATCGTCCAAATCTCTGTGATTCCACATGCAGGCAAACCAGCCATCCGGGACAAGTATTCTGGAAGCTTCAGCGAGCGCAGCCCTTTGATCAACGACATTGAATGAGCTACCGAAAAAGACCGCGTAGACACTGCCTGCCGGCAGGCCTGTCGCCTCGCCTGTCCCCACGGACCAGCTAACCGCCAAATCTTTTGTATTTTGAATCCCAATGGTTCGCATTGCGTCGTTGGGCTCGACGGACCTGACCGTCAGCCCCTGCTTCAGCAGTTCTTTGGTGAGCTTACCCGTACCCGCGCCAATATCGGCCACGGGCCTGGAAGTGTCGCAGCCAATGGCCTTCAACAGGTTCCCAATGGCATCGCCGGAGTAGTCCGCTCTCTTATCGTAATGAAGAGCATGCTCGGTATAATCCCAGGTCACTTTGTGCGGGGCAGTGGTCGCGCCCATCGATCTTCTCCCTCAGTTCCGATGTTCGATGATTGTGTCTTCGCGCTGGATGATAACGGCCGTGCTCACGCGATGGTCATGACTCTCTGGTTCGCGCAATCCAGGCAGAGCTTGCGCGCCGTCCCCCAGCGCCGGTACAGGTCTTCCCCGGCGCCGATGACAGCAGGTATGCCGAGCTCACCGGCCCGAATCGCCATGTGCGAATTGGCGCCGCCGAACTGGGTGACGAACCCACTGATATCCCGGCTGAATATCCAGTCAAAACCGGGGTCCGCGCTGGGCACGAACAGAATTCGGCCAGCAAATCTCTCTGGGGGTTCGTCGACGGAGGCAACCGGCGCGGTCACACTCTTGTGGGTAATGAAATTCGGCCGGCTGGGTGGAAGGTGGAAGGCGAAAGACTCGTCGGGCGACACGATGACAGGTGGAAGCACGAGATGCTTTGTGAGCCCATGATGCTCCCGGCCTTGCACCACGCTCTCCCGCAACACCTCGCTTACCGACCCGCTCTCGCTATGGAGCTTACGAATCGCCTGGCAGTCGAGAAATGCACAATCCTCAGCGGAAAGACCGTGTTCTTCTCCCAAGTGCTTGACGAGCGTCAGGGCGTCGCTGAGGCTTCGCGTGAACACGAACTTGGCATATTCGCGGCCCTCAATGCCCGCCTTGATGAATTCCATCAAACTCAGAGCGTCGATGTCGAGCTCATGCTGTTTCAGCAGCCGCTCAATGTGGCGCAACTGCTCGATCGAGAGTGCGAAGCGCGGTGGCGGGGAGGCTGGCCGCTTAGGGGCCGCCCAATCAAAATAGAGATCGGGCGCCTCATCGTAGCGTGGCGAAATGATGTCGTAAGTCCCCGGCCTGAGATGCCCGTAGCGCTCCAAGAATTCAGCCTTGGAGAGTTCGGCAAAATCTCTGCCAATACGCGACCCGATGGCATCGACGCTCGCCATGAACGTGGCTTTCTCTTCCAGCGTCAAAACGCCCACATCCACCAAGGACTGGAGCATCTGGACTGCGATGAACCCCGCCCGCGCCAGACCGGCAAAGGGCAGCGTGCCATAGCGCTTACAATCCTCCAACAACCAATAGATGCGGCTGATCTTGTCGATCCCCGCCTCCCAAATAAGCCGCATTCGCTGAACCAACAGGTCGATCTTCTCACGGTCGTGCCGCCAAAGCGCTGTCTCGCCGTACATGATGCGATTGGTTAGGCGTCGCAGAGCGCCGGAAAGCTCGGTCAAGTCCTCTTGAGAAAACCCGCTCTCGCTCAGCCTGATCATTCGCTTGGGTAGATCAAGGGTGTAACAGGAAAAAATAATCTCAAACTCAACCTTGTCATGGAGATGCGGCTCTGCCAGCAGCCGATCTATGTAGTAATTCACCAGGCGTCCGGCAAGATCGTCGGATACGTCGCGCGGGATAAAGGAGTTAAAGTCAACGCGGACGTCGATGTAAGGCATGCCGTGAAAACTGACCAAAAGTGGAAAGCTGCGCAGGTTTTTGTACCCGTAGTTGTCCCTCTGATAAGCCCAGATCGCGTCAGTGATGAGTTCGCGGTAGAGCGATAAGGAGAGCGGCCAGGGCCGTAAGCCGATCATTTCCGCGGGGTTCCAGTCGGGCATCACCCCGAAAATAGCACGGTTACCGTGCAGGTAAGGATGCGGACGGCTGAGCAGCTCGACCTTGCAGGAGATCTCGGACAGCGCGGCCTCGACCTTCGCGTCCATGGGTGCCCCTGGGCGATCCACGGCAAGGGGGCGGACTTGCAAGAGGTAGAGTTGCCCGTCCTCGCCGATGGCAAATTCGACGTCAATCGCATCACAGCCCAGAAGGCTTTCGAGTTCCCTGACCAGGGCAATGACCGGCGCCAGCGATGCCGGGCAGGCCTCAGGGCGCGACTTGAGACAATAAAAGGTTTTGAGATCGTCGCCGGCGCCGCCTGTCACCCGATCGGTCCTGCCGGACCGATCGTCGTAATTCACAATGAAATAAGGGCCTCCGCTGGGGCTGCGTGAAAATGCCACTCCGGCCATCGCCACGCGCTCGAGCATGGGCTGCACGAAGATCTGATCGTCGTCGCTACGTTCACTATCGTACGAGGCGATCACCTGCTGAATGGCTTGAGCCACTGCTGTGCCGCCGGTCACGCCGGGTACGGAATCATACCTTCCGGCCTGGCTCTTCACCGCACCGTCTTCACTCCGTGCGCTGCTCCGTACGATGAGTTGGCCTAAACCCCAGGGCTCCGAGGCGAGGGCGGCAAGCACACGTGCGGGGTTAGAAAGCCATTCGCCAACCGAAAAACGAACTTGCGGCAGGACACGCCCGAGCCGCAGTAGCGGCGCCACGGCTTCCAGAGACTCCGCCTTTGTCCTGAAGGCAACCGCGGGGACCGCTTGGATCGGTCCGCCGCCCTTCTGCTTCTCGCAAACCGCCAGGATTCTGTCAACTGCCGCGCCAACGTCAAGTCCCCCATAGTTGTCGAGAACCAGATCGGGCGCCTCTGGGGGTTCCGCCGGCAAGTCGATGCCTACCACGTCGCCTGTCGCGGCCCGTTCAGACTCCGCATAGATTCCCTTGCTGTCTCGGCGGCGTAGCTCGTCGATCGGGACCCGAAGGTAAATCTCACGATATCCGGGGATGTTCTCCCGGTTCCAGCGCTGCACCTCGTGAAGCAGGGAGATGGTCGCACAGACGACATCAAACCCCTGGCCGGCCAACAACTTACACAGTCGCGCATTGCGCATCGCGGATTGCCGCCGATCACCCATTCCGTGGCCAAGGTCGTCCGCAATCGTCGCGCGCAGCGCGTCGCCGTCGAGAAAGATAACCTGATGCCCGGCGGCACGCAGCCGGCTCCACAATTCTCGACCTACTGTAGTCTTGCCCGCACCGGAAAGCCCCGTGATCCAATAAACGCGGCCCAAGGAGGCTGCCTGGGCATTCACCGGGCGCGGCCCCGCCTCGATGGTGTTCGTCAACATAGTCAGTTTTAGTGTCCCAGAAAGTTCAGTGGTACTTGATCATAACATCCCTGTAACAAATTTGCAATGTATTGATTACATATGTCATTCTTAGGGTGGATGGGACAAAGGCATCGGACTCCAGCAGACCCCGGCCTGTTGCCGACATCATGATATAATTCAGCACGTGTGCCACACACCCACCCACTACGCCTCACCCGCGGTCCTAAACGGACAGGTTCATCGGGACTTCACACATGAGAATCGGCATCGACGCTAGGCCGCTGGCCGTCCAGGCCGCAGGAGTCCCCCGGGTGGTCAGCAGTCTTGTCCGCGAACTCGAAAAGATCGACCCGGAGAACTCCTATTACCTCTATTCACACCGCGAATTCAACCTGCCCTTTGGGAACCCGCGTTGGCACAAGCGCGTCGGATTACGCGTCTCTCGACTTCCCGGGATTGTCTGGTATTTAACGGAAGGAAGAAGTGCAATTCTGGGAGACAATCTGGATGTCTTCTGGAGCGCGATGTATATTCCGCATTTCGCCCTCCCGTCAAGTGTCGCGACCATTCTCACTGTCCACGACCTCGAGTGGCGCCTTTATCCGCAGACGATGAGCTTGAAGACCTATTACGCCCACCGGTTGCTAGTCTGGCCATCAGTTCAAAAAGCAGACAGGATCGTCTCGGACTCAGAGTCGACGGCGCGCGACCTCCAACGCGTCATGCACTTTCCCGAATCGAGAATTGAAGTGATTCATCTTGGGGTCGATTCAGCCTTTCGGCCTCGAGACCGGGTAAAGGCCGCGGAATACGTGGCCGGGAAGTACGGCGTATCGAAGGACTACGTGCTCGCGGTCGGAACGGTACAGCCGCGGAAGAACCTGTCCACTCTCGTCAAAGCGTGGAACATTCTGCGCGGTCGCGCAGCACCCTGTTTCCAACTTGTCGTGGCAGGGGCGAGGGGCTGGAAAAACACTCAACTGGACGATACCATCCGGCGTCTTGGCCTGACCGGCAACGAAATCCGCTTCCTGGGCGTGGTGCCGGAGGAAGACTTACCCGTGCTATACTCAGGAAGTAGTGTATTTGTATTTCCTTCGCTATATGAGGGTTTTGGGCTACCTCTGCTGGAAGCGATGGCTTGCGGGGTCCCGGTCATAGCTTCGAATACATCCTCTGTGCCGGAGGTTGTCGGGGACGCGGCCTTGCTGGTTTCGCCCACCGAACCCGAGGCGTTCGCGGAAGCCATCTTGCGGGTGAGAAGCGACGACAATCTGCGAAGAGCGAAGGTCGAAAAGGGGCTTAGCCGGGCGGCTGGTTTTAACTGGGGCAGGGCGGCCGCGCAACTTTTGGACTGTATGGGGCGCGTCGCCGCGGCAAAGCACTCTTCAAGGCGAGCCACGAAATAAAGCAATTCCGAATGGCACCGGCAGAATTCAGATTGTTTTCCGTTTGCTATCTGAAGTGGTAGACCACGAGCTTAACACGCACTGCAGCGCCGGCGAGATTCGGCAGGGAAGGCGATGGGCCACAAACCATTAAGGGTGCTCCAAGTAGTACGGGCCGTACCGGGCGGCGGAGCCGAGGCCTGGCTTCTGAAGATAATAAGACAATTTGACCCCAGCCAGTTGAAGTTCGATTTTTGCGCCCTCTGGCCGCCGTCGGCAGGCTTTTGCACTGATGCTGCGGCGTTGGGCGCTCGGGTCATAGTTTGTCCCCTCAGATCCAACCTGGCCACCTTCCCCATCCGGTTTCGCCGGACGCTTCGTGTTGGGCAGTACGATGTCGTGCACGCTCATGTCGGATTGCCTACTGGGCTCGTGCTACGTCAGGCGATGCTTGAACGGGTTTCGACCCGCATCGCCCACAGTCACAATAGTGACGACCTCCACTCGAACTCCCTTCTAAGGAACGCCTGGCGGGCAGCCATGCGGGGCACGATTCGGAAGTATGCTACCTCCGGGTTGGCATGCTCGGAGGAGGCGGCGAAATTTCTGTTCGGGCCCGAGTGGAGGTCGGACCCACGCTTCCGCGTCTTCCACTGTGGAATCAATTTGGACCCGTTTCGAATCGCCCCGTCGCGGGAGGAAACGCGGAGGGAATTTGGAATTCCACCCGATGCCCCGGTCGTGGGACATGTGGGCCTTTTCCAGCGCAGAAAGAACCAGGCCTTTTTGCTGGAAGTAGGCCGCGAGATCCTGAAAGTACGACCTGATGCGCGGTTCTTGCTAGTGGGCGATGGCCCGTTGCGGCCCCAGATCGAGGCGATGGCGCGGGAATATGGCATGGAAAAGAACGTCGTCTTCGCAGGTCATCGGTCGGACGTCCCTCGCTTGATGCTCTCCGTGATGGACGTGTTTGCGCTCCCATCCTTCGAGGAGGGTCTCGCAATCGTCTTGACCGAAGCCCAGGCCGCGGGACTTCACAGTCTCGCCTCCAGCGCAGTCCCCGCGGAAGCCGGAGTGGTTCCTGGAGGCCTGGAACAGCTTTCTTTGTCCGAGGGCCCTAAACCCTGGGCTGCGACTTTGCTGCGAATGCTCGAGAGTGGACGAATGGATCGGCAAATAGCGCTGGGCGCCATCGAGCGGACTGATTTCGATATCCGGAAATCATCTTCGGAACTCACCCAGATGTACGGCTCGGGCAAGCTATCCGTGCCGAAAGTCGAAATTCGAAACTCGAAACTCGCAAACCGGGAAGTGTAACCCAGAATTCTTGGCCTTCACTGGCTGTGGGGTTTCCGAGTTTCAATTTTCGAATTTCGAGTTTCGAACACAGGGAGGGCAGGTGGGTAGAGTCGCAGGCCTTTACAGTTCGGAGGCGCTGGGTCGCACGGCAGGGCAGGACCTCTCGAAGCTAGAGGGAAGGTCCCTGAAATCTGCCATCTGGAAAGTATTCGGCTTTCATCTGTTTCGTGTGGCTTTATTTTTCGGGGCAGCGTACAGCAACTATAACAGAAGCCCAGGGACCGCCTGGTTGCTCGGCATCATCCTGGTTTATTCCTTCCTTGACCCGCAGTTCTTTATGAAACCCAACCTCATGACCGCCTATCTGGCGTTCACGGTGATCTTTTATTACTGCCGATGGGTGATGGGATGGGGGATGAGTGCCACCACCATCTACACTTCTGACGCGCCGAACTGGGTAAGGTTAATCAAGGATGTCGTCTGGATTAGCGTCTACGCGACGTTTGGTTTCAGGGCAATCACGCGTCCCAAATTCAGTCGGAACATGCCCTTGTGGTTCACGCCGCGAGGGATGCTCATGGTTCTGCTGCTGGTGATCTTCCTCATCATGCCGGTTCTTTCTTTGATCTACGCGCGCGGTGACCTGTTCGAGGTTGTCCTCATCGACTTGAGGCTTCCGCTGGAATACGTCCCCTTGGTGTTTATCTTCCCGTTTATCTTGCGAGGCGAAAGCTCGATGAAGTATCTCCGCGCCTTCGTTCCCCTGATCCTGCTCACCCTCCTGTTTTTGGGGGTGGAGATGTTCTCGGGCCGTCGGACCGGCATGGATTACGGCGGGATTTACATCCGCTATGGGTCCATCTTTGGATCGCCGAATGACTTCGGCGTCTTCATGATGCTTTCCACAACAGCCCTGCTGGCGTTTTTAGCAGAAAGGGCGATAAAGTGGTCGCACAAGGCGATCGCGCTCCTGGTCCTTATGCTCTCCGCGGTCGCGTCCACCGTATCGCTGAGCGCCATGTTTTCCATGATTTTCACCTCCATCGCCTTAATCCTCTTTTCGAGGAACAGGGTGAAGGGTGCGCTGACGGTGCTCGCAGTAGTCGTCCTTGTGGCTGGGCTCTATTTCGCCTTTCCCCGGGTGGGGATTTCCAGGTTTATTGGCGAGCGACTCGGGAACCTTGCCACGCTCAATGAAGGTAGCGCCAGGGAACATTACACCAGCGTAGTCATCGCCGAGGACGAAATTTCCCGGTTTGAGCCGACAGAGTACCTTTTGGGCACATTCCAGTCACGCAAGGATCTGATCCTCCCCGAAACCTACTACCTCAGGACGTTCTTCGTTCGTGGGGCCATCAGTCTCTTGGTCATTTTGTCGATCATCGGTATGACCGTCTTCGAGGGATTTCGCCGGTACCGCGCGGCGGTCGGGGATCGCCAAAGGAGAGCTTTGTTTCTGGGGGCCTTCCTCGGCGTCGCCGGGTTCGCATTTGCATCTTTGTTTATCTCCTATTTTGAAAGCTTCCCCTCGAATTTCTACTTCTGGTTCCTCGTAGCCGTTATCTGGTGCGAGCCCATGAGTGAGAGAGAAGTCTACGCAATACGTGCAGTCCGTCCTCAGCAACAGATAGTCGGCGGGAGATCGGGTAGTGTCCCAATTTAACTGGTAGCGCCGACCTTTAGAGCCTGCCCTGAGCGGAGCGAAGGGGCGGCAGATGCCCCGACAGGTCTGGGCGCTACGCCGAAACTAGAACGCTACCGGAAATCGCAAAGGTTGGCGCCCGGGATTGGGCAATGGTAATCTAAAAAAGGAGAGCTGACGAAGGGGAAAAGAGGTCGATGCGAAGGTCGTTTGCGGGTCGAGTTGTGTTCTCGTGGTTTCAGCTTGGGCGGAGGGTCAACGGTCTAAGGTTTGCTTTCGCCCTCGCGGCCGCATTCGTGTCTTTGACCGCCGCTCGCTGCGCAGCTTCCGATCCTGTGCGCCGGATGATCCGCGCAGACGAGAATTACCTGCAAACCACCTATTTCGCGCTGCCCTTGATCCGGCAACTTGCCGCCGCTCCCCAGGAAAGCCGGCCGTCGGGCGCAGTTGCAGATTCCGGGAACATCCGCTGGGCAGAGCGTTTCCCTGGAAACGACCTGGGCGCGAAGATCAATGCTGCGGATGCCGATCTCGGGAAAGAACCCGGCGAAATTGGCGTGGGCCGCCCGGGAACAGTGGAAACGCAAGTCTCCCTCTCCTCAAATCATGTCCTGTTCCTTCACGCGCCGACGACATGGAAGGCTGCAATTATCGTACAAAATGACACTTCGGTCGTTGGCGACGGCTGTGCTGCACTGATCAATCTAGCCTTTTCGACGCCGGGACCCTTCATCTACGGGAAGGGTATTTCCAACCTCAAAGTTGCCAACCTCTGTGCTCAAGCTCCGCCCCAATCGGCCGGATATACTTTGGCGACGGTTAATGGGCGGGATGTGGAAGTGACGGGTTGCCATACCACTAACGTTCGCCTTGCTGAGATGGACTCCGCATTTGATGTTAAGGTGATTGGAAACACGGCAACTTCCGACCGCATCGATGCGCCTTCCGGGGCGGCCGTCTATTTTACTTTTACACAAGGCGCCCTCGCCAGCGAGAACATCATTCGAGGATTCGTGCATGGCTTCCAATGGTGGGGTGGCGGCGCTAATCCCAGAACCGGCCAGGGCGCTGCCTCAACTCCGCGCGGGGCCCGTGATCTCTCCTTCATTGGCAACAAAATCACCGATGTGGGAGGGGCGGGGATTTGGGGCAGCATGGCTGAAGGTGTAGTGGCTTCCGGTAATATCATCGAATCCTGCGGAGACGTTTGCCTCGATTCGGAGGGGAGCAACGCGGTCGTCTTTGCGAACAACTATGTGAAGGACGGAGCCAGCGGCGCCATCGCGACCTTCTTTTACAACCGGGACGTTTTGATCACTGGGAACACCGTAGTATCCAGCAGTTCTGCCAAACCGCTGCTCCGCACCTATACCTCCGGCCAGACCACGCCCCAGGATCGAGACACGCAAGTGGTGGGGAACCACTTTACGTGCCTTGATACTACACCCTGCTTTATTAACTCCGTCAGCGGGCTGCCGGAGAGATTCGTTTTCAAAGACAATACTTTGCGCAACGTCACGCTGGACATCTCCGACGCTAATCTAAAGCACATTGTCGTGATCTCCGGCAACGACTTCCTGTTTGACGTGGTTGCTACGCGGGTGCACGGAGCCATTCGGGCGGCGCGCACCGATTCCTTGTCGCCGGGCGTCCCGGGATACTGCGACATCTCGAACAATACGGTGCGATCGAACGTCCAGCAACCCCCGGGAAGCGCCGCCATTTTCGTCTATCAGGACGATCCCGAGCTCGCTCCTTTAACGATAATTGAAGGCAATCACCTGGTAGGACTTCACCCTTTCCCCGTTGACATCGCCGTCGGGGGCGGGAGCAAGAACCCTTCCGTGACGCCGGTATTTCTGATCCGGGACAACCTTATGGGAGCAGGTGTATACTCCCGGCTGGATCAAGCGAGTCCCAGGTCAACCGTCAGACTGGAAGGGAACTACCGTTCGGATTCGTCTCCTCTTCCCGGTCAGTGAATCGAGTAGCATGCCTCGTCATCTCATCGTCAAGCTCGGCGCGATCGGAGACGTGGTGATGACTCTTGCCGCTGTCAATTCGTTTAAAGAAAAACGGGGCGGTGAAATCCATTGGATGTGCGGAAAAAGCGTGGCGCCGTTGTTGCGCCAGTTTCCGTTCATCGACCGATTGGTAGAAGTCGATGACAAAGCTCTCCTCGGCAAGTCGCGCCTGGCATCTATCCGTGAGATCGCGCGGGTTTGGAAAGAGTTGGCGGGCCAACAGTATGACACCTGCGCAGTTCTCTACTACGACTGGCGTTATCGCTTGCTCGTGCTGCCGCTGCGAAAGACAAAGCTCATTGCGTTGTCCCGCTCCGATCGCGCCCGAAGGCTACTTCCCGGGCGCTACCACGGCGACGAATACGCCCGAATACTCCTCGAAGAAGATGGCCTGCGCAGGGACCGCGTGCGATGCGTGAGGCCGATGCGCATGCAGACCCCCGGACCGCTCGCGCGAGGAGCGGCAAAGCGAGTCGCCCTGGTCCCCGGGGGAGCACGGAACGTCTTATACGATTCGCCGCAACGCCGCTGGCCACTCTCCTCCTACGTGGAACTTTCGACCGCGCTTGTCAACCGGGGCTATGACGTGGTTCTGGGAGGCGGACCCGACGACGCCTGGGCCTCGCAGGCCTTCACCGGTCTTCCTGTAAAGGACTTCATCGGCCGCTTGAGCCTTGTCGAGTCCGTTGCGCTCTTTGACGCCTGCGACCTGGTTATTTCGCACGACACCGGAGCGTTTCATCTGGCGACGCTTTCCGGCGCCGCCATACTGGCCCTGTTCGGTCCAACCAGTCCGAGCGATTTCGTGCCTAACCGCCCTGCTGTACGCGTCCTTTGGGGAGGCGCAAGCTTGGCGTGCAGGCCTTGTTACGATGGCCGGGAATTCGCGGCCTGCCCTGATAATCGCTGCATGAAGGAGATTTCCCCTCGCGAGGTGTTGGCAGCGGTGGAAGAGATGCTGTCAGGTTCTCCTAATGCGAATCGCAATCGTCACTGAGCTCTTCTACCCTAATCTTGGCGGTCAGGAGGTTCGATACCTCGAGCTGGGCAGAGAGCTTATACAATTAGGCCATTCCCTGGACGTGTTCACTATCCGCGTTTCACCCTCACACCCGCGGGAGGAAGTCCTTGCGGGTATAGTTGTGCACAGGGTCGTTGATGGTTTCCGGTACAAAGAAAGCTCCTTGATGCCCAGGAACCCGTGGGATATTCTAAGATTCACCCTGCGGATTCTTCGTAAAGAAACTGGCTTGGCGGGTTTTGACGCCGTCATTTTCAATGAGTGGCCTATCTTGCCGCCGATCGTTGTACCCAGGTTCTTGGATAAGAGGAAAGTTGCGATAGACTGGTGTGAGATCCGCGGGACTCGGTTTTGGAAAAGCGTTTACTGGCTGATGACCGACCCGGAGGTTGCTCATATTGGAGTGAGCGACGCAATATGCAGTACACTCGTAAGGAGTTTCAAAGTCCCGGCCTTGCATACGAACACGATTGTCAGCGGAGTGAACGTCCCCGTTTACAAATCGAGGCAAGCGGAGAAGCAAGACAAAACGATTCTTTTCTTAGGTCGATTGTCGCACCACAAAGACCCATTGTTGGCAATCAAGGCGTTCAGGAAATGTCAACTGGCCGGCAAAGGGCATCGCCTCCACATTGTCGGAGACGGCAACCTGCTGAGTTCGGCGAAGGAAGCTGCCAGAGGCGATCCGGGCGTGGTCATTCACGGCCGCCTCGAAGATTCCGAAAAGGTCGAGCTCCTGCGCAAGTCGACGCTCCTGGTTCTTCCTTCCAAGCGAGAAGGTTTTCCGCGGGTGGTTGCTGAAGCTGCGGCAGCCGGCACTCCCACCCTGACCACGTTGTATCCTGGGAATGGCACGGTCTCTGTAGTGCACCAGTATGGGATTGGCTGGGTTTGTGATCCTACGGAAGAGGCAGTTGGAACTGCTATGGAGCGTCATGCCCAGATGTCTGATCAGTGGAGCCAAGTCTCCAATCTCTGTAATGAAGTCGCTCCTCGGGTGTTCGATTGGCAACAAGTGGCGGCGAAATTGATCACGTTCCTAGGGGATCGGAAATGAATCGGGAGAACGTGCTGGTGACCGGTGGGTGCGGATTCATTGGAAGCAGCTTAATCCGGCAACTCGTCGACCAAGGCTCACACCAAGTGACCGTAATCGACAACTTTCTTAAGGGCAAGCGCGAGCACCTGCGGGACCTGGGTTCCCGCGTGCAAGTGCTGGAAATGGATATCGGCTCCGGCGACCTAGCCCGTCTGTTTGAGGCCAGCAGGTTCTCCACCGTGATTCATCTCGCCGCCATCCATTACATTCCCTATTGCAACAGCCATCCCCTGGAAACATGCCGGGTAAACATCGACGGGACGCAAGCGATCCTCGACCTATCGGTCCGGTACGGAGTCCGAAGGTTTTTCCAGGCTTCGACGGCGGCGGTTTATGAAAGCTCAGAAATCCCCCACTCGGAATCTTCCAAGCTCGAGCCCATTGACATCTACGGGCTAAGCAAGCTCGCCAACGAATACCAGGTACGGTTCTGCTCAAACCAGTTTGACTGCTCCTTCGTCATCGGGCGGATCTGCAATGTGGTCGGGCCCTTTGAGACCAACCCCCATCTTGTTCCCGAGCTTCTCAAACGGCTCCGCACATCCTGGACGGTCTCAGTGGGGAACACCGGACCCAAAAGAGACTACATCCATGTAGTGGATGCATGTCGAGCCATCGCCACAGCAACGTTCAATGCGTCCCTTGGCGTTCATGTCTACAACATCGGGACGGGAAGAGCGTACAGCGTAGCCGAGGTCATCAAGGCTCTGGAAGTGATCTTTGGGAGAACCATTCAATCTGTTTCGACGCCCGAGCTTAGCCGTAGAATTGACCGGCCGCTCTTGGCCGTGGATATCTCCAAAATCCAGCAAGAGCATGGTTGGTCGCCTCAATACAGTTTAGAAGACAGTCTGCGGGATGCGGCGCAATATGCCTTCGAGGGCCAAATGCCGAGGGGGCAGAAGGTATAAAGAAACCGGAGCTAGGGTCCGTAAATCCAGCTTGCTTTTCTGGCTCACGACTTGAGTTCAAACACTTGCGAGTGGCCATTGTCCATTACTGGTTCGTAAAGGTCCGGGGCGGGGAGCGTGTGGTGGAGGCCCTGGCGGACATGTTCCCCGAGGCCGATCTCTTCACCTTGGTCCTCGATCCGGAGGCGCTTCCGCAATCGCTGCAATCGCGCAATTTCACCACCTCATTCTTACAGAACACCCCGGGTATTAAGCACCACTATAAGAAACTCCTGCCGCTCTTCCCTCTGGCGCTCGAGCAGTTCAATCTGGACGACTATGACCTGGTGATCAGTTCAGAGTCCGGCGCGGCGAAGGGCGTTCTAACCCGCCCTCACACCTGCCACATCTGCTATTGCCACACGCCCATGCGTTATATCTGGGATATGTACCATCAGTATCACGCCAAGCCGGGGATGGGAGCGGTCGCGCGCCTGTTTTTTTCTCTCTCGGCGCACTACATGCGGCTCTGGGACTATGCTGCCTCTGCGCGCGTTGACTATTTTGTGGCGAATTCCCGGAATGTTGCGGCCCGGATCGGTAAGCACTACCGGCGGGAGGCAACGGTGATCCATCCACCCGTGGCCGTCTGCACAAGCTATATTTCTCCGGAGGTAGACGACTACTACCTGGTGGTGGGGCATCTTGTGGACTATAAGCGCATCGACCTGGCCATCGAGGCGTGCAATCGCCTGCGACGGCCTCTGCGGATAATCGGCGAAGGTGAAGAGTTTGAGCGCCTGAGGAGTCTGGCCGGCCTCACCATCAAGTTCTTGGGACACTTACCCGACCAGGAATTGCGCGAAAACTACGCACGTTGCCGCGCCCTGTTGTTTCCGGGTGAAGAGGACTTCGGGATCGTCCCCGTCGAAGCCCAGTCTTTTGGCCGGCCGGTGATCGCCTTTGGCCGAGGTGGAGCCTTGGAGACTGTAGTTGGCGGCTTCCCCACTGATCCTTTTGCACCGGAAGCCGCCAGTGGTGTATTTTTCGCCGAACAATCCGCCGATTCCCTGGCCGGCGCCATCCGTTTTTTCGAGTCAAACGAAAGCCGCTTTTCGCCCGCCTTCATTCGCCGGCAAGCAGAACGCTTCGACGCGTCGCGCTTCAAAGCAGAGATGCGTGCCTTTATTAATGCTAGGATGCTAGAATTTAGAAATAGGCAGATTGAAACCGGAAGCTCGCTATGAAGTCCGTAGCGTCGGAAGAATCAAGGGCCGCGGCGTGAGATCGTGTATAGAAAATTGATTCTGCCATTCTGATTCAAGAGTTCTTTGTAGGGGCAGCCGTTGTGTTTGCCCACGGGCGGCCACAAGCCCCGCCCTTACAAGGGTCGCAAACAGGATAAGTGCATGAGCAACACCGCTCTGATCACGGGCATTACTGGGCAAGACGGGTCTTACTTGGCTGAGTTTTTACTCTCCAAGGGTTACCGTGTTTGCGGCTTAGTCCGGCGCAGCAGCACCGTGAACTTCGAGAGGCTGTACCACCTGCAAGACAAGATCGAGCTTATTCCCGGAGATCTTCTTGACCAGAATTCACTGATCAGCGCCATCCAGCAATGCGAACCAAAGGAAGTGTATAACCTGGCGTCGCAATCTTTTGTCCCGACCTCCTGGAACCAGCCGACTCTGACCGGCGAGTTCACCGCCCTCGGGGTGACCCGGATGCTCGAGGCGATCCGGCTAGTAAATCCCAGAATACGGTTTTACCAGGCCTCCTCGAGTGAGATGTTCGGCATGGTCCGCGAGAGTCCGCAAAATGAAGACACGGCCTTCTACCCGCGCAGCCCTTATGGCGTGGCTAAGCTCTATGGCCACTGGATTACGGTCAACTACCGGGAGAGCTACGGCCTATTCAACTGCTCTGGAATTCTATTCAATCACGAGTCACCTCGGCGCGGCCTGGAATTTGTCACCCGGAAAGTGAGTTACGGCGCGGCGCGGATCAAACTGGGCCAGCAAAAAAAGCTCAAGATGGGAAACCTGGACGCCGAGCGCGACTGGGGATTCGCCGGCGACTACGTCGAAGCCATGTGGCAGATGCTTCAGCAGGAAAAGCCAAAAGACTACGTCGTAGCCAGCGGAGTAGCCCACTCCGTGCGCCAGCTTTTGGAAATCGCCTTCGCGCACCTGGGCATGGATTACCGGGATTTCGTGGAAACCGACCCCGTCTTCTTTCGGCCGGCGGAGGTGTATCACCTGCTCGGAGACTCTAGCCGAGCCCGGCAGGAATTGGGCTGGAGAACCAAAGTGAGTTTCGATGGCCTGGTCAAAATGATGGTGGATGAGGATCTGGCTCGGCTCGAGGCGGAATGAGGACGCTGATTACAGGTTGCGCGGGGTTCGCGGGCTCTCACCTGGCAGAATACCTGCTCGGAAAAGGCGAGGAAGTCATCGGACTTCGTGCTTCCGATGACGACTGTGCCAACCTTCAGCACATCAAGGAACGTCTCAAAATCGTGGGCGCGGATCTGCGCGAAGTCGGCCGGGTGCGCGAAGTGATCGAGTCACTCAAGCCCCAACGCATTTATCACCTTGCCGCGTTTTCTTCGCCGGCGGAGTCGTTCGAGGACCCGGAGCGGACCTACCATGTGAACTTCATGGGCACCCTCAACCTTCTCTCCGCCTGGCTTCGGGTGGGGATGGACTCTCGATTTCTTTTGGTGAGCTCAGCCGAGGTCTACGGCATGGTTCCCAGGGAGAAATTGCCGGTGCGGGAAGAAATGGAACCTCGCCCCATCAATCCTTACGCGGGCAGCAAAGCGGCCGCGGAGATCCTGGCGTTGCAGTTTTTCCGAAGCTATGGGCTTCCCATTGTCCTCGTCAGGCCTTTTAATCACACCGGCCCCCGCCAGTCCTCGAGATTCGTCTGCTCAAAGCTTGCCCGGCAGGTGGCGGAAATCGAATTGGGTTTGCACCCGCCCACGGTCGTGGCCGGAAATCTCGATGCGGCGCGCGACTTCACCGACGTTCGCGACATCGTGAGGGGCTACTTCGATCTGCTGGAACACGGCGCCCCAGGCGAAGTCTACCAACTCTGTTCGGGCCATTCCATCTCGATAAAAAGCGTTCTGGGCGTGCTGACCTCCTTCGCCTCGAAACCAATTCAAGTCTCGGTCGACAAGCCCTCACTCCGCAAGCACGACGCGGCTGAGATTCGAGGTGATTATTCGAAAGCCAAACTTGCGGTCGGCTGGGAACCTCGTCGCGAACTGACGGATACGCTGCGAGAGCTCACAGACTATTGGAAGGAAAAGGTCAAGCTGAAGGCATGATAATATCGGAACCTCACCGCGGAGCCTCGGAGACGCAGAGGAAGGCATTTTGATTCCGCTCCATGCACCCGAGCAGCGGGAGTGGGAAAAGTCGCGAATCGCCAAGGAGCTTATCAAGCTATGAACATTCTCGTTACCGGCGCAGCGGGCTACGTGGGCAGTGTCTGCGCGGCGGAACTGGTCAGGCAAGGTAATCAGGTGGTCGCCTATGACAATCTCAGCGCCGGACACCGCCAAGCGGTCGCCAGGGGCGCTCGACTGGTGGTGGGAGACATCGCGGATACCGAAAAACTCAAGCGTGTATGCAAAAGGCACAGCATTGAGGCCGTCATGCACTTTGCGGCCAGCGCTCTAGTGGAGGAGTCGGTTCGCAATCCTCATCTGTTTTATTCCAACAACGTCAGCGGCACCATCGCGCTTCTGGAGGTCATGACATCGTTCAAGATCGGGCGGCTGATCTTTTCCTCCAGCGCCGCTGTTTACGGCGAGCCTAAAATGGTTCCAATCCCGGAGGATCATCCGACCAGTCCTGTGAATCCCTATGGCGAGACGAAACTCGTGATCGAACGGGCGCTGGCTTGGTACCACAAGGCATACGGAATTCAGTCTGCTGCCTTGAGGTATTTCAATGCCGCCGGGGCGACTGCCGAATTCGGCGAAGACCACCGGCCGGAGACCCATCTCCTGCCCCGTTTGTTTGCAGCCGCCTCCGGCTCGAAAGGCGTTTTCCAGATTTATGGCGACGATTATCCGACCCCGGACGGCACCTGTGTGCGGGATTACGTGCACGTTCTGGATATTGCTCAAGCTCATATCCTTGCCCTGCACTCTCTTTCAAAACTGGGTTCGCGGATATATAATGTAGGTCACGGTAAAGGATATTCGATTCGGGCGGTTCTGAAAGCCGTCGAAGAGATCACTGGACGCAAGTTCGAAGTCCAGGTGAGCGGACGACGCCCCGGCGACCCGGCGGTCCTGGTTGCGACCGCACGAAAACTGCACCGGGAATTGAAATGGCAACCCCGGCACTCAGACCTTAAGAACATCATTCGGTCTGCCTGGGCGTGGATGCAGAAATACCCTAAAGGGTACCGTAACTAAAGCGTTGATCCGACGACGTCTCAACCAGATCGAGTTCGCACTTCGGCTGTCGGTGTTAATGCTGCCGCTTCCAGCCTTTGGCGCCGCAGCTTACCTTCGTTTTGCTACCAGCTTCATCCCCGTGCCGGGTAGAGTGCAGGAAATCGACCCTCATGGCTATTTCGGCTTGCTGCTTTTGGCGGTCCTGGCATGGTCCGTGGTGGTCGAGCATTTCGACCTCGCTCGTGTGGATCAGTTGTTTCCGGTCCGGGACGCAGCCCGTCGCGCTCTAGTAGCCAGCACAGCGTGCTACACTGCGGTAACTGCCGCTTCGTTCTTCTACCGGAATTTCAGCTTCTCTCGCCTTTTCGTGGTCTACAGCGGCGTGCTGCTCTTTTTGTTGGCCATCGCCACCCAGGCAGCCTTTCGGGCCTACTTGGACAGCCTGAGGCGAAAGGGCGAGAATTGTTCCCGCTTGCTGGTGGTCGGCGCCGACGAGTACGCCGAGCGCGCGCTCCACTCCTTCCTCCGGTCCATGGTGATCCCGTGCAGCGTGGAGGGATTCGTCCTCTTGCCGGGACAAACTCCCTGTGCGGGTTGCAAGCCCTTGTTCGAATTCGAGGCGATCGAGACCATGACCATAGATCCCCGCCCGGACGATGTACTGATCGCCGTCCCTCTTCCGCGCCTCGCGGAGGCCTCCTCCTTGGTCCGCCAGTTGGAGCGCCTGAGCGTCCCCGTAAGAGCGATCCTGGACCTGGGGCCTGATATCTCACTTCGCAACACCATCTTCCATTCCGGCGATACCACTTTGCTGGACCTGAGAGTCACACCCTCCGAGGCGGTCACCTACACGATTCTGAAACGGTCTTTTGATTTCATCTTTGCGACGGTCGTCGCCATCCTAACAGCCCCTTTAATGTTGCTGATTGCGGCGGCCATTCGCCTGACCTCTCCAGGGCCGATTCTCTTTGTCCAGGAACGTGTGGGCTTAAATGGACGTTTGTTTCGCGTATACAAGTTCCGGACCATGAGCGCGGGCGATCCGGAAGAAGGCGACACGCGTTGGACCACCAGCAATGACCCCCGAAGGACCAAACTGGGCGCTTTTCTGCGGGCCACTAATCTCGACGAACTTCCCCAGTTCTTCAACGTCCTGAAAGGTGACATGAGCGTGGTCGGGCCGCGGCCCGAACGGCCCTACTTCGTCAGGAAGTTCCAGGATGACGTTGCCCAGTACAATACCCGCCATTACCTGAAAGTGGGGATTACAGGGTGGGCTCAAGTCAACGGCTGGCGAGGAGATACGTCCATTACCAAACGTGTGGAGCATGATCTTTACTACTTGCGAAATTGGTCTCTCTGGTTCGATTTGAAGATTATCTGCCTAACCCTGTGGCGAGGCTTCTTCAGCAAGAACGCCTACTAAGACAGGGCCGTTGTCTGGGGCAACGGCGCTCCGCCTTGGACGGGGCTGAACGCCGCGCAGGTCACGAACCTGACTGAACCAATGTATCTGTGTTATGGGGCACTCTGGCGAACCTCCAACTGTGAGGTCCCCGGTAATCATGCCGGCTTTTCGAGGAGAATAAGTGAAGCGAATCATTCAATGGGGTCTTTTACTGATCATTGCAGGGTCCACGCTGGCCTTCGGGGCTGTGCAACCTCCCGCTTATAGCGCCGTGGAGGCGGCTCTCTTCCTCTTATCCGCGGTGGTGCTGATCAGACAGACCAGCGAGGGGAAAATAAACCTTCCAGTTGCACTTTGGATACTTCCCTTTCTGTGTCTCGTGCTGATCCAGACGATTCCCCTGCCGGGGAAAATCCTATCCTGGCTCTCGCCGAACCGTTTGTTCTTTGACGTTCAAGCTGGCCTCACTCCGGGGGCCGCGCACTGGGCGACTCTGAGTATCTATCCGCATGACACCCTGTTCGGATTCGTCAAGCTGCTCGCCTACCTGGCGGCTTTCACTTTGGCCGCCTATGCCTTCGAGCCTCGAGAAGGCAAGAGCGTCCTGGCGCCCGGCCTGATCGTGTTGGGAACATTTGAAGCCGGCTATGGGATTGTCCAGTATCTGACCGGTTACCAGAAGATTTTCGGCATGACCAAGCAGTTCTACACGGAGGAAGCCACCGGGACGTACATCAATCATAACCATTTTGCCGGGCTGCTGGAGCTCGTGATTCCTTTTGCGGCGATGATGGTCTTCTACAACCTGCAATCCCGGCCCGGCCATGCCGGGGGCGAAAAGTTTGGAGGGCGGCCCGGCCGGACAGGGCTGGACCCGCGCATCGTCTTTTATGCGTTCATCGTGATCCTGCTGCTGGTTGGGGTGGTCTTTTCCCGTTCGCGCATGGGCATCTTTTCGGTATTGACGAGTCTTATGCTAATGGGGTTATTAGGCCTGCTCGGAGAAGGGCGTCGAGCCTGGATGGTTATCACTTTGCTCGTTATAGCCTGTTCTATGACATACGCCGTCTGGATCGGTCTCGACCCCATCGTCAAGCGATTCGAATCCATCACCCCTTCTGGGAGCCCTTGGTCGCGGACTTCCATCTGGAAGCAGGCCGACGGCATCCTCAAAGATTATCCCGCCGTGGGCACAGGGTTGGGAACATTTCCCGTGGCCTTCCGCCGTTATCAGACTTCCTTGCTCGAACTCCAGGTCGACCACGCGCACAACGATTATCTGGAAGTGGCTACGGACACGGGAATCGCCGGCGCGGTTCTGCTATTCGTCCCCATTCTGTGGTTACTGGTCAAGATGATCCTCGCTTACGCTGGAGCGCGAAACCCCTACCGCCGCTCCGTGCTTCTGGCGTGTATAGGGAGCATCACGGCCTTGCTCATTCACTCCACGATGGATTTTAATCTGCAGATCCCGGCCAACGCCTTGCTTTTTGCGGTCGTGCTGGGCATCGGATCCAAAGCCACTATTTCCGCAGCTCCATCCAGGAGTGCAGCCACATGAAAGGCGTCATACTGGCGGGTGGGATCGGTTCCCGATTGTTCCCTCTCACGCGGGTTACGAACAAGCACCTGCTTCCCGTGTATGACCGCCCAATGGTTTTTTTCCCCATCCAGACGTTGGTGAATGCCGGGATAACGGATATCCTCCTGGTGACGGGAGGACAGAATGCAGGTGACTTCTTGCGCCTGCTGGGTAATGGAAAGGACTTCGGCCTCCAGCATATCAACTATACCTATCAGCAAGGCGAAGGCGGGATTGCGGACGCTCTCCGCCTGGCGGAGTACTTTGCAGCCGGCGAGAAGATCTGCGTGGTTCTCGGCGACAATATTATTGAGACGAATATTATCGCCGCGTGCGCGCAATTCAGGAAACAGGAAAGGGGCGCGCATATCCTTCTGAAGGAAGTTGCCGATCCGCAACGCTTCGGCGTCCCGGTTTTTGAAGGTGAGCGAATCGCGCGCATCGAGGAAAAACCCAAGGAGCCCAAGTCGCCGTACGCCGTGATTGGCATCTACATGTATGATGCCACGGTGTTCGACCGCATCCGAAAGCTGAAGCCTTCCACCAGGGGAGAATTCGAGATCACCGATGTGAACAACCAGTTCCTGGCTGATGGCGCCCTTACCTACAGTATACTGGATGGTTGGTGGACCGACGCCGGGACCTTCGACTCTCTCTTGCGCGCCACGAACCTCGTTGCGCAAGGGGGAGCGAATAAGGTCTCCTAGGATTGGGAGTGTGAGTTTTGAAGATTCTGGTCACAGGCGGCGCCGGCTTCATCGGCTCCAATTTCGTTCGTTACTTTCTCAGCTCCCATCCTGAAAGCGCGGTGGTTAATTTTGACAAGTTAACCTACGCAGGAAACCTGGATAACCTCTCCGATCTCCAATCGCACTCCGGTTACAAATTCGTCCGGGGCGACATTTGCGATGCCGACGCGGTACGGGATGTCCTGGAACAGCACGTCGACGCCGTGGTGCACTTTGCCGCGGAAAGTCATGTCGACCGGAGTATCGCCGAGGCGCGCGAGTTTATTCGCACCAACGTCGAGGGTACCTGTACGCTTCTGGAAGCCGCGCGCCGAGCTAAGCTCACCCGCTTCGTGCACGTGTCCACCGACGAGGTCTACGGAAGTCTGCCTCGTGGGGTGGCCGCCGATGAAGGCGCTCCTCTTCAACCTAACAGCCCCTATGCGGCGAGCAAGGCGGCGTCGGATCTGTTAGTCCGAAGTTTCTGGCAGACCTACCGCTTCCCTGCCCTGGTGACACGTTCCTCGAATAACTATGGTCCGTACCAGTTCCCAGAGAAGTTCCTGCCGTTGATGATTACCAACGCTCTTGAAGGCAAGCCGCTTCCCGTGTACGGCGACGGGCTGAATGAGAGGGATTGGGTTTTCGTGGAGGATCACTGCCGCGCTCTCGACCGCGTCCTGGAAGCAGGCCATCCGGGCGAGATTTATAACATCGGATACGGGCAAGGCCTCACCAACTTGAGTGTGGTGCGCAGGCTGTTGCAGGTCTTGCGCAAGCCCGAGGATCTAATCGAGTTTGTGGAGGACCGGCCAGGACACGATCGCCGATATGCGCTCGATAGCGCCAAAATCCGCGCGGAGTTGGGATGGAAGCCCGCTGTGACCTTTGAGGAAGGATTGCTGCGAACCGTCGAGTGGTATCGCCTCCACCCCGAATGGGTGCAGAAAACCAAGAGCGGAGAGTACAGGGATTATTACCGGAAATTCTATGAGGACCGCGGGAAATCCCTCGCTCAATTATAACCACAGCCGGCCTCTGGCATCTCGAGCGTTTTGACTATCATCCTGGCACACTGGCTGTCATCCTGAGCAAACACTTACGTCGGCGTCGAAGCACTTCATGCGTATCTTGATTACCGGCAGCAACGGCATGTTGGGTCGAGACCTTTCGGCCCTCCTCCGCGCCCACCACGAACTGCATGGCGCGGACCTGCCCGAGGTCGATATTACTAATCTCCGCCTTGTGCGCGGAGCGATCCAAGGCGCTGGCCCCGACGCGGTGATCCACACCGCCGCCTTTACCGCCGTGGACGACTGCGAGCGGCGCCCCGAGGTCGCTTTCCAGGTGAATGGGGAAGGCGCCCGCAACGTGGCGATCGCCTGCCGCGAGTCCTCTGTCCCTTTGTGTTATATCAGCACCGACTACGTCTTCGACGGCCGCAAGCCGACACCCTACGTTGAAAACGACGCTCCCAACCCGCTGAACGTTTACGGCGCGAGCAAACTGCAAGGCGAGAAGTACGTCGCGGAATTACTTCCGGCGGCCTGGATTGTCAGAACGTCGTGGCTCTTTGGCCCCCTGGGCAAGAACTTCGTTCGCACCATTCTGGAGCGAGCCCGGCAGGGAAATCCACTGCGCGTAGTGGACGATCAGTTTGGAGCGCCCACCTACACTGTGGACTTGGCCGAGAGACTCGAACGGATTGTGATGAAAGGGAACCCCGGCATCTATCACGCAACGAACCGCGGATATTGCTCCTGGTTCGAGTTTGCCGGCGAGATCCTTCGCCAGGCAGGACTAAGCCACATTCCACTGGCCGCTATCCCGACCTCGGCCTCGGACCGTCCCGCCCTGCGGCCACGAAATTCTCGACTTGCACACACACGCCTGGAAAGCGAAGGACTGGGCCTCCTTCCTCCTTGGCAGGACGCACTGAAACGCTATCTCGATAGGGAACGCCAGGCGGGGAGCGAGGGGGAAAGTCTGTAATGTCCCGTTTCGTCCTGCTTGACCGCGACGGTGTTATCAACCGTCGAATTATCTCCGGCTATGTTACCTGCTGGGAGAAATTTGTTTTCCTGCCCGGCGCTCTCGAGGCTTTACGCCTTTTGAATGAGAAAAATTACCAGGTCATCGTCGTCTCGAACCAGGCCGGGGTGGGAAAGGGTCTGATGACTGCTTCTGACCTCGACGAAATCACGCGTCGATTCGTCGCCGAGGTTGAAGCGCAGGGCGGACGAATACTCAGCGTTTACTACTGCACCCATCGGGCGGAGGATGGTTGCGAGTGTCGAAAGCCAAAGCCGGGACTGCTTCGCCGTGCCCGAGCGGAGCACCACTTCGAATTTGAGGGCACCTTCCTCGTCGGCGACACTGAAAGCGATCTTCTGGCGGCACATGCAGCGGGTTGTCCCGCCATCATGGTCTCCGGCACGCTCGTATCCGCATTGGAAAAACTGCCCCATGCCCCTCGCTTGACCGTCCCCACCTTGTGGGCGGCGGCAGAATTCCTAATCAACGAACCGGAATGATATAATTCGGGAACATGATTCAAGAATACCTTGCAGACTATTGCGCAGGCTTGAGCAAGGCCCTCGAGGGCGTCTCTCGAGAGCGCTTCGAAGAGTTTATCCACCTTCTCGAGGACGCCTATTACCACGATCGCCAGGTGTTCTTCATGGGAAACGGAGGCAGCGGGTCAACGGCGTCCCATTTCATTTGCGATCTAAACAAAGGCGTGTCCTACGGCCGCTCAAGACGCTTCCGCGGGACCTCTCTGAACGATAACCTCGCCACGATCACAGCCTATGCCAACGATATCGCCTACGAGGATGTTTTCGTCGAGCAGTTGAAGAACTTCCTCCAGCCCGGGGACCTTGTGGTAGCTATCTCAGGCAGCGGCAACTCTCCCAATGTCCTCAAGGCCATCGATTTCGCGAACAGCCATGGCGCTCACACGGTTGGCCTGTGCGGTTTCGATGGCGGAAAACTCGCCGCTGCGGTGCGAACCCCCGTCCTCGTCCCCGTGCGCGACATGCAAAAAGCCGAAGACGCCCATATGATCCTGTTGCACGTCGCGATGCAACTCTTGTGCGCCCGCTTGTAGCACCGGCCCTGGGGACTGAAGCCCGCAGGTTGGGCAGGGCAAGCGCCGTGGTTTCGCGCGACCCCAAACCCAGTTTGGCTCCCAAAGTGCTACACTACCATCCTGATGACAACAAACTGGGCGGGGAGTTTCCGGCTCCATCGCGCCCGGAAGATCCGAGATAGTGCCATGCCTACAGACACATACGGGCAGACTCGGCGCACTTTCCTGAGCAGAGGAGTTGCGTTCGGCGGCGCCCTGCTGGCAGGTGGAGTTCACGGCTGGCTCTGCTCCCAAGCGACCTTTGCCGCAGTTCCTCCCCAATCCCGCCTGGTCGTCTCCCGCGACCCCAATCTCCGCTCCACCCCCACCAGCCTGGATTCCTCCCGGCTCGTCAACTGCCTGGACCGCGCCATGCAGGCCCTGCATGACTGCGACTCGCCGCTCGAGGCGTGGCGCAAGGTCGTGCGACCCGGCGAGGTGGTAGGGCTAAAGGTTAACTGCCTTGCAGGCAGAGGGAACTGCACGCGCCCGGAGTTGGTGAACGCGGTCTGCGAGCGCCTCCAGCAAGCCGGCATCAAGGAAATCGTCATCTGGGACCGGCTGAATTCAGACCTCGAGAGCGCGCACTTTAAGATCGTGGAGCGTGGCTCCGGAATTCGCTGTTTCGGAAACGATGTGCTGGGATTCGATGAGGACTTGGCCGTTTTCGGCAGCGTGGGAAGCCTCGTGGCCAAGACGCTCACCCAAGTCTGCGACGCCGTTATAAACCTGCCCGTGCTCAAGGACCACGGCATCGCGGGCGTCACGATTGCGCTCAAGAGCATGTTTGGCGCCATCCATAACCCCAACAAATACCACGTCAACGTTGGCGACCCTTACGTGGCGGACGTTAATATGCTGCCGCCCATTCGCCGCAAGGTGCGGTTGCACATTTGTGACGCCACCACCGCGCAGTACGAAGGCGGCCCTTCCTTCATGCCTCATTGGACTTGGCCGTACAATGGCTTGCTCATAAGCCGCGACCCGGTGGCCCTGGATTACACAGGCTGGCAAATCATCGAAAAAAAGCGGGCCGAGGTGGGCATGAAATCGCTACAGGAGATGAAGCGCGAGCCGACTTACATTTCAACCGCCGCCGACGCGCAGCATAACTTGGGAATTGACGATCCAAGATTCATTAAGGCGATGGACGTTTGACTCTTGAATCTTGAATCTTGAATCTTGAATTCGGAATCTCGAATTAGGATTACACGAGGTTGAAGTCCGATGGCAACCAAATATAATCTGCGGCTCCTCGAGGCAGAGCCGCAGGCAGAGTCCGCTGGCCTCGCCCGGGACCGCCGCTCCTTCCTCAAAGCGGCTTCCCTTCCCTGCCTCGCTGCCTGCGCCGCAGCGGCAATGGGAGGCCGCAATGCAGTCCCCCTGTTCGCGGCTCCCTTCGCGGAAGACGACTCGCAATTCGTCAAGGAGGCCAGGTTCTACGATAAACAGCCCTACCGGAAGATCAAGTGCAAGCTTTGCCCGCGCGGCTGCGCGATCGACGACCGGGAGCGCGGCTATTGCGGCGTGCGGGAGAATCGCGGCGGCACCTACTACACGCTGGTGCATTCACGCGTGGTGACGGCTCACATTGATCCCATCGAAAAGAAGCCGTTCTTTCATTTTCTCCCCGGAACGGTCGCCTTCTCCATTGCCACCGCCGGTTGCAATGTGAACTGCAAGATGTGTCAAAACTGGGACATCTCCCAGGTTCGCCCTGAGCAGGTCCGATCGAACTACGCTCCCCCGGAGCGCGTGGCAGTGTTAGCCCAGCAGAACAGTTGCCCTACCATTGCCTACACCTACAGCGAGCCGGTGGTGTTTTACGAGTACGTCGCCGATACTGCCGAAGCGGCTCACAAGCTGGGCGTGAAAAGTGTCGTGGTCACGGGCGGGTACATCCAACAAGAGCCGCTCGAGAAACTGTGCCGCCAGGTGGACGCCATCAAGGTTGACCTTAAAGGTTATTCCGAGAAGTTTTATAAGGAAGTAGTAAACGGCGAACTGAAGCCGGTGCTCGACGGCCTGGTGACCATCCGCAAGCACGGGGTATGGAACGAGATAGTTTATCTGGTGATTCCCACTTTGAACGACGGCGAGCCGGAGTTTCAAGGGCTCGCTAAGTGGGTCAAGTCTGAACTGGGCCCCGACGTTCCGGTCCACTTTACACGCTTCCATCCCGAGTATCTCCTCAAGAACCTTCCTCCCACGCCGGTGGAAACGCTCGAACGCGCCAAATCCATTGCCGATGCCGAAGGTCTCCACTATGTCTACATCGGCAACGTGCCCGGCCACCCGGCCGAGAATACCTATTGCCCCAAGTGCCGCAAGATTGTGGTGGAGCGCACCGGGTACACCGTGGGGACAGTGCACATCCACAACAATAAATGCCAGTACTGCCAGCAACCGATTCCTGGAGTGTGGCGCTCGTAAGCGAACTTGAAAGCAAGACTGAAGCTGGAATCGCGAATCCGACTTCCGGATTTCCTGCGCGAGTCATGTCGAAAGGTGATCTTAAATCTGGGATCTTGAATCTGGAATCGGCCGTTCTCCTCCCACGCCGTTTAAAGTCCTCCAACCAGTTTCTTCTTGCCCTGCACGGCTGCCGGTGTAAAATCTCCGCTCAAATTATTTTGAGGTTGCCATCATGATGAATCCTTTCCAACGGATCGGGCGGCGTCAATTCCTTCACAACTCCGCTCTAGGTTTGGGAGCTGCGCCTTTAATCACCAACGCGGCCTTGGCAGTCCAGGGGGAAGCTGAAGCCCATCCCGCTTCACCCCAGAGTGCTCCAAATCCTAATGGCCTCAGGATGCGGGCGAGGCACGAACCAAAAGAATCGGTATGGATCGTGCGCGAGTCTCAGGCAGGCTTTCCGGAGCAGTTCGCGTCTTGCGAACTGGCGCGCGGCTTGCGTAACCTGGGGCTGGCCAGCGACCCTGTCCAAGCCGTGCTGGGTGAAGGCGCCCCGCCAGCGTCAGGTCTCGTCTTCTCTCTCGCCGTCAAGAAGGACCCGCACCCTGAGGCTTATCAAATCTCGAACGAATCGCCTGGCGGCAAAGCCTCCCATGTCCGCCTGACCGGCGCTACGCCACACGCTATTCCTTACGCCGTATTTGACTTCCTGGAGCGGCAGGGAGCGTTCTTTGGGCTGGATGGTGAAGTGTATCCGCTGGAGCCCGCGCGCGCCCTCAACCTGCCGCCGGCCGGCCGGAACTGGCAGGCGCAGCCGCGTTTCAACGCGCGAGGGTTGGTGCCGTGGCCTGACTTTCTCAACTGCGTCACCATTTACAATCGCGAAGACTGGCGCGCCTATCTCGAAGCGATGGTTCGAATGCGCTTCAACACGCTGGGCGTGCACGTCTATTCCGGCGAGAATCAGTGGGCTGAATCGTTTCTTTCCTTTGAATACGCCGGCGCCGGCCACCTGGCCTATACCGACACGACCGCAACGAACCGCTGGGGCTACCTGCCGGAGCGAACCTCGCGTTTTGGCATGGGCTCCGCGGACTTCTTCGCGGATGAAGTCTTCGGCTCCGATGCCACCACCACAGCCCGGAGTTGCTGGGAAGCCGAAGAATTCGCGCAGAAGCTTTGGGGCGAGGCCTTTCAATACGCCAAGCAACTTGGCATCCGCACCGGTGTCGGGTTTGAGCCTTACCAGATTCCCGATGAGACTTACCGTGCCGTTCCTCCCGAAGCGCACTATACATCCGCTGATCCGAAAGTCCCCGGGCCACGCATCGACCCCGAGTCGGTTGCCGCGAAGGACATCCTGGAAGCGCGCCTGGCACGACTGCTCGAAGCTTATCCGACCGTAGACTACGTCTGGTTGTGGGAAGACGAAGGGATGAGCTGGGCCAGTCAAAAGCAAAATGTTCCGCTTTCCGTCACTCCATTCAAGCAGGCCCACGACTTTCTAAAGCGTCATGCTCCTGAAAAGCGCCTGGTGATTTCCGGCTGGGGCGGCGTCGTCCGCCACTTCGCCTATTTCCACAAGGCGTTGCCGGAGGACATTATCTTTTCGTCGCTGAACGACAACCTCGGTTGGGACCCGGTGAGCGAGGAGTATGGCAAGCTCGAATCGCGCGAGCGCTGGCCGATTCCCTGGCTCGAAGACGATCCGGCCATGTGGCTGCCTCAGTTCCACGTCAACCGCTTCGTGCGCGACATGGACTTGGCGGAACAATATGGGTGCCAAGGCCTGCTGGGCATCCACTGGCGGCATCGCATCATGGACATCGACGCCGGTTTTCAAGCGGGCTACTCGTGGAACAAGGATCTGACCCCAACCAGGTTCTTCCAAGGCTTTGCCACGGCCCAGGCTCGGGAACCGCGCGCCGCCAAGCTGGCCAAGCTCCTCGATGACACGGACCGCGACCGGCTGGTTCTATGCTCGTGGACCGGCCAGATTAAAGATGGCCACAGCGAAATCGACGAATACTCCGGTGATTATGACGAAGCGTTCCAGTTCTGGAACGGCTACGAACCTCCCGAGAGTGTAAAGAAGTCGCAGGCCGAGGTGGCGAAGCAAATTCGCGCGCTTACTGATTCTGCCTCGAGCGCTGCCGAGCGAGAGCGCCTCAATTACCTTAGCCGCTTTATCGAGTTCCTCACTCCCTATTCTGAGTCGTGGTCCCTGGCGGCGCGCCTGAACCAGAAACTTCAAAAAGCCAGCGAGTTGAAGAAGCAGAACAAAAGCGATGAGGCGCGCAGCCTGATTCTGACAGAAGGCGTACCACTCTGGCTCGAATTGGCGCCTCTGGTTCGAAAAGTCATTCTCGACTACCAGGAGATCGTGAGCACCAGGAACGACCTGGGACAACTGGCTTCGATGCATAACAAGTATGAGCGGCTGGCTTTGTATCGGCTGCGAGCCTCCATGAAGGAGTTCGTCGGCGAACTGCCGCCCGAAACCGAGCAGTTGTTTGCGGCCGTTCGCAAGCCCGATGCGAAGGCGGTGGCCCGCGCCTTTGTCCCTACTCGGCCAACGGTCCTGCGCAGAGGCGAACAGGCGCGAATCTCGGCCGTGGTTGCTGGGGCGGGACAAGTAGCGGGCGTTACTCTCTTCACTCGCGCCAAAGACTCGGACCAGTGGAGTCCTGCAACCATGAGCCTTGTCGGCCGGCGCACTTATACCGAGCGCTATCAAATGGCAAGAGGCCGCCCCTCTGATGGATTACTACGTCCAAGCGACTATTGAAATTGCAGGGGCCAAGAGAACTCTCACGTCTCCGCCCGAGGCGCCCGCCCGTTTTTATACCGTGACCCTCCTGTAGGGGCGGCCCTTGTGGCCGCCCTTGCACCGTCTCCCCTTGACTATTGACAGGAGAGTGTGTAATCTGTTGTCGATAACTGAGAGGAGTTCCATGAGCAAGCCAACCGATCTTGTACAGGGTACCTTAGACGTTCTCATTCTTAAGACTATCGCCCTCGAGCCCATGCACGGCTGGGGCATCGCCCAGCGTATTCGCCAGGTCTCCAAGGAAGTGCTCCAGGTGAACCAGGGAGCGCTCTACCCCGCCCTGCATCGCCTCGAGCAAAGCGGCTGGATCAAAGCCAAGTGGGGAGAGTCCGACAACAATCGCCGCGCCAAGTTCTATTCGCTTGACTGCCGCCGGGCAGAAGTACTTGGAGCAGGAGCAAGCCCACTGGAAGAAACTCTCCGCCGCCATCGGGCTGGTGTTGGAAATGCCGTAGGATTCAGGATTCAGGATTCGGGATTCAGGCTGTGATGAGAAAGCCCCTCGCCCCCTTTGGGGGAGAGGGTGGACCGTGACGGCGCTTTCATCAGCCGCCACTGGCCGGGTGAGGGGGCCGTTCAGGATTCAGGATCCATAGTTCAGGAAAACAGCAGGGTAACCCAATGGCGCGCTGGCTTTACAAACTCCCGTTGCGCTTCCGCTCGTTATTCAGGCGCGGAAGTGTGGAAGGCGAGCTAAGTGACGAACTGCGCTTTCACCTCGAGAAGTTGGCCGAGGAAAACGTTGCAAAAGGGATGACGCCAAAGGAAGCCCGCTACGCCGCCCTGCGCGATCTGGGCGGTGTCGATCAAATAAAGGAGGAATGCCGAGATATGCGCCGGCTAAACTTCATCGACAACCTCATTCAAGACTTGCGGTATGGCGCGCGAATGCTGGCAAGAAATCGCGGCTTCGCTGCGGTGGCGATCATCACTCTGGCATTGGGGATCGGCGCTAACACTGCGATCTTCAGCGTGGTTAATACGGTCCTGCTGCGGCCGCTGCCCTTTAAGGATCCGTCGCGCTTGGTATGGGCTACGGAACGTTTCCGCGTCGTTCGCGGCGCCTCTACCGTTATCAGCCCCGATTTTATTGGCTGGAAGGATCGCAACCAGGTCTTCGAGCAGATCGGCGCTTTCAACCAAACCGTGGGTGCGAACCTCATCGCGACGGGGGAACCAGCCCGCGTCAGCGTCATGCAGGTTACGGCCGAGCTTTTCCCCATGTTGGGCGTTCAGCCGATCCGTGGTCGCATGTTCCTACCGTCGGAAAGCAAGCAGGCCCATCGCCACGTGGCACTTCTTAACGAGGCGCTGTGGCGCAGTCGTTTCGGCTCCGACCCTCATATAGTGGGGAAGTCCGTGCGGCTTGACGACGACACCTTCACCGTCGTCGGCGTCCTGCCGGCGAACTTGCGCTACCCTTCTGCGGATGTCTGGATGCCTCTGGCACTTGATTCTGACGTATTTTCTCCACATTCTCCGCGCTGGACCATCCTTACCGTTATCGCGCGCTTGAAGCCCGGCGTCGGTGCCGCTCGCGCGCAATCTGACTTGCAGTTGATCACTCAACGAATGGACCGGGAATACCCACAGGAAGCCGCGCCCTTTCGTGCGCACGAGCGTGTCGAGGTGATTCCGCTTCACGCCCTGCTCGTCCAAAACGTGCGCTCTCTGCTGTTAATTCTCTTGGGAGTTGTCGGGTTCGTCCTATTGATTGCTTGCGCGAATGTCGCCAACCTGCTGCTTTCCCGCGGCGTGCTTCGCGGCAGGGAGATGGCCGTACGAGCGGCGCTGGGAGCCCGGCGCCTGCGCCTCGTCCGTCAATTGCTCACCGAAGGCTTGCTACTGGCGATGGCGGGGGGGATGCTGGGACTTCTGGCCGGATTGTGGGGAACCAAAATCCTTCGCCAACTTATTCCTTCCAACCTTTCGCAGGACGTCCACCTTGACCTGCGCGTCCTCGCCTTCTTCGGCGGCATCGCGGTTTTAGCCGTGCTGGTTTTCGGTTTCGTCCCCGCCTTCATCGCCTCCCGAACTGACGTGGGCGAAGCGCTCAAAGAAGGAGGAGCGCAGGGAGGCGCCGGTCGCGCCGCGCACCGTCTCCGCGCCCTGTTGGCGGTGGGCGAAATCGCTCTATCGCTGATTCTGCTGGCAAGCGCGGGCCTTCTGACGCGGAGTTTTCTGCGCCTCAGCCAGGTTGAACTCGGCTTTGACCCTCACGATCTATTGATGGCGACTGTCGAAAGGCCTTGGACGAGCAACCCCAACCCACGACAGTTTGCCGCCTTCTTTCAAGATGCACTGCAACGAGTTCGAAGCCTGCCGGGCGTCAAAGAAGCCGCAGTGACCACGCGCTACCCGTTACAGGACTCTCACAATACTACGTTAATGCTCAAGATTCGCGGCATGGAGAACTTCCACCCTCCGCAGCCTGTCCCTACAATTGCCGTTAGCCAGGATTACTTCCGCGTGACGCGGATTCTTTTACTAAAGGGACGAACCTTCAGCGACGCCGATGCCGGTACCGCTCCTAGTGTAGTTATCGTTAACGAAGCTTTTGCGCGCATGGCCTTTGAGGCACGCGATCCTCTGGCGCAGCAGATCAGCTTTGGCCCGCCGCCCGCACCGTGGTCAGAGGTGGTGGGCGTCGTTGCCGACACCAGGGACCACGCTCTCGCCGAGGAGCCCATCCCGGAGATCTACGTGCCCTATCTCCAGCAACCCTCGTTCAGCATGGCTTTTATACTTCGAACCACAGCCGATCCGCAGCCGCTGGTGAAGACTGTCCGGGGAGCCATCGAAAGCATCGATAAGAATCAACCCTTGTCCGACGCCACGACCATGGACGAAGTCATCGCCGGCTTGGTGGCGCCCCGGCGTTTCCAGATGATGCTGCTGGGATTGTTTGCGCTCCTTGCGCTGGTGCTGGCCGCTGTGGGAGTTTACGGCGTGGTAAGCTACTCATGTAGTCTGCGAGTGCATGAATTCGGCGTTCGCATGGCGCTGGGCGCGGAGCGCCGTGATTTGCTCGGGCTGGTTATCCGGCAAGGAGCGCGGCTCGCGCTGATCGGTGTCTTCGCCGGGCTTGGAGGTGCGCTGGCATTAACGCGCTACTTATCGAGCATGCTCTACGGTATCAAGCCTACGGATCCCCTGACGCTGCTGGCAGTTTCCTTGCTCCTCGCCGCCGTGGCGCTCCTGGCCAGCTACATCCCCGCCCGTCGCGCGACCAACGTCGATCCCATGGTGGCGCTGCGCTACGAATGAAGTTATCAGCCATCTGCTATCGCCCTCAGCCAATGGGGTTCGGGATTCAGGATGCAAGGACAGACCAGGTAAACCCTCTCCCCTTTGGGGGAGAGGGCGGCCCGCAACGGCGCTTTCACCAGCCGTCGCAGGCCGGGTGAGGGGGTCCCGGACTGATTGGCAGCAAGGCTCATTTGACTTATTTAAGTCACACGCTCATAATGAGCGAATGAAAGCTTCCTCGATCCGCACCTCCATCGACCTGCCCCGCGACCTTCACCGTCGTGTCCGTGAAGCCGCTGCCCAGAAAGGCTGCTCTGCCCGCAAGCTCATCCTTGCGGGAATCGAGCGCGCGGTTGAAGAAGTCAAGACCTCTCGGCCCCGCCGCCGTCTCAGCCTTGACCCACCCTTGATCCGTCCTGCAGGGCGGCGCATCCGGATTTCCAACGAAGAGGCTTATGAACTCATTGAATTTCCCTGACATCAATGTTTGGCTCGCGCTGGCGGCGCCAGAACATATCCATGCCGCGGTGGCAAGGCGATGGTGGGATGGGGAATCGGGCGCCATCGCATTCTCCCGCCTCACGCAGCTTGGCTTTCTGCGTCTCATGACCACGGCAGCGGTTATGGACGGGAAGCCGCTGACCATTGCCGCGGCCTGGCGCGTCTACGACCGTCTGTATGACGACGATCGAGTGGTCTTCATCTCGGAACCGCCTGAGGCGGAAAGGCGGTTTCGCGAAAAGGCCTCAGGACGAACGGCATCTCCCAAACTTTGGGCTGATGCGTGGTTGCTCGCCGTTGCACAGGCAGCAGGGGGAATCCTCATCACCTTTGATAAGGCGCTAGCTTCGCGCGGCTCCCACTGCCTTCTGGGCAGATAGGGACGGCGCCATATCGTACGGGCGACCCTCGTGGCCGCCCTAGGGCAGCCCCAAGGGCTCCCCCAACAGTGAATAGGAATTGTGGTATGTTGTCTGTCGGCGGGTAGCTCGGACCGCCGGTTAGGGGTTCGCAGCGCATCGGCATTCGCGAGACAATGTCGCAAGCGCAATCTCGCCTCTTCAGGCCCAACATGAAGCAAGCGACCTACCTTGAAAATCTCCTTCAGGATGCAGCCTACGGCCTGCGCATGGTCGCGAAGTGGCGTGGAATCTCCGCGGTTCTGGCGCTCACCCTGGCGTTGGGCATCGGAGTTAACACGGCGATTTTCAGCGTCTTGAATGGATGGCTGCTGCGTCCGCTTCCTGTGCGGACTCCGGAGCAAATCACCGTTGTGGCCTTTCAACCCAAGGAAACATCTGATTCAAAGTTCTCTTATCCTGACCTGGTGGATTTCAAAAAGCAGGCCGGTACTTTCTCCAGCCTGTTCGCCTTCGCAGTGGGCGGCGCCGGGCTCAGTGCGGACGGCGTCGCGAGCGAGTTCGCCTATAGTGCTGTAACCGGCAATTACTTTTCCGCCCTCGCGGTGAAGCCGCTGCTTGGCCGGCTGCTGCTTCCTGGTGAAGGCGAAAAACCCGGCGAAGAATTGCTGGTGGTGCTTGGCTACGCTTACTGGCAAAAACGATTCCGAGGCGATGCCGGTCTCGTCGGCAAGCGCGTGCTGTTGAATGGATTGCCGGCGATGGTTATTGGGGTCACGCCAAGGGAGTTTCACGGCACCCTGTTTGCTTTCGACATGGATGGCTACCTTTCGCTCAATGCTCTGCCGCAAATCCAGGGCTCGAGCGCGTTCTGGACCGACCGCCACGACCGGGAATTGATGGTGCTCGGACGGTTGAAGACCGACACCGGCCTTGCGCAGGCGCAGAGTTCCTTGACTGTCATTGCGCAGCGCTTGGCCGCCCAATATCCCGCCACAAATAAAGACGTCACGATGCGCGTTATTCCGGAGCGGTTAGCGCGCCCGGCGCCCTTCGTCACCAACTTCGTTCCCGTCATTGCCTAGTCTGTTTCTGATTCTTCCCGCCCTCGTCCTGCTGCTGGCCTGCCTGAGCGTGGCGAATATCCTGCTGGCGCGGGCGACGGTGCGCCAGCGTGAGATGGCCATTCGCGCCGCTCTGGGCGCAGGCCGCGGACGGCTCATCCGCCAGATGCTCACGGGAATGTCTCCTCCTGGCGCTCCTGGGGGGCATGGGAGGAGTGCTCCTCGGAGAATGGGCGATCAGCGCCAGTGGCGCAATGATTCATTCCGTAACCTCAACCTCATCCGGCGTTGCTTTCCGCATGGACTACACCCTTGATTGGCGAGTCTTTGCCTACACCTTGGGGATTGTGATTTTGTCGGGAATCTTTCTGGGCGTGTGGCCCGCCTTGCGCGCCGGCCGAGTGGACGTGAATACCGTATTGCACGAAGGTGGGCGAAGCGATTCCGCGGGCGTGGGACGCCATGGCATCCGCAGTGCCCTGCTGGTGGCCCAAGTAGCCGGGTCGCTGATGCTCTTGATTGTCGCCGGCCTCTTCGTGCGTAGCCTCGAGCGCGCCGAGCACATGGATCTGGGCTTCGATCCTGGTCACGTGCTGAACGTCATGCTGGACCTGCGCCAAATCGGCTACGACGACACACGCGCCAAGGCTTTCTGCCGCGAACTCAAGGGTCGCGTGCGAGCCTTGCCGGGCGTCCAATCAGCCAGTTTGAGCTTCAACGTTCCCCTGCAAATGCCCAGTCCCGCCAGCCCCATTCACGTCGAGGCTCATCCCCTCCCCCCCGGGCAAGCCGCCTCCGGAGGTCTCGTACAACAGCATTGACCCCGCCTATTTTGAGACTATGCGGATTGCCCTCCTCGCGG
>CAWJHY010000032.1:0-15084 GCA_963842495.1 uncultured Acidobacteriota bacterium
GCTTCTCGATCGCGTAGGAGCCGGCCAGCGGATCAACGGTGTTCGTTACTCCGCTCTCGGCGGCGATAATCTGCTGGGTGCGCAGAGCGATCAGCGCGGAAGCCTCCGTCGGCAACGCCAGGGCTTCATCGCGCGCGTTGGTGTGCAGCGATTGCGTCCCGCCCAGCACCGCCGCCAGCGCTTGAAGCGTGACGCGCACGATGTTGACGTTGGGCTGCTGCGCGGTCAACGTGGAGCCCGCCGTCTGGGTGTGGAAGCGGAATACCCAGGAGCGTGGATTCTGCGCCTTGAAGCGCTCACGCATCAGCCGCGCCCAGAGCCGGCGCGCGGCGCGGAATTTAGCGACTTCTTCCAACAGATCGTTGTGGGCGTTCAGGAAGAAAGAAAGGCGCGGCGCAACGTCATCCACGACCAGTCCGCGCCGGACGGCTGCCTCAACGTAGGTCACCGCGTTGGCCAATGTGAAAGCCACTTCCTGGACCGCCGTCGAGCCCGCCTCCCGCATGTGATAACCGCTGATGGAGATCGTATTCCATTCCGGTGCGCAGTCACGGCAGAAGGCGAAGATATCGGTCACAATCCGCAGGGCGGGCTCAAGGGGATAGATGTAAGTCCCGCGCGCGACATATTCCTTCAGGATATCGTTCTGGACAGTCCCCGAAAGCTTGTCGAGCCCCACGCCCTGTTTTTCCGCCACCGCGAAGTAGAGCGCCAGGAGGATTGCCGCGGTGGCGTTGATTGTCATCGAGGTCGAGACCCGATCCACAGGAATACCCGTGAAGAGCGCTTCCATATCCTCGAGCGAATCGATGGCCACGCCCACCCGCCCGACCTCGCCGCAGGAAAGCGGATGATCAGAGTCCAAGCCGATTTGGGTAGGAAGATCGAAAGCTACCGAGAGTCCCGTTTGCCCCTGACTCAACAGATAGCGGAAACGCGCGTTCGATTCCGCGGCCGTCCCGTAGCCCGCGTATTGGCGCATGGTCCAGAACCGGCTGCGGTAAAGGCTCGGATGGATTCCACGCGTGTAAGGGTACTGGCCTGGGTATCCGGCGTCACGCTCATAATCCCAATCGGCGAGATCCGCAGGCGTGTAGGCGCTCTTCAGTGGCACGCCGGAAGCCGTGGTGAATCTTGCTTTCACCTCGTGATCGTCGCTCGAACCCATGGTGGCCTTGCCTCGGCAACTATAAAACCGAAATTCGAAAACCGAAAAGCGAATTCAAAATTGGATGCTGCAACCTGAGGTCAGGGCTTGATCTCGCAATTTCTTGATTGAATCTTCGAATTTCGAGTTTCGACTTTCGATTTTCGGTCTATCGGACGTTTCGCGCCTTCACAAATGAATAAAGGCAGAGAATAACCAGGAAGACGGTGAAGCTTGCATAGAGGACGAAACTGACTAAACCCACCGAGGGACTCTTAAGGTAGTTTTGCCACTCGGCGAAAGCAACGGTTGCCCCAGCGGCCGCCAGGATCAAGAACGTCAGCCCCACCAGCAAGTGGAAGAGCCGCTGCGCATTGCGAAACAATTGTTTAAATAGGTATCCGAGTCTGCTCACTCCTTAATCCTGCAACCTCCTGCGGCAGCGCGAAAATCACACTGGCTATCGTACCTCAAATTTTGCGCCTTGACACGGTTTTGAAGTGAATCATACAATGGGGCCGTTGGAAGGCAAGGTGACTCTTGGAGCTGGACGATAACTTTAAACGGTTGATCAAGGAACTAGGCGACGCGATCAACGACTCCTTGTCTGAGTCCGACAACATTGCCGAAGTCCTGGGGCGCATTCGCTCTTCCGGATACGACCTTTTCCTCGTCCTCGAGGTGACTATCGGATTCAACAAGCGGGGTGAGACCAACCTCGTTCACCGCCAGAAGCTCAACGCCGACCTGCGTCAGGAACCGGTTTTCCGTCTGACCAGCCAGGATGCTCAATTCCTAAGGGCCCTCCGCATCAGCGTCGAAAAAGAAGAACCCTAAGCAACTCCCTTGACATTCAAGGAAATCCGGGAATAGGATGCATCCATGCTTTCCCCTCCCTTACGGCCACCAGCGGTTGCGGGGAGATTTTACCCTGGCCGGCCGGAGTCGCTAACGCGTCAACTCGATCAGTATCTCGGTAACGAAGCGGAGAAGATCAACGATGCGTTGGGATGCGTCGTGCCCCATGCCGGCTATATGTATTCAGGCCATGTGGCAGGGGCGGTCTTTGGCAGATTACCCAAACGCAAGATCTACATTATCCTCTGTCCTAACCACACCGGCCGCGGCGCGCCCTTCGCGATCATGTCGAGCGGCGAATGGTTGACGCCCTTGGGCCGGGCGCAAGTTAATCCTGGGATGGCGAAACTGCTGCGTCAAACCTGCCACCTGCTCATGGAGGATTCCGAAGCCCACGAGGACGAGCACTCGCTCGAAGTTCAGCTTCCGTTCCTGCAGCGCAGCGTGGGGGACTTCAGTTTCGTTCCCATCGCCATCGGTTCAATAGGATATTCAGGGCTGGAATCCCTCGGCCACAGCATCGCCCAGGCCGTGAAACCAGCCGCCGCCGATACCCTGGTCATCGCTTCCAGCGATATGAACCATTATGAACCCGACGGCTTGACGCGCGAGAAGGACCACAAAGCCATTGATAAGATCCTGGCTCTCGATCCGCAGGGCCTGTATGAAGTAGTACGCCGCGAGGATATCTCGATGTGTGGCTACGGTCCGGCGATCGTCATGCTCACGGCGGCCAAAGACCTTGGCGCCCGTCACGTCCAACTCATCAAGTACGCTACCTCCGCCGACACCACCGGCGACCGCGACGCCGTCGTCGGATATGCCGGTATCATCGTCTCGGCTTAACTTGACCGCACCTTCACGCCGGCCAATTCTTCCAAGAACGTGACCACGGCGGCATAGTCAAGCTCGCCCTTTCCTTGGGCTTTGCAGGCGCCATATACTTCCTTTACCGCCGCCAGGGTCGGCATGGGTACGCCGTGTGCGAACCCGGCTTCCGCGGCCAGTTCCAGGTCCTTGTGCATCAGCTTAAGCGGGAAGTAGGGCGTGAAATCGCCTTTGAAGATAAACGGGGCTTTGAAGTCCGTGAGCGCCGCCCGCGCCAGGCTGGACTGAAGAATTTCGAGCATCGTCTCCGGCGCCACCCCCGCCTTGGCGGCCAGCACCAGGCCCTCGCAAAAGACCTCGAGCGTCGTAGCCTGGATGGTGTTTTGGGCGAGCTTGGCGGAGAGCCCCAGGCCGTTCTGGCCACAGTAGATGTGCTTCTTTCCCAGCACTTGGAGAACCGGCAACGCGCGTTCGAATACTTGCCGGTCCCCGCCCACCATAAAGGTCAGCTCGCCCTTTTCGGCGCCGTGCTTGCTTCCGGTTACCGCGGCATCCAGCCAACTGGCGCCTTTCCCCGCCACGTGGCAGGCCAGCTTGCGGCTCACGACAGGGCTGATGGTGCTCGAGTCAATCACCGTGGCGCCGGGAGCGATGGTCCCCAGGATGCCATCTTTGCCAAGCACAACTTCCTCCACCGCCGCGCTGTCGGTCACGATGATGATGACGAATTCGGCGTCTTTGGCCGCAGCGGCGGGTGTCGAGGCAACTTGTGCGCCGGCCGCCTTCAGCGCTTCGGTCTTTCCTGCGCTTCGGTTGTAGACCGTGAGTTTGTGCCCAGCCTTGAGCAGGTTCAGAGCCATGGGCTGGCCCATGATTCCAAGCCCGATGAAACCAGTCGTATTCGGCATATTCTGCCTCCTGAAAAAGGGATTAGGGGTTGGTGATTAGGGGTTAGGGCTGGCAAATAGACTTGATCGCCTCAATCCCTAACCCTCTAATCCCCAATCCCTAGCCCCTAGTCCCTAGCTAAAGTACCATCCCCCGTTCACGTTAATCGTCTGCCCTGTGATGTAGCCGTTGCGAGCCAGCATTACCGCGATCTCAGCCGCTTCCTCGACGGCGCCGAAGCGCCCCACGGGGATCAGGTCCGCGCGCGCTTTCGGATTGACAGCCACCATTTCGGTATAAATGAGGGCGGGTGCGATGGCGTTCACCGTGATGCCCTCTTTCGCGAGAAGCATCGCGTAAGAGTGGGTGAGGCCCAGAATGCCGGCCTTCGACGCGGCGTAGTGCGGACCGACCACTCCGCCGGTTTGCGCGGCGACCGAAGAGAGATTGATGATCCGTCCCCAATGACGGGCCCGCATGCCTGGCAGAACACGTTGCGTCACCAGAAACACGGATTTCAGGTTTGTATCCAACAACTCGTCCCAGTCTTTTTCCGTGATCTCGTGGAGCGGCTGGGGGCGCGTGATCCCCGCATTGTTGACCAGAATCTCGACCGGACCCAGACCTTCCTCGACAGTTTTCACCGAGCGCGCGACTTCCGCCGCTTGCGAAACGTCGGCCCGGATCGCGAGGGCGCGGCGTCCAAGGCTTTTGATTCGCTCACAGGTTTCGCGGGCGGCGGCGTCTTGCGTGTGGTAGTTCACGGCCACGTCAACGCCTGCCTCGGCAAGCGCCAGGGCGACGGCCTTGCCGATGCCACGGCTGGCGCCCGTCACCAACGCCACTTTCCCGGAGATGTCATTGGACGGCACGCCTTTGCCCTCGCATCAAACATCTGCCTACCTGCCCATCTGCCCACCTGCCTGGCCCTTCCCACCGAAGTCGAGCCAGACCCGCACATCGCGGAGGTTATTGTCCATATAACCGATGTCCACCGTGTCTCCGAGGCACCGGAAGAACGAGTAGGAGTCGCTCTCCGCCAGGTACCGTGCGGGATTCATCCCCAGAGCCTGGGCGCGAGAGATGGTCTGGCCGTCGGCGACTGCGCCGCTGGTTGGGCTGTTGCCGTCGCGCCCGTCCGTGCCGGCGCTCAAAATCACGCGGGACTGCCCCACGACGGACTGGGCGGCGTAAAGCGTGTAGGCCTGGTTCCGTCCTCCCACTCCAGGTCCGGTGACAGAGCAAGTGACTTCTCCGCCCGCAATGAGGCACACCGGCTTCCCCTCGTGCGCCTCCGACAGGGCCGTGACCGAAGCGAGGTGCGAGCGCGCCACTTGCTGATAGTCCTGGTCCCAAGGATTCGAATCAATCTCGGTTTCAAATCCCAGCTTCTCCCCGGCTGCTTTCGCCGCCTCGACGGCGTTGCGGTTCGAGAGCAAACAAACGCTGTGAGAGTTCTTGAAGCGTTTATCGCCGGGCTTGGGAGTCTCCTCCAGCGTGTGCTCCAGGAAGCGTTTGCGAATACTGGGTGGGAAACGGGGCACAAGCCCGTTTGCCTCAGCAAGAGCGTAGGCCTGCTCCGCCGTGGATTCGTCCGGGAGGGTTGGGCCCGAGGCCACCATCGAAAAAAGCTGCTCTGGCACGTCGGAAATGTAGATCGTCAACTGCTGCGCGGGGTACGCCCGAACACCCAGGCGCCCGCCTTTCACCGCCGAAGTGTGCTTACGCAGCACATTGATCTGCTCAATGGGGAGGCCGCAGGTGACCAGCACGCGATTGAATTCATGCAGATCGGAAAGCGAGACCTGGGAATCAAAAGGCTGTTCGAAGATGGCTGACCCGCCGCCCGAAACCAGGAAAATAACGGCATCCTCGTCTGTCAGATTAGAAACCAGGTCGAGCGCGGCACACGCTCCTTCAAGCGTTCCCGCTTTCGGGTAAGGATGGCCCCCCACGAAATAGCGGAAATGATCCAGTTTTCTAGCCGGCTCGCCCGGCGAGACGCAAACGCCGGCTTCAATTCGGCCACCCAGGATCTCATCCAGGACGGCGGCCATTCGATTGGCGGCTTTTCCGAAGGCGACGACGCGCGGAGGCCGCCCAAGGGAAAGCGAGGCACGCTCTGCCTTGAGCAGCTCACCTTCCAGCTTCAGCTTGGCAAGCATCGCGGGGCGCAGATCCAAGGCCGCCATAGTGTCGAGAAAAACCTGGATGGCTAGTTCTTTCCCGTGGGAGTAATCAAGCTTGGAACGCCAAGCGGATTGGGCGGCCTGTGTCATGAGAGTTTGGCCAGAGCCTCCACACCGGCCTGAGCTACCTCGACGTCCTCCTCTTCGGTGCCCGCGCTTACGCCGATGCCGCCCACCCATTGGCCGTCTACCGCCAGCGGCAAGCCGCCACGGATGCAAGTGAGCTTCCCGCCGGTCGCCAGAGGCAAACCCAGGGAAAGCAAAACGCTGGGCTCGGCGTGCGACGGAGAGGGACCCGTGGGCGCCCGGCGCAGGGCTGCAGCACGCGCCTTGGTCAGCGCCACCTCGATCGAAGATAGCTTGGCCCCATCCATGCGAACGAAGACCAGCAGGTGGCCTCCTTCGTCCACAATGGCGATATTCTGAGGGACCTTGATCTCGCGAGCTTTACTTTCAGCAGCGGCCAGAATGGCGCGCGCCCCTTCCAGGGTCAAACGGATATTGTTGCGTGTGAGCATCTCTCCATTATTGGGAAGCGGGCCGGGAAAAACAAGGGGCACGGCAAGGGCAGGTGGGCAGATCAGCGACAGTGCAAGTCCCTCGGGCCGTCTAGCCGACTAATTGTCACTGTCGTGGCGCTGCGACGGGATTGGCACCTCCTGACCTTGTTTTCGCAAAATGCCCGTTTCTTTGCTCCTTTCAGGCTCCGTTTTGTGCTAAGGTGTGCGCAAAACACGCCTAATTTACAGCACTCAAAAAAGTGACGTCCTTTGTTTTCAAGCACTTCTTAGCTTCGTTCCCACTGTTTTTGTATTCTCTGCCGCGCCTCCGGATTTCCTCCAGCCGGAAAATCTCGAACCCAGCCGCGTTCCCGCATTCCAGGCCCCAGCCGGAAAATGTGCCACGCCAAAAAGCTCGAATCTTGGGTTTATTGCACGCATCGAGCACCGAATTTGGGTTCGTTTTCAGTTCGTTTTCGAACGCCGTTTTTTGTTTTCAATAATATACTGGCTTCGATCGTTTTTTTTCTTTTATTTCCAGTTCCCTACCTGCTCGAGTGCCAGCAGCTTCCCGCCATCCCTCGCGCTTCGTCGATCCCGAGGACGCGCCTGCGACAATGTGTCCACAAAAACGACCACAGCTATAGGCTACCATATCGCCGTAGGCCTGTCAAGTGAAAAATGCGCAGTTGTCAAAGCTCTTTAGAAATGTCCCCTCCCTTACCTCGTTAGAAATGTCCCCTTTTTGTTCTTTGCTGTGCTTTCTCTTTTTTTGCTCGCCGATGGGCTTGCCCGGAGCGAAGCCCTGCGGAGCCCGAAGGGCGGAGCGCTTAGGGCGCAGCGGAGGGCAAGCCCATCGGCGAGCGCGGCGCCTTGGGCCCTGCCGTCCGGCGCCACTGTGCCCCTCCCGAGCAGACCGGCCGACGCCAGGGATGGTCGGCGGCCGGCACCCACTTCTCCGGGGGCGCGGGCGGGACTAGTCCACCTTTCTGCTGGCCTAGTTCTCGAAGCTCCTGACTCGAACTTCGGCTCCTCGCCGGGATCTCCTCCCACCCCACCCTTCGGCCCCCGTACTCAATCGTCAGCTCACCCTTCCGACTTTCATAAACCTTCACTCGACACTTCGCGGGGGCATGCTGATGCTTCCTCGGCAGAAGCTGCAAAAAACGGTTGTCGTAGCGCACCACCCAATCCGAACTGATCGTCCGTACCGTCTCCAACCGGAAGGCCTGGTCCAACTCCCGCCCGCTCGGTTTACCACCATGATAATCCTCCGGGCGGGAGGGAGCTCGCGCAAAGCGCCGGTTGTGTTCCGGCAGATACTCCCGCTCCAGATACGCGTTGGCCTCGGCCTGGGTGGCGATCTCGAGGCGGCGGAGTTTCTTTACCAAACGGTCTTGATGCGTTCCGTGCATTCGCTCCACGCGCCCTTTCGCCTGCGGTGAACTGGCCCCTATCAACTGGATCCCTAACCGCTCGCACATGCGCCCAAACTGCGTGATCGGCTCCTCCCCTCGCAACTGCTCCCTGGGCGTGGCGCGGCGCTGGTAGAGATTCTTCCAGTCCACATACAGAGCCCTCGGCACCCCATAGTGCTCGATCCAAGCCCGCAACGCGTCGGCCGCCGCCCACAGCGTCTCTTCCTTCCCCAACTGCGCCCAGGTAACGTTCGTGGCGTCGTCCACCAGATCCATCAGGCAGCCTCTCGGACCACGCTCTTCCAACCAGGCGTGGAAGCTTCCGTCCATCTGCACCAACTCCCCAAAGTGCTCCTTGCGCTCCCTCCGCCGCCGATGCCGCCACCCCCGCCGCTCCCGCGTCCACAATCCTGCCGCCAGCATCCAGCGCCGCAACGTCTCCGCATCGACTTGCAGCCCGTCTTCCGAGACCAGATGCTCAGCCGCCAAGGTGGGACCAAAACGCTCGCCCACTTCGCCACTATACTTGTTCCGGACCCGCTCCAACACCTCCCGTCGAAGACTCGCAGCGTAGGCTCGATTAGAATGCCGCCCGGCACTCCCATGCTTCATCCCCGCCGCCCCCTCTTGCCGGTACCGCTTCCACAGACGCTTGGCTTGGCGATAGCTCAGCCCTAACAACGCTGCCGCATCCTTCACTCTCAACGCGCCACTCTTCACGCGCGCCAAGACCTCAACCTTCCTCAACTCCTCCTTGCTCATCTCGATTCGCCCCACTCTGACCTCCTTTCCGGAGGTCACATTAGGGGACATTTCTAAAGAGGACAAAAGGGGACATTATCATGGAGGTACAACAGTGAAAAATGCGCAGTGGTACGGTTTGATGGGTTAGCGGCGAGTTTAGCTCGCCAAATGGCGGCGACTCCCCAAAGCCGAGTCTGCGTTAACCGGCCGACATGCCACAAAGAGAAGCCAGCCGTATGGGTGGGAGGCGATTTGTAGGGGCGGCCGTTGTGGTTACGGCGCGGTGGTAAGTAGATTAAGGACCTGTGCCCTGGTGGGAGCGGAGTCTCCGCCTCCCATGCCAAGCGTCGCAAGCGCCCCAGCGGCGTTCGCAAAACGCGCGGCGTCGCCCAAGCTGCTGCCTTGGCAGATGGCGGCCAAAAACGCGGCGGCAAAGCAATCTCCCGCGCCGGTGGTGTCCACAGGCTGCACAACGAAGCCTGGCGAGGTGAAGGCGCCTTCGGGGGACTCCACAAAGCAGCCCCTCGCCCCCAGCTTGACGATGACGGTCTTCACCCCCAGGCTGCGCAGGCGGCGAGCGATTGCCGGGGGTTCCGTTTCGCCCGTGAGTTGTTTTCCTTCTTCCCGGTTGGGAAAGATAAAGTCGGTGTGTGCGAGGGCGGGTTCGAGGATCGACAGCCAGCGCCCGCGCTGATCCCAGCAAACGTTCACTGAGGTCAGGCAGCCCAGTTCCCGGGCCCGCTTGAGTGTTTCCTCCAAAGGCTCGCCGTCGAATGCCGGCAGGGCAAAGGCGCTTGCGTAGTGAAAGACGCGCGCGCCCTTCACCAGGTCCCAGTTCAAGTGGCAAGCGGAAAAGTGCGCGCTCGCGCCGCGAAAGTGCAACAGGCGCCGCTCCCCGCTCGATTCGATGAGGACGACACTTGCCGAGGTTCGCGCCTCTTTGACCGTGAACATGTTGGAGTCATCCACTCCTTCGGCGCGTACCGTCTGGCGAAGCATTTCTCCCAGGCGGTCATTTCCCACCGGCGCCGCCAGGACTACCCGAACCCCCAGTCTTGCCAACGCCATGGCGGTGTTGACACCATTACCTCCAGGCCCAAGCGCCACCTCTTCGAGCGGCTGGCTACCGCCCGGCGCCGTAAGCCCGTCCACCGGACGCGCTAGCACGTCTGCTACTGCATTCCCGGCGCAAAACATCTCACAACTAGGATTCATGAAGCGTCTGGTTTCCTCCCTTGCGTTTTCACTTGTGTCGGCGGAAGTTCGCGACTCTGACGCGGAATGCGTGACGGGTTATTCTTCGTGTCCTTGGCGCTTCCACCCACCTTCCGGGATCGGCACCCAAGCAACGCCGCGCATGTCGAGCCACTCGCCGATAGGTTGATCCGGCTTGGGCTCAGAACCCAGCCGAAGCACGTTTCCATCGAGATCTTCAACCTGCATCTCGTAGGTCCAGGCGTAGTTCGTGGGAGGATGCCGGATCTTCGCTCCGCTGGCGCGATATTCCGTCAGAAGAGCGTCCGCGTCGCTCACGCCGATCCACACCCAACTCCCGGGATTTCCCTGGTCGCCTTCGGCAAGGAAAAGGTTAAAGCGACCGCGCGTGACGGACGCAAAGATCCTGGGATTTTCCCAGTCAAGCTTGAATCCCAGCACGCGCACGTAGTAGTCGATGCTGTCGGCAACGCTGCGAACCCGGAAGATCGGATTCCCACCCTCAAATCGGATGGCCGCTGCTTGCGGTGAATCAGACTGCGTCATGCGCGCGACTCCCTTCGCTTGGCTTGTGTATCCCATGAGTATTGCCAATTGGCCTAGAGGTTGCAAGCGCTCAACCGATGCGCCCAGGTGGTGTAGGGGTAGGGCTTGCCCTACCCTCGTCGGCCTAGTAACCGTTCGGGGACGGCAAGCCGTCCCCCTACATTGCGGGACGCTATGGACGGATTGGGGCCCCCTTTCCGCCGTCGACACTGCCATTGCCTTCGTTTATATTCATATTGAATACTTTTGATGGAGAGCAGCCGTGGCGAAAACCCTGACTATGCGACTGGACGATGAGACCTACCACACTTTCGTCCGGGCCGCCAAAGCGGAGCGGAGGTCTTTGGCTAACTTGGTGGAGACCGCAGCGCTGCGGGGCATTTTGGAAAACAGCTTTGCGGACGACACCGAGATGGCTGAGATTGCCTCGCGACCGGAGCTGGTGAGACGGCTCCAGACGGGTTCCCGAAATGCCCGAAAGCGCCGAGGCCGGTTCATTCCCGCCGTTTAGGCTGAAATGGAAACCCCTGTTGCGGGAGAAATGACCACATGATGATGCGTAGAATTTGGTTATCCGCCCTGGTAATTCTACTCTTGGCCGAATACTCTTCTGGAGCTCAGCCGCAGCCGTACCGGAGCTTCAAAGTAACAGTTTACATTCCCGTTCAGGTCGTCGAGCGGATGGACCGCGATCCCGCCTGGCTGGAATCTAGCTGGAGCACGATCAGCAACCGGGTGCATGTGGATGAAGTTTTCATTGAAACCTACCGGAGCGGCACAAGCGCCGATGACGCGACGATTGACCACGTCAAACGTTTCTTTTCCTCGCACGGCGTGGCGACGGCGGGCGGGTTGGCGCTGTCGGGGCCGGGCGGCTTTGGGCAGTTCCGCTCGTTGGACTATGCGGACCCCAAAGACCGCGACCTCCTGTCCCGCGTGTCCGCACTGACGGCGCGTCACTTCGACCGGATCATTCTCGACGACTTCTTTTTCATCAACACCAAAAGCGACGCCGACATCGCGGCCAAGGGCAAGCGCACTTGGGACGAGTACCGGCTGGAGTTGATGGACGAGGTGTCTCGAAACCTGATCCTGAAGCCGGCGAAGGACGCCAATCCCAACGTACACGTCATTATCAAGTACCCCAACTGGTATCCCTCCTTCCAGGGATTGGGCTACGATCTGGACCGCGAATCGCAACTTTTCCCCGAGATCTGGACGGGCGATGAAACACGCGATCCGGAGATCACGGACCAGCAACTGCAACAGTATGAGAGCTACGAGGTTTTCCGATACCTTGAAAACGTCGCGCCGGGACGCAACGGCGGCGGTTGGGTGGATTCCTACGGCGTGCGCTATCTGGATCGTTATGCCGAGCAGCTCTGGGACACCATTCTCGCCAAAGCGCCTGCCATCAATCTGTTTCAGTACTCCGACCTGCTGCGCCGGGCGGAAGCGGGTGAGCGCAGCGCCTGGCAGATGCTGCCCACCTCCTTCAATTTCTTCGAGATGCTGCGCGAATGCTGCGGCATGCCCTTCAGCCCGGATGCCAAAGATCCGCTCGTGGCGGATGTGGCCGCTTACGCCCTGCGGGAGGTGGACCGTGCAGCGGGAGAGCTCGGCAAGCCGGTCGGACTGAGCAGCTACCGGCCGTACCAGTCGAGCGGCGAGGATTTTCTGTGCGAGACGGCAGGCATGATCGGAATTCCGGTTGAGATGTACCCGGAATGGCCCAAGGCAAAGACCGTGTTGCTGACGGAAGCGGCGAAATACGATCCCTCCATCGTCTCGAAGATCGAGCAACACCTGCGCGCGGGAGATAACGTGATCGTCACCTCCGGCCTGCTCCGCGCGCTTCAAGACCAGGGAATCAACCAGATTACCGATATGCGCCTCACCGGCAACATTCTCGGGGCCACTTATTACGTGGCGGGATTCGGCTCCGGCGCGGGCTCCGAACTCGCCAGCGCCCAGAATGCCATTCTCTTTCCCGAAATTCATTTCTACACCAACCAGGATTGGGCCGTGGTGCGCGGCATGGCCAACGGGCGCGGTGTACCACTGCTCTTGACGGACAGATATGGGGCAGGAACGCTTTACGTTTGGACGCTGCCGGAAAACTTGAACGATTTGTACCGCCTGCCGGCTAGCGCGATTGACGCTCTACGAAGGTATCTCGCACCCGCCACGCCCGTCAGGCTCGAGGCCCCGGCGAAAGTGAGCCTGTTTACTTACGACAACGACACCTTTGTCGTTGAGTCTTACCTGGACCAACCGGTCGCGGTACGGCTTACCGGCAATTTCGGCCACATTCAGAACCTGATGACGAGTGCGACCTTAGACGGCAATCCCGTGGTGCCTGGTCCTTTCGCACCACGCAATCCCGAGACGCCACGCCAATATGCGTTCGACCTCCAGATCGAACCTCACAGCTTTGCGGCCTTCCGAGGGCAGAAGTAACGATTTCGTGACTGGAATGCCGTAACCGAAACGTCTATGATTAGTGCGCCTTAATTGTGGATCGACTCTTTGATAAGGAGACGTCTTCATGAAACCGAGTACTTCTCGCCGTGACTTCTTACAAGCAGGATTGGCGCTCCCGGCGGTGGGGCTGGCTGCCCGCAGCAGCGCGGGCAAAGCCAGCGTCGAAGCAACGTCGGCAGCCGCCTCACCTTCCCTGGACTCTTCACCGCAGCTAAATTACCGAATCCTCGGCAAGACCGGGCTGAAGGTCACTTCTGTAGGGTTTGGTTGCATGATCACTTCTGATGCCAGCGTGATCGAGCGCGCAGCAGATATCGGCATCACTTATTTCGATACGGCGCGCAGCTACCAGCATGGCAACAACGAGCGCATGGTCGGCGCCGCGATCGGGAGGAAGCGCCGGGAACTCGTTCTCTCCAGCAAGTCGGACGGACACGATAAGAACAGCCTCTTGAGCGATTTGGATACGAGTTTGCGCGAGTTGGGCACCGACCACCTCGACATCTGGTACCTGCACGGCCGGGACAAGACCACGGGTGTTTCGGATGAGATGTTTGAGGCACAGCAGACGGCCAAACAGCAAGGGAAAATCCGTTTCACCGGCGTCAGCACGCACCAGCCGAAAGGCATGATTCCATTGCTGGTCAAGAAAAACGCCGTGGATGTTGTCCTGATCACTTATAACTTCACGATGGACAAGGGTGTTGGCGAGGTCATCGAGCAGGCCGCCAATGCGGGCATGGGCGTGGTCGCGATGAAGGTGATGGCGGGAGGCTACCGCCCCGGGAATCCCCGCCGGGCATTTTACCCGCAGCTCACCAAACAAGGGGCGCTGCTGGCCGCGCTGAAATGGGTGCTGAAGAATCCGAAAGTCAACACCACCATCCCCAGCATGACCGACATGGACCAGCTCGAGGAAAACTTGAAGGCCATGGCGGGGCCGTTTACCGAGCTCGAGGAAAAACTCCTGGCCCGGCAACTCGAACACATCGCCCCGCTCTATTGCCGAATGTGCGGGGAATGCGAGGGGGCCTGCTCGCAGGGCCTGCCGGTGGCCGACCTGCTGCGTTATCTCACCTACGCCGAGGGTTATGGGCAATTCTCTTTGGGCCGCGAGCACTTCCTGGCTCTGCCCAAAGAGATCGCCGCCGTGCGCTGCCGGGATTGCGCGACCTGCACGGTGAATTGCCCCTACGGCGTGAAGGTCGCGAGCCGGATGGCGCACGCACAGGAGTTGTTCGCGTGAAATTGCCGGCGGCTTGGCTGACGAGATTGTTGAGAGTTAGCGTGGCGAGAACCCCCTCACCCGGCCTGGCCCGGCTGGAGAAAGCGCCGGCTCCGGGCCACCCTCTCGCCCAAGGGGGAGAGGGGCGGACGAGTGAGTGGTTAGCGGGTCACATGCTGCTGTTGTTGCTCGCTGTGCTGGCCGTCGCGCCGCTCGCGCGCGCGGCCGGTGTGGCGGATTGCCACCTCGTGGCGGGATGGGAACAGCGAGGCGTCAGGCGGAATTACACTCCCGAAAACCTGTTCGAGTACCTGGACGGGAGCGCCGAAGGTTATATTCTGTACGGCCTGGTTCGGATGCAGGGGGTGACCTGCCGCTCGAAGGGCGGATCCATCACCTTCGATCTCTTCGAGATGAACGACGCAGACTCCGCCTACGGCGCGTTTACGGCAAATCTCGATCCCCAGATGCCCATCGAAAAGCTCGGCATGGGCGGCCAGGTTTTGCCGCGCCGCGCCCTGTTCTGTAAGGGCAAGTATTACGTTGAGCTTGCGGCAAGTCCCGAAAAGGGGGCGGTAACCGCGCTGCGTGCCTTCGCAACTGAAGCCGAAAAGCGCATCACGGGCCGCGTGGCGCCCCCTGCCGCTCTCTCCTGGTTTCCCAGCGCGAAGCTGGCCTCCGTGCGCTTGATTCCGGAGAGCGTCCTGGGGCTGCGCCTGCTGAAACGCGGCTTCGTAGCCCACTACGAGCAAGGGCAAGCCTTCGTCGTGATGGAAGAGTCACCGGGGTCCGCGGCCGCCATCTTGAACCAGTTGCGGGAGCGATTCGCCGAAGGCGCGCCGGCCCGCGTTGCCGATGAGGCCTTCCAGGCCGACGACCAATACCTGGGCGGACTTTGCATGTTCCGCAAGGGCCGCTACCTCGGCGGATTCGCAAATATGCCGGACGCCCAGGCCGCTACTACCCAAGCCACTTCCCTCGCCGAACATATCCCCGGAATGTAGGTCCGCCGGATGAGCAGCGGCTGGAGCTTCCTGGCCAA
>CAWJHY010000033.1:0-66490 GCA_963842495.1 uncultured Acidobacteriota bacterium
GCCTTGACACTTTGGAGGAAATCCCATGGAGGTTAATCGAGTTGTTCGAATGCTCGGATTGTTCTTTCTTTTGCTGGTTGTCTTCCTTACGGGCTGTGCGCAAAAAGAAACCGTAATCCAGAAGCCGGCGGCAACTGAAAAAGCCAAGGTCACCGTCAACTGGGACAAGGCGGTAATTGTTTCGAAGACCACGCCGACCCTGCAAGTCGTGGTCAACCCTCCCTTGCGCCGCGGTTCCCAGATTCACGACCGGGTCTTTCAGGCACTGCACGATTTAGGCGCCGACTACGTTCGCTACGTGCCCTGGCTGCCTTATCCGAAATTGGGGGTTGCCGAACTCGAGCCGCCTGCGGACGGCAAGACATCCTGGGACTTTTCTCTGCTCGATCCCATGATGGAAGACTTCATGACCGCTCAGACGGGGCATTCGGTGATCATCAACTTCAGCACCATACCGCAGTGGATGTTCAAGACGGAGAAGCCGGTGGCGTATCCAGCGGATCCGGACCAGGTGGCGTGGGATTACGAGAAGGGGACGGAGTTTCGTGACCCGAGCTTGAAGGAAGTGGGGGACTATTACGCGCGGCTGGTGAGTTGGTACACGCAGGGAGGATTCACGGACGAGTACGGAAAGCGCCACGACTCCAACCACCATTACAAGATCCCCGTCTGGGAAGTGCTCAACGAAGTCGATTTTGAACATTCGATGTCGCCGGAGACTTACACGCGGGTCTACGACGCCATCGTGAGCGCCATTCGACGCGTGGATCCGCAGATGAAGTTCGTGGGTATGGCCCTGGCAGGGACCTCGCCCAACATCTTCCTGGAGAAGAATGTGCCGGCGTATTTCGAGTATTTCCTCAATCCCAAGAACCACAAGCCCGGGATTCCGTTGGATATGGTTTCTTACCATTTCTATGCGAACCCCTCGGCTGACCAGAGTCCCGAAGTGCAACAGTACAGCGTGTTCGATCAAGCCTCCGGCTTCCTCAATTCGGTCCGGTATATCGACGCAATTCGGCAGCGCCTGTCCCCGAAAACGCAAGTCGATCTGGACGAGTTGGGCTGCATACCGGCTGACGATAACACGGTGCCGCGCAAACCTATTCCCGATTCTTACTGGAATCTATGCGGCGGAGTGTATGCCTATCTTTACGGAGAGTTGGCACGGGTCGGAATTGACGTGGCGGGGGAATCGCAGTTGGTGGGCTACCCGTCGCAGTTTCCAGGTGTCTCGATGGTGGACTGGAACAACGGCCAACCCAACGCGCGCTTCTGGGTGCTCAAGCTCCTGCACGACAACTTCGGTCCCGGGGACAAACTGGTTGACACCAGTTCTTCCCTTGGTCATGTCTTCGCCCAAGGGTTTGTGACTCGTGATGGCAAGCGCAAGGTGCTGCTGGTTAACCAGCGCGACCGGGATTTTGATTTGACGATTCCGGGTGGAAGCGGGGCCCAGATGATGTACGTCGATCAGACCACGGGCTTCCAGCCACCTGCAACCGCGCACATGAATGGTGAACAAACAACCTTGCATGGTCTCGCGGTGGCGGTGGTGACGTTTGCGCAGTGAACTGAACCGCCTCTGTCCCCTGCTTCGAAAATTGTGGCGCGGGCGTCTCGCCCGCTGTCGCGCGGGCAGGATGCCCGCGCCACATCCATCCGCTGTCGGCCCATTTTCATGGTTTCTGGGAGCCCGTCGGCCGATGAGCATGAGCGACTGCTTAGAAGAGAGGGAGACCCCATCTCCTCCTCTCGAAGGGGGGGTCCGGGGGTGGTAAAGTCAGAGAGCGGGTGTGCGCTTCCCGCCTTTCTACATTCCGTAAAGCGTTTCCGTATTTACGGGCAGGCCGAGAAGTTTCAGGTAGGTGAAAAGCTGCATTTTATGATTGGTGAAATGCTCGAGGAAGGAGATGGCCATGCGCTCCATCTTCGCTGTCATGCCCCAGGGCACGGTTACGACTTTGTTGGCAAAGTCCTCCTCGCTCAAGCCATCCATGACCTGGCGCAGGATTTCCTTGTCCTTCTTGAGTTTGTCCAGGGCCTCCTGGACGCCGCAAGAAGGGAGCTTCTCGAGCTTCATTCCCTCTTCCATTTCTTTCATCGTGGGCCACTTGCCGCTGACCAGCATGTCGAGTCCGCCCCCTACGCCCTCACTCAGGTGGCAAAGCACTTGGCCGGCACTCATGAAGGTCGGACCCGGCGCCCAATCGAGTTTGTCGGCGGGGACCATACCGATTAGCCTTTCTGCCGGCCGGCAACTGTCGATTACCATCTCGTAGTACTCATTCTTAGTCATAGTTCCCCCTCTAAGTTTGTGCGCTCTGCCTGTGTGTACGTGGGGCCTATCGCCGCTGATGTCATGGACGTGCCCCCCTATTGCATTGTCTCACGGATATTGGAAACGAGCCGAAGCCGAATAGATTCTAGCGCATTGCCTACATGCCGTAAAGCGTCTGAGTATCGACAGCTTGTAACCATTCCGATCAACCTTTCGGCCGATAATTCTCTATAATGAATTGCTAAAACCCATTCCTGATCATGATTGCTCCTCCCGGTTCCTCAACTTGCGCAACGGCACTTGGATCAGGATGTAAGCAATAATCGCGAATGCCACAAGGGAGATCCATCCGCCCCAGTTGGCCAGGAAAGGTAGTTCGTCGTGGCCGGTCATCACCTTGGTGATGGACGAGACGCCGGTGAGGAACAGGGTTGCGAGGAGAATTCCGGTGATGGCCTCCCCGGCGATGAATCCGGAGGCCAGGAGGGTTCCACGCTCCTCAACCTTGGCCTTTTCTTCTGCGGATAGCTTCTTGCGCGCCACCCACACCTCGGCAGCCCATTTCAAAGCCCCGCCCAGGAATATCGCCCCGCTGGTTTCGAGCGGGAGATACATGCCCACGGCGATGAGCATGGGCGAAGGCGCGCCAATCATCACCAGCGCTATGCCGAAAAAGCATCCCATGAGGAGCAAGCCCCACGCCATTTGCCCACCCACGATTCCCTGAGCAAGTTGAGCCATGAGGCCGGCTTGCGGGGCTGGCAGCAACTTGCCTCCGATACCGCCCGTGGCGAGGTTGGCTTCGTGCAGGGCGATGATGGGCAGCAACAGGAAAAAGGAAACGGCGGTCACGCTCAGTACTTCCACCACTTCCATCTTCCACGGTGTCCCGCCCAGCAGATAGCCGGCCTTCAAATCTTGAATCAGGCTGCCGGAGACACAGCACGCGCAGCAGACGACCGAGGCTACGCCCAGAACCGCGGCGACTCCTCCCAGGCCCTTCACCCCGATGGCCACCATCATCAGCGCCGCCACCACCAGCGCCGCCAGCGTCAGGCCGCTGACGGGCTGATTCGAGGAGCCGACCAGGCCCACCAGGTATCCGCCCACCGCCGCCAGGAAGAAGCCGGTCAGCGTCATCACAATAGCCGCGGTGAGGGCGGCGCTCCAACTCTGTGCGAAGTATTTATAGATGACTGTAATAGGAATAACAAGAACAACAATAGCAAAAATGATCCATTTGATAGGGATGTCAATATCCAGGCGGGTGCGCTGGGCGGCGTGTTCACTGCCCGCCGCGGAGGCGTGGAAGGCCCCTCGAATCGAGGTGAGGATCGATTCGCGCATGCTGTAGAGCGTGTAGACGGCGCCCACCAGCATTGCTCCCACCGCGACGGGCCGAACCACGTTGTACCACACGGTGTAACTTGCCAGGTCCCAGGGCGCGGTGCCTCCCGTGGTCGCGCCCAGGCGGTGCGGCAGGTCGGGATCGATAAAAAGGACCAGAGGAATCAGCACCAGCCAGGCGATAACGCCCCCGGAGAAATTGATCGCTGACAAGCGCGGTCCGATGATGTATCCGATGCCGATAAGCGCCGGGGATGCGGAAGGGGTTGAGTAGGCAATGCCCCCCGAGTACTCGACGCGGCCCAGAAGTTCTTTCTGGTATCCGAAATAGCTGACCACGGACTTCGGGAATTTCCAGAACGCGCTGATCGAATCCTGGAAAACTTGAAAGCCTTTATCGTCCTTGAGCAATTGGAGAAGGGCGCCCAATCCCATGGCGCCGAAAATGTATTTGGGCGCATCGGTAGCGCCCTGCTGGCCGGCTTTCACGATCTCGGCGCTGGCCGTGCTTTCAGGAAACGGCAGATCAGGCGAGTCAACGCAAAGCGGGCGGCGCAAGACAATGATGAAGAAGACGCCCAGCAATCCGCCCGCGAAGAGGATGAACGTGCCGGTCCAGAAATGGCTGCGCAAGTCAGTCCAGAGGCGCTGCCCGCCTACGTTGACCATCATGAAGGCAGGGATGGTGAAAATCGCGCCGGCCACCAGTGCTTCGCCTACGGAGGCGGCAGTGCGGGTCAAGTTCTGTTCCAGCACGCCGCCGCGAAAGAAGGGCAAACGAAACAACGCGATGGCTATCACCGCCGCCGGGATCGTCGCCGCCACCGTCTGCCCGGCCTTCATACCTAGGTAGGCGTTGGCGGCCCCGAAAATGGCGGCCAGGAAGATGCCCGCCAGGACCGCTTTGAGGGTGAACTCCGGTTCTTTCGAGTCATGTGGTACAAAGGGTTTGAATTGGGCCATGTGTACGCTCCGCTGCGTCGTTGTACCGACCTTCAAGCTGGCAGGCTTGGCGCCGACTTCATCGTGGCACCGACTCCCAGGCCGACAGACGCGGTGCTCACCCGAAGGTGAGCGCTCCAACCGAGGAATGGGTAGTTCGGCACTATATCACGATGGGCGACACCGTGAAAAATACTTAAGTTACTAATACTTAAGTCACCGTCACAACAAAAGCTCCTCCACCCAGCGCGCGGAGATCTCAGGGAACAATCGTGCGGCTTTCCTCTGCGAACTCTGTGGCCTCTGTGGTGAATCACCTTTGCAGGTTCGGCGAAGTGCCGGGACCCTCGAGAAGCAGCTCAGTGCTACTGATGTTACAATGAGCGGGAAAAGGCTCCTTGGCGGTGGATTTAACGCATGCTCGCAAAGTCAGTTGTGTACTGCCGCTGGTTGAAAGAGGCGAAGCGGCAGGGGTTTTTCCATGCCGGGCAACGAGTGGGTGTCGCGGTCTCAGGCGGGCCGGATTCGACCTTGCTCTTGCATTTCATGAAGGACGCGGCTTCGGAGTTGGGGATCACTCTGGCCGTGGTCCACTTTAATCATCATTTGCGAGGGGCCGAATCCGACGGCGACGAGCGATTCGTCCGCGGACTGGCCGATTCCGCGGCCATCGCTTACCTGGGCGGACAGGCTGACGTGGCGCGGGTGGCACGCGAGAAGAAACGCAACCTGGAGGCCACCGCCCGCGAGTTGCGCTATCGGTTTCTCTTATCCCTGGTGGATCAAGGCCAACTGGAACTGGTGGTGACCGCGCATACCGCCAACGACCAGGCCGAGACCGTGCTGATGCGCCTGTTGCGCGGTGCGGGGACGCGCGGCTTGAGCGGGATTTACCCGCTGCTGGAGGGCAAGGTCGCCCGTCCCTTTCTCGATCTCACGCGCCCCGAGATCATGCGCGAGATTGAAGCGCGAAAGCTCGAGTACCGGGTCGATTCGACCAATCTTGACTCCCGTCTGCGGCGCAACAAGGTGCGCCGGGAACTGCTTCCGCTGCTGGAGCGGGAATTCAACCCCGCGATCATTCCGCTCCTCAAGGGTCATGCCGATCGGGCAAGGGATGAAGAGGCGTTCCTGGAGCAACAGGCTCTCGCTCGCAGCCGTCCCTGGCGCCTGCGCGAGGGCATGGAAGAGAAGATTTCGGTGCGCGCTCTGGAAGGGTTTGAGCCGGCCATTCAGAGGCGGGTCCTGCGCCAGATGCTTCAATCCGTTCGCCCGGGGTTGCGTGGTCTAGCCTATTCTCATATTGAGGAGATTCTGCGCTTCGCCACCGGCGCCCAGAGCGGCCGGAGCCTGCCTCTGCCCGGGGAGACTCTGGCGAGGAAGGAGTTCGACTGGCTCGTCCTCGGGCCGCAGCCCACTTCCTCCGGAAGCGATGCTTATGCTTACCCGGTCGATGTCCCGGGAGAGACTACCGTACCTCTTCTGGGGGTTACTTTCGTGCTAAAGATTGTTGAACCTGCCGGGCGTGCCGGGGAGTATAATCAAATGGCAGGTAGCGCCATGGACGCTGAGAAGCTGCCGCGCCGGCTGCTGCTACGCAATTGGCGAGCCGGCGACCACTATTGGCCTTCGGGAAACCGAAAGCCGCGAAAATTGAAGGAGTTATTTCGCCAGCGGAAGATTCCCCGCAGCCGTCGCAATCTCTGGCCCGTTTTGGAGGGTGGGGAGCAGATCCTGTGGGTGAGAGGATTTCCGCCCGCCGCCTCGGTGGCTGCGACCCCAGAATCGCGAACGCTGCTGGTCGTCGAGGAAGGTGCCGGGTAGCAGCCCCGGCCTGGGGGCGGCAGAGGCGCTCTTGCCTGCTCCGGCTGGCGCAGGCCGTCCGCGGCGGCCAATAGATTTCTATCAGTCCGGTTCGTTAGGGCAGTGTGAAGCATCCAATAGTCTGGCAATTGTAAGCGCCCCTGAAAGGCCTTGGGGGCCGGAGGAGGAAGCGCCGTGAATTCGGCGGTAAAAAACATCGTTTTCTGGGTGGTGATGGCAGTCACCGCCGTGCTGATTTGGGCGGTAGTTAAGAACAGTGCAAGCGGAAACGTCAAAGACCTCAGTTTCTCAGCTTTCATGGACCAGATTGACAGCAACAATGTCCATGACGTGCAGATTACGGGCACAGACGTTACCGGCACACTGAAGAAAGATAACGACAAGTTTAAGTCCACCATTCCTGCGAATTATCCCGACCTCTACAAGACCCTGCACGACAAGAACGTCAACGTCACCATCAAAGACAGTTCAGGGAATTCCTGGGTGACTTGGCTCATTAACGGCCTGCCCATGATTCTGCTCTTGGGCCTCTGGATCTTCTTTATGCGCCAGATGCAGAGCGGCGGCAACAAAGCGCTCTCATTTGGGAAGAGCCGCGCCCGTCTTCTCTCCAGCCAACAAAAGAAGGTGACATTCAAGGACGTTGCCGGGGTGGAAGAGGCCAAAGAAGAATTGCAGGAAATTATTGAGTTCTTGCGGGAGCCGCAGAAGTTTCAAAAGCTCGGCGGGCGCATCCCCAAGGGTGTTTTGCTGGTGGGGCCGCCGGGAACTGGGAAGACTTTGTTGGCGCGGGCGATTGCCGGTGAAGCCAACGTCCCCTTCTTTTCGATCTCCGGCTCCGACTTCGTTGAAATGTTCGTGGGAGTGGGCGCGTCGCGCGTTCGCGACCTTTTCGAGCAAGGGAAGAAAAATGCTCCCTGCATTATCTTCATTGATGAAATTGATGCGGTGGGCCGCCACCGGGGCGCCGGCTTGGGGGGTGGGCACGACGAGCGCGAGCAGACGTTGAACCAGTTGCTGGTGGAGATGGATGGATTTGAATCGAACGAAGGGGTCATCCTGATCGCCGCCACCAACCGTCCGGACGTCCTGGATCCGGCGCTTTTGCGCCCCGGCCGATTCGATCGGCGGGTAGTGGTTCCGCGGCCGGACGTGGGAGGGCGCGAAGCCATTCTGAAAGTACACACCAAGAAGATTCCCCTCTCTGAGGACGTCGATCTCCCGGTGCTCGCTCGGGGGTCGCCGGGCTTTTCGGGCGCAGACTTGGCCAACCTGGTGAACGAAGCGGCTCTGCTCGCTGCCCGGCAAAACCGCAAGATGGTTGTCATGCTAGACTTTGAGACCTCCAAGGACAAGGTCCTGATGGGGGCTGAGCGAAAGTCCATGATCCTCTCGGAGGAGGAGAAAAAGAATACGGCTTTTCATGAGGCTGGGCATGCCTTGGTGGCCTCCATGGTTCCTTACGCCGACCCGCTTCACAAGGTTACTATAATCCCGCGCGGTATGGCTTTGGGCGTCACCATGCAGCTCCCCTTGGACGACAAACACACTTACACACGCGATTATCTCGAGTCGCAATTGGCCGTCATGATGGGCGGGCGCGCGGCGGAGGAAATCTTCCTCAACCATTTCACCACCGGCGCCGGCAACGACATCGAACAGGCCACGGAAGTTTCACGACGCATGGTGTGCGAATGGGGAATGTCGGATCTCGGCCCCCTGGCCTATGGAAAGCACCAGCAGGAAATCTTCCTGGGCCGTGATTTGGCCACCTCGCGGGACTTCAGCGAGGACACCGCCATTAAGATCGACCAGGAAGTGAAGAGGTTTGTAAGCACCGCTTACCTGAAGGCCAAGGACATTCTTACCACTCACCGCTACGCCCTGGTGCGCATCGCGGAAGCATTGCTGGTCCGCGAGGTCCTCGACGCGATCGAAGTCAATCTGCTCCTGGAAGGGAAACCATTGCCGGAAGTGGTCCGGCAGGCGCCGCCAAAGCCTCCCGCGCCTGAGACGACCCAGGTATTGAAGCCTCGTCCCGCACCCGGTTTGCCCTCGCGCGAACGGCCGCAGCCGGCGTGAGGGGCAGTGGTTAGTGGCTAGTGATTAGTGGCTGGTGAAGTCAGCCGCACACTAGCCGCTTTCCTCGAAGCGTCAACCTCGCGACCAGGCGCCCGCCACTAACCGCCAGGCGCTTCCCTTCATGACTCCGCGTCCAATATTCGATATACGGATTGACGGGCGCAAAGTGCGTCTTGGGGAGCGCACTCTCATCATGGGCGCGCTCAATGTGACGCCGGATTCGTTCTCGGACGGCGGACTCTACCTTGCTCCTGGCGCGGCCGTCGAGCACGGATTGGAATTGGTGCGGCAGGGGGCGGAGTGGATCGACGTTGGGGGTGAATCCACGCGGCCGGGTTCGCTGCCCGTTTCAGCCGAAGAAGAGCTGCTGAGAGTTCTGCCGGTCATCCGAACTCTCCGCCGAAAACTACCCTCAACCCCCATCTCCATCGACACCACAAAGGCTGAAGTGGCCGAGATGGCTGTGCGGACCGGGGCCAACATCCTCAATGACATAAGCGGTCTGCGATTCGACCCGCGACTGGCTGAGGTGGCGCGGCGTCATAAGATCCCCCTCATTCTTATGCACCTCCGGGGACGCCCGGAGACGATGCAAACCCGGCCGTTTGTGGCGGATATCATACGGTCGGTCAAGCGTGGGCTGGCGACTTCGGTCCGCCGCGCTCTCTCTGCGGGCGTGCGCCGGTCACAGTTGATCCTCGATCCCGGCCTGGGCTTCGGCAAGTCGCGGATTCAGAACTTTCAAATCCTCTCACATCTGGGAAAATTGCGCCGGTTCGGCCTTCCAATTCTGGTGGGCAGTTCACGCAAGTCGTTCATTCAGGCAGTCGCCGCGGGCACGGGCCTTCCTGCAAGTGCGCCACACAGCCATCGCGGCAGAAAAGGCGCTGAGGGTTTCTGGCCGATGATGGGAACGCAGATGGGGGCACGCCACGGCGTGCCCCTAGTGTCTGCCGACGCCGCGGCTGTAGTGGCCGCAATTCTCGCTGGCGCCCACATCGTGCGCGTGCACGATGCGGAGGGAATTCTGCCCGCAGTGCGCATAGCAGACGCTGTCCTAGAGGCAGATGGGCAGATGGGCAGACACCATGGCGCCTAGGCGGGGCTACTCGGAGGTTTTGAAACATCGCGGATTCGTTTACCTGCTCGTAGCACAGGCGCTGGCGGTTTTTGACGACAACACCTTCAAACAGCTCGTCCTGCTTTTCGTCACCGCGCGCGTCATTTCGCTGGCCACCCGGAACCTCGTTATTTCCCTCGGCACCGCGCTCTACGTGCTGCCTTACATCGTTTTTTCATCCTACGCGGGCCAAGTGGCCGATCGCTTCTCCAAGCGCCGAGTGATCATCTTCATCAAGATTCTCGAGGCCTCTTTACTCGTTCTCGCCACCCTCGCCATGGCCGCTGGCCAAGTCACGGCCATGCTGGCGGTGCTCTTCCTGCTGGGGATTCATGCCTGCTTCCTCGACCCCGCGAAGGAAGGCATCCTGCCCCAGATCTTCCCGGATGAGGACCTTTCGCGGGCCAACGGGCTGATGCAGCTCACCGTTTACACCATGATTGTTTCGGGACCGGTGGCTGCCGGGCTGCTGTTGGACGCCTTTCTATCCAAACCCTACGTTCCCGTCTCCATGCTGGTGGGGACGGCTTTGTTGGGGCTGGTCGTGGCGAAGGGGATCAGCCGCGTCCCGGCCATCGCCCCAAGGGAAGAATTCCGCTGGAACGCAGTCAGCGAATTTTGGCGCGACTTCCAGGAAATCCGCGCATCGCGAGCGCTTTTCCAGACCGTCCTGGCCATCGCTTATTTCTGGTTTCTGGGCGCCGTGTATTTGCAAAACGTGATCGGCTACGGCCGTGATCTTTTGCACTTGAGCAATACCGGAATCAGCTACCTGACCGCGTCGGTTTCGATCGGAGTCGGCCTGGGCGCCTTCGTGGCCGGGAAGCTTTCCGGCGACCAGGTGGAGTTGGGCCTGGTGCCGATCGGGTCGATAGGTTTGGGTTTCTTTGGGGTGTTTCTTTTCTTCGGTCACCACACGTTCGCGCAGGTTTTCATCGGCCATTTCCTGTTGGGCTTTTCGGGTGGCATCTTTATCATACCCCTCCAGTCCTACTTGCAAGCCCACGCGGGGGAGCACTCCAAGGGGCGGATCATCGCCACCTCAAACGTGCTGACCTTTACGGCCGTGTTTCTCGGCGCCGGAATTTTCGCGTTCCTGTCCGGTCCCTGCCACTTGCGGGCAAACCAGATTCTCCTGGCGATGGCGGCGATTTCGTTTGGCGCCACGTGGTATATCCTGACCGTGCTCCCCGACTTCATGATTCGCCTGTGTCTGTTCCTGCTGACGCACACGTTCTATCGCATTGAGATTCGCGACGCCGAAAACCTTCCCCGGCGCGGGCCCGCTTTGCTGGTGTGCAACCACATTTCTTTTGTCGATCCCTTTTTGATCGGGGCATGTACTCAGCGCTTCATTCGTTTCCTGATGTACCGGCGCTTTTATGAGACCCCAGGCATCCACTGGCTGGCGAAGTTGATGGGCGCCATTCCCATTTCGGAAGGCGACAAGCCCCGCGAAATGGTGTCCTCGCTGCGCTGGGCGCAGGACCGTCTTCGTGAGGGCGACCTGGTGTGCATCTTCGCGGAGGGCGCCATTACGCGCACCGGGAACCTCCTGCCCTTCCGCCGCGGGTTTGAGCGCATCACGCGGGGCCTCACTGTTCCCGTCATTCCCGTCCACCTCGACCGCGTGTGGGGAAGCATCTTCAGCTTCGAGCGGGGGCGCTTCTTCTTCAAATGGCCGCGCCGCATCCCCTACCGCGTTACGGTGAGTTTCGGCACACCGCTGGCGGGTGACGCCAAGGCCTTCCAGGTGCGGCAAGCGGTCATGGCGCTGAGCGCGGAGGCCTTCTCGCGCCGCCATGCGGCCCAGCGCCCGCTCCCGGAGTTGTTCCTCGATGGCGCCCGCCGCAACTGGCGGCGCTTCGCCATGGCGGATTCCACCGGCCGCCGGGTGAACTTCGGCCAAGCTCTGATTGGCGCGTTGCTGTTTCGCCGCCACGTGTTGAAGCAGGGCGAAAACCAAAACATGATCGGCGTGCTGCTGCCGCCCTGCGTGCCGGCGGCACTCGTGAATCTTGGCATCAGCCTGGCCGGCTGCGTGCCCGTGAACCTGAACTATACGGCGTCAAGGCAAACCCTGGGCGTAGCCATTGCGCGTTGCCAACTCGAGACTATTTTCACCTCCGAAAAGCTGCTGGCGCGATGTGGAATCGAAAAGCTGCCCGGCATGGTGATGGTTGAGGATGTGGCGGAGAGCTTTTCCAAACCCGCCAAGTGAATTTGGGGCGCCATCGCCTGGCTTGTTCCCACCGCGATTCTGCGCCGCTGGCTGATTCCGCGCCAAGTGAAGCTGGACTCGCTCGCCACCGTCATCTTTTCCAGCGGCAGCACCGGCACGCCCAAAGGGGTGATGCTGAGTCATCGCAACATCGTCTCCAATCTGGAGGCTGTGCAGCAGACGATCAACGTAAATCGGACGGATTGCTTGCTGGGGATTTTGCCTTTCTTCCACTCCTTCGGCTTCACCATCGGACTCTGGCTGCCCGCGGTTTCCGGCTTTGGCGTGGCCTACCATTCGAGCCCCCTGGAGGCGCGGAAGATCGGGGAATTATGCCGGAAGTATCACGTCACCATTCTGATTTCCACGCCGACTTTCGTGTGGGAATACGTTCGGCGCTGCGAGCCGGGAGATCTGGCTTCGCTGCGCGTGGCGATTGTGGGTGCGGAAAAGATGAAGCCGGAACTTGCCGAGGCATTCCGCGAAAAGTTTCAGCTCGACCTGCTTCAGGGCTACGGTTGTACGGAGCTTTCTCCCGTGGTGGCGGTGGAGAATTTCGGTTACACAGGCCGGCGGGAGAAACAGATTGGCGCCAAACGCGGTAGCGTCGGCCACCCGATTCCCGGCGTGGCGGTACGCACGGTGAATCCGGAAACCTATGCGACCCTCGGCGCAGGGGAGGCGGGCATGCTCTTGGTGAAAGGCCCGAGCGTGATGGTGGGCTACCTGGGCGAGCCGGAAATGACCCGCCAGGTCATGTGGGAAGATGGATGGTACATCACGGGTGACATCGCCCAGCTTGATGAGGATGGCTTCATCAAGATTGCCGACCGGCTGGCGCGCTTTTCCAAGATCGCCGGGGAGATGGTGTCGCACGTTCAGGTGGAGGATGCGCTGCACCGAGCTCTCGGCAGCGTGGAGCCGCGCATGGTGGTGACCACAATCCCCGACGAGCAGAAAGGCGAGCGATTCGTGGTGCTGCACACTGAGCTGGGAATGAGTGTGGACGAATTGCTGAAGCGGATGCGCGATTGCGGACTTCCCAAGCTCTGGGTCCCGCGCAAAGAGAACTTCTTCCCGGTGCCGGCGTTGCCGTTTCTGGGCAGCGGAAAACTGGATTTGAGACAGTTGAAGGAAACTGCGCAGCGGCTTGCGGCGGAAGTAGCAGCGGCGGAGTAGCCTCCCGGCGATCTTAGATTCCGGATTGTGGAGTGGGCAGCCTGCCCCGACCTGTCGGGGTCTCGCCCGCTGTGGAACGGACATTCTGCCCGCGAGTTCTTGCGGGGGTAGCCCCCGCGTTGTGGCACGGCCATCTTGGCCGTGAATCGGCACGGGCAGAACCTGTCCTGAGCGGAGCGAAGGAATGCCCGTGCCACTGCGGGCGGGACGCCCGCACCACGCCTCATACCCTCACCCCCTCTGCGGCCGGTCCTTTGTTTTCTATGACATTCTCGCTTTCTTCTGGCGATTTTGAGGTTTCGCCGGCGTTTTCCTCTTCCGGACTTTCTGTCCGAGCGTCCAGCCCGACAACCTTACTCAGTTCCTCGGCCGCACGGTCTTCCGGCTCACGCGTAGGGGCGGTTCGCGAACCGCCCCTACGCCGGACCGAGGCTGGCGCAGGGCGAAGCCCTGCGTTGCGTGGAGTCGGAATGAACAGAAGCCGCTGAGCTGCGCCAGCCGGCGGAGGGCGCCGTGAAGGGGCGGAATCGCCGGAGTTCGTCGACATTAGTCGGCCAGTGCCAACTCTTTCTCAACCACCTCTTTGCAAGTCTGCGTGAATTTGGCCTTGGCTTCAATGCCCAAGCGTCCTGCATAATAAAGCAGCTTGTCAACGCTTTTGTGGGCAATCTTCCCGTTCAGCAGTTCGCTCACACGCGGCTGAGGCTCTCCGAGGATTATTTGCAGGTCCTTGGGTGGATACTTCTTAGCACACCTCAGGATTGCCTGATACAACTCGGCCTTGAATTTTAGCGCTGTGGAATGCTCCGGCGAAAAGCCAAGATCATCGAGCACGTTGCCACGCGTCACGTGCGTTGGTTTCTTACCCGCGCTTTTCACGTTTCTTCTCCTCTGCCCAGCGTGCCTTTACTGCTTTGAGCCGCTGCTTCACCTTCTCGAATTCTTTTCTTGGCATGCCGCGGTTTTTCTTCTGGAAGCAGTGAAGAACGTAGATCACCTCATTTATCCGCGACAAGTAAACGGCTCGATACCAGGCTCTTTCATCTTCATCTCGCAGTTCAAAAACTCCCGTACCTATCGAGGAAAGCGGTCTGTAATCACACGGCCTTTCGCCTTGCTGCAACGGCCACAACTGAAATCCCAGGTTCTACCTGACTCCCTCCGGGAAAGTCTGGAGAACCTCTCTGGAGTCGCCCTCCCAAACGACGGTTGCGAAATGGGGCCCTTGCACTTGGTGGGTCACAAGAACGACTATACCCGCCAAGCCACAACCAAGTATACAATTAGATGTATATCGCCGTACATGGAGAAACTAGGGTCACCTTCGGGGGCGACGCTCGAGCTACAGGGGAAACGTTGAGGGGAAACGGTTCAGGTACGCCTTTTCGGCTTATTGTGATACGTAGCCTGAATGAAGTTGTGGCGAGGCTGTAAAGGGGGTAAGTTTCATGGATGGACGGAACCGAAGTGACGTGGCACGTGGAGCAGACGTTTCAGTTGTCCTCAAAGAGGACCAGCCCACAGGGAAACAGACCCGAGGCATCGTCCAGGACCTTCTCACCAAGTCCCAGTTTCACCCGCACGGGATCAAGGTAAGGCTGCAGGGCGGTAAAGTCGGCAGGGTTCGAGTCATCCATAGCGCCGGCCATCCTAGTCGTGCTTAGTCGGGATCGCCCTGGCCGCAATCGCAGCCCTGGACATTATTAGTCACTTTCTGTAATAGTATGTACTGATTTGTACTAGATATGCCCAGAAGACACCAATCCGCCGCCGAAGATCCGGCGCCGCTTCCGCCGGTGGTTTTCCACATCCTTCTCTCCTTGGGCATGGGTGAACGTCATGGCTACGCCCTGAAGCGCGAGATCTCGCTGCGCACCGGGGGCAAGCTCAAGCCCGGCCCGGGCGCGCTTTACGGTTCGATCAAGAAGATGCTGGAACTGGGGCTGATCGAAGAGTCCGAGGCGCGCCCTGACCCGCATCTGGACGACGAGCGGCGTCGTTACTATCGAATCACACCGTATGGCCGAAAGGTAGCCCAAGCGGAAGCTGCTCGCATGCGCGAGTTGGTGCAGTTGGCCGCGGCAAGGTTTGGAGTGCTCAAGCATGCCTGACAAGCCCTTCTCCTTGCGTCTGTACGGATGGCTGGTGAAGCTCTACCCGGCGGGATTTCGTGAAGACTATGCGCAACTCCTGGAGCGTCAATTCCGCGACGAGCTCCATGAGTCAAGCGGAGTTGCCGGCCTGGGCATCCTGTGGATTCGCCTTATTCGGGACCTGGCCATCTCGGTTCCTGTACAATTTTCTCGCGAAGTGGCGCAGGACGCAGGGCACACGCTCCGGCTTTGGGCTCGCCGTCCGTGGCAGATTGGTTTCGCGATCCTCGCACTGGCCATCGGTATTGGCGCGAACACGGGCGTCTTTAGCGTGGTCAACGCGCTTCTATTGCGTTCCCTACCGTTTCGGGATCCCGAACGGCTGGCGTACCTGAGCGATGATTTTCAACCCCCTCACGACAGCGCCCGGCAGTTTCACGACTGGCGCCGCGAGAGCGCGTATCTTGCCGACGCCGGAGTATTCGAACAATTCGATGTCAACTTGGGCGGAGCGGGAGAATGGCGGCGCGTACACGCCATCCAGGCATCCTGGAATTTCTTTTCGGTGTTGGGTACTCAGCCCGTACTCGGACGTGCTTTCGCGCCGGGAGAAGATGTGGACGGGACGGGGTGGGGGCCGCCTGGCCGCAACGCCGTGGCAGTGATCGGCTACGGACTTTGGCAGGATTTGTTTGGCGGCGACCCGAAAGCCCTGGGCGCCACCCTGCGATTAGACGGAAACCCGCTGACGATCATCGGCGTCGCACCGCCCGGTTTCGACTATCCGGGCAAGGCCGTCATTTGGAAGCCGGCGGCCTTTAGTGGGGGCAACAACGGCTGGGAAACGGTGGCGCGGCTGAAGCCCGGCATCACGTGGTCGCAGGCCCGCGCAGCCTTTACTACCGAAGCCAATCGACGGTGGCCCAACCGCACCCAGCTTGAGAAGCTCCAGTATCCCTCCGCCCTGACCAAGCTTCGCAACCAACTTGCCGGGCCGGCGAGAAGGGGCTCATTGGCGATGATGGCCTGCGCCGGGCTGATCCTTCTGATCGCTTGCACCAACGTCGCAAACTTGCTGATGGCGCGTACCGCCGATCGCGCGGCGGAGTTTTCCATACGCTCCGCATTGGGCGCCAGCCGCGCGCGCCTCTCGCAACAATTGCTGACCGAGTGCGTGCTTCTTTCGCTCGCCGCGTGCACCGTAGGCGTCCTCGTCGCGCTCTGGACTACTTCCATCGCGGCCAAGCTTCAGCCCGCCGCGCTGGCTTCGCAAGCTTACTCTCTTGTAGATGGCCGCGTGCTGGGGTTCGCCATCGCAGCCTCGGTTCTCAGCGGCTTGCTCTTCGGCGTCCTGCCGTCGCTCGCGGCCAGCCGCGTTCCGATGGTGGGAAGCCACGCCTCCAGCAGTACCCGTAGCTCACGGCACACTAGCGATACGCTTGTCGCGGCGCAGGTGATGCTCACCATAATGCTCCTTACCGCTTCCATCTCAGTAGGCCGGGCTTTTGTCCATCTCATGCACATCGATCGCGGTTTCGATCGTAGCGGCCTGGCTACCGTGAATGTATCGCTGGAAGGCACAACGCACCAATCCGATGCGAGCCGTCTGAGCTATTTTGAGGAAGCGCTGGCTCGCGTGCGGCGGCTTCCGGGGGTTCAGAGCGCCAGCGCCACGGAGTTCCTTCCCCTGTATGCCAACGCTTTCATCGGCGGACGATTTCGCGTGAATGGCCGGCTGGCGGCAAAGGCTTCCATGGTGAATCCGGTTTTGCCGGACTATTTCCGAGCCATGGGTGGACACATTCTGTGGGGACGCGAACTCACTGACGGGGAAGTGCGGAACAACGCGCGAGTCGCCATCATCAATGAGCGGTTTGCGAGCGAATTCGGCGCGCCGTCGGATGCGGTGGGCGGCGAGATCGTGATGGACAACGATCACTGGAAAATCATCGGCGTGGTCACGACGATGGATTACATGACGGAAGGAGCAGACAGCTATGAGGCCTTTGTTCCCGACCGCTCGCCGGGCGGCTTCTTCTCGACCTTCGTGGTTCGCGTCAATGGCCGCGCCGAAGACCGCCTCGCCATGATCCGCGACACCATCCAGTCGGTGGACCGGGACGTTCCGGTATTCGGCGTAAAAACCATGCAGCAGCGGCTTGCCGACCTCCTCGCCCGGCCAGAGTTTTACAGGACTGCTGTACTGTGCTTCACGGCGTTCGCGTTGCTGCTTGTCGTTATGGGCGTGTATGGCATCGTTTCCTACACCGTGGCTCGCAGAACCCGCGAGATGGGCATACGCTTGGCTCTGGGCACGACGCCGCAACGGCTGCGGGCCGCCCATCTGTGGCAAGGCCTGGTCCCGATTGCCGGGGGGGCAATTCCTGGAATCGCAGGGGCGATCCTCAGCAGCCGGCTGCTCGAGAGCATCGTTGAGGACGCGAAATCCGTAAACGCCGCGACCTATGCGGCCTGTGTCCTCTTCATCGCGTTCGTTGCAGCCTTGGGCATCTGGCTGGCCACTCGCCCCATTGCTCGGCTCGAAATCATTGAGATCCTCCGAACGGAGTAGTCGCACCTACGCCAGCAACCACCCCGTTTGCGCGAATCACTCCCGCACGCTGGTGAGTGCCGGCACAATTCGGGTGCGGCTGACATCCCCTGCGTGAGACGGCGGAGGGCCGAATGGATGGAGGCATGTTAGTATCATGAATTCGGTTCGGTGCAATGATCAGGGAGGCGAGATGAAGAAGATCGGCATACTTGGCGGCATGAGTCCGGAATCCACCACGCTCTATTATGAGCACATCACCAGGACTTATACGGCGCGGTTGGGCAACTATGGCTACCCGGAAATCCTGATTTATAGCGTGAACTTTCAGAAATATGTGGATTGGCAACATCGCGGGCAATGGCAGGAGGCGGCGCGGGATATGGCGGAAGCGCTCGAGCGCTTGCATGGGGCGGGCGCTGATTTCGGGTTGATCGCCACCAACACCATGCACATTGTATTTGAGGATGTGCAGCGCGCCGTGCACATGCCCCTAATCAGCATCGTGCAAGCCACGGCGGAATCCATTCTGGCGGCCGGGCTTCGCTCCGTGGGCCTGCTAGGGACGATCTTCACCATGAGCGAGCGGTTCTTCCGCGAGGGGCTGGAGCGATGCGGAATTGCGCCGCTTGTTCCGGAGCCCGACAGCCAGCAGCGGATGAACGAAGTGATCTATCAGGAATTGTGTCGAGGCGAGATCCGGACGGAATCGCGACGGCTTTTTCTGGACATCATCGAGCGTCTGCGCGCCCAGGGTGCTCAGGGGATTGTGCTCGGATGCACGGAGATCCCGTTGCTCGTCGAGCCTCAGCACTGCGATTTGCCCCTCTTCAACACTTCGCTGCTGCACGCCGCCAAGGCACTGGATTTCGCGCTGCAATCGCCGGAGTGAAAAATCTCATGTAGTCAACTTCTTGTCACTTTCCCGGCCTCGCCTTGCGGCTCGGAGGCCTTGACTTCGTTACCGCAAACTGCGCTCTTTTCGCTCCTTTTAGCGTGCAATTTGCGCTAATTGGCACGCAAAACGCGCATAATTTGCACCACTCAAAAAAGTGATGTGCTTTGTTTTCAAGTACTTCTTAGCTTCGTTCCCACTATTCTTCATTTTTTGTAGTTCCCAACGTTCCCCATAGCCGGGACCCTTCCGCTTTTGCTTGCGCCTCGGCGCACCCCGGCGCTCGCCTGCGACAATGTGTCCACAACAAGACCACCATCATAGGCTATCACACGTCCATGAGGTTGTCAAGTGGAAAATGCAAAAAAACCGAGATTCAGAGTGCAGAAGTGGATTCCCGCCTGCGCGGGAATCCAGCGCTCGGACTCGTCCAGTCTCTGAATCTCAGTGCGAGACAAGCGAGTGGACTTTTCCGAATCTCCTCGCCCTGCCCGGCCAGACCACGCCAGGAAGAGTGACCGTGACAAGATGTCGTTCTGCGGTGTGCCCGTAGCCGGAAAATGAGAACCTGCCTCTCCTCCTGAACACCAGTTATTCCCCCCGAGGTCACATCTACGGTTTGGCGACTTCTCGTCAAGTGACGTGCGCGAGGATGCACAGCCGCAGGCACAGTGCCGAGACCTGTGCCTCGGTCGGTGCCACCAACTGTTGTTCCTCGTATGCGTCGAGTTTCCTCGGAATCAGTGCTCTCCCGGGGTAACTACCTTTGAGTCCCGCTCGATTAGGATTTGCCTGATCTTAGCAAGTGCCGTGCATGTCTGAGACTTTCGCCCAGCTAACTCTGCGTCTGCATGTGTGCTGACGCAGATGAGCTCGCCGGGGAAAATGGCGGTCTCTCTGCACACGAATTGCACCAGTCGTCCCAATCCAATGAAGTTTCCGTAGGCGTGGCTAAGGTAAGCGTGATTGCGGTACAAGGCCGTCAGATGAAGAAGGTGCCGATGGTGATCGTATTTGAAGGATAGATGAGACAGACACGGAAAACTCATATAGCCTGGGTCCAATCCGGGCGAATATATCGAAACTTCGTATGAGGAGCTCTTCGGGGCGGGGTTTGCAATCTCGCTTTTCAGTCGTGTTAATACATTCTGGAGCTGAGGAACGGCCGTCCCGGATTCTGTACTTCGCCAGGCCATTAGGCGCTCAACATAAGAATCGTGTCGATTCTTGCATGCCGTTTTGATCGCAGGAATAGCAAAACGCTCAATGTCGGAAAAAACCTCGGCACTATTCCGCTTAGGCCGTGCAAAAAAAGAAGGCCAGATCGCATTTGCGTTTTCCATTGTGCCCTTTAGGCCAACTGTCCTGGCAAGATCGTCAATGACAAGTGTTACCTCGGCGACTTCAACGCCTGGCTTTTGAATGGCAAGAACCAGATTGAACGCCTTCCCCCCTTCCGAACATATTAGGTAATCCATGGCGTCTACCCAGGCGTGCGCACAAGTTTCTGAATGAATGAATTTGCTCAGGTTACAGTCCTCCCTCTAAGAGACTATGCCCCACAGTTCCCTACCGTACGCGTCGAAATAGTCGAGCCCGAAGAAGCCGAAGCCATTGTCACCCCATTTGGGGCCCCATGAGTTCTTGAACGTGATCACGGAGAGGTGAACCGGTTGCTTCTCGTCAAGCTCAACAATCAATACTGCGTGCCGACCGAGGAGGCGGTCTCCCTGTTGCGGCATTGCGACATGTCCAGATGGAGTGACATAGGCATTCGAATACCAACCCACGACTGCAACCAGGGGCCTCCCTAGGCTGAGGGAGTTGCGAATGGTGGCAAGGGATTGGTCGAGGCGGCGAAGACCACGAAGAAGTCGCGTCTTTCCGTCCGCGTACGCATTGGGCGTGGGGGGCGAAGTGCCTGACTCCGACAGGCTCGATTGGTAAGGGCAATGGCATTCGAGTGGCTGCCCGTGTACGGCCAGCGAACTGGAAGCGGCGGCAACTTTTGTGCCCTTGGAATTCGGCCCTAGGCCGTCGTACTTTTTACAGTGATAGTGCAGAAATTCCTCGGACAGATCGATCTCGGCGGTCTTCTTGGAGTATTTCAGCACGTCAAACGCGTGCTCATGCAACGCTGTTACGGCAAACGCCACGCACGTGGGCCTCTCGTGTTGGCGTTTGACCGGGCTCTGAGTCCCGCGAAGGCTAATCAGCATAATTCAGGCAACCGCAAGCGTGGGAAGAACCAAGGGGCCGGTCTTCCTCATTTGTTGTGGGAAGAGATCCACGCTAAAGCGGGCTAAAGGCTCAGATTCGTCATCCCACGGCTGTCGGCGTTCTAGATCAATCGTTTCGTTCCGCGCGTCGGACGATACCTCCATTATCAGTTCCCGGACACGCGTACCACCAATTTCTTCTGTAGGCTCGTCCGCGAAACCGTCGCGGAGAACGCGGAGGCTTTGGGGACCCCTGTTCCACACCCACGCATAACCAGAAGTTGGAATCTCATTCAGTCGAATTACGACGGTGTCATCCACGGCCGGGTATATTGGCCGACCGTTCCAATGTTCGTCCAAGATCCACACATCGTGCCTTCCAGCTACTTCGGGGCTGATCCCCGCCTTTATTGATTTGGGTTGAACGTTTCGGAACGCAGTCGCCTCGCCGTAATTCAGCTTCCTGAGGGTTTGCAAGTGGTTCACCGTCGCTAAGTAACTCGTGCCGAGTTTTAGCGAAAGTAGATAGGCAGTCTCTGGAGTTAGTTTCGAAGCGTGAAGCTCGCGCAGGCCGGCCTCAACCAGCCCTTTGGGCATTAGGAAGAACGCGGCAAAGGTCTCAGCGATATTTTCCTCGTCAGTCCAGTTCTTACGTTCTTCGAAGCTGATGCCTAGAATCTGGTCCAGACTGACTACCTTATGTTCTAGAAACAGGTGTCCAAACTCATGCGCGGCTGTATAGCGCTGGCGGCTCAGGGGCATGTTCGAGTTGATTAATACGGCAGGGGCCGGGCCGCTCGCGGGCAGGTATGCACCGCACACTTTTTTCAGAGGCCTGAAGAAAACCTCGCTTGCTGCATCTCTCAGAATGTCGAACACGTCGACCCGTCTTTGGCGGTCAACATTATATTTCCGGTGCGCAAGCAAAGCCGCGCCACTGGCAGCACTAATCAGCTGGGCCTGTGTCATGGCGTTTTATCCTCCCCAGTTCTGCGACCTGTTTGCGACGCCAGCTTTTTGTGTCGTAGGTACTCTGCGAATCGGATTATTTCTTCCCTGTCTTCCGCGGGCAAGTCTTTGGTTAGGCCCCGCAGTTTTATATCGGTTTGATCTACGGCGCTCGCCTGAAAGTCGGGGGTTTCGTGCGATGCCAAGCCGCCGGCCTTCTGATCCGACAGGAAATAGATCAACGGGCGGCCATAGAGTCCTGCTAACCTCTTTAGCTCGAGGCTCTCCACCTTTCGCCTGCCGGCCTCTGCTTCCGATATGGCTGGGCGTGGGATTCCTGTTTGCTGTGACACGTACTCTTGGGACAACCCCAGGTACTCGCGTGCCTCTTTGAGCCTCTGAGCTAGATAATCGCGCTCGGGATCACTATTCGGCGCACGTTCAAGATCCCTCCTTGGTGGCATGGCTAAGTCCTCCTCATTGTCAATTGCGTAAGCTCAGGTCTTTTTTGAAAAATAATCGCAGGGCATTCGGCAAATTCTCTCGATCTCTCTGGAAAATTCATCCGGCTGGTGCGTGCGAGGATTTCTCGAATACTGTCGGTTCTTACGTTGCCCACTTCAAACTGCGGCATATCCTTCATCCCAATGCACGGGACTGCTCCGCCGTCCGCCTGCACCACGAGTTGGCCCTCCCCCGCACTGCAGGAAGCCACACCATTTCTGCCGTCCCTGTGTAGGAGGAATGCCAGCGGTTTTGAAAAGGCAAGCCGCACCCTCGGGAACCTCTCGGCCGAGCACGCTATGATTGACTCACACTGCATTTCCAGCTCGCTCGTCAGGTCCAGTGCAGCGCGGTTCTCTCGTGCCCGACCATTCAGCATTAGGCGCAGAATCCGAACCCTTTTTATTCCCATCTTCGAAGCGAGCCGCACCACTGAATCTAGGTCGTAGAAGTTGGGCTTCATCCAGACAAAATTCCAGTTCAACTCAAATCCGATGCGCACCGCTTCACGGGAACTCACCAGCAGGCGGTCCAGAGATCCAGGTCTAAGTGTAATTTGATCATGGACGGATGACGACGCCGAAAATATGCTTGCCTCGGCGGAAATTTGAATTGGTCTGATTGCTGAGAATGTTCGCAGCCATTCCAACCGCTGCTCAACCGCCGATGTGCAGATCAAGGCTCGCTCTACGCCGAGGCGATTAGCTTCTTCCAACAAGTCTATCGTGTCCCCTAGGCGAAACAGTGGATCTCCTCCAAGAAGTCGTAGCTCGTCCAGCCCCAGTTGGCATGCTTCTCGCAGTACGCGGAGCCGATTATCCTGCGTCAGTTCGTTCTCGCGAGGTAGCCCGCCAACTGTGCTGCAGTGAACGCAACGGTGATGACAAGCATTGGTGATTTCTAAGGTCAACTCTGTCAGTCGGAGGTCTGTTTCCATTGCTTGGCCTCCCTCTTGTCCAACTCCTTCATTACCCTCCTCAGTCCATCCAGCGTGCTGAAGTTGGCGTGCGTCAACAAATATGGGGGAATGAGATTCTTTGGCGTGTATGCACCATACAGAACACAAACGACACTAACGGCGCCTAGCGAATCCACAATTTCCGTGTTGGGGTTCGCCACTGCAAAAAGCAGCATCTCGTTGACGTTTAAGTCGAGCTTGCTCTCGCGCTCCAACTCTAAGACCTCTCGTAGCACCTCGAGTGGGTCATTCGTTGGCGCTACCTGCGGCGCGTCCTTCACTGGAACTTGCGAACTGCATTCTGCTTTCATAGACTGAAGCGTACCTGACGATTGTAAGAAAGTCAAGCAGTTTATTATGGATGCGTAAGATTATCTTACATTACTCGTAACGCTATACATTTCAGTAGGTTATCGATGCCCGGCAAGGCTGGGAACTCAGAACGAGAATGCCGTGGAAGAAAACCTCAGGATTCCAGGGAGTGAGGTTGAAGAGGTGAGAGCTCGGCATCACTACGTACATAGAGCGGATGCCTGGGTTGGCCACTCTTCGTTAATCCCAAAGTAGCAGGAACCGGCCCTCCAGTTCGGCCGAGAATGTTCATCACCTGCGTGGCCCTCGTCATTTGAAGGCGAGTTTGGCAGGAGCCCCAAGCCGCGACGATTTTTCTTCCGCTTTTAGAGGCTGCCATCAGCCAACTGTCGTTGTCTGGTCCGACGGGGTCAATTACGGTTTCAATGGCAGTCGGGTCAGGGGACCGCAAGGCAAACAAGTTATAAACTTCTAATCCGCCAAAGCCCCAGCGCTTGGCGAAAGATAGGCAGCGGCGGATCGTCGGGTCATTCTCCACAGCGTCCGCTGTACTGGGGTTCAACATGATCCAGACTACCGGCGGCGCCTTCCGGCTCCAATATCGTCCGAGCTTGTAGCGATATTTCCCGTCAGCGCTAACGACAGCGTGCGATGTCCCTCCATGACTCTTCGTACCGGTTTTCACGGACTCCATACTCATCCCTTCCCCGCGCGAAGTCAAGTAAGGGCCGGCACCTCCAGCAGCTTCGGTCAGCTGGCGGGCATCAGCATGTGGCGCAGCGCGGCGGAGTTGCGCTGAACCGCCAAATGGAACATCACACGATCCCTCACTTGGCCAGTTAAACGGCCTTATCGCCGACTTGATCCAAGCTGTATTGCGTGGGGGGTGGCGCCCGGATGAAGCGAGTACACCTGCCTTGCAAAGAGTGCGGCTTTCCTGCCGAGACCCTCTGGTGGCGCGCACATTCTCATCTATACGCGGACTGACCGGCTGGAGTAAGGGAGCGGGTAGCGCATCTCGTTTTCGTCTGTGATTTATGCATTGGGGCGCGAACTTGACGCGCTGTTTTACATTTTGGGAATCTTCGGCGGCGCGCCCGCAGCCGTAAAATTACAACCAGCCTCTTGCCCTCAACGCCGGTTGCCCCCCGGAGGCTAGATCTACCCTTCGCCGGCTTTCGGTCAACGTGGCCGGCCCGGATTGTTTTCGTGTCGCCGACATCCAGGAGTTTGTCGCTTAGGTAAACCCTACGCGTTACACAGGGTCGATGTCGGCTGGCAGTCATAATCTCGGCGCGCTCCCCGGCCTTGCCGGGTCCGTAGCATTTGATTATGGAGAGTTTGGCTCGAAAGGCGGGTAGTCCAGTGGCTTCACCCGCCGCGCCGAAGATGAACGTGGGCAGGCGAAAAGGCTTTCGATGGGTAACATGCTCTGCGAGTTCTGCTGAGGCGGGTCGGAAGGCGCTACTGTTCCCAGCCTCCCCCCAGAGAATTATAAACCTGGACCAATGCCAGCCGCTGGTTAAGTTGCGCCGCCGCCAGGTTCAGTTCCGCGGCAAAAGAGTTGGTTTCGCTGGTTAATACCTGCAAGTAGCTGGCGCCCCCATGCTGGTAGAGGACATTGGAAAGGCGAACCGCATCTTGAGCCGCGGTGGTCAGCGACTCCTGCTGCTCGAGATACTCGCGATATTTTTGATAGGCGATCAGTGAGTCGGAGACTTCACGGAGAGCCTCTTTGATGGTTTGTTGGTAAGTCAGCAACATTTGCTGCTGCTGCGCCGTGGCCAGCGTCAACCCGGCGCGAAGCGCTCCGGCTTGGAAAATCGTCTGGGACGTCGATGCGGCGGTATTCCATAGGGCGGCGGGCCCGGTGAAGAATTTGTTGAGCGCATAGCTCTCAAAGCCTCCTGTGGCCGTGAGGGAAATGTTCGGGAAAAAGGCCGCCTTGGCGACGCCAATGTCCGCGTTAGCGGCGATCAAGTTCGCCTCGGCCTCCCGAATATCCGGCCGGCGCTCCAGCAGCTCGGAAGGAAGCCCGGCAGGGACAGCCAGTGGGGCCGGCTCCTCGGTGAGCGTCAGGCCGCGAGCGACCGGCGCGGGATTCTCACCAAGTAGATCGCTAATCAGGTCCTCCTGCACCTTAATCTGCCGCTCCAAATCCGGAATGGTTTCCGCCGCGGTGTCAACCAGTTCTTGCGCCTCGCGCAAATCGAGCAGGGAGGCGGAGCCGTTATCGGCGAGAACTTGAGTGAGGCGCAGTGAATCCTGCCGCGAAGCGAGAGTGCGCCGGGAGATCTCCAAGGCCAGGTCGAGCTCGCGAAGCTGAAAATAAGCGGTGGCCACGCTCGATACCACCGAAGTCATTACAGCCCGTCGCCCCCACTCGCTGCCCAGCAAGTTGGCGCGGGCGGCTTCAGTTTCTCTGCGGTATTTCCCCCAGAAATCAAGGTTCCAGATGAGCGATAGGTCTAACTCTCCGTATTTTTCCTTATAGGCCGGAAATACCGAGGACACCTTTGGGTTATACAGGTCGACGAGGCCGGCCCCAGCGCTCAGGGTAGGAAATTGATTGGAGCGGGTAATCCCAACTTGAGCTTGCGCCTGGAGAACACGGGTCGCCGCAATCTGCACATCGTAATTCTGCTGCAAAGCGGTGCGGATCAGTTGTTGCAATACGGGATCGTTAAAAACCATCCACCATTTTTCGTTGCCCAAGGATGCAACAGAGGCCGCCCCGGCAGGGCTCGCCACCTGCCCACGATAGACTGACGGTACATTCACCTTGGGCCGCTGATAGTTGGGGCCGAGCGTGCACCCGGCGACTGAAAGGCAGACCCACGCTAGGGCGATCAGTAGTCTCCTCATCCTTCACTCCCTGCCGGCGCCTCGCCGGGAGGAGAGGGCGCGAGCGCACGTACTCTTTTCGCGCCCGATAGCTTCTCCACGACGCAGAAGATCGCCGGAACAAAGAATCTGCCGATGAAGGTCTCCGCTACCATGCCTCCGATCACCGTCGTCCCCATCACCTGGCGTGCCACGGCGCCTGCTCCCGAGGCTGTCCAGAGCGGCAAACAGCCGAAAATGAAGGCGAGCGCGGTCATCAGGAGCGGCCGGAAGCGAACCCGGGCCGCGGTGAGTGCGGCTTCCACCAGGGGCATACCTCGCTGGTAGTCGTCCTTGGCAAACGCCACGATCAAAATCGAATTCTTGGCCGCCAGGCCGATCAGCATCACCAGGCCAATTTGCGTGTAGACGTCGTTCTCCATCTGGACCATGTAAGGAGGCAGGAACATGCTGAGCACAACGCGGCGCAGCCAGAGCGCTCCCAGGGCGCCGAAAACCGCTACCGGCGTGCTCAGCAGCACGCTAAACGGCATCGACCAGCTTTCGTAGAGCGCCGCGAGGATCAGGAAGACGAACAGTAGAGAGAAGCCGAAGATGGCCGAGGGGGGGACTCCCTGCCGCGCCTTCTGCTCTTGAAACGACATACCCATGTAGTCGAGAGCCATGTCGTGGGGCATGGTCTGCTGGAAGACTTCTTCCAGGGCCGTGGTCGCCTGGTCCGAGCTGTAGCCGGGAGCGGCGCTGCCATTAATCTGCGCCGCCGGGTATTCGTTGTAGTGCATGATGAATTCCGGGCCCCAATACGGTTCGAACTTGGCCAAGGCCGACAGGGGAACCATTTGTCCTTGGCCATTTCGAACGTAATACTGGCTGAGATCCTGAGTGGTTGTTCGGTAAGGGCCGGCTCCCTCGACGTACACCTGCCACTCTCTCCCGAACCTATTGAAATAGTTAACAAAATATCCGCCTATAAAAGTCTGGATAGTTGCATAGATGTCCGTGATCGGCACGCCGAGTTTCAGCGCTTTATCGCGGTCCACGTCAATAAACTCCTGCGGCACGCTGAACAAAGCCGAAGAGTTGATGCCTGCAATCTCCGGGCGCTGGCGGGCGGCGGCGACGAACTTATCAACGTTGGCGGCAAGATACGGAACGTCATGCCCGGCCCGGTCCTCGAGGGCTAGCGTGAAGCCGCCGGACGTTCCCACGCCGGGAATAGCCGGGGGAGAGAAGCTGAAGATAGTTCCCTGCGGAAACCTGCCAAGCTCTTGATTCAGGCGATACTTGATGGCCTGGAACTGCTCGTCCCTCTGTTGCCGGGTGCTCCAGGGTTTCAAATAAACAAAGAAGAAGGCGGAATAACTGGTCTGGACGTAGCTCAGCAAACTGAAGCCGACGACGCTGGTGGTGTACTGGATACCGGGTGTAGCGGCGAGGATTTTCTCAACATCTCGGGCCGCCGCGCCCGTGCGTTGCAGCGAGGCTGCATTGGGGAGCTGCATATTGACATAAAGGTATCCTTGGTCTTCGTCGGGAAGGAAGCTCGACGGAAGCCGGCCATGAAAGAAAAACGCGCCAAGGCCGGCAGCGGCAAGCAAGACCAGCACCAGTGCGCCCTTGCGAATCACGGCGTGCGACCAGCGGACAAAGCCCTGCGTAGAGCGCTGAAAATACCGATTGAATGGGCCAAAGAGTCTCCGATGTATCCCACCGCGCTCACCTGCGCCCGGCGCGGCCTTAGGCCGCAACAATAATCCCGCAAGTGCGGGACTGAGGCTGAGGGCATTGAACGCAGAAATGATGACGGAGATAGCGATGGTCATGGCGAATTGCTGGTAGAGCCTTCCGGTGATCCCCGGAACGAAGATGGTGGGCACGAACACCGACGACAGGACCAAGGCAATGCCGATCACCGGTCCGGAGAGTTCATCCATGGCTTTTCGAGCCGCATCCTTGGGAGCCAGGCCTTCCTCAATGTGGCGTTGTACGCCCTCGACCACCACAATGGCATCGTCCACCACCAAACCAATGGCGAGGACCAAGCCGAACATCGAAAGCGTGTTGATGGAGAACCTAAATAGGGGAAAGACCACAAAAGTACCGACCAGCGAAACGGGAACCGCCAGCAAAGGGATTAGGGTAGCGCGCCAGTCTTGCAGGAAAAGATAGACCACCAGGATGACCAGGCCCAGGGCGATCAGGAGAGTGATTACGATTTCTTGGATCCCTTCGGTCACCGCGCGCGTTTGATCGAGAGAGACGGCATAGGTTATGTCACTGGGAAAGCGACTCTTGAGCTGGGTCAACAGATTCTTGACCGCTGTCGCGGTATGGACGGCATTCGCCTCCGGCAACTGAAAGATCGCAAGTGCCGCGCTGGGCTTTCCGTTCAGGCGGCTCATCTCCGTGTAGTACTGGACGCCCAGCTCGACCCGGGCAACATCCTTGACGCGCACCGTCCCGCCATTAGGATTCTCGCGGACCACGATATTACCGAATTGTTCGGCGGTCACCAGGCGTCCCTGCGCTAGCACGGTATAGGTGAATTCCTGGCCCGGGGGCGACGGTTCGGCCCCGAGCTGCCCGGCCGGGTTGACCGTGTTTTGCGCCTCGACCGCGTTGATCACGTCCGAGACGGTGATCCCTAGCCTCGCCAGCTTATCCGGGTCGAGCCAGATTCTCATGGCGTATTGGCCCGCGCCAAAGACGTCAACCTCCGCCACGCCCGCTACGCGCGTGACGGGGTCAACGAGGTTGATGTAAGCGTAGTTGGCGAGAAAGTTGGCGCTGTAAGTCCCATGCGGGGAATACACGGCCACAATCATCAGTGGCGAGCCAGTCGATTTCCTCGTCTGAATGCCGTATTGCGCAACCTCCGACGGCAATTGCGCCGCGGCCTGTGTCTCGCGCATCTGGGTGAGAATGAGGTCCGTGTTCGGGTCCGTGCCGACGGCGAAGTCTATGATCATCCTCGTTTGGCCGTTCGCGCTGGCGTTCACCGAATACATGTAATTCATGTTGTCCACGCCGCTCATCTGCTCTTCGATCGGGGTGGCGACGGATTGCGCCAGGGTGTTCGCGTCGGCGCCGACAAATGTCGCATAGATTCTGGTTTCAGGCGGAACGATGCTGGGAAACTGCGCAACGGGCAGGGTGAAGATGGTAATCCCGCCCACGATCACCGTCAGGATAGCGATCACCATCGCCACAATGGGCCGGTCAATGAAGAACCTCGACATCGCTCAGTTCCCCTCCGCCGACGGGTTGTAGGGTTTCGGAGTGACCACCATGCCGTCGCGCACCCTTCCGGTTCCCTCGGCGACGACGCGCTCGCCCGGTTTCAACCCCTGATTGATGATCCACATCGTTCCGGTGCGCTCGCCAACTTCCACCGTGCGGATGCTGATCTTGTCATCGGCTCCGACCACCGCCACCTGATAGCTCCCTTGCAACTCCGTTACGGCGCGTTGCGGAACGAGCGCCGCACCCCTTCGCAAAGCGGCGACGGCGCGCACGCGGCCAGTCTGTCCGGGCCGGAGAATATTGCCGGGGTTGGGAAACGAACCCACGATCTGGATGGTCCCGGTTTGTTGGTCCACCTGCCGGTCGGCGAAAAGAATCCTCCCTTTGTAGCCGTACGCGCTGCCATTGGAAAGGATCAACTCCAGCGGAATGGGGGACGTGCGTGAGAACAGGTTCACCGTTCCCGGGCTGAGGCGGTTCGCGATCTGGAGATACTCGACAACGCTGATGGGGAAATAAACCTTGATGGGATTGACCTGCGAAACCCCCGTGAGGACGGTCGCCGGGCCGACGAGGTTGCCCACCTGAACCTGGGCGATGCCGGCAATCCCGTCAATCAGGGAGCGGACTTTGGTGAATCCCAAGTTCAATTCGGCCTGTTCTATGGAAGCCTGGTCCGCCTGGACAGTAGCCTTTCCCGCGAGCTCGGCGTTGGTGTCATTGTCCAACTGGCTTTGCGGAATGGCATGCGCTTGCGCCTCGGGAATATCCCGCTTCACGTTCAGCTCGGCGGTGCCGAGCTGCGCCTTGGCCTGGGCGAGTTGGGCCTTGGCTTGATCCAGCACGGCTTGAAACGGCCGGGGGTCAATCTCAAACAGCACATCGCCTTGGTGAACCAGGGAACCTTCGCGATAGTCCTGCTTAATGAGGTATCCCGTCACTTGCGGCTGGATCTGGGCGTTGACGTAGCCGTTCAACGTCGCGATCCACTCGCTGTAGATGGGGACATCCTTCTGTACAACGCTCACCACCTCAACCACCGGCGAGCTGGGAGCCGGCGCGGCCTGGGGACGTCCACACCCAGCCTCGCCCCCCAAGGCGAAAAGGAAGACGCCGAACGCGATAAATCGAAGGTTTCGTCTATGCAATCACGCTCTCCTTTTTTGTCGATCCGGGAGTCAGGTAGACTACGGGCTGCGCCCGAGCGGAGCGCAAACGCCCCCCTACTTGCATGGCAGCCTATTGCTGTCAAGGATTTAGCTGGCGCACCAAATACCCGATCAGAACCCCTTTGAACTCTTTCAGAATCAGCGGCCGTTCGTCAGAATCGGTTCGGGCGTAAAGTCTCAACAACCCCTTGACGATCTCGTTTACGACGGCCGCGAGCCGTAAAGCCGCCGCGTTTGGTATTCGCGGATTGCAAGCAAGAAACACTTGGGCGATCCGCTCGCGGATATGTTCCCGCCTGCGCGACGAATTGGCTGTGGGTGGCGCTTCAAGAAGAGCACAAAAGGCAGGATGGCTTTCGGCAAATTCGATCAGCGACTTGATCAGGCGAGAAACGAGTCCCGCAACCGTCAGACTGGCCGCCTGAGCGGCGAGCGCTGCCCACAGCTTCCCAATCTCTTTAGTGTATTGGGCGCGCAATGCGTCAACCACGGCTTCCTTGTTGGGAAAGAATTGGTAGAGCGAGCCAATCGAAGAGTCCGCGCGTTTGGCGATGGCGCACATGGTCGCCGGCTCGTATCCCTTTTCCGCAATGACGCAAGCTGCTGCCCGTAATAATCCCGCCACCCGGCGCTGTCCCCGCTCCTGTTGTGGTACACGACGCGGCGTTATGGAAGAACGTGAGGCCAAACTCACATTTTACCAGCTTATAATTCTTCACTCCCACTAATTTTTTCTTGGGAACGGTTGTTGGCGATGTCAGCTTCAAGCTGGGGCCACCTGAATGAGCGGGGGCGCGCTGATGACGCCGGCGTCCGCACCGGCATGCCAAAGTTCGTGTGTTCGGGCTGAGGAGCAACACCTTCGCGACCCAAGATTAGTTATGAGGAGCGGCAGGTAAGTTCGCCAGCATGGTTAGCGCTTTCTTGGCGTCTTCGTCGTTCGGGTCGAGCTGAAGCGCGGCCCGAATCTCTTTCTCTCCCTCCTGCGTGTTTCCGGTGCGGCAGTAAATCAATCCCAGGTTCCGATGCAGATGTGCGCCCTGGGCGCATTGGCCGCAGAGTTGGATGGCCTCTTTCATCTGCTCCACTGCCTGGGGCCAGTTCTGGGCGTTCGCTGATTCGATGGCGAAGTTCCCCAACGACTGGACCCGATCGAAAATACGCTCGCGGTTCTCGAGTTCCCGAAAACGCTGCATGTACTCTTGGGCTTCCGGGTCATGACGCTTTTCCAGGGTTCGCGCCAAATTATACAAAGACTGGGATTGACTGGGGTCCAGCCGCACCGCGGCCTTCCAATGGGTTATAGCTTCGTCGGTCTGCCCTGCCTGGGAAAGGTACTGCCCCAGGAGATAATGCGCGTCGGCATTGTCCGGACTGAGCGCGACGACCTTCTCGAGCAGCTCAGTGGCGCGTGCGGGATTATTGAGCTGTCTCTCCGTCAGCGCGAGGGAGTATAGCGCCTCCGCATAGTCCGGCTGAATCCGGCTGGCCGTCTCTAACTCCTGCCGAGCTTGGTTGTATTTCGCGGTGTAGAAGTAGAACCGGCCGAGGTTGTAATGGGCTTTGGCCGAGTGAGGGTCAAGGCGAATGGCTTCCGAGAATTCCGCCAGCCCACCGGCCAAGTCGTACTGGTCGGCCAGCGCGATGCCGAGATTCACGTGCGCATCCGCGGAGCCGGGAGCCAGCGTTACCGCTTTGCGAAAGTTCGGGATCGCCTCGGCTTCGCGACCCGTTTTGGCTTCGAGCATTCCCAGCGCCGTATAGCCGGCTTCGTCGTCCGGGGCCACCTTGATCGCCGTCTGGAACTGCCGCTCCGCCTCCGCGTACTCTCGGCGTTTGGCATAGGCCATTCCCAGATGCGCGTACGCCTTGGCGTACTTGGGGCTGCTTTCGATGGCCTGCTGAAACAGCGCGGCGGCCTGGGCATCGTTCCCCTTCAGGCTGTAGACGACGCCCAGGTTGTCCTGTGCCTCCGCATCGCGAGGGTTGATGAGCAGGGCGCTTTTTAATTCCTGTTCTGCCTTGTCCAATTTCCCGCCTTGTAAAGCCAGCAAACCCAACTGATCATGCGCGAGCCCCAGCTTCGGATCGAGTCTCACTGCCTCTTCCAGTTCCGTCTGTTCTTGGCTGAGCTCGCCCAATTTGTCCAAGGCTAGCGACAAGTTATAGTGTGCCTGGGCGTAATGCGGATTCAATTGCAGAGCCCGGCGGTAGGTGTCAACGGCCTGCTGAACTTTGCCTTCGGCCAGCAATTGGTTCGCCTGGTTGTTGAGCTGCCCCGCGGCGTTCTCTGAGTTCGACCTACGCTTTTCGTCAGGGACTTGCCGCCCTTCCGCACGCGCGCGCTCTAATGCCGCCCGGAGTTGCTCGGCCACCTCGCGCGGCGGGTTGAGGGCGAGGGCATGTTCCAGGCAGGAGATGGCCGCGGGGTACCTGTTTCGGTTCGCGAGTAGCTGTGCCAGATCAAGATAGGCGGCGTAGAAACGCGGGTCGGACCGGATCGCCGTGTCGTATTCGCGCTCGGCGGCAGCCGGTTTTCCCTCACTCGCGAGCAGCGAGCCCAGCGCGTAGTGCCCGCCGGCAAATTGGGGCTTTTCCCGGATCAGCGTATCCAACTCGCGAGTGGCCCTCGCGGTTTGCCCGGTCTTGGACAAAGCAAGAGCCAGGTTGTAACGAGCCTCGGCCAAGTCACTCTGAAGGTACAGCGCCGTCTCGAAGGCCGGAATCGCGCACTCTAGCGCATCCTCTTGCGCATAAAGAGAACCGAGAGAATTCCAGGCATCGGCCGTCGGATGACTGTGAACCGCATCGATGAGGTTGGCGATCTTTCCATTGAACCGGGAAGGATCCAGGCAGAGCTTCGGGAGGGTGGGCGGCGCCGGAGAGTTTGTGGGAGAGTTCTCAGTCTTCTCCTGCGCGCTGCCAACTGCGGGGCTTGCCACGATTGAGTTACCCAGCAAAGCCGAAACACTCAGCGCGAGTATGAGGCCAACAGGAAGGGCTGCAGCCGCCCCGGAGTGGCTAGTGCCTAGTTGGTTTAATGAGCGCAATTTCAAACGACCTTCGGAAGGGCGGGGCTTTAGCCCCGCCGCCTAGGGGCGCAGGGTTGAATGGGCCTTTAGGCCCTGAAACCACCTCGCTTCAGGAGCTAAAGCCCCCTATGAACCCCCCGAGCTCAGCGGCGGGGCTAAAGCCCCGCCTTTCCGCTTCCGATAAATGAGTTCGCTTATTAGTCCTGCTAAGCACTAGCACGGGCGCTCGATTTCGGGGTCCGCGGCCGCTTCTGCGGACCGTGGGCAAGCGGCGTGCTCCCCAGGCGGGGGTCCGCGCATCCACTGGCGAGTGGCGGCCGGCGATTGAGAAAATGGCTCCTCAACTTCTTCTCCAGCCCATCATCAATCGTGGCCCGAAAATCGTCAATTGAAAAAACAAGCCGGCAGGCGTTGGTAAACCTGCCGGCTTAAGAGTTGAGCGGCCCGTGTCAGAAGTAGAGCTTGAGGGCAAATTGCATCTGACGCGCGACGTTTGCCGTACTCCCCACAGTGCCGAAGAGTGAGGCACCATCGGCATAGGCTGCGTCGGGCTGACTGTAAACTACCTGGTTAAAAGCGTTGAACATCTCGAACCGGAACTCGAGCTTCTTGTTCTCGGTGATGGGGAATTGTCGGAACAAGGAAAGATCGAAGTTCTTATAGGGATCGGAGCGCAACGTATCACGGCCTACGGTGCCAAAGGTGCCCGGTGCGGGCGCCGCAAAGGCACTTGTATTAAACCACTCGGCCCTGGTGGGGCTTGAGAGCTTCGGACTGCCCACGATGTCCATGCGCTCGTATCCGGCGTTTCCTGATGAGCCAAAATTGTTGTACTCGGTGCCACCCGTGCCAGCAATGTCATCTTCTCCGCCTGCGCCCACAGTGTAGGGGGTGCCGGAGGTGAAGGTAGCAATGCCGTTGAATTGCCAGTTGCCGATCACGTAGTCAAGCGCCTTGTTGCTGGCGGACCAACGCTGGCCGTGGCCGATCGGTAGCTGGTATACCCACGAGAGCGAGAAGATTTGCGGAAGGTCGAACGCAGAGGGCCCCTTGTCGGCATTCAGGTTGTAGAAATTTTGTATGGAACAGCCTTCCACGCCGTACCACCCCGAGCACCCGATGTCGATGCTCTTGGACCAAGTATAGGAGATCAGGTAAGTGAGGTTGGTGGAGAGTTTCCCGTTTATCGACGCCTGCAAGGCGTTGTAGCTGCTCCGGCCGATGCTCTTGTCGAAATCGGTCGGCGTAATATAGGGGTAGGGTGACCGGGCACCGTTCTGAAAGCCAAGGGCACTTGGCGTCGTGGCCGTGTTGGTCCAGATTCCCATGTCCAGCCGGCCGTCGTGAGAGCCCACGTAATTTACCGTCAGCACGGTGCCCTTTCCCAGAGCCTCCTGAATCCCGAAGTTCCACTGATCCGAGAGTGGCCGCTTGAGGAACGGATCGGCGTACCAGGTTTGGTTGCCAAACGGAGTCGGCGGAGGAAGCGGCTGAGCGCTCGGTAGATTGGCAGGGTTCTCATACGAACCCGTTTGACCGCCAGGGATGTTCAGGTTGCCGCCGCCTTGCTGGCCGTAGCTGGGCCAAGTCCCTTCATAGTTCTGAGCGGTTTGGGTGATGGCGCCCCAGTTGTCGAAGAAGCGGCCGTAGGAGGCCCGCAGCACGGTACTCGGGCGCAGTTGGTAAGCAAGGCCGATACGCGGCTGCCAGTTACTTTTGTCGGTGTGATAAACGGCGCCGCCACCCAGCGGGGTTACTATTACGTGTGCGGGCAGCGCGCCGCCCGGCAGGCAAGGGGCGGCGTTGGTCACCGCGCAGGAAGGGGGCAGGTGCGTCAGGATGTACTGTCCAGTGTCGCCGTCAAGGTCACCCACGTAGTAATCCACGTTGGGATTGTTGCCATAGATTGGAACAAGCGTCACGTCATAACGCAGCCCGAGGTTGGCGGTGAGCTTGGAGGTTGCCTTCCATTGGTCGGTGAAATAGAAGCCATCCACCCAGCCGCCGTGCTGGGTTTCGCTGGTGTTCCGCCGGGAGTAACTGGTCGGAAGGCCGAGCAAGAACGAGGCCAGCGAATTGCCGGTACCGGCGGTATTCCCATTTTGCGCGGTTGGGCCCGTACCGTAAGTCTCAGAGGAGTTCAAGTAGAGAGCGTTGGCGTTATTGGAGACGAAATCCGCCCCCATGCGGAAAGTGTGGTGCTGGTAGTTCTTGGTAAAGTCACCTTTCCATTCCCAAACGTCGGAAAGGTGTGTCTCATCGTACTGTGTGGCGTTGTGGGCGCTGGTGCTGGGATTCCCCAGGTACCCCGATAGGACGACGTTGGGGACCATCGAAAGGCCGCCCTGGAACTCGGAGTAGAATTGGGGCGCAAAGCCAAACTCCGAAGGAGTGGGGTTGCCGGCATAGTGAGTGAACTGATTGATGTTCGCGCTGTCACGCCCGAACAACACATCCAACACGGCCGTGCCGCCGAAGGTGTGGGTATAGCCCCCGCCGGCGTTATATCCGTGCGAGTAAACATTGTGCAGTAGACCTAGGAAACCGCCGGAGCCCGAGGAGGGCTGGCTATAGCCGCTATAGCGAACCCAGGCGGTGTTCTTATCATTGAAAGTGTGATCGAGGCGCAAGTTCGCCTCGTCCTGCCGGGTGATGGACTTGGTCAAGTCAAGCCCGTTAAATTGCGAGTTACCCACCAGGTTGGGCGCTGGATAGACCGTGGAGGCGTATTTCACAGCGTTCTGATCGAGCAAAGACGAGGGAATCTTGTTGCAAGCGGCGCCCGCCGACTGCGTGCCGTCCGCGTTGGGAGCCAAAGGGTTGCCCGAGGCGTCACACATAAAGGCCTGCGTCAATCCGCTAAACGGGTTGTAAATCTGTCCCGAGATACCACTTAAGTCGCCAGTGAGCTGCGCGGAAGTCGGCGTGTTGTAGAAGTTCGTGGCGCTCGTGTGATAGCGAAAACCCTCATAGCTGGCGAAGAAAAACGTTTTGTTGTGGCCGTTATAACCGGGAAAGACCACCGGTCCACCGATAGTCCCTCCGAATTGGTTTTGCTGGAAGGGGGTACGGCTGGCCAGGAACGTGTTCCGGGAGTCGAACGAGGTGTTGCGCGCGAATTCCCAGGCCGAACCGTGGAAAGCGTTGGTGCCGGATTTCGTCACTGCGTTGACTATTCCCCCGAGCGCCCCTCCGTACGCCGGGTCGTCGTTGTGAGATTGGACCTTAAACTCCTGAATGTCGTCAACTATCGGCGCAACCACATAGGTGCTGCCGAATGACCCCTCGTCGTTGAGTCCATCCAGAAAGAAAAGGTCGCTGCGGTTGGTTTGCCCGTTGACCGCAGGATAAGCGAAAGTGCCGATGGGCGTGGACCAAATGCCGCCGGTTGCGGCGGAGTTCTGCGAAACGTCGATGGTGCTGACCCCGGGGGTGAGGTTGAGCAACTGGGTGAAGTTCCGCCCGTTCAGGGGCAGGTCATTCACCTCCGTTTTGACAATGGCGACTCCGAGTTCAGCCGTCGAGGCCTCGAGGGCCGCGGCTTGCGCGGCCACGTTAACCACCTCGGACACCACCCCTGGAGAGAGCGTCATGTCAAGGGTGGCCGTCTGGTTCACCACCAGCGTAATGTCTGATTGTTTGGAGGTGGTGAACCCGGTCTTGCTTACCGAGAGGTTGTAGCTCCCCGGAATGATGTTTTCGATCACATAATAACCAACGTCGTTGGTGGTCACGGTGCGATCGACGCTTTGCGCGATGTTGTGCAAGACTACTGAGGCGCCCGGGACGACTGCCCCGGAGCTATCATGCACGGTGCCGTTAACAGTTGCCGTCGAAACTTGAGCTGGAACCTTTGCTGGAAAACAAAGCCAGGTTACCACCAGCATGAGCATGACGAGCCACAGCGGGGAGGGACAGGCTGCCAAGCGATGGAATCGTTTGGCCACGAGTGGGTCACATCCTGGTCCCTGCCGCGGACGCAGAGAAGAATTAGCCGGTGAGAAAAGTCGCCGTGCTAACCCATGCCATGTATCCATAGGTCTTCCTCCTCTGAAATTCACTGATTGGTTTAAATGCCGTGCGTTGTTAACTCATGCATCATCCCCATACCGCAAAACACGAAGAAGCGGAGGCACGAGGAGACGCAGCCGATGCTATTTCGTTCCCGCTGACGAAGCGCGTCTGTGGGCACGAAGGAGTTTTTACCATACGCCATGGGTCGTGTCAAGCGTAAACTGTTAAACGATATTCGGCTTTCCCGAGGGTCGCACTCAGCCACTCTGAAGCAGAGCTTTGGCTTAACCTAAACTGTGTTGTTTCTTCAAGATGCGATCACGTTTCCTTTTTCCAGTTGAAAGACGGTTTGACATTCAGCCGTTATTATGGGAAAACGTTATGCGGAATTCACGGGGCCCTCCGCCAACCCCGTCAAGGAGGGAACTCATGCGAACCATGCGGGACGTTGCCAAGCTTGCTGAGGTTTCCGTCGCCACCGTTTCCGGAGTCATCAATGGGAAAAAGAGAGTCAGCCCCCACCTGAAGGAGAGGGTTCTAGCGGCCATACGAACCCTAGACTACCATCCCGACCAGATCGCGCGCAGTCTCAAGGTTCGCAGAACCTCGACCATCGGCGTAGTAGTTCCCAACATGGCCAGTATGTTCTTTGTTGAGGTCTTTCGAGGCATTGAGGACGTGGCGCATAAGAATGGATACTCGGCGATCTTATGTGTTTCTGACGACGATGCCATTCAAGAACGCCACCAACTCGGCGTCCTTCTCTCCCGCCGCGTGGACGGGATTCTGCTGGCTTCCGCAGATTCCCAAGCCGCCTCCTATTGGCCCAGACACAGCGACGTTTGCGTCGTCTTGATTGACCGTCAACCACCAGGTTTCGAGGCTTCCGCCGTAGTACTCGATAACGTGAAGGCTGCTTATGAAGCCACCCGGCATCTTATTGAAATTGGCCATAAGCGAATCGCCATCATCGCCGGACCTCCCGACCGGTCGACGGCTCTTGAGCGGACGGAGGGGTTTCGCAGAGCCATGCAGGAGGCCGGGCACCCGATTCTTCAGGAATACTTCCTCAATGGCGGCTTTCGATTGAATGGCGGATACCACTGCGGTATGCAACTACTCAAACTGCCCGTTCCGCCGACTGCGATCTTTTCCAGCAACTATGACATGACCCTAGGACTCATGCGGGCTGTCATGGAGCTTAAGGTGCCGTGTCCGAGCCAAGTCAGCATTCTGAGTTTCGACGACTTTGTAATGGGGGATGACAAGTTCAGTTGGGCCACGATCTTTTCACCTCCGCTGACCTCTGTAGCTCAGCCCAGTTATGAGATTGGTGAGATCGCCATGACGGCACTGTTGCAGGAGATTGCAACCAAGACGAAGGGGCCTCGAGCTGGCAAGCGAACGCTCGTCACGTTGGAGGCGGAACTCAGGATTCGGGAATCCACTGCTCCACCGCCTCTGGACACCGCGTCCGTCGAAGACATGCGACGAACTGAACCTCACGGGCGCATTTCAATGGAACCGCCGAATGGCCACCGGTAGGGCAACAGCGCGGCCCCAACGCCGCAACCCAAACGAGCTTCCTCGTGCCTCCCCTGCCTCGAATGCTTCAACGCAGTGAACACGCAAGGTGGCGAGATTCCAAAGGCTGCTGGAAAGGACTCCTGAGTTGAATTATACTTTGCCCCTGGCGTGGTGAGGATCGCTGGAAGCTAGACCGGCGGGGCCCATAGGAAAGCGGAGCTTAGGACGCGGATGAAGCAATGGGTGTGTGTCTTGATCGCTGGGATCGTGCTATGGTCGCCGGCGGCCAGGGGCCGTGACCGAAAAACTATCGTGTACCGCAACACCGCCCCCGGCGTGGCATTTACCGGCTCGAAGTCGTGCGCCGCTTCCGGTTGCCACGAACAGATCTGCCAGGATTTCCAGTCTGTGCCGATGGGCAATTCAATGACCCCGGCGAATTCCCCGTCTGAACTCGCCAGAGTTCCGCAGACTGTCACGGTGTATGTCAAGAGCCTGGACCGCTACATTCAAGTGAGCCGGCAAGGCAGCGACCTTTATCAAACTGAATACGCGCTCGATGAGAACGGCAACAGGACCTTTACCACGGCCCAGAAACTCGATTACCGGATCGGCGGACCGCTCACCGGTTACACATACGTAACCCGCCTCGGTAATTGGATGTTTGAGGCGCCACTCTCTTACTACGTCCACAGCGAAAAGTGGGAGCTTTCCCCAGGCTACGAAGCCATGGACTTCGCCTTTAGCCGGCCCATTCCCGGTGGCTGTTTAGCGTGCCACAACGGGCAGCCTGAATCGGTGCCCAACCGAGATGGTATGTACCGCGATCCCCCCTTCAGGTTCATGGAATATGCCATCGGCTGCGAATGCTGTCACGGGCCTGGCCAGTTGCATGTCACGGAGCTGACCCAGCATCCCAAGCTGAGACGGAGGAAGGTTGACGATTCGATCGTCAACCCCAGCGATCTCCCGCCCCGGCTGGCAGATGACATCTGCATGAACTGCCACCAAGGCGGGAATACACGCGTGTTACAGCCGGGCAAGAGCTATCTGGATTTTCGCCCGGGCACTTCGTTGTACGGGACGACCGCGATCTTCAAAGTGCCGGTGACTGTGTCGCAACGCGCGGAACTGGACCGATCGGAGAATCTTCCTCCCGTGCGGGGAAGCCTGACCATGCCGCTTTGGTGGAAAAACTCCACCATGGAAATGAGCCGATGCTTTCACGACAGCAACGGGCAGTTGAAGTGTATCACCTGCCATGTGATCCACCAGCGGCCTACGGAGGAATATGAGGTAGCCTTTTTCCGGGAAAGGTGTTTCACCTGTCACTCCAACGACAGTTGCAAATTGCCTCTCGAGAGTCGCATGAAGCAAGCCCCGGCCAATGACTGCGTCGGATGTCACATGCCAAGGAAGCCGACAGCGGGTATCCCGCACTCGAACGACACGAACCATCGCATTGTGCGACGAGTCGGGCAGCCTTACCCGGACTACGCTTTTGACCAGCCCAACCCGGACTTGCCCGGGCTGGTGTGCATCAACCGGCGCGGAGAGGATGTGGCCAGGCCCATACCCGCGGTGACCAAGTTGCTGGCTTATGCTGATGTGTCGCAGAAAGTGCCCAGCCTCAGCCGGTACTACTATGAGCTTCTCGACCAGTTGAAGCAGTCCTCGCCCGACGACCCGACGGTCCTTTGCGCTCTAGGCAGGAGAGCTCTGGAAGAAAAGGACAACGACAGAGCGGCCGATTATTTGACTAGGGCGCTTCAAAAGGGTGGCGACTACGCCAGCACGTATGTCGACCTTGGTGAGGCCCTGGCCCGCACGGGACGAGTCGAAGAGTCCGCAAAGATCCTCGAGAAGGGCGCTGCCGTCTGGCCGTTTTCACGGGACATTCAGAAATCGCTGGTATTGCGATATCTGACCCTGAAGCAAATCCCCAAGGCCCACGAGACGCTGAGGCGCTACGTGGCGTTGTTCCCTGAGGATGCCTTTATGCAGGAAGCTTTAGCTAAACTCGAGGGGCGCCACCCATGACGCGCCGGCAGCGGGAGGCGCCCCGGGGCGGGCGAGAATCGCTCGACCCCGCGCCTCTCAGTCCACCAGGTTTCAATCCGTTGAGTTGTCCATACCGTTTGAGTTTTAACGTTGGCATATGTTGCCTCCTGGTAGGGATACGGCTTGCCATCCCCTGAATGGCATGTCATTACTCGGCCAGGGCAGGGCAAGCCCTGGCCCTATAACTTCTTGAGGGTGCAATGGTCGATGAAGTCCCAATCGAAATCGACTCCGATTCCTGGCGCTTGGGGCGGATGCGCATAGCCTTCGGAGTCAATTTGCAGTTTGCTGATCATGCCGAAGTCCATATACGATAGCGGGTAGAGGAGCTCAAAGAACTCGCAGTTCGAGATAGCGCAGCAGCAATGCAGGTTCACCACTTCCAGGGGATGATAAATGGTGGTGTGCAGTTCGCATTTGACTCCGAAGGATTCCGCCAAGTGAGCCGTTTTCATGACTGGAGTGATGCCGCCCTTCCACGACACATCGGTGCGCACCATGTCCACGACCCCGGTGGAAATGCACTCGGCCGTCGAGTAGTGGGAGCCTGCCAGAACCTCAGTGCCAATAATAGGAATATCCAGTGAGGCGGTCAGCTTTCGCAGGCCGTGAAAATCCACATCGAAAAGGGGTTCCTCGAGCCAGTAGTAGTTGAGCCGCTCGAGCTCGCGCCCGATCCGCAGAGCTTCTTGGTGAGAGTAGGCCGCCACCGGATCGGCCATCAGCCTGAACTCCGGCCCCACTGCCTCACGGCAGGCACGGTACGCCTGTAAGTCGAATTCGACCTTTCCCGGCGGGTGGAGCTTATAGGCATGCCATCCCCGGGCCTTCACTTCGAGTGCCTGCCGCGCATAGTCCTCCGGGGTGGGCAAAACAAAGGAACTGGCGTAGGTGGGCACCTTTTCCCGGTAAGTGCCCAGGAGTTTGTAAAGCGGCAAGCCTGCAGCCTTGGCGGCAATGTCGTAGAGACAAATGTCGAAAGGGCCGTAAGAATAAATTGGAACGTGATTCCACCAACGGTCATAGGTCCGAAAGTCCTGCCAGTGCTTCTCGCGCGCCCACGGATCTTTCCCCAGGAAAAATGGCTTGAGGGCGGAAGCTGCGACCTCGCCGGCCATCTCTGCTCCGCGACCCGCAAAGCCGAATGAGGCGCCCTCGATTCCCTCGCTGGTTTTCATGGAAACCACAAGGAAATCGAAAGTCGATTTCCCTCCTGCTCTCATCTCGGAGTCCGACATGCTTTCGCGGGAATTCCTGCAAACGCGAATTTCAATCGAAGTTATCGCCATGGGAGGGTCGTTTGCTCCTTTCTATGCTCATCGTACGCGCCTCGGTCGAGGGCATGCAAACCGAAATCTCGTGTAGCCGACTTTTTGTCACTTCTCCGGCCTCGCCTTGCGACTCCGGAGCCTTACCTCGTTTTCTCAATTTGCCTTGCTCCCTTCAGGGCTTGATTTGCGCCGATTGGCGCGCCAAAGGCCCCTGATTTGCACCCTTCAAAAAAGTGATGCCCTTTGTTTTCAACCACTTCTTGGCTTTGTTCTCCGTATTTTTGAATTCTCTCGCGGTCCCCCGGGCTTCCCCCAGCCGGGCAATTTCGGTTCCTGCCGCATCCCCCGCGATCCAGTCCCCTGCCCCAACGTGTGCGATGTCAAAAAGCTCGAATTTTGGGTCTATTTCACGCATTTGAGCGCTCAATTGGGGTTCGTTTTGGGTTCGTTTTAGCTTCGTTTCAGACATACCCTTCTTTGTTTTCAATAACATATTGGCTTCGATCGTACTATTTTTTGTTTTTTTCGGACCTCGGTTTTCCCGACTGCCAAGGCTATTGCGCTTTTCCTCGCGGTGCGAAGCCTGTCCACGACAATGTGTCCACAACATGACCACAGCTATAGGCTACCATATGCCCCAGGGTTTGTCAAGTAAAAAATGCGTACCGTCCCTAATTCAGTGGATCCCGTAGGGGGATGTGGACCCCAACCGCTCCCCTAAGAGTCATAGGCGCTAGAATAAGGAATTGACTTTCGCTGTAACTGATGTATGCTTTCGGCATGGACAAGCGCTTAATCGACGAGGACTGGAAGTATTTGTGCCAGTATCTGCCGGAAAATTTGAGTGAGTTGGCCAAAGCGACGGGGACCGTCAAGCGATGGCGTAACGTCAAGAACGGTGAGGAATTGTTGAGACTTATTCTAGCATATGCCATCGAAGACCTCTCTCTGCGCAGCACCGCGGCTTGGTCGAGCCAGTCCGCTCTGGAACTGAAGGACACTTCCGTCCTCCATCGTTTGCGCAAGGCTCCGCCGCTGTTGGAGAGGGTATTGGCGCATCTGCTGACGCAGCGACTGCACGCCGAAGCGGCCCCGGGGCCGACGTTTCGGATCAATGACGCGACGGTGCTGAGCATTCCGGGCAGTAAAGGAATCGATTGGCGTTTGCATGCCGTCTACGATCCGGCCCAGTGTTGTCTGCGCCGGGTGGAAATTACCGACCACCAAGGGGGTGAGCGATTGGATCGCGACCGGCCGCAGCCCGGCGACATTGTCTGTGGAGACCGCGGACTGGCGCATGCCCGAGGCATCCACGCGGTGACGGAAGCGGGAGCGTATGTGCTGCTGCGCATGCACTGGCAGAATATCCGCCTGCACGATGCGCAGGGACAACCCGTGGATATGGACCAGACGTTGAAAAGGGCGGACATCGGAGACGCGGGGACAACCGTATACGTCCCCCTGGAGGGCAAAACCCCTGTGCCTGCCCGCCTGTTGATTCGTCCTCTCCCCACCGAAGCCGCCAACCGCCATCGCCAGCGCCTGCGCCGCAATGCCGCCAAAAAGGGCCGCACCCCTTCGGCCACGGCCCTCCGCTTGGCCGGCTACTTCTGTGTGCTCACCACCTTGCCGGAAAGCCTCGCCAACGCCGACGTGGTGCTGGAACTCTACCGCGTGCGCTGGCAGATCGAGCTGTTTTTTAAGCGCTGCAAAGGGCTCTTGCATTTCGATCAGTTGCGGGCTTTCGATCCGCATTTGGTGCGCACCTATTGTCTGGCCAAACTGATTGAGGTGGCCCTGATTCAATGTCTGCATGAGGAGGCCATCGCTTTTTCCCCCTGGGGAGTTCCCCGCTGCCGTCGTCCCGCGGCTTAGTCTGTGGCGACTCGTGCATCTGCGGCGCTTAGACTTGACCCTGGCGATCTACGGCCGGTTCGCATTGTCTGTGAAGCAGCGGCTCTGGCCCAAGGCCCGACAGGCTCTCGCCGAGGCACCACGAAAGCGAACGTACAGCGCAGAAAAGTTTCAACCGCCGCTCGCTCAGCTTATGAACCGCCTCCTCATTGCACAACGCGCTCAGCAAGGAGCATCGAATGACTTATTCTAGCGCCTATGCCTAAGAGTCACCCCCCAGCGGCTATTGTACGGGCACGCCATGGCGTGCCCCGACGTGAGGATGACGAGGGGACTTGCATCCACCCAGGTGGGCCAACGGCCCATGATAACTACCGCGAGGTCACTTGTGCGCCTTCGACTATGCGTCCAAGTGACCCAGGCGATCTTGTTTCTCCCCACGGTCACGGAAGGGCGTTTGAACGAAGCCGCTGGGGCGGCGGACGCTTCGCGTGCGTGGAAGTGGAGGTGGTAGTGCTAAGCTAGGTTATTGTCGGGTCATAAGGAGGTTCCCTATGACCCGTTTACGCAAAATGATGCTCGAAGAACTCGAGCGTCGTAATTACTCTCAGGCTACCACCCGTTGTTACCTACGTGCGGTCGCTGATTTCGCCCGCTACTTCCGTCGCTCGCCGGACCAGTTGCGCCCCGAGCACGTTCGTGAATACCAAGCGTATCTCTTCCGCGAACGGAGGCTGGATGCGACCAGCGTGACACAGAGGCTCGCCGCTCTGCGCTTCTTCTTCATCAAGACGCTCAGGAAGCCTTGGAGCGTGGCTGACACGCCCTACCCCAAACAGGTGCGTCGCCTACCCAGCATCCTCAGCCAGGAAGAAGTCGCCCGGCTGATTAACTCCTCCCGCAACCCCTTTGATCAGGTCCTGTTGATGACCCTCTACGCCACCGGGGCGCGTTGCGCCGAGGTGGCACGACTGCAAGTCGGCGATATCGACAGCTCGCGCATGGTTGTTCACATCCGCGGCGGCAAGGGCCGGGAAGATCGCGATGTGATGCTCAGTCCTATCCTCTTGACAGCCTTACGCGAGCACTGGAGCCGAATCAAGTCGAAGGTGTGGCTTTTCCCTGCCGGTCGCCGGCACATCGCCCCGCAACCCCTCAACACCAAGACCGTCTGGCGCGCTTGCCACTACGCGGCTCAGCGGGCGGGCCTCAACAAGCCCGTGCATGTGCACACGCTTCGTCACTGCTTTGCAACGCATCTCCTCGAAGCCGGCGCCGACCTGCGAACCATCCAGCTCCTGTTAGGCCATCACGATCTGAAAGAGACCACGGTCTACTTGCACCTTTCCACCCGACATCTCAGCGCCACCGCCAGCCCTCTAGATGGCCTGCTGCTGTTGTCTGCTGGGAAGAAAGACGAGCCGCCCGGAGACGCCTAGATGCATCGACCACCCCTGGAGGTGGCCGATCTCATCCGCGCCGCGGGACAGAAATTCATCGAGCGCAGCCGCCCCTGGCTCAGCGGGCAGCATCTCAAGGTCCTGGCGGCTATCGAGCGCTGCCGCACCGCCGTACTCGGTGGACATCTGGATGAGTGTTCCCGCTGCGGGCATCGCGTCATCTCTTATAACAGCTGTCGTGATCGGCACTGTCCCAAGTGCCAGGCTAACGCTCGTCACCGTTGGATCGAGGCGCGCCGCCAGGAACTCTTGCCCACTCGCTATGTCCATGTCGTCTTCACTCTTCCGCATCGGCTTGCCCCTCTGGCCCTGCAGAACAAGAAGGTCATCTACGATCTCTTGTTCCGGACCTGCGCCGAAACCTTGCTCGAAGTCGCTCGGTCAGACAAACATCTCGCCGCGGAAATCGGCTTCTTCAGTGTGCTCCATACCTGGAGTCAGAAGTTGGAGCACCACCCCCATGTGCATTGCGTCGTTCCCGCCGGAGGACTCTCACCCGATCACCAGCGCTGGATTCAGCCCCGCTACCGTTTTTTTCTCCCCGTCAAGGTTCTGCGTCGAGTCTTCCGTGGCAAGTTCGTCGCGGGTCTCCAGCGTGCCTTCGCCAACGGCCAACTCGGTTTCTACGGGGACCTCAAGCCTCTGGCAGAAGCGAAGGCCTTCGCATCTTTCCTCCGCCCCCTCTTCCGCCAGGACTGGGTTGTTTACTGCAAGCCACCTTTCGGAGGCCCCGAGTATGTCCTTCACTACCTGGGCGCCTACACCCATCGCGTTGCCATCTCCAACCATCGCCTCGTCTCTTTGGTCGGTGACCAAGTCACCTTTCGCTGGCGAGACTCTGCCCACGCTAATCAGCAACGCCTCCTGACCCTGTCGGTGGAGGAGTTCTTGCGGCGCTTCTTCCTGCACGTGCTTCCCCGAGGGTTCGTGCGCATCCGCCATTTCGGTTTCCTGGCCCATCGCTGTCGCGCCCGACTTCTACCCCTCTGCTTTCAGCTCCTGGAATCAACGACCGGTCCGGCTCTCCCTCAACCCCCAACACCAGGGAACGGTGAGGTTCCATCCACCACCCCGGCTTCCCCCTCTCCCTGGACCTGTCCTCAATGCGGCGGCCCCATGATCATCTTGCAGCGGCTAACCGCAGCTCAGATCGCACTGCGCTCTCCACCCCTTCCTGTCGCGAGGGCCTCATGAAACACTCGTTTTCATTCCGACCAAGCTCGGCGCCTTCCGTGCCCATACCCCACGTGTCTCTTTTTGGCCCCACACGACACACCGATTCTCACCCCCTCGTCTCCCACCCAGCCCGATCTACACTCAAACCACTCCTCCCACCCCAGTTCGCCGCCATCGCCGCACTCCTTCCGCCCGCACCCGGGCGGCCGAATCCTATTCAAATCCCATAGCGTAGGGCCGCGGCTTCGTTCAAACGGCTTTATCGAAAGCGCGCTGGACCGCCGTGTTCAGGTACGCTCCCTCCGGGGACGCGCGCTTCCGATAAAGCACTAACGTTTCACAGGCACAATCTGGCAGAGGTGGTCGGAAGGGCTCTTCTCCCTTGTGGCCATGCATGCCAGCCGATTCCGCAACTGCGCATTTGCGGAACGGAATCGCATCGGAGTTGCGTGTAAGAGACAAGGGAGCCGAAGGCCGCGGGTGACCTTATGGTGGGAAGTTCATGCGGCGGAGGAGGTCCTGAAAGCGTGGGTCAGAGCGGAGCGGATCAAACATGGACCAAACTTTGAGGTAGGGAATTAACTGATCATGCGCCTCAAGGGCTTTTTGCAACTGCTCGATCGCCTGATCCCTTTCCCCCAGGGCAATGAGGACCGGAACTATGCTCCGAGCCGGGATGAAACCTCCGTGCGACACGCCTCTTATCTCTTCCAGGACCTTGGTGGCCTCGCTCCGCCTACCGCTCATGGCATACGCTTCGGCCAATACTCCCAAGTATGCTTTGCCCCCTGTGAGCATCACGGCCTTCCGGGCTGGGGGAACAGCCTCCTGATACGCTCCTTTCCCAATGTAGCTCGAAGCTAGCTCGCTGTACGCATCCGGGAAGTTGGGAGTCATCTCGACGATCCCGCGTAGTACTTCGATGGCGAGGTCGTACTGGCGGGCCATTTTGTAATGTGTTCCGAGGTGCGTTTTCGCCGCAGGGCTGAGCGGGTCAAGCTCAAGGTAACGCCGGCTCTCGCGAAGGGACTCTGCAAACCGACCCGTCGAAATGAAATAGTGTGAGTACATGTGGTGAGCATGTGCGTAGCTGGGATTGAGCTCAATCGCCCGCCTACATGCTATCTCTGCGGCCTCCCAGTCCCAGTCGTAGAAGGTTGCGACGCTGCACAGGGAGGTATTCGCCTCCGCCGAGTTGGGATCCAGGGCGAGAGCCTTGCGCGCCGCCTGCTTCGCTTTAGGGAACGTCGCGTTCGCTGGGAGGTAGTGGAACCGGCCCAGGAAGATGTAAGCATCGGCCAAGCCGGCGGAGGCTGGTGCGAAACTGGGGTCTCGTTCAAGCGCCTCCTCAAAATACTCGATAGCTGACCGGCCGCTTTCCAAAGTCCAATTGTCTAGAATCGTGTTCGCCTTCAGGTAGGCTTTGTATGCCTCGGGATCGACTGGCTTGGCGCTGCCCAGGCGCGCGTGCTCCTGCGGCGTGACTTTGATCTGAATCTCATTTGTAATGGCCCATGCCACTTCGTCCTGCAACGCCAACACGTCCCGCAGGTCGCGCTCATAGCTTTCGGCCCAGAGGTGGCGGTCGGTGGGGGCATGGAGCAGATTGGCGGTGATGCGCACGCGGTCGCCGGATCGCTGGACGGTCCCCTCAACCACCGCATCGACGTTCAATTCTCGCGCGATCTCTGCCAGCGGCTTATCCGTCTTTTTGTAGCGCATGACCGACGTACGCGAGATCACCCGCAAGGCGCTGATTTTGCCAAGGTTGGTGATCAATTCCTCGGTCATGCCGTCGGCGAAGTATTCCTGCTCGGGGTCGTGGGAGAGATTTTCGAAAGGCAGTACGGCGATGGATTCGATTTCGGGCACCGGCAAGGCGTGCCGCTCCAGGCGTTGGCGCAGGCTGGCGACATTGAGGGCGAAAAGCACTGCCACAACGGCTACGATCAAGCCGCCTGCCACCGCGAAAACCCAGTGTCTTCGCAGGGGCGATTCCTGAGTCGCCTTCGTGCCGATTGCCGGCAAAGGCAATTCCGGTAAGGCTCCACCCTCCACCGGCGCGATAAAGCGATAGCCGTGGCGCGGCAAGGTTTCGACGAAGCGCGGTGTAACCGGATCGTCCCCTAAGGCCTGGCGCAGCTTTTTTATCGAGCTGTTGACGCTGTGTTCGAAGTCAATGAAGGTGTCCCCCGGCCAGAGCTTCTCTCGAATCTCTTCACGGGTCACCAACTCGCCCGGACGCTCCAGCAGCATGGCCAGGACTTGGAAGGGCTGGCGGTGTAGCTTGACCTTCAGTCCCTGCTTGCGCAGTTCTCCGGTGCGAAGGTCAACTTCGAAAACACTGAAGCGCAACTGGTGCAATCGGGCGTTACTGTCATTCATTGGGGCGGCTTCCCCCCGTTGAGGGCAAGAGTATCACTTTACGAGTTTTCTTGAAAGGCCAACCCCTAAGAGTACATTGGATGCCAAACTGTCACTTCTCAGGGACTTAGCCAGCTACAAACATTCCACCTCGCGGTCACCCGCAGAGCATTGACCTCGAAATGAGCCCGGAACACAGTGAGCGCATGACGACGCGGGTTGGGTGAGGTCGCGTCCTCCGGCCGGGCCCTCGGCGGTGGATCAAGGCGTTTGCGCGCGGGGCCTCACCCGACCCGCGGAAGGCCGTCATAACTATCTTGATGGTTGGAGGTGAGTTTATGCGGAAATTATTCAGCATGGTGTTTTCGGCGGTCCTGCTGCTGATGTTCAGCGGCCAAGGGACCTGGGCAAACGGAGCGTTACCCCCCGGGACAATCACACACTCAGACCGCACGTTGTTAGGTGGCAACATCGCCCACTACCGCTTCGATGTGGTGGTGGGTCCCGGTCAATTCGATGTGATCCGGCTCCACCGAGTCGTCAGGGAGGCGCAACCGCTTCACCCAGTACGAACCGTGAACGGCGTGTTCATGCTCCCCGGATCTCCCAACTTTTTTGAGGCGATCTTCATGACGCCGTTGATCTCTCAGGTGCCCGCCTGGGATCGCTCGATCGCGGTATTCTTGGCGGAAAACAACATCGACGTTTGGGGCATGGATTATGGGTGGGCCCTGGTTCCGGCGGAAACAACTAATCTCGATTTCATGAAGCGATGGGGTATGGAAAAGGACATCCAGCACACTGGGATCGGCCTTTCCGTCGCCCGCCGAGTCCGACTGCTTACCGGCCAGGGTTTCGGTCCGCTTCATGTACTCGGGTTCTGCTACGGCGGGCAAATCGCCTACTCCCTTGCCGGCAAGGAGACCCTGGAGTCCCGTTCTTCGCGCAGTATCAAGGGAATCATCGTCGGCGACATTCCCATGAAGTTCCAGGAGAAATCTATTCGCGATTATTACTGCAGTAATATGGCCGAATACCAAGCCATGCTCGATGCAGGGGAATACAGCGACGACACAGGCCTTTTATTGAAGCAGGTCGGCGATGGGGCGCTATCTGACCCCGATGCTGAGTCGCCGATCATCCCGGGCTTGACCAACTATCAGACTGCTCTGTTCGTGGGAGCAACTGGCAACCCACCCATATCCTGGCATTTCGTCGGGGGTTATTTCGATGCGAACGGCATACCCACCGACCTGCGGTACACCGAGGCTCGGCTGTGGCTGGATTTCCTCCAGGTTGTCCCGCCCCACTTGCCGGTGCAGACGGATTTGGATGGGGACGCCTTGTTTTGCGGCGCGGTCAGACTGCCGTTCGGCCACAATCTGGGCGAGATTAACGTTCCGATTCTTTATGTCGGCGCCGAGGGAGGATTCGGACAATATGGATACTACACGACCACGTTAACCGCGAGCCATGATGTCACCAAGTTCACAGTGAGCGTATCGGGTGACCGCGCGACGGACTTCGGGCATGCCGACCTTTTCCTCTCGAAGGATGCGGAAACACTGGCCTGGAGGCCGATCCTGGACTGGCTCAAGGCTCATCCTTAAACCCGCAAGCAAGGTAGTGCAGGGCGGCGGAGCCGCAAACGAAACTCAAATGGCAAAAGGCAATGAAACGGAGAAGCATCACTAATCTCTCAATGGTTGGAGGTGAGTTTATGCGTAAATTATTCAGCATTCTGTTTTCGGCGGCCCTGCTGCTGATCGTCAGCGGCCAAGGGACCTGGGCTCAAAATAGCAAAGTCTGGGAACTCGGTACGTATCCCGGCGGAACGTGGGCCGTCATGGGGGACATTAACAACTTCGGACTTGGGGTAGGCCAAGGCGACCTGCCCGACGGCTCAACCCATTCACTGGGGGTTTCCCTTTTTGGTCCACGCGCAGGGAAGTGGTTCGACCTCGGCACGCTGGGTGGAACAGCCAGCGGTTGGGAAGAGGGCGTCATTTCGGTCTCGGACACAGGCATGATCGTTGGGCACTCTGCCTCTCGGGACAACGACCGCGCGCACGCTTTCGTTTGGACACAGAAGTCCGGCATGGTCGATCTCGGAACCCTCGCCGATATCGGTTACCCAACCTACAACTCCAGTTATGCGTACGGAGTGAACAAGCAGGGAACCCTGATCGTAGGCTGGAGTGGGGTCGAGGAAAGCTGCATCACGTGTGCTCCCACCCTGCCGGTTGTGTGGACCCCATCCGTCCTGTGGAAGCACGGGCAGGCTGTTACCAGATGGACGATGCAAAAGCTCGACACCGGCGGTTATGATGAAATGATCTGGTGGTTTGCATGGGGAGTCAATGATTCTGGTCAGATCGTGGGGGAGGGTTTGAATAGCGAGGAGCAAGTCGGTGTGGTCTGGACCCCTCTTAAAAATGGGAAGTGGAAGCTCACCAGGCTTCCCGTTGCCTCCGGCTACCCTGTTTCGGAACCCTTCAAGATTAATGACCGCGGGGAAATCTCGGGTGATTTGGAACTCGAGGACTTTAGTGGCTGGATTCCCGCTTATTGGAAACCACTCGATGCTCTCAGGAAAACGTACAGCGCTCCAGTTGTACTGGCCATGCCAGAGGCTGTCTCGATCTGCTACGCCGAAGGCATCAACGAACTGGGCGACATGACAGGTGAGTGTTGGAACGATGACTATACGTTCGACCGGCCTGTGCATTGGATTACGAAGGACCCAACCTTCTTCCAAGTCCTTGCGTCGCCGGGGGATTGGGGCTGGTCCTTCAGCGTGAACAACAACAGAATCGCGGCAGTCACCTACGGCGGCGGCACCAAGTGCTCCGGCGACACTTACATCTCATGCGGAGGCGCGGTGCAGCTCCAATCTAAGTGAGGTTCGTTAAGCTGTAGTTCTGAGGGGAGGAGATCATGTCAAGCCACAGGGTGGTTTCGATCCTGGTTATGATGTGCGCCTTCATGCCGGGCTTGGCCATGTTTCTAGGTGCAGTTCCGGCCACTGCGCAAAGCAGTTCCGCCAATTACGCGTTCCTGGTGGCTTCGGGGTTCCTTTGCGATTCCGGTGGGTCTGCCACTTGCCCGGCGGTGGTCAAGTCCGCCAACGGGGACAGTTACGAGATGAGCGGAGCAGGTACGTTCTCCTCGGAAAGCAAGTTGGTTACGGCAGCCGGAACTTTCACTCACAAGTCCGCCGATGGAGTGGTGCTCGAGACGGGTGTCTGGACGGCGAGTGAACTGGTTAGCTTTGATTCCTACGCGATCGTGCCGGGGGCGCTCATGCGCGAAGGCCGGGCCTTGGGCCCCCCGCAGCTCGGTCCCATCCGTTTGCGGATGTTCTCCGGCCCCCTGGCGGCAGGCGGTCTGGCCGTTTTCCGCGTCCGGCTCCTGCCGATGCGGGGGCGACCGAGAATCGCTATGCTGCAAGTGAACTGCGCCCTCGGCAAAGTGCCTCCCGAACGCCCGGTGGAAGGGATAAGGCTGGCTTTCGAGGGAGGCAGTGTCGAATTCAACGAGGAAGCTGGCGGGCGCGCCCTGTTCCTCTTGACGAGGTCTGGGGCCAGCGCTGCGGTGAAAGCGCCGGCTCCAGAACCTGACATAAACCCCGCGCCCACTGAGGTCCAGCAGTGAGTTAACTATGTGGGGGAAAAACCGAAGCCGACAGAAACCGGTCAGGGTGGGACCATACCTATTCCTTCGGGGTCAGTGATGCCTCGGGCGAAGTCGAAGTGCAAGTCAAACTCCCCGATAGCCTCCACCGTGCAATGTAGGTCAAAGGGCGTAGTGTTTACCGACAATTTCCGCCCCCAGATTCCTTGCGAGAAACCCCCACTCCACGAGTGATTTCCATGAGATTGATAGCCCTGCGAGCGAATTCGGCCTGAAAAGTCAGCTTCACGTCGAGTAGGCGCCAAAAGTCCGTGGAACGGGCTACCCTTGGATGTGGCACCCGGTGGTTCCAGGCGTGTCCGCGACTCGGACGTAGCCTGAGTGTGCACCTGGACGTATGTCGAAACCGTACATGTGATCTGTGTATCGTCTCTTAGCAAGCGTGGATCACGCGGCACTGGGAAATTGGACAAAGGGAGTCGAGTTGACGGGAAGGGCTTAACCGACGGCCTGCGCGGGACCCCGTTGCTCATGCAGAGGCTGGGTGCTGGCGCGTGGGAGGAACTGGGCGGTGCGTCCCGGCAAAGCATAGCGTGCACTGGAAATTGGAGATTTGAAATCTCAGGGTATCACGGCGGCGCTTCCCGGCAAAGCATGCTTCGAATCAAGATTCAAAATTCCAGATTCCAAGTGCAAGCAGCACATAAAGCGGTGGTTCGTGCCTACAGCTTCTTAACGGTGCAACGGTCAATGAACTTCCAATCGAAGTTAGTCCTTGCCTCCAGGCCAGGCTGACTCCGGCCAAGGCCGACGCAGGTGGCGGCCTGGTTAGACGGAGAGCCTCAATAGTTTGCAGGCCCTCCGGCGGCGCCGCTTACTTCCAGATCAACGTCGTAATAGAGCGCGGACATTGGGAGCCCTGAAATGGGCTCGCGGTTGCCGGCTTTCACGACGGCGTGGTAGTGGCCCCTACCCAGTCCCGCGACAGAAACCTGGTTGGAGAACGTCTGCGTCTTGCCGCTTGGGGTCACCGTAACGGACAGCCAAGAGGGAAGCCCCGGGCTCACTGTCCACAGCGGTAGTTCGCTGCTGCCATGGTTCTTGACGGTAATCGCCTGTGTGAGCTTCTGAGCTGAATTGCTCGAGGCGCGGAAAACCTCCCGATACGAATCCGCCACAATAATCGGCGGCAGGGGAAAGGAACTCGTCTTCGAGATGCGAAGCAGGGCCACATCCTTGGGGGCAACGGTAACACGAATGCTTCCCGCACGCGGCCCCGAGGTTTGATGCTTCCACAGGTCGCGCACGTAGAGTGAGGCCGATTCCTCAAATCCCGCGTCGCCCGGGGTGACTTGCACCTGCGCCGGGGCCTCGCCGGGATTGAACACCAGCACGGCTTGACTGCCATCGAACAACCGCTTGCCCGCCCAGTTTTCCGCCGCGCCATCTTTACGCACGATCCGCGCCTGAATGCCCAAGGGGTCCTGATTGATTCCGATCGCCTCGCGATTGGTGAGAATCTTGATGGTGGACTCTGTCATACTCCGCAGATCGTTTCCCGCCATGAGGGGCGAAGCCATCATGCACCATAGGCTGAACAAGCTTCGGTTCTGCGCTTCACTCAAACCGCTCATTCCGGTGATCATCATGTCGGGGTCGTTCCAATGGCCGGGACCGGCCGAGGCGGAGAGCTTCTCGTTGGCTTCGACATTCTTCATCGCCGCCGCCCAACTGGCCTTCCCGGGCGCGCAGATGTCTTCGGTGGTCCGCCAAAGATGCCCGACCGAGGCAGCCCACTTCCAGGGTTGTCCCTGGCCCCATGAACACAGGCTGAAAACGAGAGGCCGCCCAGCCGCCAGTTGGGCATCGCGGAGTTTGGGATATGCCGTCTGCGGGGTCTGCCCGGCAGTGTTGCACCAGTCGACCTTGACGTAGTCAGCGCGCCACTCGGCGAAGGCCTTCATATCCTCGAATTCATGGCCCTTGGTTCCCGGCATGGCCTTGCTGCACGTGCGGGTTCCGGCATCCGTATAAAGGGCGTATTTCAGCCCCTGCTCGTGGACGTAGTCGCCCAGGCCACGCAGGCCGCTGGGATAACGGGCAAGATTAGGAGTGAGCTTGCCGCTCGCGTTGCGAGAAAAACAGATTCCTTCGTCCGGGCCGATGTAGGTGTAACCGGCCTCTTTCATGCCGCTGCGGACCAGTGCGTCGACCGTCTCCTTGATCAGTTTCTCATTCTGCGGCTCCTGGCCGAACTCATTCCAGGGATACCAGCCCATGGGCGGAGTGAGTGCCAATCCATCCTGATCCGAGCGGAGCTTCGCTTCTTCCCCTCTGCCAAATCCCACAAGAAGCAAGAGTCCCATAGAAACGGCAGTAACTCTTCGAGCGAGTTTCCTCATCGATGATCTCCGTTAGAAATCTGTCCGGATAGAAGTCCACACCTCACTAAATCAGGTAGTGGTACAGTTTGATGTTGTAGCGGCGAGTTTAGCTCGCCAAATGGCGGCGTAAAGCCGCCTCTACATCAAACTGCACCACTACCCTAAATCAGAGCTTTACTGCCGCACATTAACAGACGTCATTATCGGCATCCGGCGCGCAGCCAAACGTTCAGGCACAGTCCGTTAGCTTTCCTCAGAATCTGTGAGGCGCAGTTGCACAATGTTCTTGTAGCCCGAGGCGAAGGCCAGGGGCTTGTCATAGTTCCCCCATTGCAAGTCCGGGTAGCCCCACAGATTGAGAATATGAAGGCAGACCGTGCCATCCTGCAAAACCTCTGCCCGCACAGCCGCCGTGCCGCCGGACTCTGCCCTGACGCGCAACTCGGTTCCCCCAAGAACGCAAGAGGCGCGCCAGATGTTCTCTTTCAGGCTGCGGAAATCGTTCGTGCCGCGCCCGCCACGGTCGTCAGGACCGAAAAGGAAGAAGTTCTGGGAGTCTTGTGACCACGGTCCCAGTGGAGCGCTACGGTAAGTTTCTGCCGGTCCGCTGGGATTTCTCATCGACATTCCTTGCGGGCGGCCAATGTGGTCCGGAGGATAAGCTGACCACAGGCCTTTTCGGTCCCAGGTGAGCCGGTCGATTGAACTGGGAAGCGTGAATGCGAGTCCCACCTCACTCATGCCCTTGCGCTGGCCGAGCAATTTGTACTCGACGGTTATCAGCCCTTGGCCATCAATCCGGATCTCGAATTCTGCCCCCAGCTCATCGCCCCCTCCGCGGAGGGCCATGTAAGCTCCTGCGGTCTTTATAATCGCGGCGTCCGAGGTTGTCGAGTGAGTCAGGCTGGTCAACCACCAGGGAGGCAGTGCAAGCGATCCAAGGCTAACGACGGGTCCACTTTCGATGATCCGCTTGCCGCGATATGTCCCTTCCGCAATCAGTCCCGTGACTTTGTCGAAAACCAGAGTGAAGTCCGCACCCTGAACGGTAAGCGATTTTGAGGTCTCTGAGATGTTGGGCGCAGGGCCCCTTTCAGCCGGGAACGTTACCCGGCGCTCTCCGATTCTGAGGTTGAACTCGTCCACCAACGTTCCGTACTTGTCGATAAACTTTAAATTCAAAGTCTCCCCCGATTTCCAATCGCGAGCAGGAACACGGAGGACGCCTGCTTCGCCGGGAGCCACGTTCACTCCGGATATTTCGCCGGAGTCTCTGCCCACCGCCCAGACGATCTTGATTTCACGCAGATTGGTATGGTTAAACCAATTCTTGATGGGAATCGTGAGGGGGGCGCCTCCAGCAGGAACGTTACGAATTTCTTGGTCGAGGATGCGGACCGGCGAATAAGCCTTTTTGGTTAGCCAATACTCCGGCTTGGGCCTGCGCCATCCGTCTAAGATTCCCCATTCGCCGTAGCCAACGGGTGATCCGGGAAGCATGAACACTTCGTCAAAGCCGGCCCAAATTGCTCCGCCCAGGCAGCCGTCGGCGGCATAACAGCTTTCCCAGAATCGCTTCAGACTGTGCCCCCAATAGTTCCTGACGCCCGGATCGCGCTGCAAGGTCTCGACGTTGTAGCAGGAGATGTGCGCGTACTCGTCATTAAGTTTCGGGAATTCCTTGCTCGACAGATCCGCACCCACCTCAGGATAGTGGTAGCTGAAGAGGTCGTAGCAATCCGTGCCCTTGGGGACAGTCTCGGGGTAACTGAAGATGATCGGCCGCGTGGTGTCCTCTTGTTTGGCGTAGTCGTGCTCTTTCTGAAAGTTCGAGCCCCAGGCACTTTCGTTTCCCAACGACCAGAAAATGACGCAGGGATGACCTCTGTCTCTCTCGAGCATTTCCGCAAACTGATTCATGTAGCGGGACGTAAACTTCGGGTCTGATTCCGCCGCCCCACCCATGATCGACCATTCCTGGTGTACGAAACAGACGGCTGATTCTTCTTCGACGTAAATTCCGTGGCGGTCGCAGGCCTCCAGGAAGCTCTCTGTCGGAGGGTAGTGCGAAGTCCTCACGAAATTGACGTTGGCATTGCGTAGAAGAACCACGTCTTTCTCATCCTGCTCGGGCGATGTCCTCCTTCCCCACAAAGGATGAACATCGTGCCGGCACACACCATGAAGCTTCACGGCGTCGCCGTTCACGTATAGCTTATTCCGCCGTCGTTCGACTTTTCGGAATCCAAGCTTCCTCTCCAACTTTTCCACGGCTGACTTGCCCACCGTCAATTCCGCTTCCAGCGTGTAAAGGTTCGGATGCTCGGCGTCCCACTTAATCGGCGAAAGGACCGGGGTCTCAATGGAGAGTTCTGGCCTGTCAGGAGAAAAGGCGATCGAACCCGGATGCAAGGGGACTCGCTTCCTCCCAGGGTCCGTCAAACGCAGGCTCAAGAAAACGTCGTGGCTATCCCGGATGGCCACCGTTGCCATAACCTTCAAACGCGCATCCCGGTAGGACGAATCGAAATCCGTCTCAACCTGCCAGCGCGAAACGTAAGTGGCAGGCAACAACACCAGCTTCACGCTGCGCAAGATTCCGCCAATGTAGTGCTTGGCATAATTGCTTGCGTAAGAGATCTCGTCGGCACGGTCGGTGACTCCGACGGTAATCCAGGCGGTTTGGCCGGGCGTTACGTTCTCGGTGACGTCACAGTCCCACGACGTGAACCCGCCATGGTGATCTCGCACAAACTTCCCGTTCACCCAAACCCGCGCGTAGCTGTAGACGCCGTCAAACCGCAATAAGATTCTCTTGCCTCTTGCCTCGGTGGGAATCTCCACGGGGTGCTTGTAAGCAAATTCATTGTCTCTTGCGAACTGTATTCCCTGCGCGGTGAGTTCACCCGGCACGGTGATGTCCAACCAACCACTAGGATCAACACCATTGGTCCAAAAGTCGGCGGAAGGAGCGGTAGTGAGTTTCCAGGTTCCGCCCAAGTCAACGATGGGGTAGGAGACGCCCGCGACCTCTTTCGGCAGCGGAACAAGGACCGGCCTTGGCCAGACTTCGTTGGGTTGTCCAGCTTCTCGAGCAGTTGGAAGGCCGACATTCAAACGCCTTGGCCAAGACCGCCTCGTCCCCTAACGCCCACGCTGATGAAATGGCCGAAGAACCAAGTGTCTAGACGAATTCTCTTCGATTCATGGTGACGAATCTCTCTCGATACGGAGGGTTGTTTCACGCCTCCGCACCAATGAATTCTGGCAAAACGGCCTGCGGACTAAAGTCGTTGGCCGGTAGTAGCTTAAACCTCAAAGCCGAGCCGATGTCAAGACCAACTGCAGCGCCTTCCGCGCGTACCAGTTACAGGGTTGACGGGTTGCGTGCAACGAAACGGATCAGCTAGACTGCAAGCGCAACTCTATGACCCTCGCAGGTCTTCGGAGTACCGATCGGAGGGTTCCGCGGAGCCGGCAATTGGCGCCAACGGTGGGAAGGGAGGCGAATGAAACATCGCGATAGGGTATTCATGGCCCTCCAGCACGAGGAAGCGGACAGATGTCCGATGCAGATCAGTTTTACCCCGGAGTTCGCAAACCGGCTGCGAGCGGAATTGCGTTTCCAGGATTCCTCCGTGCACAACCCGCATGGCGGAGGCAACACCTATGCGCTCGAGCGCTCGCTCGGCGAAGACATGCTGCTCACCTCGGTGGGCTGGGCAAATTGCTACTACCAGCACCCGTGCGATTATGTGGACGAATGGGGCGTGGGGTGGAAGCAGTGCGAGTACACCACGCGATTCGGCAAGGGCAGCTACACGGAGATGTGTATTCATCCTCTCGCCGATGCGAAGGCGCTGGAGACTTACCGCCCCCCGGATCCTGACCGGGCGGAACTTTATGAAGATGCAGCGCGAACGATCAGGGACTTCAAAGACGAATATTGGATCGTGGGAGTGACGGTGACCACGATCTTTGAAACCGCCTGGGCCCTGCGCGGGCTGGAGCAGATGTTGATGGACTTCGCGCTCAATCCTGAACTGGCGGAGAGGATTCTCGAGATTCCCTATCAATATCATCTCGCCGCTGCCAAGCGACTGGTGCAAATGGGCGTAGACATGATCTGGACCGGCGACGATGTGGGCGGGCAAAAGGCCATGATCATTTCCCCGGCCTGCTGGCGGAGATTTCTTAAACCCCGCATGGCGAATTTCATCGCCGAACTTAAGGCCATCAACCCGCAGGTGAAAGTCGCGTATCATTCCGACGGGATGATTACTCCCATAATTCCCGAACTGATCGAGATCGGAGTGGACGTTTTGAATCCAATTCAACCGGCCTCCATGGATCCGGCGCAGATCAAACGTGAATTCGGAGACAAGTTGTGCTTCTGGGGATCCATCGACGAGCAATACACCCTTCCGTTCGGAAGTCCGGACGAGATTCGCCGGGAGGTCAAGGAAAGGCTCAAAACGATTGGCAAGAAGGGCGGGCTGATTCTGGCCCCGACACATCACGTCCAACTCGATACGCCCATGGAGAACTTCCTGGCCATGCAGCGGACCATCACCGAAACGTCCTATTCAGACATCAACATGTAGCTCGAAGTGTCAAACCACCTTGTTGACAGGTTTGCTGCTCAAACAACATGCATGTGTGATTCCGTACTCGTAAAGATTGATGCCATTGACTCTCCCCAGCGGAAGGAACATTATGAGGTCACTGCGGCTTGTTACTATTCTGTTCTGCGTGGGAATGGCTTCAGCGCAGACGCCCACGAATGATTTCCTTGATTCTCTCGGCCTCGCGCGCTTGAAGAACTTCTCGGCGGGGCGCGTCTCCAGCGACAACCGATACGTCTTCAGCAACGATGACAGCAAACATATCATGCCAGGCCAGACCCTGGTGATGGCTGATCTTGCCGGTCCCGGCGCGGTGACCCACATCTGGGTAACAGTGGCGGACAACGAGTATGGCTGGCCACGCCTGCTTCGCCTGCGTGCTTACTACGACGGGAAGAAAACGCCGAGCGTGGACTCGCCTCTGGGTGATTTTTTCGGCGTCGGACACGGCATGGAGAGGGATCTCAATTCCATGATGGTGGAGGACAGCTCGCTGGGTCGAGCGAGAAACAGCTACTGGCCGATGCCCTATCAAAAATCCTGCAAAATCACGGTGACCAACGAGGGGAATCGGCCGGTTCGTTCGTTTTACTACCACGTCGACTTTCAAAAGTGGCCGGCCTGGCGGAATGACCTCGCGTACTTCCACGCCTACTACCGGCAGGAGCGTCCTGCAATCCCGGGCCGGAATTATGAATTCCTCAATATCCGGGGAACCGGACATTATCTCGGCACCGTGCTCAACGTGATCGAGACTGCCGTGGGGTGGTTTGGCGAAGGCGATGACTTGTTTTATGTTGATGGTGCGAAGCACCCGCAGATTTATGGGACCGGCGTCGAGGATTATTTCAGTGAGGGCTGGGGCCTCTGCGCGACTTCACAGGTCCCTGGAGCGGCAGTCCGATTTCGGGAGGGGAACTCCCCGGGCAAAGGCTTGGCGCTTACCGATGGCATGTTCCCGACCCCATACCATTCACCAAGTCGATCTGGGCGGGCATCGAGCACGCCGGGTGGACCTACAACGCAGACGGGAGGGTTCGCTCCGGCTTCGAAGAACGCCCTGACTATTATTCGAGCGTCGCCTTCTGGTACCAGAAGGGCGTGAACGAAGATCTGCCGGAGCCCCCTTACGGTGAGGAGCGCCTGCCGCTCGGCAACGCCACGCAGCTCGCGGTGGAGGACTCAATACAGGACGTGACTACGGTGAATGGGAAAACGTCCGTACAGCGTGAGGTCGATTGGGCGAAGGACTTGCTCTTCTTTCAAGCCCAAGGCAGGGGGGCCAGAATCAACGTGCCCATCGACATCGCGGAGGCGGGCCGCTACGAGCTTGTGGCCCTGCTTGCCAAGGGACCTGATTATGGAGATTACACGGCCTTGGTGGACGACGAGCCGGCTAATTTGGACAAACGCCAGCCCGCAACCTCCGAGGTTCCGGCGCCGGGCCCGGAGGTCTTCCACAACTATCTTTCGGAAGTTTACGTTGCACAAGACAGGCCGCTCGGCTGGTTTTCTTTAACCAGAGGACGGCACACACTCAGTTTCGTTTGCACGGGAAAGGACGAACGCTCCGCCGGATACAACTTGGGAATTAATGATGTGGTATTGGAGAAGGTCCCGGAATCTGCGGGCGAACGGGAGGCGGAGACGATACCACGTTTGACTCCGGAACCGCCACCCGTGGCTCCCTCGGCCCCTGCGGGAGTGGCGGTTTACCGCGGGCTCCCGCTTTCGGCTTATCGCGACAAGCTCAAGCAGGCAGGCCCGGACGGCCGGGCCGCCGCGATTCGCGCCATCGGCGCTTTTGGTGAGGACGCAGCGTCAGCCGCCGGAGAGCTTTCAGCAGCCCTCAGTGATGCCGAGGCTCAGGTTCGTGCAGCGGCGGCGTGGGCGCTCTCGCAGATCGGGCGGAAGGGCGGCGCAGCCGTAGTTCCTGCCTTAGGCAAAGCCCTGGCGGATTCCAACCCCCGGGTGCGCGACCTGGCTGCCCTTGCCTTGAAGGCCATGGGACCTACGGCTGCTCCTGCGGTGCCGGAACTGATCGCGGCTCTGAGGGACCCCGTGGCTTACGTGCGATCCCCGGTCGCCGACGCGTTGGGCGCCATCGGCTCGGCGGCGCGGCCGGCGGTAGGCCCCATGGCAGAGCGGCTGCTGGCCAAAGATGAGCAAGGGCTCGTGCTGAGCAGCATCGCCACCGCTCTGGGAGACATCGGACCCGAGGCGAAAGAAGCAGTTCCCGCGCTCCAGCAGGCCATCGCGATGCACCGCATCAGCGCAGCAGGGCAGGAGGCCATATTAAGAATCGAAGGGAAGCCCGTCCCCACGTGGTGGTGAGGCGCCGGAGATGGGCGCACTTAGCTCAAATTCGTGGCTGCTGTGCCGAAAACCTCGTCACCCCCGCGCCCGCGGGAATCCAGTGGTTCCTTGACTGACCATGGCTCCCCGCTTCTGCGGAAGGCCTGGCTGCCCTTGCCTTGAAGGCCATGGGACCTGCGGCTGTTCCCGCCGTGCCCGAGCTAATCGCAGCTCTGAGGGATCCCGTGGCTTATGTGCGATCCCCAGTCGCCGACGCGCTGGGCGCCATCGGCCCGGCCGCGCGGTCGGCGGTAGGCCCCATGGCAGAGAGGCTGCTGGCCAAGGATGAGCAAGGGCTCGTGCTGAGCAGCATCGCCACCGCTCTGGGAGACATCGGACCCGAGGCGAAAGACGCAATCTCCGCGCTCCAGCAGGCCATCGCGATGCACCGCATCGGCGCGGCAGGGCAGGAGGCCATATTAAGAATCGAAGGGAAGCCCGTCCCCACGTGGCGGTGAGGCGCAGGGGCTTCTTCCGCCCGCTGTTATCCCACCCAAACTTCCCCGGCGATGGCGGAGCTTGGCCGCAAACTGTTCAGCCACGGCGCGGGGTGTGTCCTCAGCGCCGCCCGGGCGGAGGCAGTTTTCGGGAGGCGTCATCAAGCACCACCACCCAATCGCCCTCTGTGGGCGGGGTAAGTTCCCGCATCCCGCCGGTCGGAAATGTGCCGGCTGAAATCGCTTTACCCGTGCGGGGATCGTACCACCAGGCCAGAGCTTGAGCGCCGGATATCTTGCTCATGTCCACGGTGATGGTTCTTCTTGTGGGCATGTACGCGATGACCGTGCTGCCTTCGGGAGTGCGGCCCGCTGCAAGATAGTCGTTGCCGAGGAACTCGCCAAGGCCGCCGGTAATTACCTCGTGCTTTTGATCGGGCACCAGGTCGAACCAGGGGCGCGAGCGAAAGAGTCTTCCCCAATACATCATGTCTACCGAGCCGGGAAGATCCATCGCCTGCTGCCAGGTTCCGCTTATCGGATAGAGACCCGGCGCATCGTAGTGCCAGATGGGGTTGTTGCCGAAAACGTGACCGAAACCGCCACAAAGGACCGACCAGAAGGCCTGCCTGCGGATCTGCACTTCGGAGGAGTTGTGCTCGCCTTCATAACACGATTCGATCAGGAAGGTCGGTAGGATGGGCTGGTGGTTATAGTCGGACGAAAGCCTTTCGTGAACCCTCTCATAGGAATAGGAAGAATTGATGTCAAGCCACCCTCCGCTTCCGAACTGCTCGGGCGTGGAGGGCTCCGAGTTGGCATGAGCCGTGAATAAATGGCGCTTGTCGAATTCCTTGATACCCAGAGCGATCAAGTCAACTCTCTCTAGTGCGGCCTTAGGGTCGCGGTCGCCACCCATCACCCAAATGATATTATTACAATCCTTATATCGTTTTCCTAAATACCGGCCGTACTCGAGGCACTTCTCAGGCTTGAGCTTCATGAGCTCTTCGATCCATCCCTCTTGCGTGCCGACATAACCCAGGTAGATGGGCGCGAGAAGCACCTGCATGCCATTTTCGCCGGCCTCACGGATAACCTTGTCGGCGTGGGCAAAATACTTCTCGTTGGGAGTGGTGAAATCTCCCGGCGTGGTGAATGGCGGGTCACCCGCAGCGTTCAATGGCGGCTTTTTCGCGAAGAGGTGCTCGACCAGATTCACCAGCAGCGCGTTGAATCCCTTATCTCTTCGGTTTTTGAGGTACTGCTCCACTCCCTGGTCGTCCGTGGCAACGACCAAAGACCATGCGGCATCACCCTGCAAAAGGTAGGGAACGCGGTTCGCGTCGACCAAGTACCGGCCGCCGGCACTCAGGGAAAGCGGAGTCGCGACACCGGCCGACTGCGCCTTTCCGGTCGCCGTCATCAGCAGGGTACCGATCACGCACGCCGCCGCGAGAATGCTCTGGCCACTGCGGTGCCTTTTCATGATCGGATTCGCCCTTTCGCTGACGCTCGCCGGCGATCGTCTTTTCCGAACCAGTCGCGGCTGCGGAGTTTGAGATTCGTGGCGTTCATAACCGTATCCCCTCTTGCGTCTCCGTACTGTCAAAAACTTTCTTTCTTTAGGCCGATATTCTGTTGAATTCGTGGGAGAAGCCAGCATTTCTGCTTTCTCCCCCCGGGGGCGCAGTGTGCCGGGGTCCGTTGGTGAGTCGAGAGGCCTGTCTGCAACCGGCTGGAGCTTCTGCGGTGGGAGTTGACGGCGAGTAAAAAAGGCGGTGAAGTCTCTCTTTCCCAAACCACTCGTCAGGGAACCCACCACGGTTCCCGAGAGACTCACCGCCATGGGCAGCATACCACGATTGGTACTTTGGCTCTGCCGGAAATTTACTCGCCAGGATTTGCAGGACCTTGTCGAACAACTGCAGGAGATCCTCGCCGGACGACAGCCCGAGCCTCAGCCGCGCGACGACTTCCGCCAGCAGCATCCGCACTACCGCGATTTCTACGTCGATCCCCGCGCTCCCCTGACCCCGCCGCCCACCCCGCCACCAGCCGCGCCCAGCTTGGATTGGCAGCAGTTGTGTGCTCAGTATCAGCGTCAGCATGGTCGGCCTCTCTCGCCGGTTCGCCGACGCGCTGCCCGCCCCTTGCCACGAACTTGCCGTTGCGCCCACTGCGGCGCACCTCCGCAGTTCCTCTACCGCAACGATGGCCGTCAAGCCAGCCAGTTGCTTTGCAAAGTCTGTGGTCGCTTGTCTCAACTGGCTCGCCGCCATCGCCTCACCCGCCCTACGCGCTACTGGTGTCCCTACTGTCACAGTGCCCTTTACTGCTGGAAACAACGTGCTGACTCCACCCTCTATAAGTGCCCCTGCGATCACTGCCCTCACTACCTGCAGAAGCAACAAGCCTTAAAGTGGAACGAGAAGCTGCTCCAGAAACTCCGCCTCTCCCAATTCAAGCTGCGCTACCAATATCGCGAGTACCACTTTCAGCCTGCTCAACTGGCCCCTTCCACTCCCGCTCCGCCTGGCGTCGACCTCACCCGAATTCACCGCTCCTCAGACCTGTTAGGGCTGGTCCTGGCTTTCCACATCTCCTTTGCCCTCTCCGCACGCAAGACCGCTCAGGTCCTCCGTCAAGTCTTCGGCGTGCCCCTCAGTTATCAGTCCGTCCTCAACTACGCTCAGGCCGCGGCCTACTACTGCCACGCCTTTAACCTGTCCCACAAGGCTCCGCTCAGCCACACTGCCACCGGGGATGAAACCTATATTCGTGTCGCGGGCAAGCACCAATACACCTTCTTCTTTCTCGACCCCCAAGGGCATCACATCACGTCCTATCACGTCGCCGCAGAGCGCGATACCTTGGCCGCTACGGTGGCCTTGGGTGAGGCCGCCCGCACCCTGCCCCCAGATCAGGCCCTCCGCTTCATCACCGATGGCAACCCCGCTTATCAGGCCGGGGTGCACTTCCTCAACGCTCACCGCTCCTCTTCTCAACCCCCGCACACCTTGCGGCAGGTCATCGGCCTGGAAAACCTCGACCCGGTCTCCACCGAATTTCGTCCCTTCAAGCAACTCATCGAACGCCTCAATCGCACTTACAAACACCACGTGCGCCCCGCCTGCGGCTTCGTTACCCAGAACGGCGCGCTGGCTCTCACCACGCTCTTCGTCACTCACTACAACTTTCTCCGCCCTCACTCCGCTCTGGGCTACCGAGTTCCTGTCCCCTTGCCAGAACTCAACTCCGTCACCACGCTACAAGGAAAGTGGAACAAGATTCTCGAACAAGCGTTGGCCAATGGAGCGGCGTTGCAGTAGACTTCCAACCGGCCGGGGCGGAGGATAGGGCTACGCAGGGATGCGACCTGAGCGCCGACCCCGGGGCCGAGGTGGGTCGGGAGCGAGTCGAACTCGCTCCCCCACTTAAGGATCCACCTTGGCACCAATGCGATAAATCCAAATCCGCCATCACCACTCTCGATCCAAGCACTCCCCCAAAACCTCTCCGCCTCGGCCCCGCTCGCTTCTCATAGCTCTTTCATAGAACTTTT